>CAKPKL010000005.1 GCA_934167485.1 uncultured Bacilli bacterium
ATGTTATATTTATGTTTCACGTGGAACATTGTTCAATTTATACAATGTACTTAGTATCATGTTTCACGTGAAACATTATATTTTATTTTTATCTATGTTTCACGTGGAACATTGTTTTTTCTTTAATATAATTTTTACAAATATATGTTATATTTATGTTTCACGTGGAACATTGTTCAATTTATACAATGTACTTAGTATCATGTTTCACGTGAAACATTGTTCAATTTTTACATATTTATATATATTTCACATAATTATGTATTTTATATATATATTCTACCTATGTTCCACGTGAAACATTACTGCTAAATTTATATATTTGTACATGTTTCACGTGAAACATAAATATTAAGTAATAAAAAAGCACACACATTTAGAGATTCTTAAGGCTGCTGAATTCCTTCTCTGACCTGTTTCAAATATAAATGTTGTGCAATAATAATATATTATAATTCTAAATTTATTGCAACTTTTTATAATAATTTATCTATGTAAATAGAATTAATATAAAAAGAATGTTTCACGTGAAACATTCTTTTTAATTGTTTTCGTTATTTTCTTCTATTTCATCTTGTTGTTCTTCATGTTCAATAACAGCTATAGTACTTACTTTTTGATTATCTTTAAGATTAATTAATTTAACACCTTGAGCTACACGTCCTGTTGATGATACTTGAGATAATGATAACCTAATAATCATTCCACTATCAGTTATAATTATTAAATCCTCATCACCATTTACTATCTTAAACGAAACAATATTTCCATTTTTTTCTGTAACATTTAAAGCTTTTACTCCCTTACTACCTCTATGTGTCATTCGATATTGATCTATTGTTGTTTTTTTACCGTAACCATTTTCTGTTACAACTAATACATTTTCTGATTCTGTTGATGTTACTTCCATACCTACTGCTATTCCTTCTCCAACGTCAATACCACGTACACCAGATGCAGTTCTTCCCATCATTCTTATTTCATCTTCTTTAAATCTAATTAATCTACCATTTGAAGAAGCTATTAATATTTCACTAGTTCCTTCAGTTATTTTTGCTGAAATTAATTCGTCATTTTCTTTTAATGTTATAGCTATTTTTCCATTTGTTCTAATATTTTCAAATTCTTTTATATCTGTTCTCTTAACAACTCCTTTTTGTGTACAAAGTACAACGTATGCTGGCGTATCTTTTGGAGTTGCCTTTAACATAACATTAACTTTTTCATCTTTTTCTAAAGGTAATAAATTAATAATAGGTAATCCTTTTGATTGTCTGCTATATAGAGGAACTTCATAACCTTTCATTCTATATACTTTTCCCTTATTTGTAAAGAACATTATATAATCATGTGTTGTCATAGAAAGAATATTCTCTACAAAATCTTCTTCATTTGTAGACATTCCTTTAATTCCTACACCACCCCTATTTTGTGATTTATATGTATCACTTGTAACTCTTTTAATATATCCTTTGTTTGTAAGTGTTACTACTAAATCCTCTACTGGAATTAATGATTCATCGTCTATATAATCTATTGCTGTCATATCTATTTCTGTTCTTCTATCATCAGCAAATCTGCGCTTAATATCTAATAATTCATCTTTGATTATACTCAATACTTTAGCTTCGCTTGCCAATATTGATCTTAATTCTTCAATTAGTTCTAATAAATCTTTTAATTCTTGTTCTATTTTATCTCTTTCTAAGCCAGTTAAACGTCTTAATTTTAATTCTAAGATATTATCAGATTGTATTTCAGATAAACCAAATCTACTCATTAAGGTAACTCTTGCCTCTTGATCTGTTTTTGATCCCTTAATTATCTTTATAACTTCATCAATATTATCAAGTGCTATTTTAAATCCTTCTAATATATGAACTCTTGCTTCTGATTTTTTCAAATCATACCTAGTTCTTCTTATTATAACTTCTTTTTGATGATCGATATATTTTGATATTATATCTTTCAAACCTAATGTTCTAGGTGTTCCTTGATCTAACATTAAAAATATTATTCCATACGTTGTTTGAAAAGATGTATGCTTATATAAATTATTTAATACAACTTGTGGATTCGCATCCCTTTTTAATGTTATTGTTATTTTTACACCATTTTTTAAATCAGTGTGATAATCTGCTATACCTTCTAATGTTTTATTATGAACTAATTCAGCTACTTTTGTTTTTAAATCCATAGTACTTGTACCATATGGTACTTCAGTTATTATTATTGCACTATGACCATTTTTTTCCTCTATTTCAGCCTTACTTCTAATAGTTATAGAACCTCTACCAGTTTCATAAGCCTTTCTAATACCTGAATTTCCAAGTATTATACCACCTGTTGGAAAATCTGGACCTTTTATATATTCCATAAGACCTAATGTATCTATTTCTGAATTATCTATAAAAGCTACACAACCATCTATTACTTCGCCTAAATTATGAGGTGGAATATTAGTTGCCATTCCTACTGCTATACCCATAGAACCATTTACCAATATGTTTGGAAATCTACTTGGTAATACTCTTGGTTCTTTTTCTGTCTCAGTGTAGTTTAAATCCATATCTACAGTATCTTTACCAATATCTCTCAATAATTCTAATGATATTTTTGATAATCTTGCTTCTGTATAACGATATGCAGCGGCTCCATCACCTTCGATATTACCAAAGTTACCATGACCATCTACTAACATATAACGTTCATTAAAATCTTGAGCTAAACGAACCATTGCTTCATAAATA
The DNA here is from genome assembly GCA_934167485.1 of uncultured Bacilli bacterium. Lineage (GTDB taxonomy): Bacteria > Bacillota_I > Bacilli_A > RF39 > UBA660 > UMGS1613. The sequence continues at coordinate 2,751 of CAKPKL010000005.1, forward strand.
CTTGAATCACCATGTGGGTGATAATGTCCCATAACATATCCTACTGTTGTTGCACTCTTTTTATGTGGTTTATCAGGTGTATTACCTTCTTCATACATTGACCATAAAATTCTTCTATGTACTGGTTTTAAACCATCCCTTAAATCTGGGATTGCACGTGAAGTTATAACGCTCATAGAATAATCTAAGAATGAATCTTCTACTTCTTTTACTATATTATTTTCAGAAAGTTTATCTCTCTCATGGAAAGTATCTTTAAAAGATGTTTCTTCTTTTTGTATTTCTTCATTATTTTGTTCTAAATTTCTATTTTCTTCTTCCATATAAACCTCCTATATATCCAAATTTTGTACATATTTGGCATTTTCTTCAATAAATTTTCTTCTAGGTTCTACTTCATCACCCATTAATTTAGCAAATACTTGATCTGCCATCATACAATCATTTACTGTTATTTTTCTTAATATACGTTTTTCTATATCCATAGTAGTCTCATTTAATTCTTCTGGATCCATTTCTCCTAAACCCTTCATACGAGTAATTTCTGCACGAGATCTTACATTTTCTGGTAATGTATTTAAATATGAATTTTTTTCTGCTTCATCTAATACATATTTACGTGTTTTACCATGTCTAATTCTAAATAATGGTGGTTGTGCAGCATAAACATGCCCTGCTTCTACAATAGGTCTAAAAAATCTATAGAAAAGAGTTAATAATAATACACGAATATGGGCTCCATCTACATCGGCATCTGTCATAATTATTATTTTATCGTATCTAAGTTTCTCTAAATTAAATTCTTCACCTATACCTGTACCAAATGCAGTTATTATTGATCTTATTTCTTCATTGCCAAGAGCTCTATCCAATCTATTCTTTTCTACATTTAAAATCTTACCTCTAAGTGGTAAAATTGCTTGGGTCATTGAGTCTCTACCTTTTTTTGCACTTCCTCCTGCTGAATCTCCCTCAACTATAAATATTTCTGAAACTTTTGGATCTTTACTCTTACAGTCTGATAATTTTCCAAAGAAGTTTGTAGTTTGCATTTCGCTTTTTCTTGTTATTTCACGAGCTTTTTTAGCTGCATTTCTAGCCTTACAAGCAACCATTGCTTTATCTACTATAGTTCTTGCTTCTGTAGGATTTTCTAGTAAAAACTTTTCAAAACCTTCACTAAAAACATTATCTGCTAATTTTCTTACCTCACTATTACCTAATCTTCCTTTTGTTTGTCCTTCAAATTGTGGATTTGGATGCTTACAAGATATTATCATTGTTAAACCTTCTTTAACATCCTCACCAGTTAAAGATTCATCTTTTTCTTTTAATAAATTATTTTTTCTTGCATAATTATTAATAACTCGTGTTAGCGCTCTTTTAACACCTTCTTCATGTGTTCCTCCATCATGTGTATTAATATTATTTACAAAAGAATAAATATTCTCATTATAACCTGTATTATATTGCATAGCTACTTCAAAAAATACACCAGCTTCAGAACCTTCTAAATGTATTATTTTATCGTGAATAACAGTCTTTTGTTGATTAATAAATTTTACATACTCACTTATACCACCTTCATACATAAATGTCTCACCAGTAGTATCTTCTTGGTCTCTATCGTCTCTTAAAGTAAGTCTTAAACCTCTATTTAAGAATGCTAATTCTCTTATTCTCACCATTAAAGTATTATAATCATATATATCAGTATCAAATATATCAGAATCTGGTTTAAATGTTACTACAGTACCTGTTCTATTAATATCACATTCTCCAATTTCTTTTAGTGGTTCTACTGTATGTCCACCATTTTCAAAACGAATATAGTATATCTTACCATTTTTATAAACTTTTACCTCTACCCATTTTGATAAAGCATTAACAACAGAAGCTCCTACTCCGTGTAATCCACCAGATACTTTGTATCCGCCACCACCAAATTTTCCTCCTGCATGTAATACTGTATAAACTGTTTCAACAGTTGATTTTTTTGTTTTTGGATGGATATCAACTGGTATACCACGTCCATCATCTTTTACTGTTATAGAATTATCTTTATTAATAACTACCTCTATATTTTTACAAAAACCTGCCAAAGATTCATCAATTGAGTTATCAACTATTTCCCAAACTAAATGATGTAATCCTTTTACATCTGTCGTACCTATATACATACCAGGTCTTTTTCTAACAGCTTCTAATCCTTCTAATACTTGAATGTCTGATGCATCATAATGATTTAAATTTTCATTCATCTATCTTCACCTCTTTTATTTTTACGATGTTACCATTATTTATATTAAATAACTTAGATTTTTTAATTAATTTTGGATCTAAATTATTTAAATCAGTAGTTGTTATAATTGTTTGTATATTTTTATTTATATACTTTAACAAGTTATTCTTTTTTTTATCATCCAATTCACTAAAAATGTCATCTAGTAATAAAATTGGAGTCGTTTCCTTGTATTTTTTAAATATTTCTATTTCAGCTAATTTAAAAGCTAATACAGCAATTCTTTGTTGCCCTTGAGAACCATAATACTTTAAATTTTTATCGTTTAAATAATACTCAATATCATCTTTATGTGGTCCTATATCTGTTGAACAAATTTTCATATCATATGTTAAACGTTTATTATATTCTTCTAATAAAATTTGTTTTATATTAGGATCATTTATATCTATACCTATATTTGGAACATACTTAATATTAAATCCATCTATGTTCATAATATCATTATAAATTTTTTTACAGTAATCATTTATTTTATTAACATATTTATTACGTAATTTGTATATCATAATTGATTTATCAACTAAATAACCAGTTAAAATATTAATATAATTTATATCTATTGATTCTTGTTTACTTAATTTTTTTAAATATTCATTCCTAATTTTAAGTATTTTATTATATTCATTAATAAGAATATAATAATTACTATATAATTGAGACAATTCTAAATTTAAATATTTCCTTCGGTTTATAGGAGAACCTTTTATTAATTCTAAATCATCTGGCGAAAATATTATAATATTAAGTAATGATATATAATCACTTACTTTTTTTACAACATCTCCATTATATTTTAATACTTTATTTTTATTATCTATATATATATTTAATTTATTATCTGACGAATCATTATAAATACCTTCTATAGTTAAATATTCCTCATCTTTTTTTATTAAACTATTATCAATAAAACTTCTATGTGATTTTGTTGAACCTAAAACAAATATACTTTCTAACAAATTTGTTTTACCTTGAGCATTATTTCCATAAATTATATTTATTCCTTTTGTAAGAGTTAACTGCAAACTACTATAATTTCTAAAATTGTGCAATTTTATTTTTTTTAAATACATAAAAGTTCTCTTTTCATCATTATATCCCCCTATTTTTAATTTTCATACGAATTAATACTCCTATACACATATATAATTATACCATAATTTAAGCAATAAAAAAAGAAAAAATTGTTTTTTTCAATCTTTTCTCATATTTTTTATCTCATATAATTTTACTTTTAACATGTTTGCTCTATAAATTTGATTTTCAAGTGAATAAAACGAAATATTTATATTCATTTTATTTAAATTTTTAAAAATTATTTCACTTTTATTATTTACATTATATATTTTTTTATATTTATCTATTTTATTTAAAGCAATCCAAGTAGCTTGTTGAGTTCTTGCTGATGTTGTTGGAAAAAATATTATATTTCTACTCTCTTCTATTATAATTGGAAATTTAGTTTTTATACCAGTTAATGCCTTTGTTCCTACACATCTACCTTGATATGAACTACCATAAAATTCACAATTTTTTTTAATTATACTATTTGCTGATTGTTTTACAACATAATTTTCTTCTTCTTCATATACCATTGAATTACTATCATCTAACGGTACTATTGCCATTGTAGATGAATTTATCTCATATTCTTTCATAATATCCCCCTTCCTTGTGTACTCTTATACACTACCAAGTTGTCGAAATAAATAGAATTATGTCGATAAAATTCAATTTTTGTAATTTTTTATACAAAAAAAGTGTATAACTTTATTTTTGTGTAAGTTATACACTCTTATTTTTATTAATAAGTCCTTATTGGTAATATTAACTGTGTTAAATCATTGTTATCAACATAGTTTAATATTATAGGTTTTATTTCACCATTAAATAATAATTCAATTTCATCACTTTCAAAAGTTTTTATTGCATCCATCATATATTTAGAACTAAAAGAAATTTTTATATCAGAATCATTACTTTTTTCAATATTAATTTTCTCTTCTACATTTCCTATTTCAGGAATATTAGATGAGATAATCATTATATCTCCTTTTGTTTCTAATTTTATAATATTTTTTTCTTCTGAATTTGTTAAAAGTGATGCTCTATCAATTGAATTATAAAAATTATCTAATTTAATTTTAATTTTTAAATCAAAATTATCAGGAATTAGTTTATTTGTATCTGGATAATTACCATTTATAAGTCTTGTCATTACGATTAAATTTTTTATTTTAAATATTACTTTATTTGTAAATATATGCATTTCACATTTTTCTTCATCATCTAACATTAATTTAGTTATTTCATTTACATTCCTACTTGGGATGATAATATCTATATTATCTTCAACAGCTGTATCTAAAGTAATTCTTTTTTTAGATAATCTATATGAATCTGTAGCAGTTACTTCCATTAAATTATTATTTACTTTAAAGTTTATACCTGTTAAAATTGGTCTACTTTCTTGATTAGAAGCTGCAAATATAGTCTGATTAATAGTTGTTTTAAATATTTTTTGATCTATTAATATAGGAGTATTAGTAAATTCTAAATCTAAATCAGGAAATTCATTTACATTATTACAATTTAATTTAAATGAAGAATTAGCTGTTGTTATTAAAACTTGAGAATCAATAATTTCTTCTATATTAATAATTTCATTATCTAATCTTTTTACTATATCATATATATATCTACCAGATATTAATAATTCTCCTTGTATTTCAATTTCTTCAATTTTTTCTTTTGGAATAAAAGATTTAATTGCAAGTTCATTATCTGTACTTAATAAATATAAACCTTCATCATTTAATTCAAATTTTATACAATTTAAAATAGGAATTAAATTTTTATTTGAAATACCTCTTATAACATAATTTAAATGTTCCATTAACACTTTTTGTTTAATTTTTAATTTCATATTATTCCTTCTTTCTAATATATATTATTTTTATTAATGTTCATAATGTTGATAACCCACTTTTTCTTTTATTTATAAGGCATTAATGTATGTGCATAAAAAGTTTATATTTATATTTTTTACACATTATCTTATTTCATTAACCATTTTTTGTATTTCAGAATTTAAAATATCATCTCTTAAAATCTCTTTTTTAATTTTATCTACGGCATGCATTACAGTTGTATGGTTTTTTCCACCAAATTGTATACCTATTTTAGTTAAATTTTCATCCAAATAAACTCTGCAAATATACATTGCTACTTGTCTAGGTATAGCAATTTCGTTACTTCTTTTCTTGCTCAATAGTTCTTCTTGGGTTAGATTATAATGTTCACAAATAATTTGAACTACTTGATCCATTTTATTTTTTGAAACAATTGTTTTAACAAAATAATCTTTTAATGCATCAATAGCAAGTTCAAGTGTTATATCAGAACCATTCATCATAGTAGCGAATGCAAATACACGAGTAATTGCACCTTCAAGCTTCCTTACATCCCCTACGCAATTACTAGCAATATACTCTTTAACCTCTTCAGGAACGACCCCAGACAACTCATTATTTTCTATTTTTTTATTTAGGATAGACATTCTAAGTTTAAAATCAGGAGGTAAAATATTAACTTGTAATCCCCAATTAAATCTAGTTTTTAAACGCTCTTCTAACTTTTTTATGTCGTCAGGAGATCTATCGGATGATATTATAATTTGTTTTTCATTATTATATAATTCATTAAAGGTATTAAAAAATTCTTGTTGTGCACTAGTCGCACCTACTAAATTATGAATATCATCAATCATAAGTACATCTATATCTCTATATTTATTTTTAAATTGCTTTATAGCATCCATATTATTTGATCCAGCATTTTTTCTACATATATCAACAAAATCAGAGACAAAATTATCGCAAGTAATATATAAGACTTTTTTATTGCTATTTTTAACAATATAATTACCTATTGAATGCATAAGATGTGTTTTTCCAAGTCCACTAGAACCATATATAAATAATGGATTATACATTTTTCCAGGCTGTTCAGCAACAGCAAGAGCACTAGTTGCAGCAAATTTATTACTAGGACCAATCATAAAGTTTTCAAATGTGTATTTAGGATCTAGATTTGTTTCATATACTTCATTATTATTAGGAACACCAATAACTTGTGTATTTTCACTTAAAATATTATCTACTTCTTCTTCAATAACATAATTAAATTTAAAGTTAGAACCTGTTATTTCAGTAAATACTTCTTCTATAATATCGTTGTAATTTTCACTTAAATTCTTTTTATGTATATGATAAGGAACTAGTACGGTAGCAACGTTATTATTTAAATTAATCAGTTTAGTTTCTGAAAACCAAGTATCATATGCAATATCAGATATTTGTAATTTGATTTTTTCTAAAAAAGAATTCCATATGTTATTTAAATCCATATTACTACCTCCTTAAAACTTATACACCTATATTTTACAATAAATTTTATTTAAAAACAACAAAAAAATAGAAATATGTGCATAAACTTAAAAAAATGTAGAAAAATGTGTTATGAACATTTTAATTAATAAAAAAATAAAGAAATAATGTTTATAAATAAAAATGTTAACAAAACTTTTAAACAATTATAAATGTTTAAAAATATAACTTTATATAACTTATCAACAATTTTGTGCATAAATTTATACACAAAAACATGTGAACATTTTAAACATTTTGTTTATAAGTGCAATATTTTGTGCATAATTATTATCAACAATAAAATTATAAACAAAAATGTGCATAACTCAAATAAATAAATTTTTTTGGGAAATAATTAATAAAAAGAATTTTAGTATTTCCCAAAACCAAAATTTAAATAATGAAATAAAAACATTGACAAAAAACAAAAAAATATATATAATTTATAAAGCAAGCAGAAAAATTATATATAATGGAGGTGTTAAAATGAAAAGAACATATCAACCAAATAATCATAGAAAAAGTAAAAAATTAGGTTTCATGGCTCGTATGAAAACAAAAATGATAAATAATAGAAGAAGAAAAGGACGTAAAGTTTTATCTCATTAATATTCCACTGATTCGTCAGTGGTTTTATTTTTATAAAGGAATGATTAAATGAAAAAGATTAATATAATAAAAGAAAGTCGAGATTTTGATAGAATAATTCATAACAATAAACCATATAAGTTTAAAGACTACATTATTTATGTTGAAAGAAATACAAATAATGTTTATAAATTTGGTTTGTCTGTTGGTAAAAAAATAGGTAATGCTGTTAATAGAAATAAAGTAAAAAGGCAATTAAAATATATTATTGATCAAAAAGACTATCAAAATAACTTTAATTGTATTATAATAGTTGGTAAGGGAATAAAAGAAAGAACTTTTGAAGAACGAAAAGATAATTTATTAAAATCCCTTGAAAATTTAAAATTAATAAAGGAGAAAAAATATGAAGAATAAGAAAAAAACACTAGTAGTAGTTCTTTTATTAATGATTTTGTTAACAGGATGTACAAAACAATTAAAAGACGCAAATGGTAAAATAATAAGAGATGATAAAACTAAACAAGTTTTAGTAGAAAACGTTTTATGTCAACCAATAGAATTAAAGGATGAATATAAAAAAGCATTAAACCAAAAGAAAAAAGATTACAAAAAATTATATGAAGATGGAGATTTATCTAAAAAGGATTATACAAAAAAAATTAATAATATAATTGATATAGATAAATTACCAAAGTGTACTAAGATTTCTGTAATAGAAGGTGGATATGAAACTCTTTGGACAAGTGTATTTGTAAAACCTTTAGCATGGGTTTTAGTAAATATTGGAAAAATTTTAGGAAATAGTTATGGTCTTTCTATTATAATAGTAACACTTTTAATAAGATTGATTTTATTTCCAATAACGTTTAAGAGTTTGAAACAATCTGAAAATATAAAGAAAGCTCAACCTAAATTAGCACGCATAGAGAAAAAATATGCGAATAAAACAGATCAAGAATCTATGATGATGAAATCAAATGAAATGATGGCTGTCTATAAAGAGTTTAAAATTAATCCTATAGCTGGTTGTTTATTAGGTTTTATTCAAATTCCATTATTCTTTGCTTTTTATGAAGCATTAAATAGATTACCACTTTTATTTGAAGGAAAATTTTTAGGATTACATATGGGAATTACTCCATTAGCTGCCGCAGAAGTAGGTAATTGGTATTATTTAATATTACCAATACTTGTAGGTCTTGTTACATATTTCTCATTTAAAATGAATAAAAATACAGGTCTTACTAGTCCAGATCAAACAAAACAAATGAATTTAATGTTTAATATTATGATAGTAGTTATATTTGTAACATCATTTAGTATGTCAACAGCAATTATACTTTATTGGATAGCAAATAGTTTATTTACTATAATACAAAATATAATAGTTAAAAGGAGTAAGTAATATGATAGAAGTTTTTAAGTATCAAGATGAAACAGAAGAAAAATGTAGATTAAAATGTTTAGATGATTTAGATGTATATAATAATGAAATACTTGCTAAAGAGTACGAAGAAAATGATTTATATACTATGGAAGTAGTAAAAAAAGAAGATATTAAAGCATTTATTAAAAATTATTTAACAAATGTAACTAATCAAATTGGATTAGAAACAAAGTTTGAAGTAAATGAAGATGAGGACGTATTTAGTGTAAAGATGTTTTCAAATAATAATCCTATATTAATAGGAAAAGATGGTAGAACACTTACATCTTTACAAAATTTATTAAGACAAACAATAAGTAACCAAATTAAATTTAATGTAAAAGTTAATTTGGATGCTTCTAATTATAAAGCCAAAAAAGAAAAATTCTTTGAAAGTGATATAAAAAGAATAATAAATGATGTTTTAAAGACAAAGGATGAAATAAAACTAGATCCAATGAATTCTTATAAAAGAAGAATAGTTCATTCAATTGCATCTGAGTACTATAATATAGAAACAGAAAGTTTTGGTGAAGAACCAAATAGATATGTAGTAATAAGATATGTTGAAAAGTAAAATTTACTATTAATTTAGTAAATTTTTTTTTAAGTATTTAAAAATAACTAATCTTTTGATATAATACATACGTTGGAAGTGATTATATGAATGATACAATAGCAGCTATATCAACAACTTTAGGAGTAGGGGCTATAGCCATAATAAGAGTAAGTGGTGACAAAGCTATTGATATAGTAAATAAGATATTTAAAGGAAAAAATTTAACAAATGTAGAATCACACACTATAAACTATGGATATATAGTTGATAATGGTAAAGAAATAGATGAGGTTTTGGTAAGTGTAATGAAATCACCAAAAACTTTTACTTGTGAAGATGTTGTTGAAATAAATACTCATGGAGGTATAGCTATTACAAATAAAGTTTTAGAACTTTTACTTACTCATGGCTGCAGATTAGCAGAACCTGGTGAATTTACTAAAAGAGCTTTTTTAAATGGTAGAATAGATTTAATAGAAGCAGAAGGAGTAATGGATTTAATTAATTCAAAAACAGAAAAATCAAGAAAATTAGCTATTAATCAAGTAAATGGTGAGGTATCAAAATTAATAAAAAATCTAAGACAACAAATAATAGAACTTTTAGCAAACATAGAAGTAAATATAGATTATCCAGAATATGAAGATATTGAGATTATGACTATAAATAAGATTAAAGAAAAAACTCAAGACATAGAATTAAAATTAAAAAATATATTAGATAAATCAAAAGATAGTAAATTGATAAAAGATGGAATTAAAACAATTATTATAGGAAGCCCAAATGTAGGTAAAAGTAGCATATTAAATAGATTATTAAATGAGAATAAAGCTATAGTAACTGATATTGCTGGAACGACAAGGGATATAGTTGAGGGAACAATATCCATAGATGGAATAGTTCTTAATATAATAGATACAGCAGGAATTAGAAAAACGGATGATTTGGTAGAAAAAATAGGTGTTAAAAAAAGTTTAGATTTAATCGAAGAAGCAGACTTGATTTTATATGTTTTAAATAATAATGAAATAATTACAAAAGATGAGTTATTGGTTCTTGATAAAATAAAAAATAAAAATAATATAGTGATTGTAAATAAAATAGATTTAGATAATAAATTAGATAAAAGTATATTAGATAATTATATAGAATTGTCAGTAAAAGATGATATAGGAATAGATAAATTAAGAAATAAAATAAAAGAAATGTTTAATTTAGATATGATAGATAAAGGTGATTTTACTTATTTAAGTAGTGCGAGATCAATTGCTTTAGTAAGATCAGCACTTAATTCATTAGAATCAGTAAATGATGGAATTAAAAATAATATGCCTATAGATATGGTAGAAATAGATTTAAAACAAGTATGGTCAATTTTGGGTGAAATAATTGGAGAAACTTATAGTGATGAATTAATTGATCAATTGTTTAGTCAATTTTGTTTAGGAAAATAAAGAGGGTTAAATGAAAGTAATTTGTAAAAATTGTGGTAAAAAATTACCAAAAAGATCAGATGTATGTGATAATTGTGGTCTTTTAGTTAATCAAAAATTTATATATAAAAAATATAAAATAAAAATACCTGGAAATATAGTATCAATAATAGGATTAATAATAGGTATTATATCAATTTTAATAAATGTTGAATTAATAAAATTTTTTATAGACATGATTAATTATTATGGTGCATACGAAAATCCTTATAGTTATGTATCAACTGATATAACACTTTTTTTTGTAAATATTGTTGTTTCATTTATTGGATTAATATTTTCACATATTGGTTATAAAAAGAAAAAAACTAAAAAAAATAGAATTGGTTTATTTCTAAATATATTAAGTTTATTATATTTATTTATAATGGGTATTTATATTTTAATAACAAAATAGAAAGATAGGCGATACTTATGTATGATGTAATAGTAGTAGGTGGAGGACATGCAGGTTGTGAGGCGTCTTTGGCGAGTGCTAGAAAAAATCATAAAACTTTATTAGTAACAGGAAATATAAAAAATATAGCAGATATGCCATGTAATCCATCAATAGGTGGTAGTGCTAAAGGTATAGTCGTTCGTGAAATTGATGCTCTTGGTGGAGAAATGGGAAGAAATGCTGATAAAAGTTTACTTCAAATTAAAATGTTAAATAGTGCTAAAGGTCCTGCAGTAAGGGCTTTAAGAGCTCAAGCAGATAAAATAACATATCCTAAAAACATGTTGAAAACATTGATGAATACACCTATGTTAGAAATTAAAGAAGCTTTAGTAGAAGATTTAATAATAAAAAATAATAAAATAGAGGGTGTAGTATTACAAGATGGAACTGAAATAAAATCTAAAGTGGTAATACTTACAACAGGTACATATTTGAAATCAGATATACTTGTAGGTGATACAAGGACTAGACAAGGTCCACATGGCGAAAAACCAAGTAATCATTTAAGTGATAAATTAAGAGAATATGGGTTTAATGTAATAAGATTGAAAACTGGTACACCACAAAGAATAGAAAAAAGTTCTATAGATTTTTCACGTACACAAGTTGAAAATGGTGATGATAGGTATTGGACATTTAGTTTTGATAATAAAATTTATTATGATAAAGATAAACAAGTTCCGTGCCATCTAATATACACACAACCAGAAACTCACAAAATAATAAAAGAGAATTTACACAAATCTAGTATGTATGGTGGTCTTAAAGATATTAAAGGTATAGGTCCTAGATATTGTCCATCAATAGAAGATAAAATAACAAGATTTGCAGATAAAGAAAGACACCAATTATTTTTAGAACCAGAAAGTGTATATTATGATGATATATATATTCAAGGTTTTTCAACAAGCATGCCAAAAGATATTCAAGATAAAATGGTTCATAGTTTACCTGGATTAGAGAATGCTATAATAAATAAGTATGCATATGCAATTGAATACGATGCAATAGATTCAAAACAGTTAAAACAATCATTAGAAACTAAAGTAGTAGAAGGTTTATTTACAGCTGGACAAATAAATGGTACAAGTGGATATGAGGAAGCAGCAGGTCAAGGTTTAATAGCTGGAATTAATGCCTCCCTTAAAATAGAGGATAGAGAACCATTAATTTTAAAAAGAAATGAAGCTTATATAGGCGTACTTATTGATGATTTAGTAACAAAAGGTATTATTGATCCATATAGATTACTTACTTCGCGAGCAGAATATAGATTATTATTAAGACATGATAATGCAGATATGCGACTTAGAGATTACGGATATCAAATTGGATTAATAAATGAAGAAAGATATAATAAATTTTTAAATAAAAAGAAAAAAATAAAAGAATTAACTGAATTTTTAAAAAACAACAAACTTACTCCTAAGAAAGAAATAAATGAATATTTAACTAGTTTAGGAGTTTCAGAAATAAAAGATGCGATTACTTTTTATAATTTGATAAAAAGACCTGAAATAAGAATCGAATATATTAAACCATATTTAATTGAAGAGTATGATGATGAAGTTTTAGAACAAGTTGAAATAAATATAAAATATGAAGGATATATAGTAAAAGAAATAAAAGAATCAGAAAAAATGGTAGATTTGGATAATAAAAAAATTCCTGATGATATAGATTATGATAAAATACATAATTTAGCAAGTGAAGCAAAACAAAAATTAAAACAAATTCGCCCTACATCAATAGGCCAAGCATTAAGAATAAGTGGAGTAAATCCAGCAGATATATCCCTTATAATGATATATATAAAGAAAGAATATTTTTATGAATCAAAATAAATTTGTAGAAGAATTGAATTTATTAGGTATAAATGTAACTAAAGATAAATTAGATAAACTTGAAAAATATTATAATCTATTAATAGAATATAATAAGGTTATGAATTTAACTGGTATAACAGATCATGATGAAGTATATTTAAAACATTTTTATGATTCTTTAACCCTTGCTAAGGTTGTAGATTTAAACAATTATAAAACATTATGTGATATTGGAACGGGAGCTGGTTTTCCGGGCATTATATTAAAAATATTTTATCCTGACTTAAAAATAACATTAATAGATTCATTAAATAAAAGAATTATATTTTTGAATAAAGTTATAGAAGAATTAGGTTTAGAAGGTATAATAGCTATTCATTCTAGGATAGAAGAATATGGAATAAAAAATAGAGATTTATTTGATATAGTAACTGCGCGTGCGGTGGCTCCCCTAAATATTTTACTTGAATATAGCATCCCGATACTTAAAGTAAATGGGTTATTTTTGCCAATGAAGGCTAATTTAGAAAATGAAAAATATGATAATGCATTAAAAAAATTAAATTGTACATTAGAAAAAACAGAACAATTTTTGTTACCAATAGAAAATAGTAATCGTTCAATTTTATTAATTAAAAAACAAAACGAGACAAATTTGAAGTATCCAAGAAGATTTAATTTAATTAAGACTAATCCACTATAATTAGTCTTTTTTGTTTGGGAAATACTTATAAAATAACGAAACAATAATATTTCCCAAAAAAATCACAAATATTTCCCAAAACTATTGTAAAAAATAAATAAATATTGTAAAATAGTTTTAGAGAATAAAAGGAGGGATAGCATGAATGAGAATTCGTCTAGGGTGATTGATGTTGATATTAATGATATATTACCTAACAGATTTCAACCAAGGATTCAATTTGATGAGGATGAAATTCTAGATTTGTCTGATTCGATAAAAGAACATGGTGTTATTCAACCTTTAGTTGTTAGAACAATTGGAGATAAGTATGAAATAATAGCAGGTGAAAGAAGATATAAGGCAAGTGTACTTGCTGGAAAAGATACAGTACCTGTTATAGTTAAAAATTTAAACGATAAAGATAGTGCAGAAATTGCTTTAATTGAAAATATTCAAAGAAAGAATTTAACTCCAATAGAAGAAGCTTTATCATATAAAAAAATTTTAGATATGGGATATGTAACTCAGGATGGGTTAGCTGAAAAATTAGGTAAAAGTCAACCATCTATAGCAAACAAAATAAGGCTTTTAAATTTATCTGATGAAGTTCAAGAAGCTTTATTGGATAATAAAATTTCTGAGCGTCATGCTAGGTCATTGTTACGTTTACCAACATCAAAACTTCAAAATGAAATGTTAGATAAAATAGTAAAAGAACGATTGACTGTTAGAAAAACAGATGATGAAATAGATAAATTAAAAAATTCAAAAACAAGTGAAATAGAAGAACAAAAAGGAAAAGGGGAATTAGATATGAATACAAATTTAAATTTAGGAGGTATGCCACAACAACCAGCTCCAAATTTTGATATTTTTGGAACAAATAGTGCTAATATTACAAACGCTATGCCACAGGCATCAGTAGAATCTGTAGCAAATCCATCACCAGTAATGATGAGTGCACCAGTTCAAGAACCAATGGTATCTCCAATAATGAATCCAGTTGATACATTTATGCAGAATCCAGTACCAAGTATGCCACAACAACCAGTAGTAGAAAATGTTGTGCCACCAGTAATGGAACCAACACCTGTTGCAGAACCAAGTCAATCAGTTCCATCAATACAATTTGATGCAAACGGATTTGTAGTATCAGATGGTACATCAGGTATGCCACAGGCATCAGTAGAACCTGTAACAAATCCATCACCAGTAATGATGAGTGCACCAGTTCAAGAACCAATGGTATCTCCAATAATGAATCCAGTTGATACATTTATGCAGAATCCAGTACCAAGTATGCCACAACAACCAGTAGTAGAAAATGTTGTGCCACCAGTAATGGAACCAACACCTGTTGCAGAATCAAGTCAATCAATTCCATCAATACAATTTGATGCAAACGGATTTGTAGTATCAGATGGATCAACAAGTATGCCACAGGCATCAGTAGTAGAAAATGTTGTGCCACCAGTAGTGGAACCAGCACCTGTTGCAGAACCAAGTCAATCAATTCCATCAATACAGTTTGATGCAAATGGATTTGTGGTATCAGATGGTACTAGTCAATTAAATTCTTCTTTGGATCAACAAAATAGTGCGTTACCAGATATTGCAATCCCTGAAACAAAACCAATAGTTGAAAGTTCAACACTTTCATCTTCAAATTTTGATAGTCCACTAAATACAGTTCAAACACCAAATAATGTTGATAATAGTATTCAAAATATTTCAAGTTCTTCTTCTCAAGAACCAATTATAATAACTGATTATAATAAACAATATGATCCTATAATGCCAACAACATTTGAACAACCAATCCAAAAAGAAGATTTTAGAGAAGTAATAAATGCTATAAGAGAATGCTCTTCAAAAATAGAAAAATATGGTTATAAAATTGACGTAGAAGAGTATGATTTGGCTCAATTATATCAAGTAATATTTAAAATAGAGAAATAGTAATTATACAACTATTTCTTTTCTTTTGCAATAAGAAAAAATAAATAAAAAAATTTTATATAAAAAGTCGACATATATTGACATTTTTTTTTCTTTATATTATAATCAATATATAATAGTATTGTATGTTAGAAGGGTAAAAGCGAATAATGAAGAAAAAAGTAAAAGGAACTGATAATTATGAACAATGAGATAACTAAGAGCGCAAAAAAATTAAAATCAAGAAAAAAGTTTATCAAAAAAGTTAAGTTTATATTATTATTTTTGCTTTTATTTTTATTGCTATTATATTTAGTTGTTAGTATTATCTACAATAAGGGAAACTTTAGTATAACACTAGATGAGAATCTTTATTATAAAAAAGGTTTAATTATTTATGATAATCCTGATTACAAAGTATATAGGTCTGAATTATTTGCGCCAGCCCCTGAAACATTTGATAATATTTCTTATAAATGGCTTCCAGATGATTTAAGTAAATATGAGGGATCACATAATGGTAAAAACTATTTATGTTATTCATTCTATATTGAAAACACCGGAGATTTATCAACTGACTATTGGTCAGAAGTTGTTATAAGTGATGTTATAAAAAATGTTGACGAAGCTGTTAGAATTAGAATTTACAAGGATGATGAATTTATTACTTATGCAAAACCAAAGAAAGATGGAACACCTGAGAAAAATACAACACCATTTACAGATGATGAATTAGTAGTAATGGATCATGTTGAAAATTTTAATCCTGGCGATAGAATCAAATATACAATAGTTTTATGGTTAGAGGGTAGCGATGCAGAATGTACAGATAATATTTTGGGTGGTGAATTCAAAGTAGAAATGAACTTCAATTCTGAATTTGTTACTAAGAGAGAAGGAGAGAAAAAATGACAAAGAAAAATCAAAGACATGCAAAAAGAGTTAAAAGACTAGCTTTACTTTGTACAATTTGTACTGTTTTGTTAGCTGTTTCAACTTATGCATGGTTTATTGGTATGCAAACAGTTAATGTTTCTAGCTTTGATGTAGAAATTGCAGCAATTGATGGTTTATCTTTATCAATAGATGGTAAAACATTTAGTGATACAGTAACTATTAACAAAGATAATTTCTCTACAGTATATGATGGAAACACTAATACTTGGGGAGGAAAAGGTTTAATCCCTATTTCAACAGTTGGTAAAATTGATGGAACTGCTTCTAGATTAATTATGTATGAAAAAGGAAGTTTAACAGCAACTCCAGGTGGATACAGATTAATGGCTAGTAAAATTGAAAATGAAGGTGCAGCAGAAAAAGATGGATATGTAGCATTCGATTTATTCATTAAAAACTTATCAGGTGATGAATATTACACTGAAATGAACCCATTAAATGAAGAAGCAATTTATTTAACTACTGCATCTGAAGTTAAAACAGCAACAGGTGGAGCAGCTAATACAGGAATTGAAAATTCAGTAAGAGTTGCATTCGCACAAATTGGACGTGTAAAAGCAACTACTACAGATGAAAAAGCAATTCAAGGAATTACTTGTACTTCAAATGAAAGTGTTACAGGAATTTGTACAAGAGATGCTCAAATTTGGGAACCAAATGACACAAAACACGTACAAAATGCTATTAATTGGTACAATAAATCTTGTAAAAAGAGAACAGGTGAAGATTTAACAACTTCAGGAGCATATACAGGAGATTTTGGAACATGTGGAACAGTTGCAGATGGAACAGCGTATCCTACATATGCAGTAAGTGGAGTTATTAATTATAGTGATAGAGTAGATGTATATGATGGAACAGCTTATAATGGATATGAAACATCTGTAGCTGAGACAGCAGCAACAGGCAAATTAGTTGCTTATCCAACATTTACAGATACAATGAAAACTAAACAAGGTAATGAAAGACCAACATTTATAACACTTGCTCCAAACAGTATAACTAAAGTAAGAATTTATGTTTATATTGAAGGACAAGATGTGGATAACTATGATTTCGCATCATTAGGAAAACAAATCTCTGTTAAATTTGGATTCACTAAAGAAAGATTCTATGGTGAAGATGTTAATTATAACGAAGGTTTAGAAGAAGGAAAAAAAGGACCTCAATTACCAGCTGATGTAGTTAGAGGTAACTAATATAAATTAAAAGAAAGGACATTATATGAAAAGAAATAGTAAAAAGAATAAGAAAATAAGAAAACTTGTTCTTGTATGTGCTTTATGTGCTATTGTCTTAACAGTTGCAACATATACATGGTTTATAGGTATGCAAACAGTTAATGTTTCTAGTTTTGATGTAGAAATAGCAGCTACAAAAGGTCTATACTTATCTATGGATGGTGAGAATTGGTCCTATACATTAGATGCTAGAGGCGCAGAAGCATATGCAGCTAATACTAATACTTGGGCAGAAAAAGGGTTGAAACCAGTTTCAACAATTGGTTCAATGGACTCTGATGTTTCAAGAATGATTATGTATGAAAAAGCAAGTTTAACAGCAACTCGTGGTGGTTATAGATTATTATCATCAAGAGTTAATAATTTCCATGTTGGAGAAGATCAAATAGTTGAACAAGGACAAGGATATGTAGCATTCGATTTATTTATAAAAAATATGTCTGGTGATGAATATTATACAGAATATAATCCATTAAATGAAGAAGCTATATATTTAACACCTAATTCTGCTGTAACAGTTTCAGAAAATGGTGGAGCAGCTAATACAGGAATTGAAAATTCAGTAAGAGTTGCATTCGCACAAATTGGACGTGTTAAATCAGATTCAGCTGTAGCAAATATTACTGGTATCACTTGTAAAGATGATACAGCAACAGGTGTTACAGGAATTTGTGAAACAAGACAAATTTGGGAACCAAATGATACAAAACATGAAACAAATGCAGTTAATTGGTATCAAAAAGCTTGTTATGCAAGAAAAGCTGATGGGACAAATGTTAATTTAGTTGAATCATATGAATATGGTGAAGATGGTACTGTTGAAAATGGTGCAGTTAAATGTAACGTTTTACCAGCTACTAATGTAGCAACTTATGCTATAAGTAGAGAAATAGCAATAGCTGATAATGTTGATGTATACGATGGTGCTGAATATAATACATATACAGCTGACACAGCTACATTTGCTAATTATCAAGCAGCTATTAAAGACAAAACAGGTGAACAATTAACAACTGCACAAGCAGGATTTAAGTTAGTTTCATATCCTTATTTTACTGATACAATGAAAGTATTAAAAGGAAATACAAGACCAACATTTATGACACTTGCTCCAAATAGTGTTACAAAAGTAAGAGTATATGTATATCTTGAAGGACAAGATGTAGATAATTACGATTTCGCTTCTTTAGGAAAGAAAATTTCAGTTAATTTTGGATTCACTAAAGAAAGATACAATGGTGAAGATATTGATTATAATGGACCAGATATTGATACAGCTTTAGAAGCTGAACGTGAAGCTGAGTTCCCAACAAATCCAGAACCAGGAGTTTAAAAGTAACGGTACTAAATAAAGAGTAAGCTAATTACTCTTTATTTTATATCAAAGGTGGTGATTTATATAAAACCAGAAAAAACAAGAAAGAAAAAAAATTATAATCTTGCTTTATTAATTACATTTTTGATGGGAGTTGTATTTTTAGTATCAACTTATGCATGGTTTTATGCATCACTAGATGTAAAAGTAAAATTTATTAATTTAGTAGTTTCAAATAATAGTGGACTTACAATTTCTTTAGATGGTATTAATTTTGGAAGTTCTATTCAAGTATCAAAAGATAATTTAATAGAAACATTAAAAAATGTTTATCCTAATAATACAAGTCAATGGCCTATGTATGGTTTGAGACCTGTTTCCACTAATGGAATAAAAACTTCAAATGATGAAAAATTTAATATATTTTATGCTACTAGTGCAGAATATAGGGATGATCGAAAAATAGATACATATTTATCTACAAAAAAAATGAGTGAACGAACAATTAATGCCATAAGCAGTTTTGTAGCATTCGATATATTTTTAAAAAATGTAACAGGTTCACCAATAAGTGATAATTTGTATTTAGATAATGGTACGGATGTATCAATAGAAGCAAATAGTACTGAAGAAATGCAAGGATTATTAAATTCAATAAGAGTTGGTTTTTTAAGAATAGGTAGTGTTCCATTAGAATCTAGTGTGAATGAAATTCAAAATATTAAATGTAATAATGGTTGCCAATCAATAATTTATGAACCTCATAGTACAGAACATACAGACCTTGCTAAAGAAAGAGCAAGTAAATATGGTATTAATCTTATGAGTGGAACATATTATCCAACATATGGTATGATAAACGCTGTAAGAGGGGTTAATATAATGGATATAGTTGATGGAAGCAATCATGAAAATTTTGAATTACAGACAACTATGGTAGACTTTAGCCGTTCTTTATTTGAAGTTCCAGATGGGATAACAAAGGTGAGAGTCTATGTATGGTTAGAAGGACAAGATATTGACAGTTTAGAGACAAAGTCAACAGGAGCTAATTTATCAATAAAGCTTAACTTTATAAAAGATACAGCTGGATATGATTATTATAATGAGTAAAAGGTGGTTATATGAAAAAACAAGAACAAAAAGTAGATTTTGATTTATCAAAGTTAAAATTAGATGAATTGATAAAAGTATATAAAGATATAGATGGATTCATTCAATTTTTAGATACAAAGAAAGTAACTATAGAAAAGAAAGGAAAGGGAGATAATGAATAATTTTTTAAATTTTATTGAAGAAGATATAGAAGCAAAAAAAACACTCATTTCCACCTTACCTTTAAGAACAAAGACAAATAAAAAGAACTATAATGAAAAAATAGATTTAATAAAAGAAAAATATGAAAATTACAAAAAAAGTGTTAAGAAATATATTGAATCAAAAAGTAAAAATTATGAAGTTAAAGTTATTGATAAAAGATTAAATAAATTAAGCGATGATGTAGCCACTTTAGAACATATTAGATTTGTTTTAAATCCACTAAATACTTATTATGAAAAAATGGGATTTGATAATTTAATATACCAAATAAATCATTATGCTGATTTTCAATTTGAGTCTTTAAACAAAATAATCAATGAATTTTTAGATAAGTTTGAACAAGCAGGTATATTTTTAACTTCAAAAAACTTTGATTATACATATTATGTAAATCAATATATGAGTGCATTTTTGGATGTAAGAACAAAAAAAAGTTCGAATTATTCAAAAGTTTCTAAAATTTTTGAAGAAATATATTGGTTAAATCCTAATTTAATAGAACACATAGAAATTAATTTTAGAAAATTAATTAGAAACAATTCTAAAATATTTAATAAATATATATCTGATTTACAAAGAAAACTAAAACAAGAATCTGGAATTAAAAATTACGATGATTGTTTTCTTAAATTAAAAAACGCATATACAGCTTTAAATAGAGCTGAAGAAGAAAATATAAGCGATATAGTTAATCTAGCAAGAAGTGGTAAAATAAATATAAATGACTATTTAGAGGATAGTAAAGTTAGGACTCAGGTATATACTGAATTATCTTTAGATTCATTAAACTTTAATGATAAAAGTGAAATGGAAAATTTTTATCAATCTATATATAAATTAAAATCAAATGTAGTTGAATACAGTAATTATAGAGAATTTATACCTATAATGTTAGATTTTAAAAATACATATGAAAAATTTTTATCTGCAGATTCAAAGCAATTAGATCTTAAAGTAAAAGAATTGGAAAAAAATATATTAGAAAAAGAAAAGAAACTATCAACTATTAATAAAAAAATATTTGGTAATAGAATATTGTTTTTTAAGCAAGTAGATCCAGAAGAAATAAAGACTTTAAAAGTAGATTCTACAAACTTAGCCCAAGAAATCTTCAAATTATATAAAGAATATGATAAAGAATATATTAAAAGTAAAACATTAAAAACTTTAAATAAATCATATACAATATCAGAATTTTTAAATTTATATTATAGTTTTGATTACTTTAAAAAAGAAGCAATCAAAAGAGTATTTGAAATTAATGATTATGATGAACTTATGGGAATTGCTAATAACTTTGATTTATTCGCAATGAATCCTACAAATGTTATTATGGATGGTACAACACTATTTGAAAATAGCGATGTTTCTAAAATAATTGTTAATAAATATAGATTAGCTAAAATAAATATCTCAGATGATGATTTACATACAGATAATATTGAAAATTTATTAAATAAAATAGATTTGCTTTTAAGAATAGAAAAAATAGAAAAAAGTTCTATAACTGTAGATCAAATTTGGTTTTTAACTGAAGTAGATAAAATAAAAAAAGATGAAAAGATTAATTAAATTAATAGTAAAATAATTATCATATACATGGTGCAAAAACTATAAAAATATGTTATAATATTTTTATAGTAGAGGTATGGATATGAGTAGAATAAAAGATTTTATTAAGAAATTAACTAAAATACAAAAATTTTGCTGTTTAATTTTAATATTAATCTTTTTTTTGATGGTTTTTGTTGTTTCTCCATCCCTTGCTAAATATAAAAATAGAACTACAATTTATACAGCAACAACTTGGGATGGAAAAATAGCAACAAAATATAAAACTGGTGATGGTACTGTTAATAATCCATATATAATATCAAACGGACAAGAATTAGCTTATTTTAAAGAACAATTAAAGGTAACAGATTATGCAAATACATATTTTAAGTTATCTGGTGATATAGTTTTAAACGAAGGTGTATTTGATTATAACAGTACGGAAGGTGCTTTGTATATTTTAAATAATGTAACCTATTACCTAGATGTAAAAACCGGTGAATACTATGATAATTATGAAAAAAATAATTCTTCAGTAGGAAAAATAAATAAATTTGAATCTTTAAATAAATTCAAGGGAAATTTAAATGGTAATTCTTTTGTAATCTTCGGTTTATTTATATCAGATGAAGATAACACTTCTACAGGATTATTTAAAGAATTAGAAGGTGTTATAAAAAATTTAAGTGTGGAAAATTCTTTTGTTTTAGGTGTTAATAATACTGCTGGAATAGCAGGAGTTGCTATTAATTCAACTATAAATAGTGTTTTATATGATGGATATGTAATAGAAAATGGACAAGATGAACAATTAATAAGTTCTATAGATCCAATATCAATAACTGCTTCAAATGAAGAGGTTACAACTACTATTGAAATTGGCAGTACACCAATGGAAAATATAAGTTCAATAGTTTTGACCGGTGATTATGTAATAAGTGATGACTCAAGTGAAACACAAATAAAAATAAATAATAATACGTTATCAAATGGTCATTTTGAAATAAACTTGGGTAATATTGTTCAAAATGAAATATACATAACAGCTTCATCAAATATAGAAAATACTAAAATTAATTTTACAAATTTAAAATATACTATTAATTATAATAATTCAATTACTTCAGGAATAGTAAGTGAGGCAAACAATACTTCAATTAATAATACTATTAATAAAGCTAAAATTTATGGAAATTATATATCTTCAGGAATAGTAGGTAAAGTTAATAATACATTAAAAATAGAAAATTCATATAATACAGGAGAAATTTATGGAAATAATATTGCATCTGGTATTGTTGGAGTTATAGATAATAATCAAAATTATGTAGAATTAAATAAAGTATATAATTCAGGTGAAATAATATCTCAAATATCTTCAGGTATTTTATCACGTGCACAAAATAATGTTGGTATTATTAATGTAAGTAATTCTTTTAATACAACAAATAATTATTCTATAAATAGTGTTTCTAATTCAGTTGTAAATGTTACAAATTGTTATAATATAAATAATTTGTCAATATATTCTGGAACATTAAGTAATGACTTTATATCAATTGATATAACAAATTTAAAAAATAAAGAGTATTTAAATACAAATTTGGGATTTAATTCTTATATAGATTTTAAAGATTTAAAAAATAATATAAATAACGTTTGGGTTTTAAAAAATGGTTCATTACCAACGTTATACATAGATGAAGTTGAAAATCCAACAGCTTCAATAAATATAACAAAACATTCTTGGAAAAATTATAGTGATCAATTAAATGTTATAAATTTATCTTCAAATATAACCTTTAGCATAGAAGAACTATCAAATATAGATCCAATTAAAGAAAAGTATTATTACATTTCAAATAATAAAATTGCTTTAACAGAAGAAGAATTAAATAACATAACTGATTGGACAAAATATGAAAATGTAGTAGAAATAAAATCATCTGGTTATTATGTTGTATATGCTAAAATAATTAAATATAACGATGAAATAGAATATATAAACTCAGATATTTTAGCTCTTGATTCAGATACTTTCGATGTAGAGTTAACTTTAAATAATAAAGTTTGGAAAACTAAAAGAGCTCCATTAGATGAAATTTATATAAATAAACCAGAGTATTTAACGGTAGTAGCAAACTATGGTTCAATTGGAATTCAAAATATTGAGTATTTAGTTTCAACAAATAAATTAACAGATGATGAACTATCAACTTCAGTTTGGTCTTCATATGAAGATGTAATAGAAATAACAGAACCAGGAAAATATATAGTATACGTTAAAGTTACAAACAATGATTTACAAACTAAATATATAAATTCAGATTATATAGTATTTGATGGTTATGAACAAAATTTATATATTGGTAAAAATAATAATCAATACAATAGTTTATATATAACACCAAATTCATCATTGAAATTAGAATTTAGTAGTAATGTAGATTTAGAATTTAAAGAAGGATATGAACATGTATTTTCTTCAAATATAAAATTACCTGTTAATACAAAAATAACTTTAATAGATAAAAATATTAATAAAATATATAATTTTGTGGTAGAAAATGAAAATACTAATGTATATTCTTTTGATAAATTTAAAGAAATTGGTATGTCAACAGATAATTATTATGATGAATCTGTTAATTATAATAAAACTTATAATACACAAAATTATACAATTATAGTAGATTTTAAGAATGTAGTTGAAGTTCAAAATTATACAGATGTAACTTTTGAATTAGCGATTAAAAAACAAAATGAATATATATATCAAACATTGAATACAAGTTTAAAACCTTTTAATATTTGTATTGATAATATAGAATTAAAAGATAAATTATATATTACAAGTGATTATACAAATCAACAAATAAATTATAATAGTGATTCACAAACAAATATAAATTTAGTATCTGGAATTAACTTTAGTACAATAAATGATATTGAAATAATAGATACAACTTTAGAAAATTATAATATGGGATTACAAATTAAAGTATTAGATTCAAGCGGTAATATAGTTTCAAAAGATAAATTAAATAATATGATTATTAAATTAGATGATATTGATTATAAATTTAATGACGAAAATATAATTAAAGTTAATTTGGGAAATTCTAGACAAGTTACAAAAAATTTACAAATAATAACAGCAGAAGGCAACAATACATTATCAGCTGGAACTTATTATATACAATTAGCAAATTATATATCAGAGGATGGATATAATTTTACAAATGTTAATTCTAATTATATTAGTATTCCTGTTGTTGTAAATAGTGAAAATGAAATAATTAATCAAAAATTTGTTTTAGAAAATATAGATGATTCTGAGATAGTTAATTTTAAAGAAACAACACAAACAATGACTTATAAAATATTAGAACCTAGTAATATAGAGAATTTAAATGTAAGAGTATCTTTATATGAAAAAGAACAATTAACAGCATTCGATCAAAGTTATAAACTAGTAGATTTAAAAGACTTTATAAATAATTCATTAACTTTAATATCAAACAAAACGTATTTAATTGATGCGTCTTCACTAAATATAGAACTTCAATTGATACCAAACAAATTTAATAAAACTGGATATAAATATGTATTTGAATTATATGATGGAGATACAAGAATAGATCAAATATCAAAGTATTTTATAGTTAGATAGGAGGGAATATATGAAAAAAAGATTTTATTTAATTGTACTTTTAATAATAACAATTACATTTTTTTCAGGAATAACATATTCCCTTTTTACATCTGACGCTAAAATGTCTTCTAGTAATCAAGAAATTGCTAGTTTCCTTTTTGAGGAGCAGGATTTAGATAAAATAAGTTTAAATTTAAAAGATATGGTTCCAGGAGTTAACAGTCAATATGATTTTTCAGTAAAAAATAGTAAAAATGATAAAGTAAGTGATGTAACAATTGAATATCAAATTACAATAAAGACTTATCACTTCATACCATTAGAAATAAATTTATACCAAATCGTAAATAATGAAGAAGTTTATATTGGTACTTGTGATGAATCATATACACGAAATGAAGATAATGAATTAG
The DNA here is from genome assembly GCA_934167485.1 of uncultured Bacilli bacterium. GTDB lineage: Bacteria > Bacillota_I > Bacilli_A > RF39 > UBA660 > UMGS1613. Next base: position 28,901 of record CAKPKL010000005.1, read on the forward strand.
TATGTAATATGCCAATAAAAGAAATGGTTAAAAGTACAAATACAATGGATAATTATAGATTAAAACTTAATTTTTCTAGTGAATATAGTGATATTAAGTATTCAGATTTGGTAGATTTTATTAATATAGAAATAAATAGTTGGCAGAAAATTTAGGTGATAAAATGGTAAGGATTAAGAAAAAAAGTTTGTTTATATTAATTTTTCTAGTTTGTTTAATTTTAACACTCTCATTTACTTATACAAAATATATACATAATTCAGTTTGGAATTATTATTTAAAAACTAAAAAATTCTATTTTTCTAGTGATAATTTAAGTATAAATACTACAAAAAATTCTAATTTAAATTGGGATGGTAGCAGTATAGATGTTAATCTAAAAAATAGTTTAAGTAATACTCAAATAACTGGTTATGATATAGAATATAAGATAAGCTGTAAAGTGTTAGGTGATGAATCAAGTTATATTGATTGTTATTTTACTGAAAATGATTCATCTAGTTATACAGGCGTACTTTCTGGTGTAGAAGCTTGCGTTAATTCAACTGCTGATGGAATTGATGTAAGTAATTATACAAAAAAAGATTGCGAACTTTCAGGTTATAATTGGTATCAACAATCTACAGAGAAAAAATTATCATTTAATCTGAAATTAAATGATAATACAAAAAGTATAAAAGATGTAAAAGTAGAATTATCAGCAACTAGTATATCACCATATAAACTGGAACTTAAAGGCGTGTATACTATACACAAATTTGATACTGAAAATGATTCAATTATTTATAAATTAAATGATTATAGTGATTATTCTAATTTATTACTTTCTAATCATAATAATCAAAGCAAATGTATAAATATAAACTGGAATTCAGATGAATTAAAAATAGATATAGATAAGAATAATTTAATAAATTATAGTGTTGACAAAAATAATTATATAAATGATGTAGAGATAAAACTCGAATCAAATGAAAATATTAATATAGATTTTTATAAAACAGATAATTCAAAAAATTATACAATAGATGATTTTAATATTGTAGAAATGTCAAAGTGTTCATAATTTAGTTGCACTTATATTTGTTTTATGTTATTATATTATAGTAGGTGGTAAGATGAAAGCATTAAAAATGATTAAAAAAATATTAATAGGAATTGTAGTGGCTATATATTTCGCTTTTGTAATTTTTATGACAGTATTATTATTAAATTACAATAAATATGGAGTTACCCAATTTGAAAATAAAAGTTTAATAATAATAAGGGATGAGATATCAACTAATAATTACAAAAAAGGTGATTTAGTAATAGTACAAAGTAAAAAGATAAATAACATTAAAGTAGGAGATGAAATTTTTACCTACCAAATAGCAGCTAATGGAGAAGTTAATATAGATTTAGGTATAGTTGGTGAAGTTCATGAAGAAGAACAAGCTATTACATATGAAAATGGTTCCAATTACTCTATGGATTTTGTTATTGGAAGTGCTGAAAAAACATACGAAAAAGTTGGTAATTATTTATCAGTTATAGAATCAAAATGGGGATTCTTATTTATAGTATTAGTTCCAAGTTTCTTAATATTTATATACGAAGTGTATAACTTAATAGTAGAAATAAAGTATGGAGCAGAAGAAGAGGATTAAAAAAATAATCCTTTTTATATTCAAAAAAATGTCATAAAATATTGTAAATATTTGTAAAATATGATAAAATTATTTATAGACTAGTAAAGTCAATAAATAAAGAGAATAGGAAGGTTAGTATGGAGTTTGGAGGAAAGAGTAAAACTGAAAAAATTGTTAATATTTTATTAAATATCTTTATATTTATTTTTGGTATTATATTACTTATATCTATTTATAGTAATATCCAAACTAAAATACTAAAGAAAAGTTATTCAGATTTTTTTGGAATTTCTATTTTTGAAGTTCAAACTGGTAGCATGTCAGATGCGATAAATCCAGGCGATTGGATAATAGTAAAATCTTCACGTAATTTTAAATTAAATGATATAGTAACTTATAAATATAATGATGAATTTGTAACACATCGTATTATAGAAGCTTATAGTAGTACATATGTGACAAAAGGAGATGCTAATAATACTAAAGATGATCCAATAAATAAAGATCAAATAGTAGGTAAAGTCATTAAAGTTCTACCAAATTTTGGAATATTTAAAAAAACTATATTTAATCCAGTAGTACTTTTATCTTTGATTTTAACTATGTTGATATGTAACTTTTTATTTAAAAAGACTAAAGAAAATAACATAAAAGTTTTAAATGAAAAAATTGATGTAAAAAAGGCTGTTAGTAATGTTACACAAAAAATAACTACTAAAAAAAGAAAAACAGTAAAATCGGTAAAAACGGTAAAAAAACAACCAATAAAAGAACTAGAAATTATTCCAGATAAAATAGAAGAAAATGTTGTTCAAGAAATAGATCAAAACGAATTAAATGAAGAAAATTTACAATATATACCTGTTGATATTTCTGAATTAGATGACACATTCTTAGAAATTGCTAAAAATGAAATTGAAGAACCTAAGAATGAAGAAATAAAAGTTGAAGTTGAGCCAAAGGAAGAACAAAAAAAGACATCAACAAAAATCAATTTAGAATTATTAGATAACAAGGCAAAGAAAAGCAAAAATGTTATAGATAAGGTAATTACAATAAAAATAGAAGAATTAAATGAAATAATTAATATTATAGAATCTGAAAATAAAGTTCAAGTTAATGAACCAACAATTAAAAATTTATTAATGAGTGCTTATATAGATGCAAAATATTATAATTATTATGGTGATGATATAGATAACACTTCTAAAAAACAAACTATAAAAATTAATAAATATTTACAACATAGATCAGAAGTTATAAAGAGTGATTATAAAGGTAGTGATACTAAGTATAATGAAAAAGTTGATAAATTTTTAGAAGTATTTGATTTAATTAACAATTTAGAACAAGCTAAAGATTCCATAACAGATACTAAAGCTAAAAATGAGTATTATAAAAAAGAAATTACGAAGTTTTCTAAAAATAGAAAATGGAATAATTCCAAAATAAAGAGTACAATAACTGAAATAATGAAAGTACAAAGAAATTATATAGGAATAGTTGATTATTTATTTAAAAAGTTAGAAACAAATATGTTTGAGTTGAACGTAAATAAATTATCTTCAAGAAAAAATTTATATGGCTTAAGTTTAACTCATAATATAAATTTTAGTAAGGTTTACAGCGATTATATAATAGATAAAACATATAGCGAAGGTGTAGTAGCAGAAGATAAAATGACAATCATGTTAACTCTTTTATCTACAAATATTGCAAGCGATATGTTAACAGGTAACTTTAACAAAAAATATATTTTAGTTGTACCAAAAAGTTTATTTTCAAAAGAAAAAAAATTTGAAAAAATATTAAAATCTATAGATGATGAATATGCAAAAGATAATGTAATATTATTATCAACTTATGAATGTTTAAATAAGTATAAAACATTGATTAAAAAACTTAAACAACAAGGATTTCACTTCTCAACAGTGTTAAATAATAATTCAAAAATAGAAGAAAAATATTATAAAAATCTTTATTTAGTTGATTATATTTTTGTTGATAAGAAGTTATCTAATGTTGTAAAAGTTTTATCAACTTTACCAGAAGATTTGGCTGATAAGGTTGTTTATGAAGATATAACGGAAGAAGTAGGAGATTTTGGTGGTGAATAGTAATGAATACGTTTTTAAGATTCTTTTATGAGTTTATTTCTATATTTTTTGAAGGTATATTTACTGTCTTTAAAGGGTTATATAATGGATTCATAAAAATGTTTAATATTAATGAATATAGTACACTAATAGATAATTATAAGGCTAATTTTAAAGGTGCAGAATGGTTGTTTGTTGGAATTTCTGTTTTGTTTCTTGTAGTAATAATTGGTTTAATAGCAATTCTATTATATTTCTTGATAAGAAAAACAATTAGAAGAAGAAAAAATAAATTAAATCAAGATGAATTATTAGAAGAAATAGCTAATTTGAATGATGAAGTTCATAAACTAATGAAAGAAAAAGATGAAATAATGGCTATGAAAGTTTCTCAATTAGGTTTAAAACCTGGTGAGGAACAAGATGATCAATCAGCAGAAGGTTCATTAGATGAAGAAGATAATGAAAATGCTGGTAAAATTAGATTCCCTAAACTAGTACAAATAGATGAGGAAATGAAAGGCGTTAAAATTAAAAACTATGATAATAGTTTTACATTAGAAGAATTAATGGATAATTTCAGATGCTTTTCTGCTAGTAGATTACATTTATATTATGATCCAGTATTGTTAAGACCATTTTTTGCGGGTCTAGCTTGTGGTAAATTAATAATTTTACAGGGTATATCTGGTACAGGTAAAACATCTTTGGCATATGCTTGGGGTAAATTTGTAAAAAAAGATTCTTGTTTAGCTTCTGTACAACCTTCTTGGAAAGATAAAACAGAGTTATTAGGATATTTTAATGAATTTACAAAGAAATTTAATGAAACAGAAGTTTTAGCAGAATTATATACAGCCTCATTTGATGATGATGTTCATACTATAATTCTAGATGAAATGAATATAGCCCGTGTTGAATATTATTTTGCAGAAATGTTATCTGTTTTAGAGATTCCAGCCCGTGATGAATGGAATATTGAATTAGTAACAAGTGGATGGCCAGATGATCCAAAGAAAATAGATCATGGTAAGCTTCATTTACCAGGAAATCTATGGTATATTGGTACAATAAATAACGATGACTCTACATATATGGTAACAGACAAAGTTTATGACCGTGCTATGCCGATAGACATAGATACAAAAATAGATCCATATGAATGTAGAGATCAAGAAGCTATGAATGTTAATTCTAGTTACTTGGAATCTTTATTTAAAGAAGCAATGATTAAATATCCAGTAGCAGAAGAAAGTTTACAAAAAGTAAGGGAATTAGATGATTATGTAATAAATCACTTTAGAATTGCTTTTGGTAATCGTATAATGAAACAATTAAATACATTTGTTCCTGTATATGTTGCTTGCGGTGGAAAAGAAGTTGAAGGAATAGATTACTTTATTGCTAAAAAAATATTTAGAAAATTTGAACAATTAAATTTAGCGTTTATAAGGGATGAAATAGATCCGTTCATTTCATATTTAAATAAAAATTTTGGTAAAAAAGTAATGAAAGAATGTATAGCGTATTTAGAGAGAATAAAAAAATCAGTATAAAGGTGTGATATAGATGGCAAAAGTATTAAATATTTCAGAAGACCCAAAGTCAAAAGAAAAAAGTCAATTATTTATAAAAAATGTAAATTCAGATATGCATTATAAATCAGAATTATCAAGTGAAGGCTCAAATTTTGACTGGCTTGATGAAATAGAATTTGCTTTAACATATATTGATAACATAGTTAGATCACCTCGTGTTATTTTAGTTAGTGAGCAAGAAGTAGTTAAAATTGAAAGAGCTAAAAAAATAACGGTTGAAAGTGTCAAAGATTTAGCTAGAAATACATTTTATATAGAAAAAATAGATCCTAAAAATCAGGATGTTCAACCATCAAAAATATTAGAGGTGCATAATGAAGAATCATATAATACATATGAAAATAGATTTATATATTCTTTAATAGATTTAATGACTAAATTTGTTGCAAAAAAAGAAAAATTAATAGATTCTTTAGAAAACAAAAATAAAAAAACACTTGAATATACTGCATCTACAAACATCAATGGAGAACACGTTGATGTTAGAGTAAAGTTAAATTCTTCTTTAAATTCTAAATATGAAAAAGATAAAGATGCATTAAAGGAATTAAAAGAAAGAATAAAAAAAGTAAAACAATATTTAAGTATTTGGAATAAAAGTGAGCTTATAAAAAGTTTACAAAAAGCTAGAGCTTCATTTGTAGTTCCTCCAATTAAAAAGACTAATTTAATATTAAAAAATCCAAATTTTCAAATAGCAACTAGATTATGGGAATTTTTATACTCATATGATTTAAAAGATCATAATGTTGAAGATGAAGGTTTAGATACAGCAGGAACTAATACTTTAAAAGATATATTAAATGATTCTTTTTTAACTCAGTACTTTGTTTTAGATTCAATATCTGATTCAAAAAAAGAACAAAAAGAACAACTTTCAAAATATGCATTAATAATGTTAAAACAACAAGTTGAACGTTCAATATCATTACTACTTAACTGTGGTGTAAAAATTACTGATGAACAAATATTAGAAATGGTTGCTGAAGTAATAAAAAATGAAAAGAATAAAAAAACAGTTGGGAAAAATGATGTAAAAAAGAAGTTTAAAAGTATAATGGATGAGTATTTGGAAAATACTCAGAGTTATTTATAGAGGAGTACATATGAAAAAGAAAAAGATATTTAAAATAATATCTATAATTTTAAATACTATTGTTGGTATTGCAGTTGCTGGTTTTATATTAGCAGTGTGTTTACAAAGATTTAGTAATAATAAAATTTCATTTTTAAATTATAGATTGTTTACAGTAGTTTCAGAAAGTATGAAACCAAAATATGTTATAGGAGATGTTTTAATATCAAAAGAAATTTCTCCATCAAAAGTAAAAGAAGGGGACGTAATAAGTTACCAAGGAAAAGCTGGTGATTTTGCTGGTAAAGTAATAACTCACCAAGTTGTTAAAATAGAAAAAGATTCGAATGGAAAATATGTTTTCCATGCAAAGGGTATAGCAAATCTTATCGAGGATCCTTTGGTTTCTGAAGATCAATTATATGGTAAGGTTGTTTATAAATCAATAATATTATCAATGATTTATAAAGTAGTAGGAACAAATGCAGGATTTTGTTTGTTTATAATTTTACCAATAGTGTTTATAGTAGGAACAGAAATATTGTCTACATTATTGGAAAAAGAAGAAGAACGAAGAAATAAACTAAGTTAGTTAAGGTGTGGTATAAATGAAAAAAAGGGCAAGAATGTATTTAAAATTGAACATTTTATCAGTAGTTTTTGTCGTAATTTCTTTTATATCTGTTACACTTGCTTGGTTTGTTTACAGTGGAATTTCAGGTTTAGAAACAACGGTTAATGTAAAAGCATGGTATGTTGAATTAGAGCGAAATGGAGAAAAGGCTTCTAATAATATTGTTATTTCTCTCGATAATATATATCCAGGCATGGATACAGTAACAGAATCAATAAAAATTAAAAATAAAGGAGATAGTGATGCTCAAGTTAAATACAGAATTGATTCTGCTAAAATACTTGATTTAGAAAATTTTAATTTAGAAAATGGAAATATTAGTGAAGATGAATTATTGGAAAAATTAGCGCTTGATTATCCTTTCCAAGTAAGTATGAGTTTAGATAAAAATTTTGTACTTGCGAAAAACGATGAAACAGAATTTAATATATCAATTTCTTGGCCATTAGATTCTGGAAATGACGAATTAGATAGTTACTGGGGCAATGAAGCTTATAGATTTAAAACTACTAATGGTGAAGAACCATCAGTAAAAATATTAGTGAGCTTAATTGCTGAACAATATATAGAAAGTGATGACTCAAGTGATTTGAATTATCCATTAGGTAAAGAAATTTTATATGATGTAGTAACTAAATCAATATGTACAAATCAAAGTTCTACGTGTTTAAAAACAAATGTAATAGATGTTAATAATAAAGTGGGAGATAACACAGTAAAATTATTGCCAGAAGTTAGTAGTTTGGCTAATACAAGCGATTTTAACTCATTAGAGACAAATTATAATAATATGATATCTGGATGGAATGTTAATACAAAAATGTTAGAGGCAACAGATATATTAAATATTATTTCATTAGACGTATTTAATTCAATGATATCAATACCAAATATTTCAAATTCTATTATTGGTAATATAAGTAGTATGAATGGCTTAAATGATAATTTAAATAAAGTAAAAAATTCTAGTGGTTTTTATATTTTCTCAAATGAATTTAGTTATTTAATTTCAAATGATTGTTATTGGTTAAATACAGAATATAATAGTAATCAAGCATTTGCTATTAAAACTTATGCAGATGCATCAAAAATGTATGGTGAAGCTAAGACAACTAGTTGTAAGATTACTCCAGTAATTGTGGCATCTAAAAGTGAATTAAAGACGAATTAAATTGTTCGTCTTTTTATTAAAATATTAAAAAAGAGGATAACATATGTTATCCTTTAATAAACTATTTTATTTTTTAGATTGCTTGTTCAAAATTAATATTTGCATTTATTTTGAATGAATTATTTTCTGAATTACTTACTTCAGTATCTTTTGAATCATCCATCAATTCATTTTCTCCTTCATACCATTGGAAGTATACTCTAACAGTAAATTGTTCAAATCCACTTTCGTTATATGTTAAAGTATTTGTTAATGAATTGTTCTCTAAGTCTTTATATTCTAAAGTATCACCTTCAATATAATTCTTAGGTAATATTGCATATTTAGTTATTACTAAATCAGGAATATTTTCATTTTCTAAATTTATATCAATTTGATATTTAAATGAAACTTCAACATTTGTTGGATCTATTTGAATATCAAAGTAACCTATAGAGGAAGGAGCTAATTTATTATCAGCTACATTTTCATTTTTTTCAATAACTGGTTCAAAAGAAATAGAAGAAGCTTTATTATTTGTAATATCAGTATTATTAACAAGTATTTGCCATTTTGCAAACATAACTTCTATTTGTCCTTGTGAACTAGCCACATATCTAGAATAAGTATTACTCATTAAACATAGAGTTATAGATAACGAAATTAAAACTATTAAAACTTTAAATTTTTTAAGCATACTCATTCCTACCTTTCTATGTACATTATAAAATAGTTATATATTATTTACAATTAGGTTTTACAAAAAATGTGTAAAAGATTAAAAATATGTGTAAATATGTGTAAATTATTTTTGTTATATACATTAATGTTAATATAATTTTAATAAAGAACTAAAAAAATCATTGTCGAAAAAATTGAGAAAATTAAATTAGTTGTTATTTTATTATATTTATGGTATGATTAGTTATAGAAAAAATTCTATAGGTGATAAGATGTCAAAATTATTAGTATTTGTTTTTATATTTTTTTTAGGTAGTACATTTGGTTGGGTATTGGAATTGTTTTTTAGAAGAATAGTTCATAAAAAATGGATTAATCCCGGCTTTTTAACAGGACCTTATTTACCAATCTATGGCTTTGGATTATGTGTTTTAACATATAGTTATATGTTATTTACTAATCTATCGTTAAACCCTATATTAGTTATATTGTTAATGGGATTATTTATGACTATAATTGAATTAATTGGAGGACTTTGTTTTATATATGGTGGTTATGTAAAACTTTGGGATTATAGCAATCAATGGGGAAATTATAAAGGAATAATATGTCCATTGTTTTCACTTATATGGACTGTTTTAGGTGGCGTTTATTATTATTTTATCGCTCCTTATGTGTTGAGAGCTCTTGATTGGTTCTCTTGTAATTTATCATTTTCATTTATACTTGGAATATTTGTTGGATTAATATGTATTGATTTTATTAACTCAACAAAATTATTAGTAAAAATAAGAAAATTTGCTAAAGAAAATAATGTTAAGGTTAAGTATGAAGAATTTATATCATATATAAAAGATTTACCAGAAAAAGGTAAAAAATACTTTTTTACAAGACCACTTAAGAGGATAGCTTCAATAAAAGATTCTTTAGAAGAATATGTAAAAAATCATTAATTAATAAACAAATATAAAATGCAAGATTAACTATCTTGTTTTTTATATAAAATAATGATAGAATTATTCCAAGAAATAAATTAATTGGAGGTATATATGTTTAATCTTGTGTCAAAATTTAAACCAACTGGTGATCAACCAGATGCTATAAAAAAATTAGTATCTGGAATAAAAAATGGTGAAAAGAATCAAGTATTAAAAGGTGTAACTGGAAGTGGAAAAACATTTACAATGGCAAATATAATAAAAGAAACTAATAAGCCAACATTAATACTTGCTCACAATAAAACACTTGCAGGACAATTATATGCTGAATTTAAAGAATTTTTCCCACAAAATAATGTATTTTTATTTGTCTCTTACTATGATTATTACCAACCTGAAGCATATATTGCTAAAACAGATACTTATATTGCAAAAGACGCTGCTATAAATGATGAAATAGATGAATTAAGACATGCTGCAACAGCTGCTCTTTTAAACTATAAAGATGTAATAATAATAGCTTCTGTATCATGTATTTATGGTATAGGGGAAATAGAAGAATATAAAAATAAGATGCTTACATTAAATGTAGGACAAACTATTGATAGAGAAAAAATATTAGAAAAATTAATAGATATGTTATATGAGCGAAATGATATAGATTTTAAAAGAGGCACTTTTAGAGCTAAAGGAGACATAATAGATGTTATTCCAGTAGGACAACATTCTAAAGGGATTAGAATAGAATTATTTGGTGATGAAATAGAAACCATAAAAGAATTTGATTCTTTAACAGGAAATATATTAAGTAGTAAAAAATCAATTTCAATATTTCCAGCAAGTCATTTCGTAACAAGTGAGGATAAATTACATAAAGCGATAGAGAATATAAGAGTAGAACTAGATGATAGATTAAAGTATTTTCAAAAGGAAAATAAATTATTAGAATATCAAAGATTAAAAGAAAGAACTTGTTATGATATGGAGTTATTAGAAGAAACTGGTTTTTGTAGAGGGGTGGAAAACTACTCAAGACATCTTGCTTTAAAACCAGCAGGAGCAACTCCAACAACACTAATTGATTTTTTTGATAAAGATTTTCTTCTTTTCGTAGATGAATCACATGTTACTATACCTCAAGTAAGAGGAATGTATAATGGTGATAGAGCTCGTAAAGAAATGCTTGTAGATTATGGATTTAGATTACCAAGTGCCATGGATAATAGACCTTTAAAATTTGATGAATTTGAAAGTAAAATAAATCAAGTAATATATGTATCAGCAACCCCAGGAGATTATGAATTAGAAAAATCAAAAACAGTAGTGGAACAAATAATAAGACCAACAGGACTTTTAGATCCAATAATAGAAGTACATCCAACAAAAAATCAAATAGATGATTTAATAGAAGAAATAAATAAAAGAACTGAAAAAAATGAGAAAGTATTAATAACAACTTTAACTATAAGAATGGCAGAAGAATTAACACAATATTTAAAGGGATTAGATATTAAAGTTGCTTATTTACACTCTGAAATAAAAACATTAGAAAGATTAAAAATTATAAGAGATTTACGATTAGGTAAATATGATGTATTAGTAGGCATAAATTTATTAAGAGAAGGATTAGATATTCCAGAAGTAAGTTTGGTTGCTATAATGGATGCTGATAAACAAGGTTTCTTGAGAAGTGAAAGAAGTTTAATTCAAACAATTGGTAGAGCAGCTAGAAATGCAAATGGAAAAGTAATAATGTATGCAGATAATGTTAGTGACTCAATGGATATAGCAATCAAAGAAACAAATAGAAGAAGAACTATTCAAGAAGAATATAATAAAAAACATAATATAGTTCCAAAAACAATAGTAAAAGATATTTCAGATATTATTTCAAATACAGTAGAATTAGAAGAAAAGGAACCACAAAAATTATCTAAACAAGATAAAGCTAAATTAATGATAAGATTAGAACAAGAAATGAAAGAAGCAGCAAAAAATTTAGATTTTGAAAGGGCTATGGAACTTAGAGATGCATTATTTGAATTAAAAGCAGAATAGGTATATAATTAAATAGGTGATTAAAATGAAAATAAATAAGTATTTAGATTGGTTTATACATATGTTAGGTTATGCACTTGTATTAGTAACTGTTTCAATAATATTTAAAAAAACAGTATATATAGATAATTCATATTATGGATTATGGGGACTTATAGCAGTCATTATAATATTTGCTTTAAACAGAACAATAAAACCTTTATTAGTATGGATAACACTTCCTCTTACTGCTATTACATTAGGACTTTTTTATCCTCTTATAAACATATTAATACTAAAGATAACTGACTTTATACTAATGGAACACTTTGATATACATGGAACATTTATGGTATTTATAGTATCAATAATTATTTCTATTATGAATGCTATAATGGATAATATAATAATAGATGTATTCTTGAAGGGAATGAAAAAATGAATCCAGTAATAATAAATTTAGGTATTATAGAAATTAGATGGTATTCAGTATTAATACTTTTAGGATTTATTTTAGGATATTATTTAGTAATAAAGAAATGTAAACAAGAGAATATAGATAAAACTTTGATAAGTGATCTTTGCTTTTATTTAATTATAGTAAGTATATTAGGTGCTAGAATTTATTATTGTATATTTGAATGGAAATATTATATAAATAATCCTATAGATATAATAAAAATATGGGAAGGTGGACTTGCTATACATGGAGGTGTAATAGCAGGTATTATATTTATATATTTTTATACCAAAAAGAAAAAATTAGAATTCTTAAAACTATTAGATATATTTGCTCCATCACTTGTGTTAGGTCAAGCAATAGGTAGATGGGGTAATTTCTTTAATGGTGAGGCATATGGTCCAATAACTACTTTTGAAAACTTAAAAAATTTACATATACCAAGATTTATAATAGATGGTATGTATATAGGTGGTAATTATCACGAACCCACATTCTTTTATGAATCTATAGGATGTTTAATAGTTTTTATAATATTAATAATTTTAAGAAACAAAAAGTCTACAAAAATAGGAATAATAACATCAATATATTTTATATTATATGGATTAGTTAGATTCTTTATTGAAGGACTTAGAACAGATAGTTTAATGTTGTTTAACATAAAAGTTGCTCAGTTAATATCAATAATTATGATACTAATAGGTATATATATAATTATTAAATCATCAAAAAAGAAAATATAGTTATCTATATTTTTTCTTTTACATAAAATTAATTGGTGATATTTATTAAAACTTTAATATGGTTAGAAGTTTCAATATTAATAATACTAATAGGTATATATTTTACATTTTCATTAAATCTAGTACAATTTGATTTTAAAAATATATTTAAAAGTACAAAAGGTACAAGAAAAAAGGGATCTATATCTCAAATAGAATCACTTATGATAGTTCTTGCAGGTAGAATAGGTGTTGGAAGTATATCAGGAGTTGCACTTTCAATTTATTATGGAGGATTAGGTTCAATATTTTGGATGTGGATAATAGGATTACTCGCACTTCCAATAACTTTTGCAGAAACAACATTAGGTTCGAAATATAAAGAAAAAGATGATTTAAATATATATAAAGGTGGACCATCATATTATATAAAAAATGGTATGAAAAAGAAAAAATTAGCTAATCTATATTCCATTCTTATAATAGTTAGTTATATAGGCGGTTTTTTAACAATACAATCAAATACTATAACTAAATCAATAAATGAATTAATAAATATAAATCCTATAATAATAGGAATAGTTATATCTATAATAACTTACTTTATAATAAGCGGTGGTGTAAAAAAAATAGCGAGTTTTTCATTAAAAATAGTTCCATTAATGATAATAATTTATATAATGTGTGCAGTTATAATATTATTAAAAAATATTAATACAATGCCTTCAATATTTAATAATATTATAAAGTCTGCTTTTGATTTTAAAGCAGGATTTGGTGCATTTATTGGTACAGCAATAATAGGTATAGAAAGGGGTATATTTTCAAGTGAAGCAGGAGTAGGTACGGGTGCAATCGCATCCTCTACAACAGATACAAGATACCCAGCTACGCAAGGTTATACACAAATGATAGGAGTATATATAACAACTTTTTTAGTATGTACATCTACAGCAATTATAATACTTACATCAAATTATCAAAATTTAAACTTTATAGATTTAAATGGAATAGAACTCGCACAATATGCTTTTAATTTTCATTTAGGAACATTAGGAGTAATAATAATGTTTGTATCAATATGTTTGTTTTCATTTTCAACAATACTATCAGGTTATTATGATGGAGAATCATCTTTAAAATATTTTACTAATAATACAACTAAAAAAATTAAATATTTAAAAATTATAACTTCGATAGTATTATTTTTAGGATGTATAGTTACTTCAAGTTCATTATGGAATTTCGTAGATATAATAGTAGGAATTTTAGCTATCATAAATCTTTATTCAGTATTTATATTAAGAGGAGAAGTAAATAAAGAATATAAAAAGTATAAAAACCGTGATATAATGTAATGGGTGTTAGTTATGATTAATAAAAAATGGGATATAGTATTACAAGATGAATTAAAAAAAGATTATTTTAGAAAGTTAGGAATTTTTGTAAAACAAGAATATAAGCATAAAATGATATTTCCACCATATCAAAATATATTTGATGCATTGAGATTTACCGATTATGATGATGTTAAAGTTGTTATATTAGGACAAGATCCATATCACGGATTAGGAGAGGCACATGGACTTTCATTTTCTGTAAGAGAGGGAATAAAAATGCCTCCATCATTACAAAATATATTTAAAGAACTATATGATGATATAGGTATAAAAAGAAATAAAAGTGATCTAACAGATTGGGCAAAAGAAGGAGTGCTACTTTTAAATTCAATAATGACAGTAGAAAAAGATAAACCACTTTCACATAAAGAAAAAGGTTGGGAAATTTTTACAGATACAGTAATATCAAAATTAAATGAGAGAAAAGATCCTGTTATATTTGTTTTATGGGGAGGATTTGCTAGAAGTAAAAAAGCTCTTATTACAAATAAACAACACAAAATAATAGAAGCAGCCCATCCATCTCCATTATCAGCATACCGTGGTTTCTTTGGAAGTAAACCTTTTAGTAAAATAAATAATTATTTAAAAGATATGGGTAAAGAAGAAATTAAATGGTAAAACTAAATTTAAAAAACATTGACTAATAAGACAAGATAATATATAATTTAGATAGTAAAATATAGGAGGATAACATGAAAAGAAATGGTTTTACTTTAATAGAGTTATTAGCAGTCATAGTAATACTAGCGATAATCGCACTTATAGCTACACCAATAGTATTAGATATAATAAAAGATACAAAGGAGTCAAGTTTACTTAGAAGTGCAGAATTTTATATAAGTGCAGTAGAACAAACAGTTGCAAAAGAAAAAATGAAAGATGCAACATATAATCCTAATACATGTAAAATAGAGAATAAAAAATTATACTGTGATGGAATTACTGAAGAGTTAAAAGTAGATGTAGAGGGAGAAATGCCAGAAAGTGGAAATATAACATTTTCAAATGGTGATATAAAAGATGTAACATTAAAATATGAAGAAGGAAAAACAATAGTAAAAAATGCACAGGGTAAATTAGTGTATACAACAATACCAACCCCAAAATCATTTAGTGAAGATTCTTGGGAAACAATAGTAGCAAATGTAAAAGCAGGAAATACAAGCGCATATAAAGTAGGAGATACAAAAGAAATAGCACTTACAGGATTTACAAATACAGAAGAAAATAGTAATGGATTATATACAATAAGAGTAGCAAACAATTCCACACCAGAAGAATGTAATACGGAAGGCTTTTCACAAACAGCATGTGGATTTGTAATAGAATTTGTAGATATAATAACAGAACGTACAATGAATTCAAGTGATACTAATGTAGGTGGATGGCCAGCAAGTGAAATGAGAACATATGTAAATAATGATATATATAATGCATTACCAGAAGGCTTAAAAGAAAATATAATAAATACAAAAGTAGTGTCAAGTCATGGTTCTACAGATGGAGAGACAAATTTCACATCAGAAGATAAAATATACTTATTATCAACAAAAGAAGTATGGGGAAAAGAAGGAACAACTAATACAATAGATTATGATACAGCAGAAGCAGAAACAAGACAATTAGATTATTATAAGGCAAATGGAGTAACAACAGCAGGTTATTCAAGAGGAATAACAGCAAGGTATTTAGGAGCAATTAAGAACTATAATGGAAGTTCAGCAATTTGGTGGCTTCGTTCTGCTGTTTCCATTTATACTAACTTTTTTTACAGCGTGGCCAGCACTGGCAATTGGAGCAGCCGCAATGCTAATGATTCCCTTGGCGTGGCTGTGGCTTTCCGAATTTAGTATCGATTAAAAACTTTCGGTAGATGAGCTCCGAACGAGAGTGAGGACGATACGAATGTTTTTAAAATCCAAATTAGATTAAATAAAAATGTATAAAAATAGAAATATTGTTCAATATTAAATAGGTGATAAAATGAAAAGAACAATATTTTTATTTTTTTTAGTAATACTTGTATATGTTTTTATAGGTAATGTGTTTGCTACAAATAACATGATACCAGATGATGCTATTAGAATAAGAGTAATAGGTAATTCTAATAGTGATTATGATCAAAAAATAAAATATAAAGTAAAAGATACTATAGAAGGAGATATGTATAAATTATTAATTAATGCTAAAGATGTAGAAGAAGCAAGAGAATTAATAAATAATAATTTAGAATCAATAAAGAATAATATTGACAATACTTTACAAAAAGAACAATATAAATTACCTTTTACAATTAATTTTGGATTAAATTACTTTCCTGATAAAGAATTTAAAGGCATAAAGTATAAAGAAGGTTATTATGAATCTGTTGTAGTAACTCTAGGAGAGGGATTAGGAGATAATTGGTGGTGTGTATTATTCCCACCACTTTGTATGATAGAAGCTGAAGATTCAACTGATGTTGAATATACTACTATAGCTAAAACATTAATAGATAAATATTTTTAAAATTAACGCGTATTATTTTATAGGTGAGGCTATGAATATAATACTCGTTTTTTTAATCGCAATAAGTTTAAGTATGGATGCTTTTTCATTATCTCTTGCTTATGGAACTATTTCATTAAGTAAAAATGATATTAAATTATTATCTGTAATAGTAGGTGCATATCATTTTTTTATGCCTATATTAGGTATGCTTATAGGAAATTTTATTTTAAATGTTTTAAAGATAAATGATAATTTATTAGTTTTTGTTATATTTTTATTTATAGGAATTAGTATGCTTATAGAAAGTTTTAAAAAGGGAGAAAAAGTTAAAAAGTTAAAAATTACAGAAATGATATTGTTTGGTTTAGCAGTTAGTATAGATAGCTTTTCTATTGGAATTGGATTAAACGCTATAAGTAATAATTTTTTAATTTGTTCTATTATTTTTTCAATAACAAGCTTTGTATTTACTTATATTGGGTTGGTTCTTGGTAATAAATTAAATCAGTTAATAGGTAAGGTAGCTACTTTTATAGGTGGTATAACTCTTATAATATTAGGTATTATTTATATATAAAAAATAGTGAGTGTTAAAATTTAGCAAGCTCACTATTTTTATATTTTTTATCATATGTTACTTCTTTTATAATTTTAAGTTTGTTTGGAATTTCTATTTCTTGGTTTTCATTATTTAATTCTATTTCAAGGATAGCTTTATCTTTCCAAAAAGGATATATATCAATTTCAAAATATTGATTTTTATATATATAGCAATATCTTGTTTTTCTTATTGGGTGTTTGTTAATATCAGATTCCATAAGTAGTTCTAAGTATTCATCCTTAGATAATCTTTTTTCTATTTCAATTCTTTTTATACTGGAAATATTCTTTTTAATTGTTTTAGTGTATATATAATTACCATTATTTCCTCTTTGTCTTACTCTAATTTCATCATTATTATTTGATTTTAAATATGTTTGTATAATATCAACTTTTTTACAATTTTTATTTAACCAATTAATATCAGGATATTGTATTAAATATTTCTTTTCAATTTCATAAGGCTCAGGTTCTTTCAACACTACAGAAATTTCTTTTATTAATTTTTTCATCTTATCTTCAAATTCTAAAGAGTTATCAATTATTCTAAAATGTGGATGTCCTGACCAAGCATCAATTAATCTATTATCAATATTAATAGCTTCTTCAATTGTCTCATTTCTAGCAGTATTATTTGAAAGCGTATAGTATTCTTGTTTTCCCTTTGCAGCTGTTACTAAATGAAAAACTGCATCATAATTATCTCTTAGCTCTATTTCATTTTTATTTAAATCATTTAATATTGTAGAGAATTCTAAATTGGTTAAGAAAGCTTTGCTATCCATAAGACCTCTATCACAAATAATTAATATTTTATCTCCTTTTATATGTTTAGCACTTTCTTCATATATGTTTTCTCTTTCTATTTGTAATTTCATTAGAGTTTTTTGAAAATCAAATATACTTTCACAGCTTTTTTGAGAAATACCAGCATTAATTATTTCAGTTGCACATTCTGGTACAAAAATAACATGATATCCTAAATTTGTAAATGCATTTTGTACCCAACTCATAGCAGTTGTTTTTCCAGCACATGGCCCACCTGTAATTACAATTTTTATTATTTCTTTTTTTCTTTGCTTTGTAATTTGTAATAAATTATCAATAGGAATATTAAATAAAATAGATAAATTCTTTAATGTATTTGTATTTGGTATAGCTCTACCATTTTCCCATTTGGAAATAGCTTTATTAGTAATGTTTAATTTTTTTGCAAGTTCTTCTTGTGTTAAATTTGATTTCATTCTAAGTTTATATAACAAATTACCAAATTCATAATTATTCATGTAACCACCTCTAACACATTTATTATATAAAAATATTTGTTTGTCTTCAATATACTTATATCGAATATTGGTAGAAATTAATGTATGTAAATTAATTTATTACAAAAATGCTAATTTTGTTTTCTTTAATTTACAAGTTTCAATATAAATGTTATAATTATATAGGAC
Source organism: uncultured Bacilli bacterium (assembly GCA_934167485.1). GTDB lineage: Bacteria > Bacillota_I > Bacilli_A > RF39 > UBA660 > UMGS1613. The sequence goes on from CAKPKL010000005.1 coordinate 47,873, forward strand.
TGCATAATATACACAAGTTTGGGTGATTATCATAAAATATAGTAGTCTTGGAGGTAATATGAAACAAATACGAGTAACAGGAGGAAATATATTAGAAGGTAAAATAAGAATTAGTGGAGCTAAAAATAGCGCAGTTGCTTTAATTCCAGCATCTATTTTATCTGATGATATTGTAAATATAGATAACATACCAAATATTTCTGATATAGAAGCTTTAAAAGAAATATTAGATTATTTGGGAGCAAAAATAGAATTAAAAGATGGAATAATTAAAATAGATCCAAAATCAATAGTAAATAAAGAAATTCCAGAACGTGTTTCTAGTAAGCTTAGAGCTTCTTATTATTTTATGTCGGCTCTATTAGGTAAATATAAACATGTAGAAATGTATTTTCCTGGTGGATGTAAAATAGGAGCAAGACCAATAGATCAAACTTTAAAAGGTTTTAAAGCACTAGGTGCAACTGTTAAAGAAGAAGGTAATAAATTTACAATAGATGCCGAAGAACTAGTTGGTGGACACGTATATTTGGATATGCCAAGTGTGGGAGCTACTATAAACACTATGTTAGTTGCAGTAAAAGCTAAGGGCCTTACTATTATTGAAAATGCTGCAAAGGAACCAGAGATAGTAAATGTAGCAACTTTCTTAAATAATATGGGCGCTAAAATAACAGGAGCTGGAACTAGTGAAATAAGAATAAAAGGAGTAGAACATTTAAAGGGATGTTTTACTGAAGTAATTCCAGATAGAATAGAGGCTGGAACTTATATAATAGCTGGAGCTTTACTTGGAAAAGATTTAAAAATAGAGAATATAATACCAGAACATGTTGAATCATTAGTGCTTAAACTAAAAGAAATGGGTGTTGATTTAAAATTAGGTAAAGATTATATAATAATTAATAAATGTGAAAATCCTCATCATGTAAATTTAAAAACTTTAGGTTATCCTGGATTTCCAACAGATTTGCAACAACCAATAACTACATTATTAACACAATGTAATGGAACATCTAATTTAGAAGAAACAATATATGAAAATAGATTTCAAAATGTTCCATATTTACAAGAAATGGGTGCAGATATAGAAATCCAAGGTAGAAAAATAAAAATAAAAGGTCCTACAAAATTAGTTGGAAAAACAGTTGTCGCAACCGATTTAAGAGCTGGAGCTTGTTTAGTTCTTGCTGCGCTTGTCGCAACCGGTGAAACTGTTATAAAAGATGTTGACCATGTCCTTAGAGGTTATGAAAATATAATAGATAAACTTGATAGTGTAGGTGCTAAAATATCATTAGAAGAAATATAATTAAGTAGCTAAGCTACTTTTTTTGTGGAGGAATTATGAAAAAAATCATTTTTGTAACAATAGTTTTTATATTTACTTTTTTAATATACTACCTTAATATAGATAAAGATATATATTATGTTTCATTAGGTGATCAGTTATCACAAGGTGTGAATAATTACAATAAAATAGAATACAACTATAATATAGGAATAAAACATTCATTAGGTAGTAAATTAAAAAAATATGTAAATTATTCAGTTTTAGAAGACTATAGAGTAAATGATTTAATAAATGATATAAATTATAATAAAACTATAAATTATAATAATAAAGAGTATAAATTACAAAACTTAATAATAAAATCAAATTATATAATAATATCTATTGGTATGAATGATTTAATATATACAAAAAATTTAAATTATAATTATGTTGATTCACTTCTTCTTGATATAGAAAAATTAATTATATTACTTAGAAAATATAATAAGGATAAAATATACTTTTTAAGCTTTTATAATATAATAAATAACAAAGAACTAATAGAATACACAAATAAAAAATTATCAAATATATGTAGAGATAATAAAATTAATTATATTGATATAAGCAATTTAGATAAATATATAATAAAAGGTATATATCCTACAATTGATGGATATTATTATATAACAGATAAGATAATAAACTTTACTAAATAAAAAAAATATTGTATAATTAATGTGGGTGATAAAATGATAGAGAATAATAAAATGTTTTCAAAAATCTTTATGTGGATGTTTATAGGTTTGGCTATAACATTTGGAGTAGGAGCTTATGTTTCTATGAATGAAAATATGTTATATAATGTATTTTCAAAATTATATGTTGTTCTTATAGTAGCTGAGTTAGTAGTAGTAATATGGTTAAGTGCTAGAATAAGAAAAATGAGTCCAATGTCTGCAAAAATAATGTTTTGCTTATATTCATTTTTAACAGGACTTACATTTTCATCAATATTTGTTTTATATGAATTAACATCTATTATATATGTATTTGGTATAACATCATTAATATTTTTAATATTCGCACTTATAGGTTATTACACAAATATAGATTTAACTAAGTTTGGAATATATTTATTTATGATTTTACTTGGTATAATAATATGTAGTTTAATCAATATATTTGTTGGAAGTGAATCATTTGATTTAGTTTTAACGATTGTATGTTTAATAGTATTTATTTGTTATATAGCATACGATATCCAAGTAATTAAGAGAAATTTATATTCAATAGAAAACGAAGATAATTTAGCTATATATGGAGCTTTACAATTATATTTAGATTTTATTAATATATTCTTAAAATTATTAAGATTATTTGGAAAAAATAATGATTAAATAGTCGTTTGACTATTTTTCTTTATAAAGTACTTGCAATTATTTAAATTATTTGATAAACTATGTAAGTAATTAAATTTCTATGGCATGAATTTGCCATGGCGGGAGGAGAGTAAAAAATGAAAAAAACAAATACTGAATATGTTGACACTAAAGTAAATTGTGCATGCGGTAATACTTTTACAGTTAAATCAACTAAGAAAGATTTACATTTAGAAGTTTGTAATGAATGTCATCCATTTTATAAAGGTGGAAATGGTGTTCAAGTTTCTAAAACAGGTCGTGTAGAAAAATTCAATCGTAAATATGGATTTACAAAAGAAGAAAAATAATCTTCTTTTTTTCTTGAAAAAATGTTCTTCTTATGTTAGTATATTTTATCAAGGAGAGATACTATGAATGAAAAAATATATAGAAAATTAGAAAATAAAGTTGATAAATTAGAAGCAAAATATCAAAAAACTATTAATAGAGGCACAGAAAAAGCTTATTATTTAATGTGGAGATCAATAATAAAAAAAATTAATTATAAAAAGTTGTTTCAATCAAAAGATGGTTTAATTACTAAAGTGTATTTTATTGTTAGACCTAAAGGAAAAACAATGATATTAAATGAGTTAGTTGTAAATAATATGCAAAAAAATCTTTTTGATATACAAATTGATATTGATAAATTAAAAGAACTTTTTGCTCAAGATAATTTTCTAATAGAAACAAAACAAGAAATATCAGAAAATGGTTTAAAAGAAATAAGATTTTCTTTTGATTGTAATATAGAAAATATAACGAACATATTAATAGATAATGAACAGGAATATTCAAAAAAAATTAAGCAAAAAATAAGAAAAGGTGAATAAAAATACCTTTTTTTGTATATAAATATAGATATTTGTAATAATAATATTAGGTGACTAGTATGAGTATTGATTGGAAAGAATTGTTGGATGTAACAGTAAGAGCAATTTCATCATTGTTAACTTTATTCTTAATTACAAAAATGTTGGGTAAGAAGCAAGTCTCTCAATTGTCTCTTTTTGATTATGTAATAGGAATATCAATAGGTAATTTTGCAGCAGAAATGACTATAAATTTAGAATCAAATGAATTAAATGGAATTTGGGCTGTAGTACTTTTTGGACTTTTCGCATATCTAGTTTCATATTTAACTATGAAGAGCATAGTACTTAGAAGATTTTTTATGGGGACACCTACTGTTCTAATTCAAGATGGTAAAATATTAGAAAAAAATTTAAAAAAAGTTAAATTTGATATAAACGATATGATGGAAGAAATTAGGAGCAGTGGATATTTTGATTTATCACAGGTAGAATATGCTCTTATGGAGGCAAACGGTAAACTTAGTATATTACCCAAACCAGAATATAGACCTATAACTCCAAAGGATATGAGTATAAAGGTAAATAGAGAAGGATTGTGCGCTAATGTAGTTATTGATTCTAAAATAATGCATAACAATTTAAAAAATATGAATAAAGATTTAAAGTGGTTAGATAAAAAATTAAGAGAAAAAGGATACACTGATTTATCTAAAATATTACTTGTAACATTAGATACAAACGAAAAAATCACAGTGTACGAAAGAAATGAAAACATAAAACCAAAAGATGTTTTAGAATAATTGTAAAAAAGTGTAAAAAAAATATAATATCTTTAAATAATAATGACATATCAAAATATATTTGATATATTTATCTAAAGGTGGTATATATGAAAAGACATTTTTGTGCATCAGCATTTATAATAGATCCATACACAAAAAAAATATTATTGATAAAGCATAAAAAAAATAGAAGATGGACTCAACCTGGAGGACATATAGAAGGAAATGAAACTCCTGAAGAGGCTGCACTTAGAGAAGTATACGAAGAAACTGGTTTAAGAGTTAGATTACTTGGAGAAAGATTTCCAAGAGAAGATGACTTTATAAGACCTCTTGGAATTCAAAAAAATAGAAGAACAACAAGTGATGGAGAAACTCATATGCATATAGATATAATATATGCGGCAGTACCAAATGATGATTCTAAGGAACAATTAAATAAAGAAGAGAGCGATGCTATTCGTTGGTTTTCGCGTAATGAATTAGAGAATATAGATTGTTTTCCTGATATAAAGATAACTATGGATTATATATTGAGGAATATAATAAAATAATGAAAAAGAAAAAAATAAATATAATACCTATAGTAACTGCTATAGCTCTTTTGTTATTTGTAAATTCTAATGAAGATGTAAAGCAAACTATAAAAAGAGTAATAAATCAGGAAAGTTATAGTTCTTATAGTATTGATAATATACCAGAATATAACAAAGAACCTTATGTAGTATTAAATAATAATGAACCTGAATTTGATGACAAATATAAAATAGAAGATTCATTTGAGATATATAGCTCATTAGATAAATTAGATAGAGCGGGTGTAGCATTTGCTAATGTTAGTTTAGATACAATGCCTGATACTAAAAGAGGTAGTATAGGTAATATTAAACCATCAGGATGGCATACAATAAAATATAATATTGTAGATGGGAAATACCTTTATAATAGATGTCATTTAATAGGATATCAATTAACAGGAGAAAATGATAATCCTAAAAATTTAATAACTTGTACTCGCTATATGAATACAAAAGGTATGCTAGAATTTGAAAACAAAGTTACTAAATATGTAAAAGAAACTAAAAATCATGTACTATATAGAGCAACCCCAATTTATGTAGATGATAATTTACTTGCACACGGGGTGCAACTAGAAGCTTACTCTATAGAAGATAATGGCGATGGCATTAAATTTAATGTGTTTGTATATAATGTTCAAGATGGTATAGATATAGATTATAAAACTGGTAATAGTAAATTGAAAGGTTAAAATGAAAGATAATTTAAAGATATTAGACAATATAATGGATTCATACAAATTAAATAACACTGAAAAAGAAGAATTATTATCTATGATAATTAATATTTTTGAACATGAAGAATTTCAAAAAAGAATGACAGATAAGTTTTTGCACCATAGTAATATAACATTAGGTTATCATATATTACAGACAACTACTATAACATATATATTATGTAAAAAAGCATTAAAAAATAAAAAGGATATAGATATAAATTTAGCTCTAAATATAGCAATGATGCATGACCTATATACTGTACAGTGGAGAAAAAATAAAATAGGTAAGGCTAAACGATTCTCTAATCTACATGGATTTAGGCATCCTATAGAAAGCGTGGTTAATTCATTTAATTGGTATCCTGATTTATTTAGAAATAATGAGAAAAGTTATGAACTTATAGATGGGATAATTCATCATATGTATCCACTACCAGTTAGAAGAATTGATAATAGTATATATAATGAATTAGAATTAAAAAACTTTTCACTATTAAAGAATATAGATAGAAAATACATTGATGAAATGATTAAATCTTGTTATAGAGGAAAAATTGGTTTATACTCATTTGCTATGCCATATTCTATAGAAGGTAAAATAGTATCAAGTGCAGATAAAAGAGCAACATTTAATAACTATAATGGTATAGCTAATAAAATAAAAAAATATGAATAAAATTGATAATATTTTTGTTTATGATATAGTTTTAATAGGTTTTTCCATATAGTGGGATTTACCACCTAGAATTATAAATGCGTTTATAGAAGAGAATAATTTAACAAACGAAAAAGTATATGTTTTTGCAACCTCTGGTGGAAGTACTATAAGTAATAGTTTTAATTATTTAAAACATACTTACCCAAATATCAATTTTATAAATGGTAAATTGTTATCAATATATAATGTAGATGAAAATATAAAAGAGTTATTAAGTAAATAAAAAACAAATTAAAAATAATTTGCTTTTTTTAAATATTGTGTTATAATTGTATGGTGTTTTGAAGGAAGTGTATAAAAATGAGTAAAAGAAATGTAGCAATTATTGCCCATGTAGACCATGGTAAGACAACTTTGGTAGATAAATTATTACAAGCAAGTGGAACTTTTAGAGCAAATGAAGAAGTACAAGAAAGAGTAATGGATTCTAATGATATTGAAAGGGAAAGAGGAATTACTATACTTGCTAAACCAACATCTATCGAATATAAAGGAAGTCATATAAATATACTTGATACACCAGGGCATGCAGATTTTGGTGGAGAAGTAGAACGTATTATGAACATGGTTGATGGTGTACTTTTGGTAGTAGATGCATATGAAGGAACTATGCCTCAAACAAGATTTGTATTAAAAAAAGCAATAGAAGCAGGCGTAAAACCAATAGTAGTAGTAAATAAGATAGACAAAGAATCTGCAAGACCAAAAGAAGTAATAGATGAAGTAATGGATTTATTTATAGAATTGGGTGCAGATATAGATGATTTAGATTTCCCAATAGTTTATGTATCTGCTTTAAATGGAACATCAAGTTATTCTCCAGATTTATCAACTCAAGAACCTGATATGACAAAGGTTTTAGATCTTATTGTAGAAAATATTCCCGAGGCTTCTAAAGATGTAGAAGGCGGATTACAATTCCAACCAGCTTTACTTGATTATAATGATTTTGTAGGACGTATTGGCGTAGGACTTGTAAAAAGAGGAAAAGTTAAAACTGGTGAAATGGTTAGTTGTATAAGAGTAGATGGATCGGTAAAACAATTTAGAATTGCCAAAATATTTGGATATGTTGGATTAAAAAGAGTAGAAGTTAGTAGTGCAGAAGCAGGGGATATAGTTGCAATCGCAGGATTACCAGATATATCTGTTGGTGAAACTATTTGTACAGTGGGACAAGAAGAAGCACTTCCATTATTACGTATTGATGAACCAACTTTACAAATGACATTTGGTGTAAATACTTCACCATTTTGCGGAAGAGAAGGTAAGATAGTAACTGCACGTAAAATTCAAGAAAGATTATTAAAAGAAACCGAAAGAGACGTTTCTCTAAAGGTAACACCAGTTACAGATAATTCGGAAGCTTTTGTAGTATCAGGACGTGGTGAATTACATCTTTCAATATTAATTGAAAATATGAGAAGAGAAGGTTTTGAGCTACAAGTATCTAAACCAGCTATTATAAAAAAAGAAATAGATGGAGTATTATGTGAACCATTTGAAGAAGTACAAGTAGATGTTCCTGATGAATATGTAGGATCTGTAATAGAAGCTCTTGGTAATAGAGAAGGATCTATGCAAAATATGGCTAATGAGAATGGTCAAACAAGATTACATTATTTAGTACCAACAAGAGGATTGATCGGTTTCATGACAGAATTTATGACTATGACAAAAGGTTATGGAATAATAAATCATACATTTGATTCATATAAACCTTTAGCAGGTAATAATGTAGGAACAAGAAAAACAGGGGTTTTAGTTTCAATTGAAAATGGAAAATCAACAGCATATGCTTTAGGACAATTAGAAGATAGAGGAGTTATGTTTATTGAACCTGGAACAGAAGTTTATGAAGGAATGATAGTTGGAGAAAACAATCATGATAATGACTTAGCTGTCAATGTAGTTAAAGGTAAGAACTTAACTAATACGCGTTCTTCTAGTAAAGATCATACAGTTGTATTAAAAAGACCTAAAATAATGAGTTTGGAAGTTTGTCTAGATTATATTAATGAAGATGAACTTGTAGAAGTAACACCTGTTGGTTATAGAATGAGAAAAAGAATACTTAATACAGAACTTAGAAAAAAACAAGATGCTAGAAAATAGTATCTTGTTTTAATAACAAAAACGACTATTTGTCGTTTTCTCTTTCAAAAAAATCTCTAATATCACAATCAAGTACATTGGCAATATTTTCTAATGTATCAATTGATATAGTTTGATGAGTAACCGACTCAAGTTTAGCTATAAAACTATCACTTAAGTATAAAGCCTCAGCCAATTCTCTTTGTTTTAATCCCTTTTTAATTCTATATTTTTTAATATTTTTGCCAATAACATTATAGATATTGGACTTTTTCTTTACTGCCATATTATCACCAACTTAATTTTCTCACAGTTTGATAAATTTTTTTATAGATAGTCAATCTATGAATTTAGCAAAAAGGTAATTATTTCCTTATTTGATATATTTAAACTATTTAATAATTTAGGATACATACTGATTTCTGTAAAACCAGGAATAGTATTAATTTCATTAAAATATAACTTATTATTATCTACATCATATAACCAATCAATTCTACTCATATCTTTACAATTTAAAATATTAAATATAGCAAGGGAATATTTTTTTATGTTTTCTTTTATACTCTCATCAATACTAGAAATTTTTGTATCTGTTTTATCTTTATATTTAGAATTATAATCATACCATTGTTTTTGATTTATAATTTCTCCTATATCAGATATAATTTGTTTTTTACCCTTTTCCAAAATAGAGCATTCTAATTCTCTTTTATTTTTAATAAATTTTTCTATTAATACATTTGAATCATATTTTAAAGCATTTTTAATAGCTTTATTAAGTTCTTGTTTTTTATGTGCAATATTTATTCCGATAGATGATCCACATTTACAAGGTTTAACAATTACAGGATATTCAATATTTTTTAAATTAAGATTAGAATTATAAATCAAATATGGTACTTGTGGTATTCCAAATTTTTCTAGTACTAATTTAGTTAATAATTTATCATAACATATAATACTAGAATAAGCATCGCATCCCACATATTTAATATCAAATAATTCAAATAAGCTAGCATACTTCCCATCTTCACCACTAAATCCATGTATCATAGGAAATACAATATCAAATTGTTTGCTGTATTCAATAATATTATTAATCAGTTTTGAATTTTTATTCATCCATTTATTATCAATATTATTAATATTTTGAATTTCATACCAATTATTATCAAAATCAATTCCCACAACTTTAAATTTAAATAAATTAGTATCAATATTATTTATAATAAAATTTACTGAATTACAAGATATTTCGTGTTCATATGAATTTCCACCAAATAAAATTAAAACATTCTTCAAAAAATCACCCATTAAATTTTATGAATTTAATTTTTAATTATATCAAAAGATAGATTTATTTATAATTTTGTGATAAACTATTTATATATAAATATAAAGAAAAATGAAAAAAGGTGAAATAATGGGAAAGATAATAGCATTCGTTAATCAAAAAGGCGGTGTAGGGAAAACTACATCTAGTATAAATTTGGCAGCATCCCTAGGACTTTTAGGAAAAAAGACTCTACTTGTTGATTTGGATCCTCAAGGTAATAGTACAACAGGTGTTGGAGTGAATAAAGGTGATTTAGAAAATAGTATTTATGAAGTTTTAGTAGATAGAGCAGAAATTAAAAAGGTAGTAGCAAAAACAAAATTTAAGAATTTATATTTAATACCAGCATCAATAAATTTAGCTGGTGTAGATATGGAATTGGTTGAGATGTCAAGAGTAAATCCTGAATTTGTACCTCAATTACAATTAAAAAAATACTTAGGTCAAATAAGTGAAGTTTTTGATTATATAATTTTGGATTGTCCACCTTCATTAGGACTTATTACTACAAATGCATTAGCAGCCGCAAATTCTGTAATAATACCAGTTCAATGTGAATTTTTCGCACTAGAAGGTATTATGCAACTTTTAAATTCTATAATGATAGCTCAAAAGAAGTTAAATCCTAGTTTAGATATAGAAGGTGTTTTATTAACTATGTTAGATAATAGAACTAATTTAGGATTAGAGGTAGTAGAGGAAATTAAAAGTTATTTTAAAGAAAAAGTTTATGATACTATAATACCACGACTTGTAAGACTATCAGAAGCTCCAAGTCATGGAAAACCAATTCATGCATATGATCCTAGAAGTAGAGGAACAGAAGCTTATATAAATTTAGCCAAAGAGGTGATTGATAGAAATGGAAACTAAAAAAAGAGCTTTAGGAAAAGGCTTAGAACAATTATTTAATACAGAAAATTTAGATTTGGATAGTTTTGAAAAAGCAGTTTATGAGACTGCAACTAACGAAGAAGTAATAGATGTTGATATTGAAGAACTAAGAGCTAATCCTTATCAACCAAGAAAAGTTTTTAATGATGAAGCATTGATGGAATTATCAAATTCAATAAAAGAACATGGTGTTTTTCAACCAATAATAGTAAAAAAAAGTATAAAAGGTTATGAGATTATTGCAGGTGAGAGAAGAGTTAGAGCATCAAAACTTGCAGGTTTAAAGAAAATTCCAGCTATTATTCGTAATTTAAATGACGAGCAAATGATGGAAATAGCGCTTTTAGAAAATTTACAAAGAGAAAATTTAAGTGCGATAGAAGAAGCAATTGCATATAAATCAATGATAGAAAAATTATCTTTAACACAAGAAGATTTAGCTAAAAAAGTAGGAAAAAGTAGAAGTCATATAACAAATATATTAGGACTTCTTCGTCTTCCAAAAGAGGTTCAACAAATGGTTGCGAACAATCAATTAAGTATGGGACATGCTAGAGTTTTAAGTAAATTAGAAGATAATCAAAAAATAATAGAAATGGCTCATGAAATTGTTGATAAGAAAATACCAGTAAGAGAGCTTGAAAAAGATACTGAATCAACTGAAAAAAAAGTAAAGATAGAAAGACATTCAAAACCTATTAATAATGATTACAAATATGTAGAAGATTTATTAAGAGAAAAGTTAGATACAAAAGTAAAAATCAAAGATAAAAAAATAGAAATTAACTTTACTAATATCGCTGATTTAAATAGAATACTTGAAGTATTAAATGTAAGGGAATAATATGGAAAAACTTTTAGAAAAAGAAATTTTAGCTCCTATTATCATAATATTGGTATGTTTTCTATTATGCGTATTATCTAAAAAAATAGTATATAAGATATTTAAAATTAAAATATCACATGTAAATGATAGAAAAAAGAATACTATAGTAAATTTAATTAATAATATGATTAGATTTATAATTATACTAATTGGAATACTTATGATACTTGAAATTTATTCAATTGATACTAAATCTTTAGTAGCTTCATTTGGTGTGATAGGTATAGTAGCAGGCCTAGCTTTACAAGATTTATTAAAAGATTTTATAGTTGGAATCACTATAATATTTGAGGGACAGTATTCTATTGGTGATTGTGTAAGTATTAATGGTTTTAAGGGAGAAGTTATGCCTTCTAATTTAAGAACTACAAAAATTAAAGCTTATACAGGTGAGATTAAATTTATATCAAATAGAAATATATCAGAAATAATAAACTATAGTATAGATAAAGCAAATTTAATAATAGATGTTGATGTAGACTATGAGTCTGACATTAAAAAAGTTAAAGATGTTTTAGATAATTTGTGTAAAAGTATAAAAGAAAAATATAAATTAAAAGAAGCATCTTGTCTTGGTATACAGGAACTTGCATCAAGTTCAATAAAATTTAGAATAGTGGCTCAAACAAGTTATTCTAATAGTTTTAGTCTAGAAAGAGAAATAAAGGAAGAAATTGTTGTTGAATTTAATAAAAATAAAATAACAATTCCATTTGATCAGGTGGTGGTACATAATGGATAAAGAATACAAAATAGGAAGTATTGTAAAAATGAAAAAAGACCATCCATGTGGAACTAATGAATGGGAAATAACAAGAATAGGTGCTGATATTAAAATAAAATGTATTAATTGTGGAAGATCAATTATGTTACCTAGAATAGATTTTAATAAGAAACTCAAAAAAATAATAAATTATTAGGAGGATTTGAAGTGAAAAACAATAAAAAAAAGAATAAAAAGAAAGTGATGGGACCTGTAGTTGAGATTCTCTTTATAGGTATAATTGTAGTAGTTGCAAGTTTTCTATTTAATTTAATAGGTGTAAGTGGTTACAAAACAGAAGGTGGAACATTAGAAACAACTTTGCTTGTTGTTAATAATATTTTTAGTAAAAGTGGTTTAAAATATATTTTAAATAATTCACTATCTAATTTTCAAACTTTAGAGCCTCTAGTACTTGTTATATTATCCTTAATAGCAATATCCATTTTGGAAGCAAGTGGTCTTTTAAAACAAGTATTTAGCCCATTAAAAAAAATTAAGCCAAAATATGTAACAATGTTAGTAATGTTTGTTGGCATTATATCAACATTCATAGGAGATTATAGTTATGCACTTTTATTACCTTTATCAGGTATACTATATAAATACATAGGTAGAAATTCAAGTCTTGGAGTACTAACTATGTTTATAGCTATTACAATTGGTTATGGTACTGGAATAATATATAATTATCAAGCATATGAACTTGGAAATATAACAGAGATTGCAGCACAAGGAATTTCTGCTAATTATAACTATGAATTATTATCAAATATATTTGTATTAATAGTATCTACAATAGTTTTAACCTTAGTAGGTACATATTTGCTTGAAAGATTAGCAAAAAAATATCCTAGAAATGAAATTAGTGATAATTTAAATACATCGAAAAAAGCATCAAAAACAACATTAATTACTTTTATCATTATGGTTGCAGTTTTTATTTATTGCATAATTCCAGGATTACCAAAATCAGGTATGTTACTTGATAATACACAACCTACATATATAGGAAAATTATTTGGAGTATCATCACCACTAAATCAAGGTTTTATGTTTTTAATAATAGCAATCCTTATGATTTGCGGATTTGTATATGGTACAATATCTAGAAACATTAAAAATAGTGGAGATTACAGTAATGCATTAACTAAAACATTTGAAGGTACCGGATATGTCTTTGTATTAATATTTTTTGCATCTATTTTATATGAAATTTTAGATTGGACAAATCTTTCAACTGTTATATCTACAAATATAATTGACTTTGTAGGATCAAGTAATTTATCAGGATTAATTTTAATTTTAGTAGCATTTTTATCTATTGTAATTATATCAATATTTATTCCAGCAACAATTACTAAGTGGCAGTTAGTAGCGCCTGTATATGTACCATTATTAATGCGTGCTAATATAAGCCCTGCATTTACTCAAACTTTATTTATTGCTGCGGATTCTGTAGGTAAGTTATTCTCACCTATATATATATATTTAATAATAACTATAGGATTTATGTATAAATTTGAAAAAGATTCTGATATAAGTATATTTGAAACTATGAAAAAAGTTAAACATATAATAATTATTTTAGGACTTGTATGGTTAATAATAATACTAGGTTGGTATTTATTAGGTGTACCAATAGGTATAAATTCAAATATAACTTTATAATTTACACATCTTTACACATACATTAAAAATAAATTAAAACTACTCTTTTTAATATAATAAAACTTTGTTATAATAAAAATGTAAGATAGGTTATATATTTTACGAATGAGTAGTTACTGTAGAAGAATACAGAAAAGGGGAATACCACTAAGTGGTATTTTTTTTTTGTGAATTTATGGTATAATTAAAATTGAAAGGAGATAGGTAATATGAAGGTGTTTGATATAACAAAAAAAGAATATAAAAACTATTCTAAAAAATTTAAAAAAACTTATATAGGAAGACAATATTTTTATTCAAATATTGTATTATTGATATTTTTAATTATAACCTCAGGTTATTGTGGATATAATATACCTATATCTAATGAAGTAGATAAAATAAATAATATGTATTCATTTTTATTTTCATTAATAATATTATTAATAATTTGGATAGGTTATTGTATTTCAATTATAAGATATGAAAAATTATTACATCAATTTATAAATAATAAATAGATATTCATTCTCGTTGTATTTTTATTAGTTTTATAGTAAACTAGTATGTAAGAGGTGTTTGAAATGAGTTTAACAGCAGGAATAGTAGGTTTACCAAATGTAGGTAAAAGTACATTATTTAATGCAATTACAAAAAAAAATATTTTAGCAGCTAATTATCCATTTGCTACTATAGATCCAAATGTAGGAGTGGTAATAGTACCCGATAAAAGATTAGAATTTTTAAATAATTTATATAATCCAAAAAGCTTAGTTCCAACTACATTTGAATTTACAGATATAGCAGGATTGGTAAAAGGAGCATCTCTAGGAGAAGGTTTAGGAAATAAATTTTTATCTCACATAAGAGAAGTAGATGCTATATGTGAAGTTGTTAGATGTTTTGAAAACAGTGACATAATACACGTAGAAAATGAAATTAATCCAATAAGAGATATAGAAATAATTGAAGTTGAACTTATATTAGCTGATTTAGAAGTAGTAGAAAATAGATTTAATAAAATAGGTAAAAAAGCAGCTTTATCTAAAGACAAAGAAGTACAAAAAGAAGCAGCTATACTAACTAAATTAAAAGCAGCTTTAGAAAAAAATATTCCTATTAGAAGAATAGAGTTAACAGAAGACGAAAAGTTATATATTAAACCATTTAATTTACTTACAAGTAAGCCAATTATTTATGTAGCAAATGTTTCTGAAGATGATTTGCTTTTAGGTGATAATAAATATATAGGCCAAGTAAGAGAATATGCTAAAAAGGATAATGCATCAGTTGTAGTAATATGTGCTAAAACTGAGTCAGATTTAGTTGATATGAGTGATGAAGAAAAGAAAGAATTTTTAAATGAACTTGGTGTAGATTCAAGTGGACTTGATAAGTTAATTCAAGCTTCATATTCTTTGTTAGGATTAAAAACATTTTTTACAGCTGGTGAGGATGAGTGCCGTGCCTGGACATTTAAGGATGGTATGAAAGCTCCAGAATGTGCTGGAATAATACATACAGATTTTCAAAAAGGATTTATAAAAGCAGAAGTAATGAGTTATGAAGATTTGGAAAAATATGGAAGTGAGAAATCAGTAAAAGAAGCTGGTAAAATGCGTTTAGAGGGAAAAGATTATATAATGCAAGATGGTGATATCTGTTACTTTAGATTTAATGTATAGGAGGGTGTATGAAATTTTTTTGTGAATATTGTGGTGCTAGAATAGATGCTCAAAGAGATGATAAATGTCCACATTGTGGAGCATCTTTTAATAATAATAAAACTTATAAAAAATTAGAAGAACAAAAAAATCGTGAAGAAGAGTCTAATGCTCAAATTAAACAGGAAATTGTTAAACATACATTAAGTGCATTTAAATTTTCTAGAATTTTCTTTTTTGTGCCTATTGTAATTTTTGTAGTAGTATTAACAATTATCATTGTTGCTTTTGTTAATATTAGTAAAGATTCTACAGATGATATATTTAATAAAGATAATGATCATGAGGTTACTGTAAATCTAAATGAATTTGGTAGTACATCAGAGTATAAAGCAAAAGTAACTAAGTATGAACAAACTGAAAGTTTTATGAAAACAACTGAAGAAGGCTATGAATATATAAAATTTTATTTAATTGTAGAAAATACTTCAGGTAAACAAATCAAAAGTGAAGATGTTAATTGTTTAGTTGATGGAATAGCGCAGGATAATGATTTTTCATCAGGTTATTCAACATTACCATTTTTTATAAGTAAAGGTTTGACTGTACAAGGGACTGCTACTTTTAAAGTACCAACGAGTGCAACAAGCTATGATATAAAATATGGCGACAACATAGTTATACATATAGAAAAATAAAAGTTTACTTAATAATAGATTTTTAATAAATATTAATGAGTTTAGAAACGTTAAATTTAAGTAAAATTGTAATTTGGTAATAACAAAATAATTAATAAAAGACCCTACTATTTATTAGTAGGGTTTTCTTCATCTAATGGCTTAAAGAATTCTCTAATATCTAATCCAAGTGCATCAGCAATTCTACCAAGAAACCTCTTTGCATTTTTTTACTTTCAATTTTAGCAATGTAATTCATTGTAATTCCTGCTTTATCAGCAAGTTGCTGTTGAGTAAGTCCATTTTCTTCACGTAATCTTTTAATATTATACCTAATAATATCAAAGTAATAGGTGTCACTATGCATTATTTATCACCTTCCTCTTTTATTATGGACAAATGTCCAGTATGCGATATAATGAATAATAGAAGGATTACCGTTGAGGAATAAATGTTACAAAATTTTAAAATTAGTTTATATTGAAATATTAAAGTAGATAATATTGATTAACTATAAAAAAACATTGACTGATTCACCTATAAATTGTATACTTTTATTAGTAGAAGGTGTTGGTTAAGTATTATATTTTTATTGTAAGGAGATGAAGAGTTATGAAAAAATTAAAATTATATTATTTTTTAATGCCTATAGCAATCATCTTGTTGTTGATTGTAAATAATAACAACAAGATTGATAAAGTAGATATAGATAAATTACTTTTATCAAAAGAATATGCTTATTTGCCTACAGAAGCAAAGGAATATATAAAAGACGTTTATAAAACTAGTGGTGAAGTTATTTTAACTGAAAAGAACAAGAAATATAATACGCCATATTTAAACCCTCAATACGTAGAATATTTAACTTATTCAGATGAACAAAAAAGTGCTGAAGAAGTGATTCCTACAATTTTTACAGTTGATTATTCAAATATTAAAACACAAAATTCGTATAATTTGCCTAGCAGTTATGATTTAAGAGACGTTGATGGGAATAATTATATGACACCAGTTAGAGATCAGGGTAATTTAGGTCTTTGTTGGACTTTTGCAACAGCAGGGGCATTAGAATCATATTTATTAAAAACAACTAATACGTCATATACTTCAGAATCACAATTGATTTCAGAAAGACAGATTGATTATTTAACATCTACAAATGGTATAAATGATTACAAAAGTGAATATACATCTTTTATAAGTAGAAAACTTGGGGATGGTGGGAATTTTTATATTTCTACGGTTGCTATGGCAAATGGAGTTTCTTCCTTTGATTATAATTCATTTAAAGCATATGATGATAGTGATTTAAGTAAAATGGAATTATCAGATGTAATAAATTATAGTAAATCATTATATGAGATTAATTCAACAATTAATTTTCCAAATTTAGGACTTAGAGAATCAACAGAAGAATTAACAGATAAAGAAAAAAATATAAGAACTAATTTTTTGAATGAAGTAAAATCTAGCATAATGAAAAATGGTGCTGCATATGTTTCTACCTATATGAACTCAACTTGTAAGTATGTCGATCCTAATCTAAATGAAACTGTCATAGATGTTTACAATTGTTCAGAAACAGGTGGACATGCCATGGGGATAATTGGTTGGAACGATGATTTAGAATATTCTTATTGTGCTGATACAACAACTCATAATAGTGATATTTCTTCTTGTAAAAGAATAGTAAAAGGAAAAGGTGTATGGATTTTAAAAAATTCTTGGGGAGATAGTACTCAACATCCATATCTTACATATGATTCTTTATATTCTAATATTAGTTTTATTGATGGAGTATCAAGTAAAGATGAAAAAAACTGGGATAATAACTATATTCTTGGAAGTCAAATAGAAAATACACAAAGTAGTATGTATTACATATCAAATACAAAAATTAAAAATCAAGAAATATTAAAGAAAATTAAGTTTATTACTAGTTCTTCCAATTCTTCATTTGATATCAAAATATCAACATCAACAGGAGATTATACAACAATTAAAGCAAATTCAGATTTACCGGGTCTTATTACAGTAGAAATGCCAGATATTGTAATAGATAAAAATACAAGAGTTGTTATAGAAGGTAAAGATTCTTATTATATAGACAAAGTAAGTTTTTTTACATCTAACATTGATAACGAACCCTATATCAATTTAGATGAGTATAATAATGAAAGTATATCAGATACTCAATTTAGGTTATATTCAGAAACAAAAAATATAGATTCAGGCTCAGTACTTGCTTACAAAGTGTATGATTCTGAAAATCAAGATGTAAGCAATAATTTTGAATTTTTAAACACTGTAGTAGCAGAAAATAATGTAAATACTTTAGTTAATATATCTAATACTTTAGAAACAGGAGATTATAGAATAGATGTTATTTATAATTCTAACGTCATATCTCAAACTAATATAAAGTATACTAGAATGGAAGGTTCTGGAACGAAAGAAGATCCATATATTATTACTAATTCTACTCAATTAAATCAAATTCGAAACGATTTAGATGGTTATTATGAACTTGCAAACGATATTGATTTAAGTCAGGTTACAAGTCCAGGAGGTAAATTGTCACTTTCATCAGACTTGTGCCCACAAGGTTTTGGTTGGGAAGCTATAAATGGTTTTAGTGGTACACTAGATGGAAAAGGACATACAATTAAAGGTTTATACCAAAATAATTACTTAACTTGTGAATTTGGTACAGAATATAATAATAAAGGAAATGGTCTGTTTGGTAATATTATAGGTAATGTAACGATTAAAAATATTATTTTAGATGGTTTTAATATGAATTGTCAGAATGGGTATTGTGGTATTGTTGCATCACAGTATTATGCTTACATGAAAGAAGATGGAAGTATAGATTATTATGATGAAAATGAATATACTGCCACATTTGAAAATATAGCAGTAACAAATAGTAAAATTAATGGATCTGGTAATCCGGCATATGGAGGGGGATTATTTGGTTCACTAAATTCATATGGGAATATAAATATTTCTAACATTTATTTAAATATGAAGTCAAATCTTAGTAAATTATTCGATAAATCATTTTTAGCTAGTGAAATAAATGGTAATAATGTTTTAATTCAAAATATTCAATTAGCAGGTGATATGACAGGTAACTATTCAGATGGTAGTGGAGATGCAGTATTAATTTATAAAATGGAATCTAGTGGGTTAACGTCAATTAAAAATATTCTATCCACAGTAACAGCAAAAAATGTTACAAGTAATTTAATAGGTAATACTATTACTAGTGGTGGTACTGGTAAAATTGAAGTAGATGGAGTAAACATAATAAATATAAATAATAAACCTATATGTAATGGTGTTGGCTGTTCGTCTGTTACCAATGTAAATATTTATGATTATAATACTCAATTAAATGAGTTCACAAAGAAAGAAAATTATGAAACTTGGGAAAATTTTGATGATAACTGGGTTATTAAAACGATAGATGGTATTCCTAGAATCCCTATGCTTAAATTTTTAAACTATGATTATACAAAAATGACAGATATAACAATAAAACATGAATTAAATAAAAAAGTGAATTTATATGAATATATAAGTCCAGATGCAGAATTTGCAAAAAGAATAAATTATAAATCTAATGATGAAAGCATAATTAAGATAGATTCTGATGGAGTATTAATACCACAATCAACGGGAAAAACAACAATACATGTTGAAAGTTTGTATGATGGTTATATAAATGATATACCTATTGTTGTAGAGTATAAGCCACATTATACAATTCACTTTGATTCAAATCCAAATGATAATAAAGAAATTAAAGGATCAATGAATAGTATTGAAGTAGAAGCAGGTCAATCCTTTACATTGCCTGCCAACCAATTTACTCAGCAATATTCTGAATTTAAGGAATGGAATACAAAGGCAGATGGTTCCGGAACA
This sequence comes from uncultured Bacilli bacterium, assembly GCA_934167485.1. Taxonomy (GTDB): domain Bacteria; phylum Bacillota_I; class Bacilli_A; order RF39; family UBA660; genus UMGS1613. The sequence goes on from CAKPKL010000005.1 coordinate 68,085, forward strand.
TCTTATTTAGATCTTTCAGAAATTCCAGCTATGAATGATAAAGATGAAATTACTCTATATGTTCAGTGGTGGGGTAAAGAAAGAATCGTAACATTCGATGCAAATGGTGGAACTGTAGATCCTGACAAAAAGGTTGTTCGCTATTATTCAGAATATGGGGAACTACCAATTCCAATTCGTCCAGGATATGGTTTTAAGATGTGGCTAATTAAAGGTGGCAACGTATATGCTGATGCATTTGTTTCGCATTTTGCAAAAGAATTCATTGCTAGCTGGGTAGAAAATGCTTACACAATTAAATATGATGCAAATGGTGGAGTAATTAAAGATGAATATAAAAAAGATCAAACATATAAAATTTCAGATTCTGTAGCAACTAGTTATGCAGAAAACGGAAAAGACGCAACTATCAATAAAAATATTTATGAAAAAGCAGGATATAAGTTTAAAGAATGGAATACAAAGGCAGATGGAACTGGGAATTCATATAAAGAATTAGAAAAAATAAATTTTGATAATGTAGAAAATTCCATGTTTAGTTTGTATGCAATATGGGAAGAAGATTTTGATTATGTTATAAATAATTATGATGTCGATGAAATTGATAAGCATATAGATTTTATAGATATTAATACGACAGTTTCAGATTTTAAAAATAATATTAATTTAAATTCAGGGTATACAATAGAAGTTGATTATAAAACTGTTAATGGCAAAGATTTGTTATATACAGGTGGTAAAACAAAAATTTATAAAAACAACGAATTGTATTCTGAATATCAAAATATAATCAGAGGAGATGTTAATGGAAACGCTGTAATAGATATAATAGATTATATAAGAATTATGAAAGATATTATGGGATCTTCAAAATTAACAGGTGTTTATTATAAAGCTGCTGATGTAAATAAAAATGGAATTATAGACATAATAGATTATATAAGGATTATGAAGATGATAATGGAGGGAAATTAATGAAAAGAAAATATATAATTATTTTAATTTTAACTTTGGTATTATTACCACTTAAAGCACTTGCAGCTGGAGGATTTGGTGTATCTAATTCAAGTGTTAGTATGTATCCAGGTGAAACAATGACAATTACAATTTCTTCATATAATGCAGTTGGTAAATTAAATATTTCGTCTTCAAATGCAGGTGTAGCATCCGTTAATATAGGAAGTTTGTTTATTCAAAATCCTGGATCAAGTGGAAGTATAACAATAACAGCAAATAGTGTTGGTTCATCTACAATCTCAGTTGTCGCTTCAGATAATTTTGCAACAATGGATGAAGAAATATTAGCAGGCCAAACACAAACTATAGTGGTAAATGTTGTTGAACGACCAGCGCCAACACCAGAACCAGCACCAGTTCAACAGCCAAATAATAATAAGAATAACAACAATAATGGACATTCAAATAATGTGACTAAATCTGATAAGTCAACAAACAACAAATTAAAAAGTTTATCTATTGAAGGTTACAAACTTGACAAAATTGATGAAAATAATTATTCGCTTACAGTGCCAAATAATGTAACAAGTATAAATTTAGTTGCTGAAGCTGAAGATAGTAAAGCAAAGATAAATGGTATTGGAAATAAAGAAATAGTTGTAGGCGAAAACATTTTTGAAATTATTGTTGTTTCAGAGTCTGGATCTGAAAATAAAATTAATGTTAAAGTAATAAGAAAAGATGGATATTACTTAGAAGATTTGGATAAGGTTTTGAAAGATAATAATATAACAAATGTTCAAATAATCATAAATAAAAACAATAAAATAAAAAAAGAACATCTAAAAAGTATAAAATCAAGTAAAAAAATTATAAATTTTAATTATTATGATGAAAATAAAAAATTAATATATAGTTGGCAACTTGATGGTGGCAAAATCAAAGATATAAATGATATAAATACTGATATAACATTTTCTTCAGAAAATGATGATAAAATTTATAAAAAATCTAATTATGCTAGTGGAATGATATTAAATTTTGCTCATACAGGTAATTTGCCATCTGGAACAAAAATAAAAATTTATGTAGGTGATAGGTATAAAGATGGTAGTGTTTTAAATATTTATCAATATAATACAAAAAGTATGGAATTAGATTTTGTTAAAAATAATATAATTTCTAAAGATGGGTATATAGAATTCGATATAAATCATTGTTCAGAATATTTTATTACAATGTCAAAAATACCTAATTCTATATCATCAAAAAGCAATAACAGTTTTATTATAATTAGTGTAATAGAATTTTTGGTTATTGTATGGGGTGTAATATATTATTTTATAAAGACAAAATTCAAAACCAAACCAAATAAAAATATTATGAATAATTATCAACAATAACTTGTTGATAATAAAACAACAACATTATAAAACAAATGCTGTTGTTTTTTTTATGCACATACTTTATTAATGTTTTATTAATAAAGTTAAAAATAAATCAATAACAAATAAAGTTATCAACATATAACTTAAAATTTTTGGGATTTTATACACAATTTTATCTATCAAAGGTTTAAAAAAATAAATAACAAGTATACCACTTATTCCCCAAATAAGTGCCATTTCTATAGAAGTATACTTTCCAATATTTAATTTATGATTTGAATAATCCCATAATTCAGTATGAAAAATCCATTTAATTAAATATCCACCAATGAATTCTATTACAGCAAGTCCAATGGAGCATATAAAAAATAATAAAATAATTTTAATAAATTTATTAACTTTTAATTTTTCTATAAATTTATTTATAAGCAAAATAATAATTACACCGATACCATAGATAGGAGTCCAATAACTTATTAAAATACCACTTTCACCATTTGAGTAAAAAAATGTTTCTATGAAGTGTCCTAGTATAGAAAAAATAAAAAAATAATTTACATAATACATATAATCACCAGTAATATTATGTAAGAAATTAAATTTTTGATACAATAATATAAATTTAATAAATATAATTAAATAAGGTTTACAAATAAAAAAAAGTTTGTTATAATCTAAAGCGAGTAAGAAATTTACTCCTTGTTCGAAAGAACCAAAGACCATAAGGAGGTGTAAGAAATGAGAAATTATGAAATTATGTTCATAGTAAGACCAACACTTGGAGAAGATGAAATAAAAAAAGTTGCATCTAATTTCCAAAAAACTTTAGAAACTAATGGAGCTAAAGTAACAAATGTTGATGCTTGGGGACAAAAACAATTAGCATACGAAATCAAAGTTGGAAACAATACTTACAAAAGTGGATATTACTTCGTAGTTAACATTGAAGCTGGTGACGATAAAGCCGTTAAAGAATTTGATCGTTTAGCTTTAATTAACAATGACATTGTTAGACATTTAATAATTAACAAGGAAGACTAAGAGGTGAATCTATGAATAAAGTAGTATTAGTAGGAAGATTAACTGCTAAACCAGAATTACGTTATACACCACAGAATACAGCATTTACAAGATTTAGCGTTGCTGTAAATAGAAATTTTACAAATGCTGATGGTAAGAGAGATGCTGATTTTATAAATGTAGTAGCATGGCGTAAACAAGCAGAAACTATATCAAAATTTTTTGATAAAGGAAATTTAATTGCCCTAGAGGGTAGATTACAAACTGGAAGTTATGATGACAAGGATGGAAACAAAAGATATACAGTTGATGTTGCTTTAGATAATTTTGAATTTGTTGAAAGTAAGAGTGCAAGAGCAGCTTCTACAACAACTTCAAATGAACCAACACCATATGATTATCAAGAGTCAAATTCAGTAAACGTAGAGAATGATCCTTTTGCAGAGTTTGGTGATAGTGTTTCTATAGATGATAATTTCCTAGAATAATAGGAGGAAATAATATGGCAGAGTTTTATAGAAAAAAGAAAAAAATATGTCAAATGTGTGCTGGAAAAGATGTTGACTACAAAAATGTAGAAGTTATAAAAAAATATGTAAGCGCTGATAAAGGTAAAATATTACCAAGAAGAATAACAGGTGCTTGCGCTAAACATCAAAGACATATAGCTACACAAGTTAAATATGCTAGACATATGGCTTTAATACCATTTGTTAAATAAGATAGAATAAAGTTCTATCTTTTAATTTGACAAAAAAATAAAATGTGTTATTATATATTGACTGAAAAGAGGGCTATATGGAAAAAATAGATGAAATAATAAAATGTGCAAAACAAAATAATAATAAAATTACTATAGAAATGTTAGACAATTTTAATATAAAAGAAAATGAATTTTCTGAAATTATAGATAAATTAAAATCAGAGGGGATTATAATAGAAAGTGAAACATTAATAGATGATAACATTAATTGTAATGAAGAAATTGAGACGGATTTAGTTACTACTTTAATAAATGAATTAAAAACTATTCCTATGTTAACTCGTGAACAAAATTTAGAATTACTAAAGGAATATGCAAATGGTAATCTTGAGGCAAAAGATAAAATTATGAATGGAAATTTGCGTTTGGTTTTATCAATAGCGGCTAAATATAATAATACTATAACTAATAAAGGATCTGGATTGGGATTATTAGATTTTTTCCAAGAAGGCTGTATTGGTATGGATAAAGCAATAAATAAATTTGATGTTAGTAAGGGTTATCAATTTTCAACATATGCTACTTGGTGGATTAGACAAGCAATATCTAGAGCAAACATGGATAAATCTAGAACTATAAGATTACCAGTGCATGAAATAGAATTTATGAACAGATTAAAAAAGTTTATTATAGAATATTCATCAAAAAATGGTGATGCTCCTACTTATAAACAAATGGCACAACATTTAGGAGTAACAGAAGCAAAAATTAATCAAGCTTTATGCTGTTCTGAAGATGTATTGAGTTTAGAGCATAATGTAAATAACGAGGACGATTCTACTCTTGAAGATTTTGTTGCTGATACAACAGATGATGTTTACATAGGTTTAGAACAAAAAATGTGTTACCAAGAATTGCACAATATAATTAAAAATAGATTGAATGAACGAGAACAATATGTAATAAATCATAGATATGGTATAAGTGATGGAAAAAATTGGACATTAGAGGACATAGGACATGGTTTAAAAGTAACAAGGGAAAGAGTTAGACAAATAGAAGCAAAAGCATTAAAGAAATTAAAACTTCCTTGTAAAAACGAATTCGGTGATGATGTAGAAATATTTTCAAAAAGGTAGTTATTACCTTTTTATTTATAGTTTGAAAATATATTATTTATTTCTTTTTTTATGTTGTTTACAGAATTTATTAAGTCGTTGTCGTTTATGACATGTGAATTATATTCATTAGCTGTTTTATTTCTGTTATTTAATAATTGTTGTTGTGCACTATTTGTACACAGTGCTTGACCAACTAACATAAACCAGTTACCAAGTGAGTTTTGTTCTGCGGGTGTTAAATCATCACAAAGCAATATTCCAATAATAAATGCTGATGAAGAATATATAGGAGCAGACACACTTGGAACTAATTTCATGGTATCACCAATAAATAATATTAAAAAAAATGAAAAAAAGCATAAAAAAGTGTTGATTTTTTTGAGTAAATCGCGTATAATCTTGTATGTGTGACGAGCGTAGATGTGTAAGGTTGCTGATACGCCAGGTTAAGTTGTAATAAATTTAAATGGCAAATTAGGTTTTTACACGGAGCGAGTCTATACTATGATATAGACGAAGGGAGGATACAAGATGTCAAAAACTAAAATCAGAATCAAATTGAAAGCATTTGAACATAAAAGTTTAGACAAAGCTTGCGCTAAAATCGTTGAAACAGTTAAGAGAAACGGTGGTACAGTAGTAGGACCAGTTCCACTACCAACTGAAGTTGAAAAAATCACTATTCTAAGAGCTGTTCATAAATATAAAGATTCGCGTGAACAATTTGAAAGAAGAACACACAAAAGACTTATTGATATCATTGATCCAGCAAAGGAAACTATTGAAGCTTTAGCTCATTTAGATATTCCAAGTGGTGTTGATATCAAAATAATTAAATAATAGGAGGAGAAAATATGAAAGGAATCTTAGGTCGTAAAATTGGAATGACTCAAGTGTTTACTGAATCAGGTAAATTAATTCCTGTAACTGTTGTTGAAGTTGAAAAAAATGTTGTAACTCAAATTAAAACAAAAGAAAACGATGGTTATGAAGCAATTCAATTAGGATTTGGAAATACTAGAGAAAAGTTAGCGACTAAAGCTTCTGCAGGACATTCTGCAAAAGCACAAACTACACCTAAGCGCTTCTTTAAAGAAATAAAAGGTGTAGATGTTAATTCATATTCTCTTGGTCAAGAAATAGGTGCTGACTTATTTACTCCAGGAGAAGTTGTTGATGTAACTGGAACTACTAAAGGAAAAGGGTTCCAAGGAGTTATCAAAAGACATGGACAATCAAGAGGACCTATGGGACATGGTTCACACTATCATAGAAGACCAGGTTCAATGGGTACAATGAGACCAATGCGTGTTTTCAAAGGTAAAAAACTAGCAGGACATATGGGAACTCTTACAGTAACTATTCAAAACCTTGAAGTTGTTGCTGTAGACACTGAAAATAATGTAATATTAATAAGTGGTAATATACCAGGACCAAAAAAAGGCTTAGTAATTATCAAGAGTGCTGTTAAAGCAAATGGAAAAGTAAACGAAATGGAAAACTTAATTTCATATGAAGTTGAAGAACCAGTTGTTGAGGCAGTAACTGAAGCACCAGTGGTTGAAGAAACTGTTGAACAAACAGAAACTACTAAGGAAGAAAATTAGTAGGGAGGATACATAATATGAGTAAAATAAATGTATTAAATATAAATGGTGAAAAAATAAAAGATATTACATTAAATAAAGAAGTGTTTGGTATAGTTCCAAATGATGCAGTATTATATGATGCTATTAAATTAGCACAAAATAATGCTCGTCAAGCAACAAAAGGTGTTAAAGGACGTTCAGATGTTTCTGGAGGAGGAAGAAAACCTTGGAGACAAAAAGGAACAGGACGTGCTCGTCAAGGTTCAACAAGAGCACCACATTGGTATCATGGTGGTTGGGCATTTGGTAACCAATCAAGAAACTATGAAGTTAAACAAAATAGAAAAGAAAGAGCTTTAGCACTTAAATCTGCTTTAGCTTACAAAGTTATTAATAAAGAATTAGTTGTTGTTGATGAATTTAAATTAGAAACAGCTAAAACAAAAGATGTTAAGAACTTATTAAATAATTTTAAAGTTGAAAGAAACGTATTAATAATTGTTTCAGAATTAAATGATAATTTAATTTTAGCAACTCGTAATTTAAATAATGTACTATTATTACAAGTTGATGAAATCAATGTATTAGATTTAGTTTCTGCTAACTTAGTAATAGTAGAAGAATCTGCTGTTAAGAAAATAGAGGAGGCTTTAGTATAATGAATAATTATAGAGAAATTATAAAAGCTCCGATTATTACTGAAAAGACTGCATCTTTAAGTGAAAACGGAAACGTTGTTACTTTCAGTGTAGATCCAAAAGCAAATAAAACACAAATTAAACAAGCTGTAGAAAAATTATTCAACGTTAAAGTTGAAAGCGTTAATACAATAAATGTTCATCCAAGAAAGAAAAGAGTTGGACGTTATAGTGGATTAACTAATAGAAAGAAAAAAGCTATAGTTAAATTAAAAGAAGGAAGTTCAATAGAACTAAACTAATCTAAGGGAGGAAATACAATGGCAATCAAAAGTTATAAATCAACAACTAATGGTAGACGTGGTATGACTACTTTAGATAATAGTGAATTAACTAAAGTAGCACCAGAGAAATCACTTCTTGTTACATTAAAGAAAAATGGTGGACGTAATAATCAAGGTAAAATAACTGTTCGTCATCAAGGCGGAGGAGCTAAGAGAAAGTATCGTATTATAGATTTTAAAAGAACTAAAGATGGAGTAGTTGGTACTGTTTCATCAATAGAATACGATCCAAATAGATCATCTAATATTGCGTTAATTAAATATGCAGATGGAGAAAAAACTTATATAATTGCTCCAAAAGGATTAAAAGTTGGAGATAAAATTGAAAGTGGAGAATCTGCAGATATAAAAGTAGGTAACTGTTTACCACTAGCAAATATACCAGAAGGAACTTTAGTTCACTGTGTTGAACTTAAAGCTGGTAAAGGAGCACAAATGGCTCGTTCAGCAGGATCAAGCGTTCAAATACTTGGTTTTGAAGGAAGATATGCATTACTTCGTTTAACAAGTGGAGAAGTTCGTAAAGTTTTAAGTACTTGTCGCGCTGTTATAGGTGAAGTAGGAAATGAAGATCATGAATTAGTAAATTTAGGTAAAGCTGGTCGTAAGAGACATATGGGCGTTCGTCCAACAGTTCGTGGATCAGTTATGAACCCTAATGATCACCCTCATGGTGGTGGTGAAGGTAGAGCTCCAATCGGACATAAAGGACCTCTTACACCTTGGGGTAAACCTGCACTTGGTTACAAAACTCGTAAAGGTAAAAAACAATCAGATGACTTAATAGTACATCGCCGTAAAAAATAGGAAAGGATGGTAGACAATGGGTAGAAGTTTAAAAAAAGGACCTTTTGCTGATGAAAGTTTAATGGCAAAAGTAAAGAAAGTAAATGAAGCTAGTAAAAAAGAAGTTATAAAGACTTGGTCACGCCGTTCAACAATATTTCCTGAATTTATAGGTAACACATTCGCTGTTCATAACGGAAAAGAATTTGTTCCAGTTTATGTTACTGAAGATATGGTAGGACATAAATTAGGAGAATTTGTGGCTACTCGTAAATTTGGTGGTCATGGCGATGACAAAATAAAGAAATAAAACCTAGGAAGGAAGGAATATAATGGAAGCAAGAGCAATCGCAAAGGGACTTAGAATCCCTCCACGTAAAGCACGTCTAATAATTGATTTAGTTCGTGGTAAAGATGTGGTAGAAGCAGATAGAATTTGTAGAAATTACAATAGTGAAGCTGCTAGATTAACTTTAAAAGTGTTAACTTCAGCTGTAGCAAATGCGGAGAACAACTTAGGTTTAGATAAAACTAAATTATATGTTAAGGAAGCATATGTTGACGAAGGACAAACATTAAAAAGAATGAATTTTGGTTCTCGTGGACACGTAGATCCAATTAAAAAGAGAACAAGTCATATTACAATTGTTGTAAGTGAAAAAAACTAAGGTAAAGGAGGAAAACTTGTGGGTCAAAAAGTTAGTCCAGTCGGACTTAGAATAGGCGTTAACAAATCTTGGCAATCAACTTGGTATGCAGAAGGAAAAGAAAATGCTAAATACCTAAAAAACGATGATAAGATTCGTAAAATGTTAGAGAAAAAACTAAAAGACGCATCAGTTTCAAGTATTCTTATTGAAAGAGACACTAAGAAGACTACTGTTGTTATAAATACAGCTAAACCTGGAGTAGTTATTGGACATGGTGGAGATGAAATAGAAAAAATAAAGAATGAATTAACTAAATTAGTTAATGAAAATATTCAAATCTCTATTAAAGAAGTTAAAAATCCAGATTTAGATGCTGCACTAGTTGCAGAAAATATTGCACGCCAAATAGAAGGACGTGTATCATTTAGAATTGCTCAAAAGAGAGCAATAAGAAATACTATGAAAGCAGGAGCAAAAGGTATAACAACTTCTGTATCAGGACGTTTAGGAGGAGCTGATATGGCTCGTACTGAAGGTTATACAGAAGGTAGTGTTCCTCGTCATACTTTAAGATCTGATATTGATTATGCTTGGAAAGAAGCTAATACAACTTATGGTAAAATAGGTGTTAAAGTATGGATTTGCAAAGGTGAAATACTTCCTGCTAAAAATAAGGGAGGTAATCAAGATGGCAGTAATTCCAAAAAGAACTAAACATCGTTGTGTACATAGACTTCCTTATGATGGAAAAGCAAAAGGAAATACTAAATTAAACTTTGGTGAATATGGTTTAATGGCAATGGAAGGTGCTTGGATTACAGATAGACAAATAGAAGCAGCCAGAGTTGCTATGACTCGTTATATGAAACGTGGAGGAAAAGTTTGGATAAACATATTCCCACACTTATCATTAACTAAAAAACCACTTGAAACTCGTCAAGGTAAAGGTAAAGGTTCTCATGATGCATGGGTTGCAGTAGTTAAAGAAGGAAAAATTATGTTTGAAATAGGACAAGTAAGTGAAGAAGTTGCTCGTGAAGCATTAAGACTTGCTATGCATAAATTACCTATCAAATGTAAATTTGTAAAGAAAGAAAGCGGTGATTCTAATGACTAATAAAGAAATAAGAGAAATGTCTAATGAAGAAATACTTTCAAAAATAGAAGAATCAAAAGAAGAATTATTTAACTTACGTTTTCAACAAGCTACAGGATCTTTAGAGAAACCTTCAAGAATTAATGAACTAAGAAAATTAGTTGCACGTATGAAAACAATCTTACGTGAAAGAGAATTAACTAAATAATAGGAGGAATTATGAAAGAAAAAAGAACTCAAAAGTTAGTTGGAACTGTTGTAAGTGATGTTAATGATAAAACTATTACAGTTTTAGTTGAAACATACAAAAATGATAAATTATATCATAAAAGAGTTAAATATTCAAAAAAATATACTGCACATGATGAAAAAAATATAGCTAAAAAAGGAGATAAAGTCCTTATAGCTGAAACAAGACCATTATCAAAAACTAAACATTTCCGTTTAGTAGAAGTTGTAGAAAAAGCAATTATATTATAATTGAACGAGTGAAGGAGGATAATATATGATTCAACAAGAAAGCCGTTTAAAGGTAGCTGACAACTCAGGAGCAAGAGAATTATCTGTAATTCGTGTTCTTGGTGGGTCAAAAGTTAAAACTGGTAATATTGGAGATATAGTTGTTGCTACTGTTAAAAAAGCAACACCTAACGGAACTGTTGGAAAAAGTAAAGTTGTTAAAGCAGTTGTTGTTAGAAGTAAATTTGGTCTAAGAAGAGAAGATGGATCATACATCAAATTTGATGATAACGCAGCAGTTATAATCAAAGATGATAAGAGTCCAGTTGGAACTCGTGTATTTGGACCAGTAGCACGTGAATTGCGTGAATTAGGATTTAGTAAGATTATATCACTTGCTAAAGAAGTGTTATAGAGTTTGGAGGCAGAAAACATGAACTTTAAAACTGGAGATAAAGTAATTGTCATTTCTGGTAAGGACAAAGGTAAAGAAGGAAAAATTACTCACGTATTACGTGCAGAGAACAGAGTAGTTGTAGAAGGTGTTAACATTGTTAAAAAGCACCTAAAAGGAAATGGTCAAACTGCTGGTTCTATTACAGAAGTAGAAGCACCTATTCATGCTTCTAATGTAATGATAAAAGATCCTAAAACTAATAAACCTACTAGAATAGGACATAGTGTAAATAAAGACGGTAAGAAAATTAGAGTAACAAAAAAATCTAATTCAAGTCTTGATTAATTGGAAGGAGGGTATATATGAACCGCCTAAAAGAAATGTATGATAAGACAATCGTATCCGATTTAATGAGTAAACATAATTATAAAAATATTATGGAAGTACCTAAATTAGAAAAAATTGTAGTTAATATTGGTTGTGGAGATGCTACTACTAATTCTAAATTATTAGAAGGAGCAATGAGAGACTTAGAGATTATTACAGGTCAAAAACCAGTTGCTACAAAAGCTAAAAAATCAATAGCAGGATTTAAAATAAGAGAAGGTCAAGCTATTGGATGTAAAGTTACTTTACGTGGGGAAAATATGTATAACTTCTTAGATAAATTAATTAGTATTACATTACCTCGTGTAAGAGATTTTAGAGGTATATCTAATAAAGCATTTGATGGTAGAGGAAACTATACATTGGGATTAACTGAACAATTAATATTCCCAGAAATCGAATATGATGATGTTGTTAAAGTACGTGGTATGGATATAGTTTTTGTAACAAGTGCAAAAACTAATGCTGAAGCGTTAGATCTCTTAAAAGGTTTCGGAATGCCATTTAAGAAATAATTACTTAGGAGGAAAATATGGCTAAGAAAAGTATGAAAATTAAAGCTAGTCGCGAACCTAAATTTGAAGTACGTAGATATACTCGTTGCAGTCGTTGTGGAAGACCACATGCTGTACTTAAAAAATACGGAATTTGTAGAATTTGTTTCCGTGAGTTAGCTTATAAAGGACAAATACCAGGAATGAAGAAATCAAGCTGGTAAAAAGAAGGAGGATATTATGGTAACAGATCCAATCGCAGATATGCTTACTCGTATACGTAATGCAAATCAAATGCGATATAAAGAAGTTGAAGTACCCGCTTCAAAAATGAAAAATGAAATTGCTAGAATATTAAAATCTGAAGGTTTTATAGTAGACTATAAAGTAAAGAAAAATAATATTCAAGATATCCTTGTTTTATCTTTAAAATATGTAGACAAGGAACGCGTAATTACTGGTCTTAAAAGAATTTCTAAACCAGGATTACGTGTATATGTAAAAGCTGAAGAAGTTCCTACTGTTTTAAATGGATTAGGTATAGCAATTATCTCAACATCAAAAGGTGTTATGACAGATAAAGAAGCTAGAGCTAACTCATTAGGTGGAGAAGTATTAGCTTATATTTGGTAGAAAGGAAGGAATCTTATGAGTCGAGTTGGAAATAGAAAATTAGAAATACCAACTGGTGTAACTGTTACAGTTAATGGAAATACAGTTTCAGTAAAAGGACCAAAAGGAGAACTTTCTACTGAAATAAATGAAAACATTACTGTTAATATTAATGAAAATGAAATAACTTTAACTAGAAAAAATGATAATTTTAAAAATTTTCATGGAACAGCAAATGCTAATATCAGAAACTTGATTATTGGTGTAACTGAAGGGTTTGAGAAAAAACTTGAATCTGTAGGTGTAGGTTATCGTTTTCAATTAAAAGGTGCAGAATTAGTTGTAACAGCTGGTTATTCTCATCCAGTAGTAGTTGCTATTCCTGAGGGATTAAAATTAGAAGTTCCAAGTAATACAGAATTATTTGTAAGAGGAATAGATAAACAATTAGTTGGTGAGTTTGCAGCTAATGTAAGAAAAATAAGAAAACCTGAACCATATAAAGGAAAAGGTATTCGTTATGCTGACGAACATATTCGTCGTAAAGAAGGAAAGAAAGCTTCTAAATAATTAAGAGTAAAGGAGAGAGAGTTATGATCAATAAAATAGACCGTAATAAAGCACGTGAAGCAAGACATGCTCGTGTTAGAAATAAAGTAATAGGTACATCAACTGTTCCTAGATTAAATGTATTTAGATCAAACAATAATATTTTTGCTCAAATCATTGATGATGAAGCTTCTAAAACTTTAGTAAGTGCATCTTCTATAGATAAAGAGTTAAAGTTAGAAAACGGTGGAAACATCGAAGCTGCTGAAAAAGTAGGAGAGTTACTTGCTAAAAGAGCTAAAAAAGCAAAAATAACAAAGGTAGTTTTCGATAGAGGTGGATACCTTTATCATGGACGTGTAAAAGCACTTGCTGATTCTGCACGTGAAAACGGATTAGAATTCTAATAGGAGGGTAATGATGGAAAAAGAGATCGAAAAAGTAGAAGAAGTTAAATCTACTCAAAAAGTAGAAAAAACTGAAAGAAAACCTCGTCAATCAAAAGAAAAACGTCAACCAAGACAAAGACAACAAAAGCTTTATGAAGAAGAAGTAATTTCTATTGGACGTGTTACAAAAGTAACAAAAGGTGGACGTCATTTCCGCTTCTCAGCAGTTGTAGTTGTTGGTGATAGAAAAGGTAAAGTTGGACTTGGTACTGGAAAATCAAATGAAGTTCCAGATGCTATTAAAAAAGCAAGTCAAGCTGCACAAAAAAATATAGTCAAAGTTTCAATAGTTGAAGAACGTACAATACCACATGAAGCAATCGGTGTATGTGGAGCAAGTCGCGTTATGTTAAGACCTGCTAACAAAGGTACTGGAGTTAAAGCTGGTGGACCAGTTAGATCAGTATTAGAAATGGCAGGAGTTAAAGATATTTTATCTAAATCTTTAGGTTCAAGTACAAAAGTTAATATGGCTTATGCAACACTTGAAGCATTAAAATCACAAAGAACAATTGAAGAAGTAGCTCGCCTACGTGGAAAAAAAGTAGAGGAGATAAGATAATATGAAACTACATGAATTAAAACCTAGTGAAGGCGCTTTTAAAACTAGTAAGAGATTAGGTCGTGGAGTTGCATCAGGACATGGTAAAACTAGTGGAAAAGGACATAAAGGACAAAATGCTAGAAGTGGTGGAGGAGTAAGACCTGGATTTGAAGGTGGACAATTACCATTATTTAGACGTTTACCAAAAAGAGGTTTCTCTAACGCTATGTTTAAAAAAGAATATGCAACAATTAATGTTAGTGATTTAGATAAATTTGAAGATGGAGCAGTAGTTACTCCAGAATTATTAAAAGAAATGGGAATTTTGAAAAAACAACTTTCAGGAGTTAAAGTTTTAGGAAATGGTGAATTAACTAAAAAAATAACTGTTAAAGCTCACAAATTCTCAAGCTCAGCAATTGAAAAAATAGAATCAAAAGGTGGAAAAGCTGAGGTGATTTAATATGTTTGCAAACATTAAGCAAATATTTAATTCAAAAAATAAAGATATTTTAAAAAGAGTATTATTTACCTTAGCTGCCTTATTTGTATTTAAAGTTGGAACTTCAATAATAGTTCCAGGAGTTAAAGTTAATACTTCAGGAATGTCATTTCTAGAAGTTATTAATGCAATGAGTGGTGGAGCATTTACAAAAGCAAGTATATTTGCTATAGGTGTAACACCATATATTACCGCACAAATAATAATTCAATTGTTAAGTGCTGATATAGTACCTTATCTTTCTGAATTAGCTAAACAAGGTGGTGTAGGTAGAAAAAAATTAGATCAAATAACTAGAATAGCGGGTATAGCACTTGCATTTATTCAAGGTTATTTATATTCCTATGCATACATAGGAAATGGTAATCCAATGGATTATATGTTATATTCACTTATTTTAACAGCAGGAACAGCATTCTTGATGTGGATAGCTGATCAAATAACTGTTAAAGGAATTGGAAATGGTATGTCACTTATAATAATGGCTGGTATTCTTACAGTTATACCTAGTATGTTTAAAAACTTATGGGTAGAATTATTTGCTAAAGGATTTATTGGTATTGTTATATTTGCAGCTTTTGTATTAGTTTTCTTAGCTATAATAGTAGGTGTTATTTATGTTGAATCAGCAGAAAGAAGAATACCTATTCAATATGCTAATAAATCAACTAGTATGGCTGGTGGACAAAATTACATTCCATTTAAACTAAATAGTGCAGGAGTTATGCCAGTAATATTTGCATCAGCACTTTTATCAATTCCTCAGATAATAGCATCTGTAGTAAAAAAAGAAAGTTTTACACTATTTGTAAATAATTATCTTACTTATACAAATGGTGTTGGTTTAATTCTATATGTATTATTGATTTTAGCATTTGCTTACTTTTATACATTTATGCAATTAAAACCATCTGAATTATCAGAGAATTTAAGTAAAAATGGTGGATATATTCCAGGTATAAGACCAGGAAAAGAAACTGTTGAATATGTTAAGACAGTGTTAAAAAGAATAACAATTGTAGGAGCTGTATTCTTAACAGTCCTAGCCATTCTTCCAATTGTATTTGACAAAGTTTCTAACTTAACTACATCTATTACGATTAGTGGTACAGGACTATTGATTGTTGTAGGAGTAGCACTTGAGACATTTAAACAATTAGAAAGTCAGTTAGCAAACCGTACATATACTAGAGGAAGAAGGGGAAGAAGAAAATAATGAAAAATATTATATTAATAGCTGCTCCAGCTGCTGGAAAAGGTACTGAAGCAGTAAGACTTAAAGAAGAATTTAATATGCCTCATATATCAACTGGTGATTTGCTTAGAGCAGCTGTTGCTAAAGGAGATAAAAGAGGTGAAGAAATTAATGAACTTATTTCAAATGGTAAGTTTGTTAGCGATGATATAGTATTAGAGCTTCTTAAAGAAAGAATATTACAATCAGACTGTGATAATGGATATATTTTAGATGGTTTTCCAAGAAATGTATCTCAAGCAGAAGCTTATGATAAAATTTTAAAAGAAATAAATAGAAATGTAGGTATAGTATTAGTTTTAGATATTGATAAGGAAATTGCAAAATCACGTATAAGTGGTAGATGGTCTTGTCCACAATGTGGAAGAGTTTACAATATTAATAATATTGAGTTAAAACCTAAAAATGATGGCTTATGTGATGATTGCAATGTAAATCTAACTCACAGATCAGATGATAATCCTGATACATATGAGGAAAGATATAATGCATATCTAGAAAAGACTGAACCATTAGTTTCATATTATGATAAATTAGGAATTGTTTATCATGTAGATTCTGGTGTTTCGTCAGAAGAAACTCACAGACAAGTTGTAAGAATATTAGGAGAGTAATATGATAAGTATTAAAACTCCAAGAGAGATAGAATTAATGCGTGTGGCTGGTGAAATAGTGGGAGATACACACAAGTATTTAATTCCTTATTTAAAGCCTGGAATTACTACTAAAGAAATAGATACACTAGCCCGCGATTATATCATTAAAAGAGGAGCTACTCCATCTTGTTATAATTATGATGGTTATCCTGGAAATATATGTATTTCAATTAATGATGAAGTTGTTCATGGAATAGCAGGGAAAAGAAAATTAAAAGATGGCGATATAGTTACTTTAGATATATGTGCTTGCTATAAGGGATATCATGGCGATAGTGCTTGGACATATCCTGTTGGAAATATATCTGATGAAGTAAGATACTTGCTAAATCATACAGAAAAAGCACTTTACGTAGGTCTAGAACAAATAAAAGTTGGAGCTCATGTGGGTGATATTGGATACGCTATTGAACAATATGCTTTAGATCATAATTTAGGTGTAGTAAAAGAATTAGTAGGTCATGGAGTTGGATCTGAATTACACGAAGATCCAGATGTCCCTAACTATGGTAAAAAGAATACTGGACCAATTCTTAAAGAAGGAATGGTTATAGCAGTTGAACCTATGCTTAATTTAGGAACTGCTGATATATATCTTTTAGATGATGATTGGACAGTTATTACTGCAGATGGTGAGCCATCAGCTCATTTCGAACATACAGTATTAATTACCAAAGATGGATATGAAATATTAACGAAGAGGTGAAATAGTGGCAAAAGATGATATAATAGAGATGGAAGGTAAAGTTTTAGAAGTATTACCTGGTTATAAGTTCAAAGTAGAACTAGATAACAAACATATAATTACGGCTGACGTTTCAGGTAAAATGCGAATGAACATGATTCGAATTTTAGCTGGTGATAGAGTAACAGTTGAAATATCAACTTATGATTTAACACGTGGTCGTATAACCTATAGAAGGTAGGAGGTAGAAAAGATGAAAGTTAAACCATCAGTAAAACCAATGTGTGAAAAATGTAAAGTAATTAAACGTAAGGGAAAAGTAATGGTAATCTGTGAAAACCCTAAACATAAACAAAGACAAGGTTAATAGGAGGTGTTATAGTGGCACGTATTAAAGGTGTAGATATACCAAATAACAAAAGAATAGAGATTTCACTTACTTATGTATATGGAATCGGAAGAAGTCTTTCTAATCAAATATTGAAAGATGCTAAAATTAATCCAGATAAAAAAGCTGGAGAATTAACAAATGAAGAATTAAATGCAATTCGTGATGAGGTTAATAAATACATGACTGAAGGAGATCTTCGTCGTGAAGTTAATATGAATATTAAAACTAAAATGGAAATTAATTCATATCAAGGAACTCGTCATAAAAAAGGTTTACCAGTAAGAGGACAAAGAACAAATAGAAATGCTCGTACTCGTAAAGGTAAAGGTAAAGTAGTTGCTAATAAGAAAAAATAGTTGTGATTAAAGGAGGATAAATTATGGCTTATAAATCAAGAAAAAGAAAAGTTAAGAAGAATATACCAGAAGGTAAAGCTTATATTCATTCAACATTCAATAATACTATCGTAACTATTTCAGATAACGATGGTAATGCAATAAGTTGGGCTTCAGCTGGAACTTTAGGTTTCAAAGGAAGTAAAAAGTCAACTCCATTCGCAGCTGGTATGAGTGCTGAAGCAGCAGGTAAAGCAGCTTATGATATGGGAATGAGAAAAGTTGAAGTTTTTGTAAAAGGTTTAGGATCAGGTAAAGAAACAGCAATTCGTTCACTTCAAACAGCAGGTTTAGAAATTACATCTATATCTGATGTTACACCAATTCCACATAATGGATGTCGTCCACCAAAACGCCCACGTGGATAAGAGAAGGGAGTGAAATTATGTTAAATTTTGAAAAACCAATATATAAAATAACTGAATATATAGAAGATAAGAATTATGGTAAATTTGAATTAGAACCACTAGAAAGAGGTTTTGGTACAACACTTGGTAATGCTCTTAGAAGAATTATGTTATCAAGTATGCCAGGAAGTGCTATAGTTGCAGTAAAAATTGATGGAGTTATGCATGAATTCCAAACAATGGAAGGAATAGTAGAAGATGTTACTACAATAGTTTTAAATCTTAAAAATATTGTTGTTAAGAATAATTCTGAAGAAGTTAAAACATTAAAATTATATTCTGATGTAGAAGGTGTTGTAACAGCAGGTGATATCCAAACAGATCCAGAAGTAGAAATAATAAATAAAGATCAAGTTATAGCTACAATAGCTAAAGGTGGAAAACTTGATATGGAATTTATAGTAGCAAATGGTCGTGGATATGTTCCTTCAGTAGAAAACAAAAAATATATTGAAAATCAAAAAATCGGATTCATTCCAATTGATGCATTATATTCTCCAATTGAAAGAATTAGTTATGAAATCGAAAATGCTCGTGTTGGTCAAGATGCTAGTTACGATAAACTAATTATGGAAGTATTTACTAATGGATCAATTAGACCAGAAGAAGCTATGGCTCTTGCAGCAAAAATTATGATTGAACATCTTAATATAGTAACTAATTTAAGTGAAATAGCTGATGTTACAGGAATAATGAATGCTAAACAAGAAGATAGTAAACTTAAAAAATTAGAAACATCAATAGATGATTTAGATTTCTCAGTAAGAGCATACAATTGCTTAAAGAGAGCTGGAGTTAATACTTTAGGTGATCTAACAGCTAAATCTGAAGTTGAAATGATGAAAATTCGTAATTTAGGTAAAAAGTCTCTAAAAGAAGTAATTGATAAAATTAAAGATATGGGACTTAGATTCCGCGAAGATGATTAACAAGTAGGAGGAATATTATGGCTTATAGAAAATTAGGACGTACAAATAAACATAGAAGAAGTATGCTTGCTAATTTAACTAAAGATGTTATCATGAATGAAAGAATTGAAACAACAGAACCAAGAGCTAAAGAAGTTCGTAAATTCGTTGATAAAATGATTACTTATGGTAAAGATGGTTCTTTAGTAGCAAGAAGAAAAGCTTTAGCATTCTTACACAATGATACAGTAGCAGTTAAAAAAGTATTTGATGATTTAGCTCCTCGTTACGCTAATCGTAATGGTGGTTATACAAGAATACTAAAACTTACTGAACGTCGTGGAGATGATGCTTTAATGGTTATTTTAGAATTAGTTGAAGGAGATGCTAAATAAGCATCTTTTTTTTAGAAAAAATGCGCTAATAATCTATATACAAATTAAAATATTGTAAAAATTTGGAAATTATGTTATTATTTTATAGGTAGTATAGAAAATGAGGAGTGATATGTTTGTTTAATGTTATAATATGTGATGATAACGATAATGATAGAAAAAATATAACTAATGTAGTAAAAAGATTTATGAATAAAAATAAAATAGAATGTCAAATACACCTATATGATGATTACAATGACAAATTTTTGAGCGTAATAAGCAAAAAAATGCCATTTAAAATTTATTTGTTAGATATAGAAACTCCAACATATTCAGGTATTGATATTGCTCGTAAAATTAGAAAAAAAGATATAGATAGTGTAATAATATTTTTAACAGCGCATGAAGAATTAGGAAACGTAGTATTAAAAAATGATATAATGTTTTTATCATTTATAAACAAATTTGATGATGTAGAAAATAGATTAAATGCATCATTAGATAAGGCTGTAAATCAATTTAAAACTAAAAGAATGATTAGATTTAATGATAGAAATGTCGTTTATACAATAGATATGAATGATATATTATATATAACAAAAGATAGTTTTGAAAGAAAAACAATAATTAAAACAGATTATTGTGAATTTAGAGTAAATAATTCATTAATAGAAGTTGTTGGCATGCTAGATTCAAGATTTATACAGTCTCATAGGGCTTGTTATATAAATAACTTGCGTAAAGTTAGAGTAGATAAAGCAAAGAGATTAATAACTTTTGACAATGGTGAAGAAATAGATTTGTTATCAGATAAGTTTAAAAAAGAGGTAGCAAATGGATAAGTTAATACAATTATTAATAAGTGGTGTTATAATAACCATTTCTAATGTGTATATATCAGGAAAACTTCTTAATAAAAAAGCAAATTTTAAAAATTATTTAACATATATAATAATTTCACTTATGTATTTATCAACGGTGCTTAATTATATGTATAATAATCAATATATTAGAATTTTAACTATAACAATATTAATGGCTTTATTTATAAAGATATTGTATAATGAAAAAGTTAATAAATCTATTGTAGTAGTAATAACATTACAGTTGCTCTATATGATAACTGAAATAATATTTATATCAACTATTTCTATAATATTTAAATTCAATTCTAATGATATAGCTAATAATCAATTTGGTACAGTTCTTGCAAATTTTGTAATATCAGCTTTATCAATAATTTTAGCAAATTTAAAATATGTCAAAACTTTTTATAATTTTTTTGTTAAAATTACAAATAAAGTTAGAAACACTCAAATAATTGCAGCAGCTATTTTCATTGTAGTAATAGCAAACATTTTGGCTATGATTAATTACTATAAGGTAGAATTTGGATATTTACTTATATTTAATGCTTTTATGACATTAGGTTGCTTTGGTATAGTTGTATATTCTTTGAAAACTAAAAATAGTTATATTGAGGTAAACAAAAAATATAGCACAACATTAAATAGTTTAAAAGAGTATGAAGATATTTTAAATAAGTATAGAGTGTCTAATCATGAAAATAAAAATCAATTATTAACAATAAGAAATATGCTTCCAAAAGAAGATAAAAAAATAATTTCTTATATAGATAAAATTTTAGAAAATAAACATAAAGATAGTGATAAAGCAATGAGAAAAACTGCTGTTATACCAGCTGGAGGTCTGAGAGGATTAATATATTCTAAAGTACTTGTTATGGATGAAAGAAAAATACATTATGATTTGGACTTTTCAAGTAGTATTAAAACAGTTGATCTTATAAACAAGATTGACGAATCTACTATGCTTGATATATGTACAGTAATAGGTGTTTATGTAGATAATGCAATAGACGAAGTTACAAATCTTAAAGATAAAAATATTTGTATTGAAATGTATTTAGACGATAATGATTTAATAATAGCTATATCAAATAATTATGCACATAAAATTGATCTAGATAAATTAGAAGAAAAAGGTTATACTACTAAAGAAAATGGACATGGGTATGGGTTACCTTTAACAAGGGAAATAATTAACAATAACAACAGATTAAAAAATGAAAAAAGAATATCTAAAGAAATATTTACTCAAGCATTGAAAATTAAAATGTAAAAAAATCAGATTAATAAATAAAATCTGATTTTTTGTTGGATAAATTATTTAATTAAACTTTTTGGACATTCTGGCTCATCAACAACCCACATTAAACAAGCTTGGCTTCCTGCGTTAGCAGCACCTAATCCTAACATAGCTAATAATTTTGCAAACATACAAATCCTCCTTCCTACTATTATATTTAAACACTAAAGTTTAAACCTTATTTATTAATTCTGGATGTTTCTCTATATATGAAATATAATTATTATATGGTAGCTTAAATAATTTATATATTAATGGAGATATAAAGAAGCATTCCAAAATTATTGAAAAAATTAAACAATTAGATATAAAACTATCATTTATGATAATCGCTATACAAAAATATATAGTTGAAATAATTGTTGATAGTGTTTTATATATTAATCTTCTTTTTTTATTTATAATAGGTCTTTTGTAAGTATCTGCAGGTGAGTTTTTAAATATTAATATAGTACATATTATACCTATAATAACTTTTAAATAATTATCAACACTTATATATATACATATAAGTGGTATACCAATAAAAGATATCGTAGAACTTACTAAACATATCCAACTTTTTGTAGCATGTAAGCCAAAAGCTGTTGTTCTTATGATATTAAAGAATATCATAAATATTAAAACTTCTTTAAATATATTTAGTAATATTGCTAATGCAAATATAATAATTACTTTAGAAATAGTAAGATATATTCCAACGAGTCCATATTCTATTTCTTTTAATTTAATGTCATTGTAATCATTATTTCTCTTTATATAACTCATACAATTGTTTATTATAAAATTCTTCATACAACTAACTTCCTCTGAACTTGATTTTAGTATATATCTTGATGAATTTAAATAGAAAATGTATGAATTGCCACATTTAAAACATTATAGCTGTATTTGTGTAGTACCATTTTGCACGTTTTTTCATTTCACGCACATATTTCCAAGCTTCATACAAAACTACTTAAAATTGATGTTTCATTGTGGTAAAATATAGTTGTTTTCCTAAAGTACGTCAATTAGGGCGCAAGTATTGTCGAACTTTTGGGAACGAAGTTAAATTAATTGTAGTTGGTTTTATGATATACTTAAGTTGTAAAAGAGAACTAGAAGGGAGATGTAGATGTGATTACAGGAAAAGTAAAATGGTTCAATAATGAAAAAGGCTTTGGATTCATTGAATACAATGAAAAAGAAGACATTTTTGTACATTATTCAGCGATTCTTTCTGAAGGCTATAAAACTTTAGTAGAAGGCCAATATGTAAAATTCGATTTGGTGAGAACTGATAAGGGATTACAGGCTAAAAATGTAATAGAAATAAAGACTGCTCTTGTTTAGCAGTTTTTATTTTTTGAAATTTCACTTTTTTTTCATTTAAAAATTTAAATATTTATGTTATAATGAACTTAGAAAGGATTGATAATATGAAATTTAATATTCATGGAAAAAAGATTGATGTAACTAGTTCAATTAAAAGTTACATAGAAGAAAAGATAGGAAGGTTGGATAAGTATTTTGAGAATCCTGATGACATAACAGCAACTGCCCTTATTAAATTAAGAGGAAATGACCAAGTAGTTGAAGTAACTATCAATGGTAATTCGTTTGTTTTAAGAGGCGAAGAATCACATAAAGATTTATATGCTGCTATTGATAAAGTGTCAGATAAAATAGAAAGACAAATTAGAAAAAATAAAACAAGATTAAAGAAAAAAGTTAACAAAGATATAGTTAAGGGTTTTGCTTTAAATTTTGAAGAAATAGAACAAAATGATGATGTTATAGTAAGAAGAAAAACTATAGAAGATAAACCAATGAGTGAAGAGGAAGCGATTCTTCAAATGGAACTTTTAGGACACGAATTTTTTGCTTTTAAAAATGTTGAAACAAAAGATGTTAACATCATTTATAAAAGAAAAGATGGAAACTATGGAATTTTGGAAATAAAATAGGCAAATAACTGCCTATTTTTTAAATTATACTATTATTTTTGCTTCATTTTTGATAAAATATATATGTATACAAAAGGAGAATGACAAATGAAATTATTTAAAAGTATTTTTAATCATGAGTATAAAGAATTAGAAAAATTCAAAAAAATTGCGGATGAAGTAATTGCACTTGACGATGAATACTCAAAGTTATCGGATAAAAAGTTAAAGGCTAAAACAAAAGAATTTCAAAAAAGGTTGGCTGATGGTGAGACATTAGAAGATATTAAAGTTGAAGCTTTTGCAACTGCACGTGAAGCAGCTTACCGTGTTATAGGTGAAAAACCATATTATGTACAAATAATAGGTGGTCTTGCAATTCATTACGGTAATATAGCCGAAATGAAAACAGGTGAAGGTAAAACTTTAACTTCAACTATGCCAGCATACTTAAATGCTTTAACAGGTGAAGGTGTTCACATTATTACAGTAAATGAGTATTTAGCAGGTCGTGATGCTAACTGGATGGGAGAGATATATAGATTTTTAGGTTTAACAGTTGGTGTTAACTATAGAGAACTTACTCCATCTGAGAAAAAAGAGGCTTATAATTGTGATATTATGTATTCTACAAATAATGAAATTGGATTTGATTATTTAAGAGATAATATGGTAGTAAAAGCAGATGATAGGGTTGCTAGACCATATAACTTTGCTATTATAGATGAGGTTGACTCAGTATTAATAGATGAAGCAAGAACTCCATTAATTATTTCTGGCGGATTTATGAAATCAGCAAACTTATATATGCAAACTGATAAATTTGCTAAAAGTTTAAAAGAAAACGAAGGATATATATATGATGAAAAAACAAAAGCTGTATCATTAGATCAACTTGGTATTGAAAAGGCAGAAAAGGCATTCGGTGTAGAAAACTTATATGATATAAAACATACTAGTTTAGTTCATTTTATTAATCAAGCATTAAAAGCTAATTATGCAATGAAAAATGATGTTGATTATGTAGTAAATGATGGAAAAATTATTATAGTAGATCCTTTTACAGGAAGACTTATGCAAGGCCGTACATATTCAGATGGGTTACATCAAGCAATAGAAGCCAAAGAAGGTGTACAAATAAATGAGGAAACTAAGACATTAGCTACAATAACATTCCAAAATTTATTTAGAATGTATAAGAAATTATCTGGTATGACAGGTACTGCTAAGACAGAAGAAGAAGAGTTTAGAGATATATATAATATGTATGTTATTACAATTCCTACAAATAGACCTGTTATTCGTAAAGATTATGGAGATTTATTATTTGCTACAAAAGAAGGTAAATATAAAGCAATAGTAAATGAAATTATCGAAAGACATAAAACTGGTCAACCTATATTAGTTGGTACAGTAGCAGTAGAGACAAGTGAATTATTAAGTGAAAGATTAAAGAAGGCTCATATACCACATGAGGTATTAAATGCTAAAAATCATGCTCGTGAAGCTGAAATAATAGCGCATGCTGGTGATAAGGGATCTGTTACAATTGCTACTAATATGGCAGGACGTGGTACAGATATTAAGCTTACAGATGAGGTAAAGTCACTTGGAGGATTATTTGTAATAGGTACCGAAAGACATGAATCTAGACGTATAGATAATCAGTTAAGAGGTCGTTCAGGAAGACAAGGAGATCCAGGAGAAAGTCAATTCTGTGTATCATTTGAAGATGACTTAATGGTAAGATTTGGTACAGATAGGGCAAAATTAATACTACAAAGAGTAGGCTTTAGCGAAGATGTTTCAATAAGAAATAAAATGTTATCTAATTCAATAGAATCTGCTCAAAAAAGAGTTGAAGGAAACAACTTTGATATGAGAAAAACTTTACTTGAGTATGATGATGTTATAAATGAACAACGTGTAATAATTTATGAAAAAAGAAATCAAATATTAGATATGGAAACAATTCATCCATTAATACTTGAAACTTTTAGAAATTATGTTGAAGATGTTGTATATTCTCATTTAGGTGAAGATAATTCTTTAAGTAGAAATGATAAATCAGAAATATTAGAAGCAATAAATGATTTAATAAAAAATAAAATAATATTTGATGAAATAGAATATAAGAACTCAGATGAAATAGTAGAATATATTTACCAAAAATTGCTATCAGAATATGAAGATAAAGTTAAGAAAATACCAAAAGAAATTATAGATGAATTTGAAAAAGCAA
This sequence comes from uncultured Bacilli bacterium, assembly GCA_934167485.1. Lineage (GTDB taxonomy): Bacteria > Bacillota_I > Bacilli_A > RF39 > UBA660 > UMGS1613. The sequence continues at coordinate 94,183 of CAKPKL010000005.1, forward strand.
TTGTTTTAAGAGTTATAGATACTCATTGGATGGAACATATTAATACAATGTCACATTTAAGAGAGGGAATTCATTTAAGAAGTTATGCTCAAAATAATCCATTAGTGGCTTATAAGACAGAAGGATATGCTTTATTTGATGAATTACTTGCTAAAATAGATGATCAAGCAATTACTTATTTGTTGAAAGCTGAAGTAAGACAAAATAGTGAAAGAAAGCAAGTAGAGGAAAAAGTTCAAACAAATGAAGACAAAGGTAAAACAAAAAAAGCAACTCCAAAAAGAGTAGCTAAAATAGGTAGAAATGAACCTTGTCCATGTGGCTCTGGTAAGAAATATAAACAATGCTGTGGTAAATAGAAAGAAGGATGTATTATGGAGAAGAAAAAAACTATATTGTTAACGACTATTATGATAATAATAGCAGCAGCACTTATCGTTGTGTTTGCAGTAACAACATTAAGAGAAAAAGGAACAATTGGTTCTAAGGAATCAAATAAAATAATGAAAGATTTTAATAAATATTATAATTCAAAGGAGAGAACTGTAATTTATTATGCTAGTAAAGATTGTAGTTATTGTTCTTTACAAACACCAATACTTGAGGTAATAGCAAATGATTATGAGATGGATTATTTATATGTTGATAGTTCTCAATTAAGTGTTAAACAAAGAAATGAAGTGTTGGATAAACTTGGTATAGATCATCAAACCCCAACTACTTTAATTGTAGAAGATGGTGAAGTAATAGCTAAACAAATAGGTTATACAGAAGGTTCTGAATATGTAAAATTCTTTAGTGATAATAAAGTTATTCCAAAAAATGCAGAATATTCTGCTGAAAAGAATTTAACATTTATTGATTATTCAGAATATGAAGATTTAATAAATAAAAATGATACAAGTATTATAGTTATAGGACAAACAACTTGTGGTCATTGTATAGCTATAAAACCAGCTTTAAATCAAGTAGCAGGTGATTACAATTTAACTATTAATTACTTAAATATAACTAAGTTAACTGATGATGAAAAGAATTCTTTTTATGAAAGTTTAAATACTATTGAATATAACGATCCAGATTATGTAAATAAGGGTTCATTTGGTACACCTTTAATCTTAATTGTAAAGGATAAAAAAGTTAGTGATTATGTATCAGGGGAGAGAACAATTTCTCAATTGGTTAAAGAATTTAGAAAAATGGGATTAATTAAAGAATAGGGAGTTGGATATGAAAAAAAATACTTTTGGATTTAAAAAAATAAAATGGCTTATTATACTTGTTGCATTACTTTCTATTGCTTTTGTTTATTTATTGATTAAAACAGAAGATAGTAAAATAATTAAAGATATAAAAGAGTTTGTTTCTATAGATACAAAAGTATTATATATTTCAAGTAAGAAAGAATATTCAAGTTATCCTGTAGAACTATTTAATAAATATGAGATAGATTATTTATATGTTAATAGTGATAAATTAAATAATTTTGAAAAGAATAAATTAGAACGATTTATAAATAGTAAATATCTAAATAACATTATTGTGATTTATAAGGGTGGAAAAATAATAGATGCAATAATTGATTATGAAACCCAAGATAAATTAAATGCAATTTTGCAGAAAAATGAGATATTACCTGAGAAAATATCAAATATAAATGGAATAGTGGATAGTGCGAAAGAGACATTAGAGGGTGAATTTTCATTAGTATATATTCCTTATTCAACTAAGGTTGATATAAATGATCAAACTAATACACTTAAAAGTATTTGTGATGAGTATAATATAAATTTTGTTAGAATTGATGCATTTTTACTTAGTTATAAACAAAAAGAAAAAATTAATTCAATCTATCAAATAAGTTCAGTTGAGGATCAAATATTAATTTTAATTAAGAATAAAAGTATTTTAGGTAGTATTCGTGGAGAACATAGAAAAAGTACATATTTAGATGAGTTTTATAAGTCTAAATTTATAGATGAAATAGATAATTATATTAGTAATATAAATTATGACGGTTTTAAAAATTTATTAAATAGTACAAATAAAAATGTTATAATTATTGGTAAAGATGATTGTAAATATTGTAGCGATGTAATTACAGCTTTAAACCCTATAATAATAAATTATAATATAAATATAAATTATTTAAATATTAATTCACTTGATAGTGATATAGCTAAGAAAGTTCAAGAAGATATATCAAAACTTGGATATAAGGATGGATTTACAACACCTATTACATTAATAACTGAAAATAATAAATTATTAGATTATGTAATAGGTGCATCAAATTCAGAATATTTTATTGATATATTTAAAGAAAATGGTATAATAAAACAAGAGGTGGAATCATGAATGAAGTTTATAATAAAGTGAAAGAATTTAAAAGAAAATATCATTCTACTGTAGCATGGCGTCTTAAGGCACATTCTAAAGTAATAGAAAAGCATTTAAATCCAGGAGAGACTGTAAACTATGTTTTTGCAGCACAAAAAAATTATAACTCACTTGATTTGTTTTCTACGTATGTTGTAGCGCTTACAAATAAAAGAATACTTTTAGCGCAAAAAAGAGTTTTATTTGGTTATTTATTTTTAGCTATAACACCAGATATGTTTAATGATTTAACTGTAAATTCAGGATTAATTTGGGGAAAAGTTTATATTGATACAGTAAAAGAAACAGTAACTCTTTCAAATATATCAAAATCAGCACTTGATGAGATAGAAACTATGGTTACTGAATATATGATGGAAGAGAAGAAAAAATATGTAGAAAGACAACAAGGATAGATAAAATCTATCTTTTGCTTTATAGGAATAATTATGAAAAGTAAATATAAATTAGTATTAATGTTTTTAACAATAATTTTATTAATAATTATGTGCAAGGTAATTTTATCGCCAAATTATTTAAACTATTCTTTAAAGATAAACAAAAATAAATTTAATATAAAAGAAGAATATAGTAAAGATTATACATATATAAAAATAAATATAAATAATAAAGTTTACTCTTTATACGTAAACGATAAAGGAAGAAAAATAATAGATAATATTTATTATTATAAAGATAATACATATGAATGTTTATTACCTATTATAAATAAGAGTACAAAAACAGATATGATGTGCTACAATGGTAAAACAATATATAACTACTATAATATAAAAAATAAAGACGAAGCATTAGATAATTATATGAGTTCTATAAAAGAATATAGCATAGAAAACTTTATTGACAATACAGATAAATTTAGTAAGATTAATTATATAAAGTTTTATAATAATATAGATAAAAAGGTTGCTATTACTACTTATGATGGATTAATTTCGAATTATAATAACATTAAATTATTTAATAAAGATGTTTATAATAATATTATAAGTGCATTTATAGATAAGTATTATATAATTGCTGATTATAATAAATCGTATGAATTTAATGAATTCTTAGTAACAAATTTAGAAAGTCAAGAATCATTTAAAATAAAATCTAAGTATGATATTTCATTTGATTCCTATGTACAAGGTATAGTAGATAATAAATTATATATATATGACAAGGATAACAATTCTCAATATGAAATTGATATAGATAAGAAACGAGTAAATTTGCTTTCAAATAGTAAAAAGATCAAAGTATATAAAAATCATAGTTGGGGGTATGTAAGTAAGAATTCAGAAGATATATATTTCGAAAATGAAGAAGAAAGTTTATCACTTGACTCATTTGATCATGTAATTAAATATGGTAATTATTATTACTTATTTAAAAAAGTAAATAAATCATATGAATTATATAGAAGTGATATTAACAATATGGAAGTATATAAATATTTAATAACTGTTCCAACTATAAAAATTAATTATAATGAAGATTATATATATTATGTAGATGGTAATAAATTATACTATTATAGTGATAGCACGGGATTGAAAACAATTTTAGAAAATCCCGAATTAGAATTTAATGAAACAATTAAATACTATATATACTAAAAATATGATATAATAAATAAAAATATGGAGGTATTTATGAAAACAATTTTAACCGGAGATAGACCAACAGGTAGACTCCATTTAGGACATTATTTTGGATCATTAGAAAATAGAGTAAAAATGCAATATGATTATGATACATATATATTAATAGCTGATGTACAAGCTTTAACAGATAATTTTAGTAATCCAGATAAAGTAAGACAAAATGTTCATGAGCTTGCTCTTGATTATTTAGCAGCTGGTATAGATCCAAAACAATCACACATATATATACAATCATTAATCCCAGAGGTTGCAGAGCTTACTGTATATTTTTCTAATTTAGTATCAGTACCAAGACTTTATAGAAATCCAACGACTAAGTATGAAGTTGCTCAAAAACAAGAATTGTTTGGAAATAATGGTGAGGGAATAACTTATGGATTTTTAGGTTACCCAGTAAGTCAAGCTGCAGATATTGCATGTGTTAACAGTAATGTTATACCAGTAGGAGAAGATCAACTTCCTCATATAGAACAAGCAAGAGAAATAGTAAGAAAATTTAATAATATATATGGTGAAACATTTAATGTACCAGAACCAGTTTTAAGTTCTACACCAAGAATTAAGGGGTTAGATGGCAATGAAAAAATGAGTAAATCATTAAATAATTGTATATATTTATCAGATGATGAAGAAACAATTACAAAAAAAATTATGGGAGCTGTTACAGATCCTAATAAAATTAGAAAAGATGATCCAGCAAATCCAGATGTGTGTATGGTTTATTATTATCACAAATTAATTAGAAATCCTGAAATAGCAACCGTTTGTAGTGAATGCAAAAATGGTGAAAGAGGTTGTGTTTATTGTAAAAAAGAATTGGCTCGAGCTATGGCTGAGTTCTTAAAACCTATTCAAGAGAGAAGAAAATATTATGAAGATAGACCAGAAGAAGTAGAAAAAATTCTTAAAGAAGGAACAGAAGCTACAAAGAAAAAAGCAGAAGCAGTAATGGCTAGAGTAAGAAAAAATATGAAACTTGACTATTTTGAGTAAAATAGTAATAAAAAGTTAATAAAATAATATATTTTTATTGACTTTTTTAATATTTTTTAGTATTATTTTAGTTGGTACATTTACATCCCACATTTAGTAAGTCTTGGGAAAACTTACTATTTGTAAAGGAAGAGGAGAAAATATCATGAAGAATTCTTATATGCAAAAGAAAGAAACAGTAGAACGTAATTGGTATATAATAGATGCTGAAGGTGTTAATTTAGGACGTTTAGCAACTAGAGTAGCTGATGTTTTACGTGGTAAGCATAAACCAACTTACACACCACATATTGATTGTGGAGATTATGTAATAGTAGTAAATGCTTCAAAAGTAAATCTTACAGGAAATAAATTAAATGATAAGATTTATTATAATCATTCAGGTTATACTGGAGGATTAAGAGAAAGAACTGCAAAAGAAATGAGAGAGAATTACCCAGTAGAGATGATTGAAAGAGCTGTAAAAGGAATGATTCCTCATACAAGATTAGGAAGACAAGTTGCTAAAAAATTATTTGTTTATGAGGGTGCAGAACATCCACATATGGCACAAAAGCCAGTAGAAATGAAAATTAAATAAGGAGGGTTTTAAATGGCAAAAGTATTTATAGGAACAGGTAGAAGAAAATCTTCAGTAGCTCAAGTTAAAATGACTGCTGGAAAAGGTAAAATAACTGTTAATGGTGTAGATGTTAATGAATTTATGCCTTATGCAACTTATGTTATGGATTTAAAACAACCTTTAGTAGCAACTAATAATGAAAACACTTTCGATATCGAAGTTAAAGTAACTGGTGGTGGAGCTTCTGGTCAAACTGGAGCAATCCGTTTAGGAATTACAAGAGCTTTACTTGAATATGATAAAGCTAATGAAGGTAATGAAGATAGCTATAGAAAAATTTTAAAGAAAGCTGGATTTGTTACTCGTGATTCAAGAGCTAAAGAAAGAAAGAAACCAGGATTAAAAGCAGCACGTCGTGCACCACAATTCTCAAAACGTTAATTATACAGTTTACAAGCCTTGGATTTATTCAAGGTTTTTTCTTGATTATAATAGTACATTTTGTTATAATAACAAACAGGTGATAAAATGTCTAAGGAAGAGAATGTTATAAGATATTATGTTTTATGTAATAAACTAAAAAATTTAATAAGAACAGGTTGGAAAGATTGGAATGTTAAAAGCAATCGCCTTGAGAGTGTAGCAGAGCACATTTATGGAGTACAAATGCTTACTATAGCTATGGCATCAGAGTATAACTATGACATAAACTTATCTCGTGTTATAATGATGCTTGCGGTTCATGAGTTAGAGGAAATTTTTATAGGTGACTTAACTCTTTTTGAAATAAGTTCTGAGGAAAAGGAGAAAATAGGTCATGAAGCAATAGAAAAAGTGTTAAGTTCTCTTGCTAATAAAGATGAGATAAAGAGCTTAATAATAGAATTTGATGAAAGAAAAACAAATGAATCACGCTTTGCTTATTATTGTGATAAATTAGAATGTGATATTCAAAGTAAAATATATGATGAGAAAGATTGTGTAGATTTAAATCATCAAAGTAATAACAAAAGTTTTAATGATCCAGAAGTACAAAAATTATTAAATAGTGGTATGTCTTGGTCAGATATGTGGCTAACATTTAGTCAAAATAGATATAATTATGATGAAAATTTTATGTCAGTATCTAATTATGTGAAAAAACATAATATAACAAAAAATATATAGTTTTATATATTTTTTTTCATATATTATAGTATGAAAAATTTAGACTTTTTAAAATCAAATATAATTGCTCATAAGGGAGTGCACAACTCGAAAATACCGGAAAATACTATTCCTTCCTTTATTAAGTGTGTGGATAAAAATTATATAATAGAATTAGATATACACATACTAAAAGATAAAACTATAGTTGTATATCACGATTTTAATCTTAAAAGACTAACAAACAAGAATAAAATAATAGAAACAGAAAGTTATGAACATTTATCTAAGTTAAAAATAAAAAATAAATATACAATACCTACATTGAAACAAGTTATACACATAGTTAATGGTAAAGTTCCAATATTGATAGAACTAAAAGATGTGGATAACAATTCTACATTTGAGGAAGAACTTGTTAATTTACTTGATAACTATAATGGCGCATTTGCCATACAAAGTGTAAATCCATTTGTTGTTGACTGGTTTATAAAAAATAGGAAAGATTATATTGTCGGTATTGTTATATATAATGATACTAATTATAAATTAATAAAGAAGTATGTAGACAAAGTAGATTTTATTTCTATTAATAAAAAAGAATTACCTACCAAATTAAAGATAAAAAACAAATTACTATTTGGCTGGACCATCAAAACCAAAGAAGAATATGACAAGTACATTGAATATTGTGATAATTTAATATGTGAAAATTTTATATAATGTGTTATACTAGTAAAAAGGAAATGATATTATGTTAAAAGTTAATGGTAATGGATTACTTATTGTTGTATCTGGACCAAGTGGAGCTGGAAAAGATACTATATGTAATAAATTAATAAGTGAATCAGATAATGTTTGGCTTTCTATTTCTATGACATCTAGAAATCCTAGAGGTAATGAAGTAGAGGGTAAGGAGTATTTCTTTGTTACAAAGGAAGAGTTCGAACAAAGAATAAAAAATGGAGAGTTTTTAGAGTATGCTATGTATAACAATAATTATTATGGTACTCCTAAAGATAAAATAGAAGATTATTTAAATAAAGGGATAGATGTAATACTTGTGATAGATATACAAGGAGCAATTAACATAAAAAACTTAATTCCAACAGCTTTATTTATATTTATTATGCCTCCTGATATGAAAACTTTAAAACAAAGATTAATAAATAGAAAAACTGAATCAAAGGAAAAGGTAATAGATAGATTTAAAACTGCATATAACGAGATAAATCATTTTAAAAAATATAATTATGTAGTAGTGAATGATGAAATAGATAAAGCTACAAACAAGGTAAAATCAATTATACAAGCAGAAAAGTGTAGAGTAGATAGAATAGAAGAAATTCACTTAGATAATAAAGAAGAAATAATACATGAAATATTAATTGATAAAGAATTTGAGAATGATGAGATGAGGATTTAATATGAAATTTAGTAATGAATGGAAAGATTATGAATGTATATCCGCAGGAAATGGAGAAAAATTAGAACGTTGGGGTGATGTAATTTTTAGAAGACCAGAACCTCAAGCTATGTGGAATATAGAAAAAAATAATTTGTGGAAAAATGTAGATGGATTTTATCATAGATCAAATAAAGGTGGAGGCTACTGGGATTTTAATAGAACATTGCCTGACCATTGGACTGTAAATTATAAAAATTTGACATTTAAAGTCAGTCCAACTAATTTTAAGCATACTGGTTTATTTCCAGAGCAAGCTGTTAATTGGGATTTTTCTATGAATAAAATAAAGAATGCAAAAAGACCAATAAAAGTATTAAACTTATTTGCTTATACAGGTGCAGCTACAATGGCCGCATCTAGTGCAGGTGCTGTTGAGGTTGTTCAAGTGGATGCTTCTCGTGGAATGACTGATTGGGCAAAAGATAACATGAAATTATGTGGCTTAGAAGGTAATAAAATAAGATTTATAGTAGACGATTGTTTGAAATTTGTTCAAAGAGAAGCTCGTAGAGGAAATAAATATGATGTAATTATAATGGATCCTCCAAGCTATGGAAGAGGTCCTAATGGAGAAGTTTGGAAATTTGAACAAAATTTAGATATACTTATAAATGCTTGTTTAGATGTGCTAAGTGATAAACCATTATTTTTCTTAATTAATGCATATACTACTGGTATTTCAAATATAGTTTTATACAATATATTAAAAACTTCATTGGAATGTAAATATGGAGGTAAAACTGAATCAGGAGAGATAGGACTTCCTATAACTCAAAATGATTTAGTACTTCCTTGTGGTATATATGGAAGATGGGAGTCTAATGATTAATATTATTTATGAGGATAATCATTTACTTATAGTAGAAAAACCTATAAATATTCCTGTACAAGCTGATAGTAGTCATGATTTGGATTTTTTAACTATTTTAAAGGATTTTATAAAGAAAAGAGATAATAAGCCAGGTAATGTATATTTAGGGCTTATACATCGCTTAGATAGGCCTGTAGGCGGTGTTATGGTGTTTGCTAAAACAAGTAAATGTGCATCTAGACTTAGTGAACAGGTAAGAGAGAGAATATTAAAAAAAGAATACTATGCTATAGTAGAAGGTAAGTTGGAAAAAAGTGGAGTATTAAAAGATTATTTATTAAAAAATAGTAAAAATAATACAGTATATGTAGATAAAAAAGGTAAAGAAGCAATTCTTGAATATAACTTACTTGAATATAAAAATGGACTATCACTCGTTAATATAAATTTAAAGACAGGTAGATCTCATCAAATAAGAGTACAATTCTCATCAAGAAATCATCCATTATATGGAGATCAAAGATATAATAAAAATGCTATACCAGGACAACAAATAGCTCTATTTGCTCATTCTCTAACACTTAACCATCCAATAACAAAGGAACAATTAAAATTTGATATTAAACCTAAAAATATTTATCCATGGAATATTTTTAATATGTAAAGGAATGTACATTTATAACATTTCTTTTATTTTATCTTGACTTTAAAAAAATATAATAGTAAATTAAAGGTGGTGATATTCATGAAAAAAGATATGGTAAAAGTTCACTTTTCAAGTGATAATGATGGAGATTATGTATACATTGAAGAAAATGACACAAAAATAGAACCTCATCATTTATTAAAATTTTTAAGACAAGGAATAAAATATGGAGAAATAAAGCATGGTATGGAAACTCATCATAATGGTAAAACACAATTTATTTTTGAAGCAAAAAACATGTTAGATGAGGATGCCTCAAATTATTTATTCGTAGTTGATGTAAAACCAAAAGACAAGATAAAATTTAAAAATTATGTTGATAACATAAGAGATTTGTGTGATTTATCAATAGAAAAGACTAAGGTAAACTATACAAGAATAGCTGCTGGTATTATGACTGGATTTATGTTAATGTATATTGCAGCTCCTAAATTTGCTAAAGGATTAAAGAAAATTAGTGAAAAAGAAGAAGCAATTGCATATTCACAATCTCAAAATATATCAAGTGAGATAGAAAGAAAAAAAAATATAGAAAATGATAAAGCTAATTATATAAATTATTTAAGGGAACAAGCAGAAGCAGGAGATAAAGATGCTATAGAAGAATATACAAGATATATATTAGAACAAGAATTAAAAGAACAAAATGCTAAAGAAGAGCAAGAAAGAGGATATTCAAAATAAGTGGTTTAACTACTTATTTTTTTCATATAATTAATTGGTGATAAAGTGAAAAAATATTACTATATTTTTATACTCATAATATTTATTTGTTCAATTTCTTTTGTAAATGCAAATACAAATAGTTCGAATATGACGTTAGTATCAAAGGTTATATATTTAGATGCTGGTCATGGTGGTCCAGATCCAGGAACTATATATAAAAACATTTATGAAAAAGATATTAATTTAGAAATAGTAAAAAAATTAGCTTCTGTCCTAGAAAAAGAAGGAGCTATATGTTATTTAACTAGATATGGTGATTATGATCTAAGTAATAACAGTGCTAGAAGTAGAAAAAAAAGTGATCTAAACAATAGAGCAAAAATAATAAATAAATCAGAAGCTGATATGTATATATCAATACATTTAAATTCAATTAGTTCTTCCACTTGGAGTGGAGCTCAAGTTTTTTATGATGATGTAAATACTCAAAATAAAGATTTAGCAATGTTGATGCAACAAATACTTTCAGAAGATTTAAACACAAAAAGAAAAGTAAAAGAAATAAATAATATGCTTTTAAATAGAAAGATAACTATACCAGGTGTTTTAATAGAGGTAGGTTTTTTATCTAATCCAAATGATAGATATAAATTGCAACAAAGCGATTATCAATATAAAATTGCAGAATCAATAAAAAGAGGAATAGTTAAGTATTTTGATAACAAATAACAAGTGTAAATAGATAATATAAATGTATAAATTGATTGCAAAATAAAATTATAATTGATACAATATTACTGTAATAGTAGAGGTGATTTAATGAGTTTTGTAGATGAAATTAATTATCTAGAACATTTAGAATCAAAAGCTAATTATATTATTTGTAATGGTAAAATTCCTATTTTATTTTCTGCTCCACATACAATAACTCATATAAAAGAAAATGGCTTTATTAAATTAAGTGAACCCTATACTAAAGCTGTAGCGCTCTATCTAAATAAATATTTTGACACATTTGCTATAATAAAAAATGTTAATGATGGATTAGATTCAAATAGGGACAATAATGATACCTACAAAAAAGAATTAATTAATTTAATAAAAGAAAATGATATTAAAATAGTTATAGATTTACATGGAGCAAGTATAGAAAGAAATTTTGATGTAGAATTAGGTACATTAAATAATTTAAGTGCAGATTTTTCAACTATAAGAGAATTAGAAGAAGCTTTTAAAGAAAATGATATATTAGAGGTTGTAAACAATGATCCATTTAAAGGTGGAGCTATAACACAATATATTTATAATCTTAAAGATGTAGATGTTATTCAAATAGAAATAAATGGTAAATATAGAGATTCAAACAATTTAGAATTACTAAAAAAAATCATAGAATCATTATCAAATTTCATAAAGCAATATAATGATTATGTAAGTGATAGGACAGTTTATAGTGATAAATAAATTTTAAATAAAACAATAGGACTAAACTAGTCCTATTTTTCATATAATTTTTTAGGTGAATTTATGAAAAAAATATTTTTATTAATGATATTATTAATACCATTTTCAGTTAAGGGATTAGATTTGAGTGCGAGAAGTGCGATATTAATGGATACTGATTCTAGAAGAATTTTATATGAAAAAAATATACATGAGGTAAGAAGTGTAGCAAGTATTTCTAAAATTATGACTGCAGTAGTCGCAATCGAATCAGGAAAACTTGATGATACAGTATGTGTAGGAGAAGAGATAAAAAAATCCTATGGTTCAGGAATATATATAAAAGAAGGAGAACAATTAAAATTAAGAGATTTATTATATGGATTAATGCTTAGAAGTGGAAATGATGCCGCACTTGCTATAGCTAATTACGTTGGTGGTAGTGTAGAGAACTTTGTAGGATTAATGAATAAAAAAGCTAAAGAACTAAAAATGAATAACACAACATTTAATAATCCTAGTGGTTTAGATCAAGAAAAGGGGAATTATTCAACTGCTTATGATATGGCACTCCTTACTAGTTATGCTATGAGTTTAGATGAATATAAAAAAATAACAGGTACAAAAAAGTACTTCTTAAAAACTAATAAGAATACTTATAATTGGATAAATAAAAACAAACTTTTATCAATATATAAATATACAACAGGAGGTAAAACTGGTTATACGGAAATAGCAAAAAGAACCTTAGTATCAACAGCTAGTAAAGATAATATAAATTTAGTGGTAGTTACTCTAAATGATGGTAATGATTGGCAAGATCATCAAAATTTATTTGAATATGGATTTTCAAATTATTCAAATATAAAAATACTAAAAAAGGGAAATTTAAATATATATAATGAAAAATATTATAAAGATTATAAATTATATATAAAAAATAATTTTAGTTATTTAATAGAAAATAATGAAGAAGATAGTTTAGTGTTAAAATATGAATTAGAAAAAAATAGAAACATAAAAAATGGAGATAAAGTTGGTATAGTAAAAGTATATTTAGGAGATAAAAATATACATAATGAAGATATATTTGTAAAAGAAATAAAACTTAAGAAAAAAAGTATGCTAGAAAAAATAAAAGATTGGTTTGATAATATATGATAAATATAGTTTGGTTATTTTTAATAAGTATTGGTATTATTTATGGCATATGTACAAATAATACGAGTACTATTAATTCAACAATAATAGATAGTACTAAAATAAGTTTAGATATGCTATTTAAAATATTTCCTGTAATCGCACTTTGGATGGGACTTATGAAAATAGCTGAAACATCAAAACTATTAGAAAAACTATCAAACAAATTATCTCCTTTTTTAATAAAAATATTTCCAGATATACCAGAAAGTCATGAGTCATTTAGTTTAATTGCTAGTAATATAATTGCTAATTTATTTGGACTAGGTAGTGCTGCAACTCCTTTTGGTTTAAAAGCCATGGAATCACTTCAAAAATTAAATAAAAAGAAGGATACAGCTAGTCGTTCTATGATAACATTTTTAGTATTAAATACAAGTGGTCTTACGATAATTCCAACCACAATAATATCACTTAGAATGATGTATAAAAGTATAAACCCAACACATATTGTAGTAGCATGCATAATAAGTACAATATGTGCTACTATAGGAGGGCTAATAATAGATAGAATAATGTGGAGGAGGTATAAATATTAACCATTTATCAAATCTAATTATACCTTTATTAGTTCTTTTTATAATACTCTATGGTTATATAAAAAAGATAGATATTTATGATACTTTCATAGATGGAGTAAAAGAATCTTTTACAATGATAAAAAGTTTATTTCCAACATTTATTGCTATGATACTTGCAATAAATGTATTTACTAATAGTGGTTTTTTAGAGTTTTTTCTATCGTTTTTTAAGCCTATATTTAATATGATAAAAATACCTATAGAAATTCTTCCTTTAGCTATTATAAGACCTATAAGTGGAAGTGCTTCACTTGCATACTTAAATAAAATATTTTCTGTGTATGGTCCAGATAGTTTTATTGGGACACTAGGTTCAGTAATGCAAGGATGTACAGATACAACCCTTTATATAATTAGTTTATATTTTGGAAGCATTGGAATAAAAAAAATAAGATATAGTTTATTTGTTGGATTATGTGCTGATATAATAGGTATAATTACTAGTATTATAATTGTAAATTTTATGTTTAATAGATAATTATAGTATTAAATTCATTGATTAAAATTTGTATTTAATGTATAATAATCACGGTGATTTGATGGAAAGATTACAAAAAATTATAGCAGCTTCAGGATATTGTTCAAGAAGAAAAGCAGAAGAATTAATTAGTTCAAAAAAAGTTAAAGTAAATGGTAATTTAGTTACAGAAATGGGATTTAAGGCTGATTATACAGATTTTATTGAAGTAGAAGGTAATCCTATAAATAGTAAAGAAGATAAAGTTTATTATGTTTTAAATAAACCTAGAGGGGTAGTAAGTGCTGTAAGTGATGATAAAGGAAGAAAAACAGTAGTGGATTTAATAAAAACAACAAAAAGAATATATCCGGTAGGTAGACTTGATTATGACACAACAGGACTTATAATACTTACAAATGATGGAGAATTAACAAACTTTTTAATACATCCAAAAAATAATATAGAGAAAGTATATATTGCTAAGATAAAAGGTCTAATAACAAAAGAACATTTAAAAGCATTATGTGGTGGAGTTATTATAGATGGCAAAAAAACAGGTAAGGCTAAAGCTAAAATAATTAGAGTAGATAAAAAAACTAATACAAGTGTAGTTGAACTTATAATACATGAGGGTAGAAATCATCAAGTAAAAAAAATGTTTGAAGCTATAGGATACAATGTATTAAAACTAAAAAGAGAAAGTGTTGCTTTTCTTACATTAGATGGACTAAAGTCAGGAGATTATAGAGAACTTAGTATAAAAGAAGTTAAAATGTTATATGCACAAAAAAATAGTCAAGATTAGTAACTTGACTATTTTTCTTCATCTTCAACTATAGCATTTACAGGACACCCATCTTTAGCGTCCAATGCATCATCCATAACTTCATCTTCTATAGAATGTAATTTACATTTTGCTAAACCATCATCATCAATTTCAAAAACATCAGGTGCGATAGCTTGACAAGCACCACAACCGATACAAACATCTTTATCAACTTTTAATTTCATATTTATTCCTCCTTTTAAAATTATAAATAAAATATAATAAAAAAGCAAGTAAAATATTTAATTATTTTTAAAAATATGGTATATTAGAAATAGGGTGATAATATGGCTAGTAGAATGGAGCGTTATCATAGTAATGAATCTATTTCTCCAAATCGTAGTACAAAAAATAAAAATTTATATAGACAAATAGATGATCTAAATAGTTATACAAATATAGAAGCAGTTGCAACAATAGAAAAAACAAATGAAATAGATTTATCTAAAGTACAAGCAATGTTAAAAAAAAGAGAAGGATATAATAGAAGAAAAGCGCTTAGAAGTGTTTTAGAAGATGAAGTAAAAGAATTAGATAAATTAGAAGAACAAACTGAAGAAGAAAAAAACTATGATATACATGATTTATTATCAAAAGTAAAAGAAGAACCACAAAAAGAAAAAAAATATAGAAAATTAGATGCTGAGGAATATGAATTTTTAAAAAATTTAAATTTAAAAAATAAACCAGAAGAATCTAAGGAAGAACCAAAAGAAAAAATTGAAGAACCTATTTTTGATGATACTGATGATGTAGGTTTATTAGATGATCTTAAATCAAATACAATGGTCGGTGATGCATCATCAATAAAAAAAATAATATCAGAAGAAAAAGATGTAAAAGAAGATACAACAAATCTTGAAGATACTGGTATAGATAATTCTTTTTATACTTCTAGTTTTGGTTTTACAAAAAAGGATTTTGAGGAATTAAAAAATATTAATCATAATATAAAAAAGAGTAATAAATTTATAATAATACTTTTAGTAGCTCTTATCGTTGTAATAGGTGGCGCTATAGTATATTTTATATTAATATAATATGAATCAATTATATGAAAACTTTAGTTTTCTTTTTTATTAAAAGTAAGGAGTAAGATATATGAAAAATAATAAAGAGTTAATAATTGTTTGTTCAAAGAATAAGGCAAAAAATAGTGCAGTAGAAAGTGTTATAAAAGACTATATTCAAGAATTTGAAATTATATCACTAGAAACAAATTCAAATGTATCAGAAACACCTATAGGTGATGAAGAGGGCATTTTAGGCTGTTTAAACAGAATTAAAGATGCTTTAACACAAAATGATAATGGAAATCTTTATGTAGCAATGGAAGGGATTTTAGATAAAAATAAATATGGATCATTTCTTTGTGGATGGACAGTTATATATAATAAAGATTTAGATGAATATTACTATGGATGTAGTGCTAAAATAAAAATTCCAGATGAAATAATAAAAAATACTACAAAGGACGAAAGATTGTCAAACGTTGTCGCACAATTTGTAGGTAGTACAGATAAAGAAGTTAGTTTACTTGGAACAAATGGTATGCTAACACATGGGGCATATACTAGAACTGATGAATTCATTGATTCTGTTTTATGTGCTATATCTAGTAAGTATCAAAAAATAAAAAAATAGGGTACCATAAGGTATCCTTTAATATTATCTTTTGTAATAATCAAAAAATTCCCAGATAATATAAAATAAAAATTTAAAATAATTAAACATTGCCTCTCCTTTCTATAGAGCAAAACTCTCTACAGTTATTATTCTATAAAACTTTTAAATTTCCTTTTTTTTACTTAAAAATAATTTTTAAAATATAATATAAAATCACTAAATTAGTTATTAATCATACTATATTTTAGGAGTGATAATATGGCAAAAGTTGTGATTGATGCAGGACATGGTGGGGAAGATCCGGGTGCTAGTGGTAATGGAATTATTGAAAAAGAATATACTTTAAAAATATCAGAATATATATATAACAGATTGAAAGACTTAGGGCTTGATGTAAAGATGACTAGAACCACAGATGAAACTTTAAGTCCTACTGAAAGAGTAAAAAGAGTTTTAGATGCATTTGGTAATAGTGGAGATGTAATAGTGGTTTCTAATCACATAAATGCAGGAGGTGGTGATGGTGCTGAGGTAATCTATGCCTTGCGTAACAAATCCACTTTATCTAATTTAATTCTTACAGAGTTATCAAATGAAGGTCAAAATATACGTAAGGCATACCAAAGGAGATTACCAAGCAATACTGCTAAAGACTACTATTTTATGCAAAGAAATACTGGTAATACAGAAGCAATTACCGTAGAATATGGATTTTTAGATAGTAAAGGTGACGATGTAAATCAATTAAAAAATAATTGGAAAAATTATGCAGAGGCAGTAGTAAGAGCAATCGTAGAATACTTAAATCTTACATACATACCAGTAGAAGGTGGAAATTATCATACAGTAAAAAGTGGGGATAGTCTTTGGAGTATAGCCAAAAAATATAATGTAAGTGTAGCAGACATTAAAACAGCTAATGGACTTACAAGTTCAATGTTAAGTATAGGTCAGGTATTAAAAATTCCACAAAACGAACAAACATCACCAAAAGATAATGTTTATGTAGTTAAAAGTGGAGATAGCTTATATAAAATAGCCCAAAATTATGATACAACAGTAAATGAAATAATGAAATTAAATAATTTGACATCTACAAATTTGAGTATAGGTCAAGTGCTAGAAATACCTAAGAGTGATAAAACTAATGAAACAACATATACAGTAAAAAGTGGGGATAGTCTTTACAAAATTGCATCATCAAATGGTATAACCGTAGATGAATTAAAAAAGTATAACAATTTATCTTCTAATTTATTAAGTATAGGTCAAACTTTAAAGATACCAGGAAAACAATCGACAAGTTCTAACACCTATACAGTAAAGAGTGGAGATAGTTTATACAAAATCGCGCAAAGTAATAATACAACAGTAAATGAACTGATGAAGTTAAATAATCTTAATAGTACATTACTAAGTATAGGTCAAGTGTTAAAGTTAAAATAAAAATTCTTTAGTAATAAGCTAAAGAATTTTTTATATATATTTTATTAAATATGGAAAACCAAAACATACTATAAGTAAAAATAGTATAAATAATATAATAACAAATGTATAATTAACATTTTCACCTTTATTTTTATTGCTATCATCATTAGATGCCTCTATTTTATTTATAAAATTCTCTTTTGATTGGTCAACAGTTGGTATATCCTGTAGAGTTGTGAGAGGTGCTTGTACATTTTGATTATTATTAAGGGGTTGCCCTGTCATAGGATCAAAATTAAGTCCATTATTATTTAGTGGTTTACCAGTCATTGGGTCAAATTTAAGTCCATTATTATTCATATTACATTTCCTTTCTAATTAGAATAGATTGTGTTAGTATTAGGCATTAATTTTTTCTGATAACCTTTTTCTTCAGTTTTTGTGACTTGATTTTCACTTATATCTTCATTAGTATCTTCACCAATTATTTTAAATTCACCATTATTTTCAGTGATTTTATACATTTTTTCGTCTTTATCTATAAATACGCCTTTATTTAAATCAATTCGTATTAATCCATCTATACTACTTTCATAATCTTTAGCTATTAAATATAATTGTTGTTCTTCATAGCTTAAACTAGAGAAAATAATATCTTTTAAATATTGAAAATTTAGTGTTCTTTTTGTATTTTTCTCTAACTCATTCATCATATTCTCTGTGTTTTTTTGCGCATCTAATGTTTGAAATGAATCACTTGTTTCTTGTAAGTTATTCATTTGAGCTTTCAAATCTTTGTTAGCGCCTGTATTATCAAAATAAAAGTTTTTATTTTTACCACTATAAGAGTTTAATTCATTATTATCAAAGTTAACGGTCTTAATTTTATCATCTTCAAATGATTGCTTTTTCTTAGTAAGTTTTCTTAAATTATCTAGTATCATAACGTAATGTTCTTCTTTTAGTGTATTTCCAAAGTGCTTAACAACATTACTAAGATTATTATTTTTAAGACAATCTTGATAAGTTTTATTATTTTCAATGAACCTTTCTAAATCTCCATCAAATCTATTGTTGTTTAAAATTTCCATTATTTTAGTAACAATAGCTCTCTCTTGAATTCTTTTATCTGGAGTATCTAAAATAGTTTCATATTCTTTATAATTATACCTCATAAGAATCCTCCTTATAGTTTACACTTGAATTGTATCAAAAAAATCTTTAAAAAAATAGCCAAAACAAGGTTAAAGCTATTTTTTTTAATATAACAATGTAAAATTTTACATTATTTTTTATCAAGTAGACAAATGCACTCTACATGTTTAGTATTTGGAAACATATCAAATGGTGTTATTTCTATAATATCATACTTTTCATTTAATATTTTTAAGTCTCTTACAAGTGTCATAGGGTCACATGAAACATATATAATTCTTTTACTATTAATATTTAAAATATTTGTAATAGTTTCAAGATTTAATCCACTTCTAGGTGGATCAACAATTATAATGTCTGGTTTAAATTTTATGTTATTAATGCACTTGCCACTATCTCCACATATAAATTCTATATTATTAACATTATTTAAATTTTTATTTTTATTAGCATCTTCTATAGCATATTTATTAATTTCAATACCAATAACTTTTTTACAATTATTACTTACATATATTCCTATTGTACCTGTACCACAGTATAAATCTAACACAGAATCTTGGTTTATATAATTTTTAATCTTATCATATAACTTTTCACATACTTTATTGTTAACTTGAAAGAAAGAATCCGGTGATATTAAAAATTTAAACTTTCCTATGTTATTTATTATATAAGGATTTCCATATACAAGTTTATAAACTCCATTAATTTTTAAATAAATGGAATCACAAAAATCCTTAATTGGCTCTATATCTATAGAATCATTATAAGCTTCTATTGTAATCATAATAGTATTACTTACTCTACATACGATTTTATTAATATTTTTTAAATTTAATTTATTTAAATGAGGAATAATACTATTAATTTTTTCGTTGCACAAAAGACATTTATCAATTTTTATTATAGTATTAGATTCTTCTTCAAATAGACCTAGCGTTCCATTATTAGCTTGAAATGTTATTTTATTTCGGTAGTAAAAATTACAATCGTCAAATTCAATTTTATTAATTTTAATATTGTTATTTAAATATTTTGTAATTATATTTTTAATCTTATTTTCTTTAAATTTTAATTGATCTATATAATTTATGTGTAATAAATCACAACCACCACACTTATCATAATATTTACATGGACTTTCTATTCTATTTGGAGATTTTTTTATAAATTTATTTATGCTAGCTTCTATGAATTTTTTCTTTTCCTTCAATATTTTTATATCAACAATTTCTCCAGGTATAGCGCCTTTTACAAATGCAATTTTATCATTTAATCTACCAATACCTTTACCATTATGATCAAAATCAGTTATTTCTATCATACAACCACCAAAATTATTATAACATTTATTTTTTTGTTGTAGATGTTAATTTTAAAATATTATATAAATTTTCATATACTTTACTATTTTTATTTAACGATTTAAATTCATTTAGTATTGTTTGTTTATTTTTTTCTTTTTTTCCATAACATTCAAAATAAATATATTCTAATTTTTTAGTATCAATTTTTCTAAGTTCGTTATCTATAAATTTCTTTTCATTTATTTCCTTTCTTGTTTCAAAAGATACATTTTCTTTACATAATTTTTCATAATCAATATCTTTTTCTTTCAATTTTCTTGATACTTCAAGTACATCTAATTCTTCATCTACTAATAAACTCGACTTTTTAATACTTTTTCCAAATTCATCAAATTCTATACCAATTACATTACTATCATCACAAAAAAGTGCACAAAAATGTGGAGTAGTTGCTATATTCCATATTTCTGTCTTGTTATGCACACACTTTACAAATTCCTCACTAAGTTTTACACAAAAAGCAGTTAAATTTTTTAAATTTTCCTCACTTATTTTAAAAATAGGCATCTTTTTAATGTGCATAAGTTTATCACATTTATTCCAATCAAAAAAATCAATTAAATTATTATTTAAATTAAGTGTTATATCATAAATATAATTCATGTTTTCCTCCTATAGTCATAGATATAATAATTATAATAATTCCAATAGGTGCATTTAAACACTCTATTCTTCTAATTATAAAGTTGACATATTCTAAAAAATTATACCCAATATTTAATAAATTTAAATAACTAATAATATATACACAACCAATAGTAGTAAGTCCAAATCCAAATAAGAATAAAAAAATTCTAAGTAACATAGTTCCACCTAATAAATTTTATTATATTATAAATTTTTTATTTATTATTTTTTAAATTTGTTATATAATTAAATAGGTGATTATATGGAATTATTAAAATATATATTTTTAGGATTTATACAAGGAATAACAGAACCAATACCAGTATCTTCAAGTGGTCATTTATTAATATTTCAAAAAATAATAGGTGGTATAGATAAGATAGATTATGGAATACTTGCTACTATAACAAATTTTGGTAGTTTTATAGCTATTTGTTTAATATTTAAAAAAGAAATTTGTGATTTATTTAAATCTTTCTTTGGATATTTAAAAACTAAGGATAAAAAATATTATGGTAATTACAAGTATTCTTGGTATATAGTTTTAGCAACCATTCCAGCTGGAATAATGGGACTTATAGTTACTAAATTAGGATTTTTTGATGCTTTAGAAAAAAATGTTAAATTTGTTGGTATAACTTTATTAATTACAGGAATATTTTTATTTATAATAAAAGATTTTAAAGGTAAAAAAGATAAGAAAGATATAACACTTAAAGATGCCCTAATAGTTGGATTATTTCAAGTAGTAGCTTTAATTCCAGGAATAAGTAGAAGTGGCTCTACAATGATTGGAGGAATGTTTAGGGGATTAAAAAGAGAAACTGCTTTTAATTTTTCATTCCTACTATATATACCAATCAGTATAGCTACAACATTATTAGGCTTTAAAGATTTATTTAGTGCAAATTTAGAGATAAACACGATTATGTTATATTTAATAAGTATGATAGTTGCATTTATATTTACTTATATAGGTACTAAATGGTTTAGAAAAGTTGTAAAAGAAGGAAAATTAATATACTTTTCAATATATTGTTTAATAGTAGGTATATTAGTAATAATGTTTTTATAAAAGTCTTAAGACTTTTTTCTTTTAGCAAAAAATAAATTATGATATAATTAGTAGGGTGTTTGATTTGAAAGCAGTAAAAAACTATTTAAAACATTTAATAATATATTTAATGTCATTTATGATAAATTATTTAATATTTATTGTATTAATGTTATTTATAAGTTATAAAAATTATATAGGTATACAGATAATTAATGTAATAGCTTGGATAATTTCAATGTTATTTGTATTTTATGTAGATCAAAAATATGTACCAGATTTAGTAGATGAAAATAATAGTAAGGAATTATTTAAATTTATTTTAGTTAGACTACTTAGTTTAATAATAGAATCCATAATAATATTTGTATTTATTAATATATTTCAATGTAATTATTATTTAATTAAGTTATTTAGTTTAATGAGTCTATTTATATTAAATAGTTTTTATGTAAAAAATATTAAATTTAAAGATTAAAAAAAGTTCATAATGAACTATTTTTTTGTATATTTTTTAATATCAACATAAGTAATATATTTGCTTAAATTAAATCCACATTCTTGTGCAAGTTCAATTAATCTTTGATTGGATGCAGAATATACATCAGAAGCACTAATAGCTGCTGCACCAAATCCACCAATTAAGAAAGCACTTTCAAAGTAATCAATTAAATCTCTGCGTAAAGCCTCAAAATCTATATTATCCATAAATACCTCCAACTATATATTTACTATTTTAACATATAATTTATTTAAATTAAATTAAAAAGTAATCAGTTAAGTTATTATAATGACACTCTTTACATTGATTGTGGTATATATTCAATAAAATATATAAAAAAACAACAATAAAGATGAATTAATTATAAATGTGATTGCTATCATTATGTTAACTGGTATTAGCAAAAAAATGACACTCTTTCATCTCTGATTGAGTGTCAAAACTAACTTTTTAGAGGCGACATTCACTTGTAAAATCAAATGTTCCTCTTTTTATTATATGCAAGTTTGCTTGCTTACAGGACAATATTTTTATTTTTCTTCGTCTTTTAATCCTTTTTTTATTCCTTTAGCTATTTCTCCAACGGAATTTCCAACTGTTGGTGCCATTTCATCAATTATTTCTTTAGCTACAGGTATTTGCTGTTGAGCATAAAAAGCAGTAATTTCTCTACTTTTTGCTGTAGAATATATAATACCAGAAATTATGATTGTAACCAAAATAATAAATCCACCAAACATATAAAATGGAATAAGGTCAAATGAATCGGATTCTTTATTAGAATCAGTTTTATCTTTTAATTGATTTTCAATTGAACAGTATTTAGAAGTATAAGAATTATCTTTGATACTAGGAAAATCGCACTCACCATCTAATGCATCATTTATTATTTCGATAGATTTTTTATCAGCTTGAATAGATTTTTTTAATTCTTCTATTCTATCTTTTCTTTCATAATAAGCATCATCAATACCAGTAAATTCTTCTCTATCTAATGATTTAATTTGATCTTCAATTGGTTTTATTTTTTCTTCTAATGTTGCCTTTGAATTCTCGAGATTTTGCTTTTCAGTGGCCAATTGTTTGGTTAATTTTGCCTTACTATTTTGAGAGTAATTTGAATTTATTTTTCTTTGCTTAGAAATTCCAGTTGCGATTAAACCTCCTCCTACTAATAAGCCTATTATTAAAACTAAAATGGCAACCATAGTAATTTTCTTTTTGTTTTTCTGATATCTTTCTTCATTTAAAAATTTCTTATTTTCCATAAGTTCAACTCCTTTCACATAATATTATACCATATAATTGATAAATTTGTATCCATAAATTACCACTTTAAGTAAAAGTTAATATCCTTGTTTTCGAGGATAATAAAACAAGAGGTGGTATTTATGACTAAAAAAGATGGTTTAAATTTTAAAAATATGCAAATACTAAGAGAAAAGAAAAATATAACTCAGGTTAAACTTAGTTTATTAGTTGGTGTATCCCAGCAAAGTATTACTTATTATGAAACTAACACTAGAACTCCATCACTCCCAGTTGCATTTAAAATTGCCAAAGAGTTAGGAACAAGTGTTGAAGGATTGGTAGAAGGTAATGATATTATTGCAAAATATTATACTCTATGTGATTCAGATAAAGAAACTATCAATAAAATTATTGAAACGCTTTATAACAAAAAGGGTTAAAAATTTCAACTTACCTTTTTATATACTTAAATCAAAATTGTCTTTTTCTCCTTTGAATTGTGAATTTTATTAAATTAACAAAATAAAACTACTCTCAATTTAATTTGAAAGTAGTTTTTATATTATCTCGAAAAGTTCGAGCAACTATCAATATGGTGCGGAAAAACTACAGCTTACGAACGTTGTTCTCTTTCTGTTAACATTATAAATTAAATAAATAAAAAAATCAATATATACTATTGATATACGAACATAGATTTGGCATAATGTTAATGGATACATTTGAAATATATCAGATTTTTCCCCTTTCTATTTATCTTTGATAAAAGAAAGGTGGTGATATTTATGACTAAAAGGGAATTATCTCAATATGTTATTATATTACTACTATTTGTAGTTGTAATAATTTTACTCCTAAAATAGCAAAAACATCTGAAAACAACAATGGTTGATTTCAGATGATCCAATTAAGGGATTACATCTGATTCACGCAGTCAAATGTATCCTCTTTTTTATTATATGCAAGTTTCCTTGACATATTTAATATAACACAAATAAATGTTATTGTCAAAAAAATATAATTAAATTTATTTGAATATTGATAATTTTTTTACTGGAGCTATAACAGGTTTTTGTTTAGCCAAATAATTGTCTTTCATATTTGATATTTCATAAAGTTTTACTATTGAATTATTAATTTGATCTATATCGTCAAAAGATATAGATTTTTTATAGGTAAAATAATCTTTGAACTTTCTAGGATTTAAATTTGTTATTTGCTTAAATGTTTCTGAAAAATATTCTAAAGAATAAAAACCATTTTTAAAAGCTATATTAATGAAATTTGAATCATTATTTTTTATTAATAGTATTGAATTATATATTCTAATTGAATTAATATATTCAACAATAGTTAAACCAATTTCTTTTTTAAATAACTTCATTATGTAATATCTGTTATAAAAAAACTTATTTTCTAATTCTTCTATAGTTATTTTATTTTTAATATTTTCATCTATATAAATTAGTATTTCACAAATAAGCTTATTAGAATACATAACTTTCACCAACATTATAATACCTTAATTTTTACAAAAAATCAATAGAATGCCATTATTGTTTAAGTTTGGTTTGAGATGGGATGTTATATTAGATGTGCAAAGGGAGGAATGATTATGAATTTTGCAAAATGGGAAACCGAAGAAAATATGAAAAAATATATTCCATTAATAGGAGTTAACTGGAATACAGAAGTTAAATCTTCTGGACTACCAATGGCTTATGATGACAATTATTTATATATTTCTGATAGATTAAATCATTCATTAGTTATTGGATCAACAGGAAGTGGTAAAACACAAACAATAACACTTCCATTATTAGAACTAGCCAATAAAGCAGGAGAATCAGTAGTTATTCACGATACTAAGAATGAACTTTATGAAGCAACAAATGAAATATTTAAAGAAAATGGTTATAACGTAATAAGATTAAATTTTGATGATGCCATGGATTCAAATAATTGGAATCCACTTGATTTACCTTATAGATTATATAAAGAAGGTAATAAAGATAAAGCTCAAGATATGCTTGAAGAATTAGCTTTCTATTTACTTAACGATTTAGAAGAAGTTAATGCAGATCCATTCTGGATTAATTCGGCTATCAATTATTTTACAGGACTTACTTTATATGCTTTTGAAAATGAAAAAGAGGTAAGTTTAACTACAATAAGAGATTTAGATATACAAGTTAAAGAAAGTGGAAAAGATTTTAAAGATAAACTTGATAAGAAATCTAGTGCTTACATTAATTTATCTGGAGTATTAAATGCTCCAAATGAAACTAAAGGAAGTATATTATCTGTATTTAGTCAAAAAATAAAAAGATTTATATCAAAAGAAAATTTAAATAAATTGTTATCTGAATCAGATTTTGATATTACTAATATAGCTAAAGAAAAAACTATTATATATGTAGTTTCTGGTAATTCAAGTAATTCAGAAAGACTACTTCCTTTATTAATTAGTCAAGTATATTATGCTAAAGATGAGTATTCAAAAAAGGAAGGAAAAATTGATATTATAGTTGATGATTTCTTTGAATTATATCCAATAAAGAACTTTGAAAAAATGTTAAATTACTCAAGAGGTATAAATATTACATTTACTCTTATGATAAGAGGATTTAATGATTTAAAAAATAAATATGGAAAGGAAAATACTGAGATATTAAAATTATGTTTTGCTAATATAGTTTATTTATTATCACAAGATATTGATACATTAGAAGAAATAAGTAATCTATGTGGAAAAACATGTGAAGATGGTATAGTTAAACCATTAATAACTGTAGAAGAATTAAAAACATTAAGAGTATTTGAAGCAATAATTTTAATACCAAGAATAATGCCAATTAAAACAAAGTTATTGCCACATTACGAAATGAAAAAAAGTTTATAGTATAAAAGAATAAAATTATTGTTTCTCGATTAAAAAGGGGGGGAATTTATGACTTGTTCAAGTTGTAAATATTTAAAAGAGGACAAGAAGTATGAGGGAGCTTTGTGTGGTACTAAATACTATTGTGAAAAAATTAAAGAATATGTAGATGGGTCTAATTATTGTTGTAGTGCCTATGATAAATCGTATTCAAGAAGTAATTACACTTGTGATAAGATATGTGAAGAAGGTAGAAAATTTAGTGATGATGACAGACCAATATCCTATCATATAGCAATTTTAATACTAATTATTTTATTAGGATTATTAGCTACATTTTTAAATAATATAAGTATGTAAATAAGGGGGATTTGAAATGAGAAAGAGAAGAATAGAAATTTTAAAGGGGTATAAACAAATACTTTTAGAGTATAAAAGAATGCAATTATCAAATGAATTAAGTATGAAAGTTGAAAACAAATTTCCATCAAATAATAAACCAAAACAAAAAATTTTAACTTTATTTAGATAATTAAAAAAAAGGGGGGGGGATTTTATGCGTTTAAATATATATGAAAATACATTAAGAAAATTAAATCAATCTAAAGTGAAACTTATTTCAGGCGTTTTAGCTACAACTATTTTATTTACTTTGTCAGGTTGTAATAAAGAAGATAAAAAATCAGAGTCTATATCAATAAATATAGTTGATGAAATGTATAAAGATAAAAATGGTGAATATGAATATATTTTGAATTTAGAAGCAATAAAAAAGAATCCTTTAAATAAATTTAGTCTATTAAAGGAAGTGGAAACAGAAAGTTATGATAATTACTCAATAGATGGAAAAACAGATGCTTTTTTCAATAAATATAATTATATAATATTGCCTTCTTGCTATGAACATTATAATAATGGTATCGAAAACAAAGGATTTTATAAATTTATTTATGAAAATTCTAAAAGAAAATTGGAAATAAAAAAATTAGAAGGATTAGATGGTAATATATTTACTTTAATTACAAATAGTATAGAGATAACAAGAAATATAAATTCAGGTTATAAAATGTTAATAGGAGGCCAAAAACAATTGCTTAAAGGAGATAAGTTAGAATCAAAAACTTTAATGTATGATGGCGAAATTATAGCCTTTAAACAAACAGGTGTAGGTAGTGAATGTGATAATGTAATTCAAATAGGTAAATTAGATAATACTTTAATTCCTGTAAATTTAATATTGAATGAAGATATTAACATTAAGTATAATGAAACTGAAAACGTATTAAGTAATGTAAAACAAAAAATAATAAAGAAATAGAGGTGATAAAATGTTTTTAAAAACACCGGAATTAGAAACAGAAAGATTAATATTAAAAAAGGGAACTTCAGAAGATTTTGTAAAGGTATATGAGTATAATTTTACAAAATTAAGAGATATATGTGGAGAATTTGAATTTGTAAAAAATGATCCTAATTTTGTTGCTACTTTTACTAATTATTCAGAAGAAACAGAAGATGTTTATGATTGGATTATATATTTAAAAGAAACTATGGAACCTATAGCTAATTTAACTGCAGATCAGTATAACAAAGAATTAAATAGTTTAGAACTAACTTTTAATTTACACCCAAATCATTGGGGAAAAAGTTATATGAAAGAAGCTGTAGTAGAAGCTATGAGATTCTTATTTGAAAGTGGATATGATAATGTTATTTCTGGATATGATGAAGGAAATAAAAAATCAAAAAGAGTTCACGAAAAAATAGGGCTTGAGTTTTATAAAGATGAAGAAAATAGTTGGCAAAAAAATGGTGTTCCTATAACTAAACATGTTCTAATTATGAGTAAAGAAAGATTTAATGAACTATATAATAGTAAAATTAAATAAAAGCAAAAAAACAGGATTATTTATAAGCCATGATTTTATTGAATAATAGTATAATACATTAATTAATATTTTCGATTGCTTGAAAGTTGTTAAAAATTATATTATAATTAAATTAGATAATATACATGGTGGTGAGAATTATGCAAAATAAAATTGGAAAAGTATTAAAAGTTTTTATACCAAAAGAATATAAAAATAATCAATTAATAGATGAAATGGATTCTAATAAAATTGGGTTTGAAGTCATGCTAGAAGATGGTATTATTGAAATTATACAAGAGCAAAATGAACAAAATAGTGTAATTATGAAAAATGATTTAATATTAATTAAAAGACAAATTATATCTGGAAAAAGTTTTATTGATATAGAGTTATATAATGGAGAATTTTATGGATAATAATGAATTTAATATAATTGGTTTATATGACCATAATGCAGATTCTTATAGAGCTGTAGCTAATGCTTTTGATAAAGGAGAACAAGTTGTAGGTATAGTACACGCAACGGGTACAGGAAAAACATATAATGCTTTACAACTTGCTTATGATAATAAAGACAAAAAAATAATTTATGTTGTTCCATCAAATGGTATTATAGAACACATAAAGAAAGTTATAACTTCAAACCCCAATTTGGATATCTATAGGGATTTTCCAAATTTAGAATTTAGGACATATCAAAGTTTTATTGATATGTCTATTGATGAGATAGAAGAATTAGATATTGATTTATTAATTTTAGATGAATTTCATCATATAGGTGCGCCTGTTTGGGGTGCAAGAGTAAATTCTATAATAGACACACACCCTAATATAAATGTATTTGGTATGACAGCTTATACAGTAAGAGATAGAGGGACATCTTATGAAAGAAATATGGCAGATTCGGATTCTGATGAATTATTTTCAAATAAAATTGTTAGCAGATATGATTTGTGTGATGCGATGATAGAGGGAGTTTTACCTAAACCTATATATAAAAGTGCTTATACAAATCTTATAGGTTTAGAAAGTAAATTAGAGGAAAAAGTAAGAACATTAAATGCAACAAGTAAAGAATATCAAGAATATATGTCAATATTAAATAGTGTAAAAAAGAGAATTGCAGATGCGCCTAGCATAGCAGATGTAGTAATAAAAAATGTAAAACCTAATGGCAAATATATATATTTTTGTCCACCTTTTTCACAAGAAGGAACAAATGATATAGAAACAATCAAAAAAGAGGCTCTAGAATGGTTTAAAAAATATGTACCAGAAGAAGATATAATTTTTTATACATCTACAAGTGATATGGGAGATATTGGTAAATTAAATCGTGATGCTTTTTATGATGATAAAACTATTGATGGAAGAAGTTCTGAAGGAAAATTAAGAATAATGTTTGCTATTAATCAATATAATGAAGGTGTGCACGCTCCTAATATAGATGGTGTTATAATGGGACGTGGAACAACTTCTGATATTGTTTATTTTGAACAATTAGGTCGCGCATTGAGCGTTAGAGGAATAACAAAAGAAAAGTTTGAAGAATACGAAAAATATTCAATGGAACAATTGTTAGAAATTTGTAATTTTAGAGATATTAAGGTTTCAGATAATCTACCAAAAGAAGAAATAATAGAAAAATTATTAGCACCTGTAATTATAGATTTAACTAATAATTATGATTTTATAAAAGATTTAGAAAATAATTTAAAAGATAGATTTAAAATGATACAATTAAATGGATTAGGCTTTAAACGAACAATCAAATTAAGTGCTGCGTCTTTTGATATAGAAATAGAAAATCAAGATTTATTTGAAATGTTAAGATATGTAATGGATAGATTAATATTAACTTGGGATCAAAAGTATGAGTTAGCAAAAAAATATTACGAACATCATGGGGATTTGGAAATACCTAAAAATTTTAAAACGATAAACGGATATGAATATGAAGAAAGTGGAGTTGCATTAGGCAATTGGATAAATAGTCAAAGACGAGCATATAAAAACAATAACTTAGAATCAGAAAGGCATGATAAATTAGTTTTGATTGGAATGAGGTTTAAAGTTAATGATTGGAAAGAAAAATATATGTTAGCCCAGAAATATTATCAATATTATGGAAATTTAGAAATACCTGCAAAGTTTAAAACAGTAAATGGATATGAAGTAGATGAAAAAGGCATAGCTTTAGGTACTTGGATTCAAACTCAAAAAGCTAATTTTATTGCTGGAATTTTAAGAAATGATAGAAAATTAAAACTGGAACAAATTGGTATGGTTTTTGGTTTAAAATACTATGACAAAAAATGGGAAGAAAAGTATAGATTAGCCCAGAAATATTATGAATATCATGGTAATTTAGAAATACCTAAAAATTTTAAAACGATAAACGGATATGAATACGAAGAAAGTGGAGTTGCATTAGATAATTGGATAAATAGTCAAAGACGAGCATATAAAAACAATAACTTAGAATCAGAAAAGCATGATAAATTAGTTTTGATTGGAATGAAGTTTAAAGTTAGTGATTGGGAAGAAAAATATATGTTAGCCCAGAAATATTATGAATATCATGGTAATTTGGAAATGACTACAAGATTTAAAACAGTAAATGGATATGAAGTAGATGAAAATGGAATTGCATTAGGTAGTTGGGTTAGACAACAAAGAAAAGATTTTAATGCTAAGATTTTAACTGAAGAAAAAATATTAAAATTAAAACAAATTGGTATGATTTTTGGCACATCTGTTAAAGAACAACAGTGGGAAGAAAAGTATAGATTAGCCCAGAAATATTATGAATATCATGGTAATTTGGAAATGACTACAAGATTTAAAACCATAAATGGATATGAGTATGATGAAAATGGAATTGCATTAGGTAAATGGATTGAAAATCAAAAAAGAACTTATAATGAAAACAAATTAGAACAAGAAAGATACGATAGATTAATTTTGATTGGAATGAAATTTGGTTCTAAATTAAAATTAGATAAACAGGGTATTGGCAACGTTATAGTTTTAGAAGAAACTAAAAAAAGAAAATAATAATAAAATTATGTAGGAATTAGAGAGTGTAAAAAATTTTGTTTAAATGATCTATCCATGATGTAAGAAGCAAAATAACTTGCTTCTTTTTTTGTTATTTAAATAATATCATATAATTTTAAATTTTCAAAGACCTTAAATTCTATCATCAAATATAATAGATAATTCTCCTAAAATAACATCCTAATTCCTATATCTTGCTGTCCATTTTTTTATAATATTTTGGGTAGCTATAATTTTCTAAAAGTTCTAGTATTTCAGTATTAGGTTTTAATTCTTCTACAACTTTAAATTTAAGCATAAAAAATGTCCCTCTTTCTAGAAAAGAGAACATAAAATAAAAACTTACGAAACCTATTGGTCCGTAAGTTGTTTTCAAATGGTGCCTGTGGTCGGACTCGAACCGACACGATATTGCTATCATTGGATTTTGAGAATTATAATAGTGATTTTGAAATCAACTGATTTTAACTCAAATTCCGTTATAAATACTGTGTTTTCGT
>CAKPKL010000006.1 GCA_934167485.1 uncultured Bacilli bacterium
GGAGCGAAGCCTTATTTAATAAGGGAAACGGTAAAAAATAAACGGTAATTTAATTTAGGGCTTATTTTTCATACCCATGGTGTCGAGAGTTCGAATCTCCCCGTCGCTACCAAATTGATAGTAAACTCGAACTATTCGAGTAAAAATTTAAAGCGACTTTTTGATAAGTCGTTTTTATATTATTATGTATTAAAAAATGAACTAATTTAAAGTTCATTTTTTACTATTATTATAACACATAATAATATTGCTCATACACATAGCAACCGTAATTGGTCCTACACCACCTATAGCAGGTGTTATTAAAGATGCTTTTTTCTTTAATGCATCAAAATCAGCATCACCATACACTTTTCCATCTTCTATAGTACATCCTGTATCAATAATAATTGCTCCATCTTTAACCATATCAGCCATAAGTAAATTCTTAACACCTGTTGCACTTATTATAATATCAGCACCTTTAGTGTGTTTTTCTAAACTTTCTGTTCTAGAATGACAAACAGTTACTGTAGCCCCTTCTTTTAATAATACATTTATTAAAGGTCTTCCAACTAATTTTCCTTTTCCTATTATAGTTATATCTTTACCACTTAATGAAATATTATATTCCTCAAATATTTTCATTATAGCTAAAACTGTACATGGAACAATAGTTTTTCTACCACTTATTAATCTTCCAATATTTATATCAGTCAATCCATCTATATCCTTACTATTTATTATAGTATTAAATAATCTTTTTTCATTATATTTTTCAGGTATTGGTAATTGTACCATTACACCATTTACATAATCATCATTATTTAATTCCTTTATTTTATTTATAATTGTAAGTTCTGGAGTTCCATCTTCATATTGATAGTATCTAAAAAATATTCCTATTTTATTACAGGCATCTTCTTTTGCTTTAACATATTTATTACTTACTTCATCTGAACCTATCTGTATTACAGCAACTGATGGCCTTATTATACAACCCTTTATACTTTGCTTTAATTCATCCAAAATTCTTTCACTTATTTCTAAACCATTTACAATATTATTCATATAATCCTCTCCATATACTCTCTTGTACTATAATTATAACAAATTCATAAGTTACCTTGTCAAGAGTTTAATATATAATAAAATTAAGTTTACATTTGAAGTGTAAAACAAAAAGATTGAATAATCAATCTTAAAATTTATTTTTATTTAAAGTATTTTGTATAGAACTATTTAACTTTCTAGGACCTGCAGCATTTCTAATATTACTAGTTCTAAGTAAAAAATTACTTCTATCAATTTCTGTTTGATTTGTAATATTAGTTGTTCTATTAACTGTTTTTATATCAGGTTTATTTTCAGCAATTCTCATTCTAGCTAAAGAATTATCATAATGATGACTTTTACCCATCTTTAGTCTATTTGCATCGTTTTGATTATGAATATAATTACTTCTTTCATTAAATCCATCTGTATTAAAATTCATTTACCCATTTACCCTCATATAAACAATATTCATTATAACTACATAAAGTATCTTTGAATGTATATTTATATACTTTCTTACTCTTTTTATTTATATTTTTAAATTTAGAATTTAAATCTTCTACATTTATAAAATTGCCAGTAGATATTTCATTTTGCATAGAAGCATCACTATATATATAGTACATATTATCTATTACTTTAGCAAATCCGACATAATTATAAACAACTATATCATCATTATCATATGAAGCTTTTATAAATTCGGTTAAATCATAATACTTAACACTAGTATCACCTGTATTACATAAACCAGTATATATAAATCTGCTATTTACAGCATCATATTGCCATGTACCTATATAAGGAGAATCATTACCCTCTTCTACTAT
Source organism: uncultured Bacilli bacterium (assembly GCA_934167485.1). Taxonomy (GTDB): domain Bacteria; phylum Bacillota_I; class Bacilli_A; order RF39; family UBA660; genus UMGS1613. The sequence goes on from CAKPKL010000006.1 coordinate 1,866, forward strand.
AAAATCAGCTAAATTATAATTAACACTTTTACCTATTATATTTTTAATTCTAAGTTTAATATAATCATCCTGAAATTGTTTAGAGATATTTGTACAGTTTGTTACTCCTTCATATGGAGTCATATTACCTTCATATATATCTAAAAAAGCATTATATAAAATATCATTATTAGACATATCAGAATATGTAAATTTATCTAAACTATAATATGTAGTGGCACTATAAACACCATTTCTCATTAAAGGATAGTGTAAATTACTTAAAATCTCTTCATCTACATCTTTCTTTTTTACTTCCTCTTTAACCTTATTGTTATTTATTTTTGGTAACTTAAAATCTTCTATAAAATCATGTATTTGAGGAAACAATAATACAAGAACTACAGAAATGACAAATAATACTATAATAAATTTATTTTTTTTCATACTATCACCTAAATTAAATTCTTTCTTTTAAAAACTCTAACACCCGGTACTACATATATATTAACATGTGCTTTATTAGTAAATTTAATAAAACCTAACCCCTGTATTACTATATCATTATCATCATCTATATCTATTTCTTTCTTATCTAAATTTGATACATTAAATAAGGTTTTATATGATCTATTAATATTTAACATACGAGATACATAAATAGTTAAACTATTTTTATCTTCCACCTCTATTTTAACCAAATCATCAACAGATATAACTTGTTTACCTTTTATTTGATATGTTATAGGTTTAATCTCTTTAGTAGGTATTATTCTTTTTACAGTATTTGAATCTACAAAATTAATTATATCCTCATTATCTAAAAGACCTGGAGTATCAATAATAGTTAAATCATTATTTATTTTAATTTCTATAGAATCTATTGTAGTAGATGGAAGATTACTAGTAGTAATAAAAGAATTTAAATTTGAATAATTATAAATTATCTTATTAATCATAGTACTCTTACCAGCATTAGTAAATCCTACTACATATACATTATTACTTTTTTTATTATTTAATATTTTAGAATATAACAAATCAAAATTATAATTTTTAACACTACTAATTATAATAGAATCTATTATATTCAAATTATAATCACTAAAATATTCCAATAATTTTTTATCATAACAAGATTTAGGTAAAATATCTCTTTTAGTTAAAACAAGTAAAATATCATTACTTACATATTTGCTTATTTCTTCTAAATTTTTGTTAATATTAAACAAATCAACAACAAGAACTACCAAATCGTTAGTTTTATTAATATTCTCTAATATATTAATAAAATCTTGATTACTTTTAACAACTGTTTTATATTCATTGTAGTTATTTATTCTAAAACATCTTTCACAAAGATTATTACCAAGATTTGACGTATAACCTAAAACATCTCTATCAATATTTTGAAGTTCAACTCCACATCCAGTACATCTACACATAATATCTACCCTTAGTGAATAAATCTTTATCTCTTAATTTTTTTTGTATTTTTTTCTCTTTATGTCTTTTAAATCTAGCAACTGGGAACTCTTTTTTATCTATTTGATCTAATAAAATTGTAGTAATACCTATAGTATTACCACATACTACATCATCCATCATAGAATCCCCTATCATAGCTATCTCATCTAAACCAAACTTAGAATTTGTTATAAGTTCATTTATTTTATCTACATGAGGTTTTCTAACACTACATAAATAATCTATTTTTAATTCTTCATGAAAAGGTTTAACGCGAGCTTTTATACTATTAGATGCCAAATATATTTTAAATCCTTTTTCCTTTAAATCTTTAAATAATACCTTAGTTTCTTCTCTTGGAATTCTTTCAGTTATGGTAACTAATGTGTTGTCTAAATCAAATATTAAACATTTAATTCCTCTAGAAAGTAGCATATCATAATCTATTGTATATATATTTTTTTGATACATATCAGGTACATATATTTCCATAACTCACCTTCGTTCTAATATAATTTTATCACATAACACCAATTATTAAAAGAGTAAATTAAAAAAATATTCAATAAAAAAAATCCCATATGGGAACGTTATTTAAGATTCATAGATATATAAGATTTTTCTATATCTTTATTTCTCTCATTATATTTTTTAGTATTTATAGAATTTATAATAGTAATTCCTAATACTACAACCATAAAAATAACCATTCCTTTGCTTTTAACTAATTCCATATCTATTACCTTCTTTCTGTATTAATCTTATCACGAATATTTGTTCGTGTCAATTAAATTTGTGAATTTATTTGAACAAATGTTTGACAAATGTAAAGGTATGTGTTAAAATGTATATAGAATTTGGAGGTAAGATATGGAAAAACTTACAAAAAGACAAGAAGATGCATTAAAATATATAAAAACATACATTGTATCACATGGTTATCCCCCTACTGTAAGAGAAATTGCAGAGGCAATCGGAGTTTCATCACCTGCTACTGTTCAAGCCCATCTTGATGGTTTAGCAAACAAAGGTTATATAAAAAAAGGTAGTAATAGAAATAGAACAATAGAACTTATGGTAGAAAATGAATTTTTACCACAAAATGAAAATGTTGTTGAAGTTCCACTACTTGGAAAAATAACTGCTGGAAACCCAATAGAAGCTATTCAAAATCCCAATGAATATTTTTCTTTACCTGCTTACTTAATTCCAAAAAGCAAAGAAGTATTTACATTACTTGTAAGTGGAGAATCTATGATTAATGCTGGAATATTAGATGGAGATATAGTTATCGTAGAAAGAAAAAACACTGCTAGAAATGGTGAGATAGTTGTTGCAATGACAGAAGAAAATGAAGTTACATTAAAAACATTTTATAAAGAAAATGGACATATAAGATTACAACCTGAAAACGATTCAATGGAGCCTTTTATATTTAATAATGTATTTATTTTAGGTAAAGCTATTGGTTTATATAGAAAAATATAAAAAAAGAAACATCAAAGTTTCTTTTTTATTTTGCTAAGAGCTCTTCCCCTATGTGAAACACTGTTTTTTTCTTCATCAGTTGCTTCTCCAAAAGTTTTACCTAAATCATCAGATAAAAATATTGGATCATATGCAAAAGAAGTATCACCTAATTCATGATCAATAATTTTTCCATATGTTTTACCATCACTCGTTTCATATGTGCCATCCATATGATATAAAACTATTTGACACATAAAGAAAGCTTCTTTATCTTTATCTTTTAAATTTTCAATTAATTTTTTCCTATTAGCTTCAGAATCATGTGAAATACAGTATCTAGCACTGTAAACCCCAGGTTCCATATTAAGCGCTGTACAACAAATTCCACTATCATCTGCTAAAACATCATAACTGAGTCCTTTAGATTTTAAATACTTGCTAATAGCTCTAGCCTTAATTAATGCATTCTCTAAAAATGTAGTACCAGTTTCTTCAACATCTTCAGTAAAACCAATATCCTCCAATGTAATAAGTTCTACATTATCTAATATTTCCTTAAATTCCTTAATCTTATTTTTATTATTAGAAGCAACAACTATTTTTTTCATAAAACCCTCCTTAATATAATTTATTTGGATATTCTCCATCACAAATCATTTTATTTATACAATCTACTAATTCTTGTTTATCTTCTTTATAGGTAATTCCATGCCATACTGCACTTGTACTTATTACCTTAACTTTTAAATTATCATTTTCTATTCTTTCAAAAACTACATCCGGTATTAAATATTCACATTTAGTTAAATCTGATTCATTACGTTTAAAGAAATCAATAAAATGTTTATCTAAATAATCAATCATATCTGGTTTAAATATAAACATATTCATAGATACTAAATCAGATGGTTCAACATAAAAAACGTCACTTCCATCTAATGGTGATACCTTTACTTTACCATTTTCACTTATTACACTAGACTCAATTATACTAGTTAAATAACCATCATTTTGTTTACAATAACCTCTTTTAACAGCACCATTGCAAGTTAAAGTATTTCCTACCTCATACCCTATCATACCATAACATGATGTATTTTCCTTTAAAAATTCAGCAGCTTTAATAAAAGCATCCCTTCCATAGAAATCATCAGCATTTATAATAGCAAATGGTTCATTAACAACACCTTTACAGCTTAATATTGCATGTCCAGTTCCTAAAGGTTTAACCCTATCAAAAGGTAAAACTACTCCATCTGGTATATTTTTAATATCTTGAAAAACATACTCTACATTAACTTTTCCTTCTATTCTAGAACCTATAGTTTCTTTAAAAATATCATAATTCTCTTCCTTAATAATAAATACAACTTTATCAAATCCAGCAAGAATTGCATCATAAATAGAATAATCTATTATGAATTCACCATTAGGTCCAACAGGTTCTATTTGTTTGAGACCTCCAAATCTACTACCCATTCCTGCAGCCATAATAACTAATGTCATAAATTCCCTCCTCTTAACATTTTATATGGTTTTAATAAATTACTATCATAATCCAATTTATAAATACCAACAGGAGTCCCATTTAATATAAATAAAATTTTATCTTTCCCATAAATATTATTTAAAGGGCACCCATTAAGTACTTTTTTCTCTACATCAGATGTAAGCTCTATTTTATCTATATCAAGCACATCCTTTATATCTATTAAATTATTCACATTAACATCATCTAAACTTATAGAATCTTCTATTTTAAAATTGCCCTGTCTAGTTCTTCTTAAATCAGTCATAATTCCACAAGTATTTAAACTAGTTGCAATATCTCTTATAAGCGATCTTATATATGTACCTTTACTTACACAACATCTAAACGAAAAAATAGTTTTATTATTGTCATAAATAATATCATTCATAAGTTCTATTTCTTTAATATTAACATCTCTTTTGGGTAATTCTATATCAATACCTTCTCTTGCATATTCATATAATTTTCTACCATTTACTTTAATAGCTGAATACTTTGGTACTTCTTGTGAGTAAATACCCTTAAAACTATTTAAACATTTTACTATTTCATCTTTAGTTTTTATAGAAGAAATATCTTCTTCTACTTTACCTTCTATATCTAGAGTATCAGTCTTAATACCTAAGGTAACGGTTGCGATATACTCCTTATCCATAGATGTAAGTTCATCTACTAATTTAGTAGCAACCCCTACACATACTACAAGAACTCCAGTAGCAAGCGGATCAAGTGTTCCTGTATGTCCTACCTTTTTTGTCCCAATTACTTTTGATATTTTATTTACCACATCTCTACTAGTGATACCTTTAGGTTTATCTATTATGAACACACCATTCATACCATCACCATCCTCATTATATCCAATTTTTAAATTACTGTCAATCAACAATGTATTATTTATTTATGCTTTGCATTAATAAATAATTAATTTATAATCGAACCTTTAATTTATAATATTTTTAGTACTATTGATATTTAAAAACATTTTATAAAATTAAAAACACCGTTTAAAGTGTTTTCTAATTTATCTATAATTTTTTCATTTTTCTAAAATTTTTTCTAATGTGCAATTATCTTTTTTATATTTTTTTAACTCAATAAATGAAGAAACAAATTGTTCCAATGTTAAATCAAATTTTTTACCTGTTTTATTATTTTCAACTGTTACAAAACCTTGATCCAAAGTTTTTCCAAAAACTGCAACATATGGAGTACCTACTACCTTACTATCCTTAAGTTTTGTGCCTATAGATAATTCATTTCTATCATCATATAAAACTTGGACACCATTTTCTAACAACAAATTATATATTGCTTTTGCTTTTTCTGTTTTATCAGAATCATCTAATTTAGGAATTATATATAGCAAATATGGAGTTATATTAATTGGCAAAGAAATTCCTTTGAAATTATTTTGATTGTCTTTCAGTAAACTATTCTCATAAATCATCGCCAGCGTTCTACTAACACCAATACCATAACATCCCATTATAAAATTTACAGGTTTTCCATTTTCTGTTATGTATGTTGCATTCATAGCCTTGGCATACTTATCTCCTAACTGAAATATATGGCCTAATTCAACTGCTTTCTTTGTCTGTAAAGATTCAATATTTTTTATATCATACACGTTTCCTAAATATTCTTTGTAATCTTCTCTTTCCAATAATTCAGAATTAAATGCCTTACCAGTAATACTATCAAATAAAATGTTATCTTCACCTATTTCTGAAATACACATAAATTCTTCGGATTTATTTCCACCAATTGCACCACTGTCAGCCCCAACTGGTTGAACATTTAATCCCAATGTTTCAAATATTTCTAAATATGCTTTTTTCATTATTTCATATTCTATATCAAGTTCCTTTTGATTTTTACCAAAACTATATGCATCCATCATATCAAATGATTTGCCCCTAAGTAAAAAGCCTCTTGTTCTTATCTCATTTCTAAATTTTTCTCCTATTTGAAAATAAGTAACTGGCAAATTTTTATAAGAAAGAAGTCTACTATTTGCATATTTTACAACAGCTTCTTCCGCTGTAGGGGCTAAACAATAATTTCCCTTTTCCGTTAAGCATCTAAACATAACATCATCCGCTACATATCTTTCTAAGCGCCCAGATTCTTTCCATATACTTTCAGGTTGCAACAATGGCAAAGATAATTCTGAACATCCATATTTTGTCAAAATAGAACTTATAATATTAGTTATATTTTTTTTCATTAAATAAGGAATATGACCATACGCATATACTCCACTACTAAACTGATCAATTTGTCCTGTTTGAACAAGCATATCTTGTACTGGAAATTGATCATCTAAATTTGTTAATTTTTTTGATATTAATCCAATTTGTGAAACTTTCATCAAAATACCTCCTTTTCTCTTTTGAATTATTGTATCATAATATATTTTTTTATTCAAATTTTTTTTATTAAAACATAGTAGAACACTTTTTCTTTATATTATGGACAATTTTATTTATTATGCTGCAAGTTAAAGTTTTTCTAAAAAATAAATAAAAAAGATAGAAAACTATCTTATTTCATAAATTGTACCTTCTCTTGTATCTTTTAAAATAATTCCTTTATCTTCTAACTCTTTTCTTATTGAATCAGCTCTCTCATAATCCTTATTACTCTTTGCTTGTTTTCTTTCTTCTATCTTGCTATTTATATAATCTAAAATATCTTTATCTACTTCATCACTAGTTAATAAATTCAAACTTAATACCTTATCAAAATCTTTAATAAGCTCTAATTTAGTAGTATTATTAATATCAGATTTAATAACGTCATAAAGAACAGTTAAAGCATTTGAAGTGTTTAAATCATTTTCAAGTTCATATTTAAATTTCGATTTATACTTATTAAATTCATCCTCATTCAAACTACTATCATCGCTCTTTATAGATTTTATTTTATTTATAAGCTTGTTATATGTATTAACCGCACTATCTAAAGACTCATAAGAAAAAACTAATTGTTTATGGTAATGAGATTGCAAACAAAACAATCTATATACGATAGGATTATATCCTTTTTCTTCTAAAAGTGAAACAGTTAAAAATTCCCCTTTTGACTTACTCATTTTACCAGATTTATCATTTAAATGCTCTGGATGAAACCAATAATTACACCATTTATGACCTATATAGCTTTCAGTCTGCGCTATCTCATTAGTATGATGAGGAAAAATATTATCAACTCCACCACAATGAATATCTAAATTTTCTCCTAAATACTTAAGAGAAATACAAGAACACTCAATATGCCATCCAGGATATCCAACTCCCCATGGTGAATCCCATTTAAGTTCTTGAGAATCAAATTTAGATTTAGTAAACCAAAGAACAAAATCATTTTTATTTTTTTTATTTGAATCAATTTCAACATCATTTCTAACAGCTTCAATTAATGAATCCTCAGTATGATTAGTAAGAACATAATATTCCTTTAATTTTGATGTATCAAAATAAACATTACCACCACTAACATACGCATAACCTGTCTCTTCTAATTTTTTTATAAACTTTATATAATCATCAATTAAAGAAGTTGCTGGAACAACAATACTAGGCCACTTAATATTTAACTTAGAACAATCAGTTTTAAAAGCATCAGTATACATACGTGCTATATCAAGAACAGATTTATGTTCTCTTTTAGCCCCCTTAAGCATCTTATCCTCACCTGTATCAGCATCACTAGTTAAATGCCCAACATCCGTAATATTCATACATCTTTTAACATTGTATCCAATATAATTTAAACTTTTTTCCAAAACATCTTCCATTATATAAGTTCTAAGATTACCTATATGTGCAAAATGGTACACAGTAGGTCCACAAGTATACATAGTAACCATATCCCCATTATTTGGAACAAATTCTTCAATACTTCTAGTCAACGTATTATATAATTTCATAAAATCACTTCCTACTTAATTATATCATAACTTATATTTATATTAACAAAAAAAAGTACAAAAGTACTTTTATTTAACAAAATCAACTTTTCTACATTCTCCAGTCATTACATTTTGAATATATTGAATAGATTGAACCAAGTTTTCATTTGATAATTTTTTGTAAGAATCTAACTCTTTAATATTTGGTAATTTAGATAAAGTATAATTAATCATTTCATTATCGACAAAATTTACACCATCACTTATATTTTGCCATGATACTTGTTTACTTACAATTTTTTTATTTTTATCATAATACTCATGAGTAAAATTTTGTTTAGTTAAAACTTTATATAAATTTTTAAAATATCCATTACCATCTATATTACCATAAGAGGCATCACTATTAACAGTTTTTAAAGTCATAATAGATTTATGTAAAGTAAAATCAAGAGCAGCTACATCAATTTTTCCAGATTCAGTTTTCTTATAACTATCTAATAAGAAATTTGAGAATAAAATTGCATCATTAGAATTTTGTAAATTATGATTACAAATTGCATCAATAGCAAGAAGTGCATCTTCTATATCTTTATTATCATAATTGCCTAATATAGAATTTCTATCTTTAGTAGCAATAGAATCAGAAGATAAATATTTTAAATTCATAAATTTAATTAAATCTTTTATTGTTTCATTACTTACAGAAATTTTATTATTTAATAAAGTACTTATTTCTTTATATTTATCATTAAATTCTTTTTGTATGTCTATTTTAGATTCTTCATTCATCATATTTCTTAAAACTTCTAATTTACTCTTAATATAAGCTTTATTATTTTGATCATGGGTTCTAGATTCCATTGAAGTAAGATCTTCGTTTGATACATAACTTTTTGCATAATATGTAGCAACTTGTGCATTCATAGTGGCAAAAGCCTTAGCTGAATCGCTTAAATCCCAAATTCCAAAAGTAAATCCATCTACTGTATAATCTTTCTCATCAACGAATAAAGTTTTAAGTTTATTATATTCAGCTTGAACAACATCTTTATTCCCAGAATTCGCACCACTTATTAAATTACTAACAATACCCTCAATATAACCAAGTATTTTAGAATCGTTTTCATAAAATAAATCTTTAGTAGAAATTAAACTTTTTTCATCTATCATAGCTTGAATTAAAATACTTTGAACAGAATTAAAATCATTGATCATATTATCAGAATCTATTCTTCCTTTAAATTTAGAGAAATTATCAGCATTTATTTGTCCATTTTCATTTAAAGGCGCTAATTTATCTAATAGTATTACAAGAGTTGCATTTTCTAAAGTTTCTTTATTTACACCTGGTAATAAATTACTTAGTTTTTTCATCTCAGAATCAGTCAAATCTTCAACTGAGACAATTGAATTACCAATATTTATATCTTTTGTTTTATCATTTTTCTTACAACCTGCTAAACCTGTTATTGTAACAAGACCTGCAAGTGATAATGCAGCTATTTTTAAACTTGTTATTTTATCTAACTTTTTCATAATATTCCCCCTTAGATGTTGCATATGATATCACATTTAATCGTTTTTGTCAAATTATGTTACTCACTTTTTATAAAATTTAAAGTTTTAAAAATTTTTTTAATCTTCTACATATTTTCTTGCTTTTTTACAAACTTATCAAGTATATCTCTATAGCATCCATCCCATACATGCTCACTTATTAATTTCATCTAATACATTAATATTTTCTTCCATTTTATCACCATTTAGTTATGGTTAAAATTCTTAAAAAATATAAAAAAAGAACTAACAAAAGTTAGTAATCAAAAAAAATGTGGTGCTGAAAGAGGGATTCAAACCCCCGACCTGCTCTTTACGAGGGAGCTGCTCTATCAACTGAGCTATTTCAGCACATATATGGTTACCCCAGTAGGATTCGAACCTACGCATAATGGAGTCAGAGTCCACCGCCTTACCGCTTGGCTATGGGGCAATATCCATAATTAGATTATACTATGTAAAGCATAATTATTCAACCTCTTTTAACACCTTTTTAAATTTTTAACGTATCTTTCATTTAATATTTCAAACATAATATCTCCAATACTGTACCACTTTATTTGAACCCAATTTCTCCTATATTCGGTTTTAGGATTATAATCCAATACCCTACTTAAAGATTGAAATATTAAGCAAGAAAAATGAATAGAACTCGATTTAAAATTAATCTTATCCAAAATATACTTATAAAGTTCATCACGAGTTACATAAAAGAAATCCTCTGGAGTACCGCAAATCAAAACATCTACAACAGAATATTCCTCATTTGTTCCTTGTAATAAAAATCTATTGATACATTTATTAATAACACACTCATTATTGATAAATGTATTAATTCTATCTATTGATTTTTTATTATTAATCTTATATTCCTCAACACCAATTCTTTTTAACCCAGTGCCATCTATCGTACCATCTGCATACTGATATTTTAAAATTTCATATATAATTTCTTTTTTTATACCTATACTGTATAAAAAGTTACTAAAACTAGAAACTTTTTCACTATGAATAGAATTTCTATAACCTAATTTTAAACTAATGTTTTTAACACTATTATTAATTGAAATAGAAATATCTGTCTTTTCATAATTATTACCCTTCTTACAATTTACAACAGATTCTCCAGTTGTATTTGGAAATAGTGAATAAATCATATCCTGAAGTAAAAAATCAAGATTACTTACTCTTTTATTATTTAATTTTGAAATAAAATCTAATTCATTTCTTATACCCTTATTATAAATAATTTCACCTCCTATATATATCATTACATTTTTACCTTAAAAATCCTTTTTTATTTTTGAATTTTTATAATATATTTGAAATTTTTTATAAAATAAGCACAAGGTCGTTCAAATAACCAGTAGCTTAACACTTTCTTTCACAAAAAAACCACTAACAATAGTGGTTTACAATACTTAAATGGTGACCGGTACGGGATTCGGACCCGTGAATGCATGCGTGAAAGGCATGTGTGTTAAGCCGCTTCACCAACCGGCCATATTCAAATAAGATGGTGGGCCTGGATGGACTTGAACCATCGACCTTGCGCTTATCAGACGCACGCTCTAACCAGCTGAGCTACAAGCCCATCAAAAGATATGACTATATAAGTATATCCTACTTTTTCATTTTTGACAATACTTTTTTTGAAATTTTTCAAATTTTTTATAAAGAAATAGTATCAGGCAAAAAAAAAGAACAATTATTTGTTCTTTAAAGACTTAAAAATCTTACCCCACATATTACTTGAAGAATAATTTAAAATCCCAACCTTATAGATTCTCAAACCATATTTAATTAAAATAAATACAGTAATCAACATCAATATATTAGAAACAATTATTTCAAACAAACCAATTTGACCCATTACAAGTAAAGACGGAGATAACACAGAAGAAATAAAAGGAATAAAAGATAATGCCTTTATAAATATTGATCCTTTAAACAATCCTGCCATAATAGATAAATAATATCCTAATAATAAAACAACAACAATTGGTATTTGAACCTGTTGATAATCTTCACTATTAGTTGTCATAGATGCTAAAATACCGGATACAAGAGAATAACCAATAAGAGTTAAAACCAACAAAATAATAGAGAAAACTAGTACAATCACAAACTTATCAGCAAATATACTATCCTTAAGGGTATTAATTGCCCCTACTATCTCATTAGTTATACCATTAACTATAGAGTTACCCCCAATATATTTTCTTAATAATATTCCAACATAACTATATAATATCAACAAAATAGCTTGAAAAAATATAAATAAATTATTTGCTATAACTTTAGCCATAAAATGAGTTTTAGGAGATACATTAGAAATAATTATTTCCATACTCTTAGTAGATTTCTCATCATTAACTTCAGAACCTATCATTTGAACTAAAAATATAGTCAACATAAAAAATGGTAAAATAATAATAGGAAATACGCTTTTCATAATCATTTCTACATCTTCTTCTTCATTAGTAATACTTTCATCCAAAATTTCTCTTTCAATAGGAACTCCCTCTGTTATTTTCGCAAGTTCATCACTTGATAAATCAAGTTTAGATAAATTATACATATCACAAGAGGATTTAATCGCACCACTAATCAATTGATAATCATAAGAATCAATGCTAGATAACGAAACAAATTTTGTTTTTAGATCATCATTTCCATCAAAGTACAAATAAATCATATATGAACTTTTTTCAGTATTTAAAATTTTGTCCTTCAACTCATCATACGATTCTTCAGCTTTTACAACATCATAAGCCCCATTATCTTCACCGTAAAAAGTAGTCTCATAATAATTTAAACTTTCTTTAAAGCTATCAAATAAAACCTTAGTATCATCAACCACATAAATCTTTGTTTTTGAATCAAAATCTCCTCCAAAAAAAGTAACAATACTATCAATATTAATAATTCCAATAAGTATAACAGCAATAACTAAATTAGAAATTAAAAACCATTTAGATTTTACTTTTTTCTTTATACTAGTATTAATTAAAAAATTTAATTTACTTCTCATAAGACTCCCCTACTTTCGAAATAAAAATTTCATTTAAACTTGGTTCTTCAACTACAAATTTCATAACATTATTACACTTTGCTACAAGCTTAAAAACATCACTTGTAATATCAATACTTGAAACCCTTACCTCATATCCATCTAATTTTGATTCAACACTCTCAACACCCTTTATATTTTTAAGTTTATTAACATCTATATCTGCTTCTATAATAATATTTTTCTTTCTATACTTTTCCTTTATATCTTTGATATTTCCTTTTAATACCGTTTTCCCACCTACTAAAATAACTAATTTTTTACAAAATAATTCAACATGCTCCATTCTATGAGAAGAAAAAATTATAATACTACCTTGCCTAGATAATTCAAGAATCTCACATTTAAACAATTCTATATTAAATGGATCTAATCCAGAAAACGGTTCATCTAAAATTAAAAGTTTTGGCTTATTTAAAATTGCCATTATAAATTGTACTTTTTGTTGATTACCTTTTGATAACTCCTTTATTTTTTTATTTTTATATTCACTTATACCAAACTTATCTAGCAAATTATCCAAACGCTCAATAATTGCTTTATCACTCATACCCTTTAAAGCACCATAATATATTGCTTGTTCAATAACAGTTAATTTAGTAAGTAAACTTCTTTCTTCAGTTAAAAAACCAATATTATCAGTTACACTATAATCTATATTTTTTCCATTCAAAGTAATATTACCACTTGATTTATCAAGTAGACCCATAATCATCCTAAAAGTAGTAGTTTTACCTGCTCCATTTACACCAAGAAGGCCAAAAATTTCGCCTTCCTTAACCTCAAAAGATAAATCATCAACAGCCTTAAAACTACCATAATACTTTGTTACGTGCTCAACCTTTAACACACTATCACTCCTAAAAAAGTTTGACTATATCACTATAAGTGATTGCCACCATCAAAATCATAAGTAAAATAAACCCAATACTATGAATAGTATTCTCAACTTTAGGATCAATCTTGCTACCCTTTAGCTTTTCAATTATAATAAACAACACATGTCCACCATCAAAAGCAGGTAAAGGTAATAAATTTATAAACCCTACATTTATACATATCAAACACAATAAAGATATAATATTTTTAAATCCATATTTAGAATAAATACTTACAACATTAAAAATTCCAACAGGACCTGATAACATACTTAAGCTAATCTTTCCAGTAATCAAATAAAAAACTGTAAAAATCATTTGTTCAATAGTACTAAAGAACTTAGTAAAAGCATATTTAACAGCTGTAAAAAATCCCTTTGATTCTTTACCTTTAATATAAAAGCCATAACTATATCCTAAAGACTCATCATCTGTTTTATCACTAACCTCTACACTAATTAAACTTTTCTTACCATTTTCAGATTCAACTTCCATCTTAAACTTATCATCATCTATTTCATCTAACTTATTTAATAAATCTAAATAGCTAGAAACTTTATTACCATTTATACTAAGAATCTTATCGCCTTTACTTAATCCTTTTAAAGAACTTTCCAAAACAGTTAAATCAGAAATAGAAAATCCATAATCTTTACCATATAACAAATTAGATTTTCCAACCTTAATAGGAGTTACATCAACTTCATTTTTCTTACCCTTAGAATCCTTTACAGTCATAGTAAATTCTTTATCTCCTACTATAGTCATTTCTAAAGCTAATTTATCATAATTATTTACAAAATGAGAATTGATTGCTACTATCTTATCACCATCATTTAATCCTTTAATTGTACTACCATTAATATAAACATTATCTAGAGATATTTTACTAAATAACCCTACAAAAAACAATAAAACAATAGAAAGCAAGAAATTCATCATAACTCCTGCTACCATAATCATAAATCTTTGAAAAGCAGGTTTATTATTTAACCTTTTATCTTCTGGAATAGACTCATCTTCATCTATTTCCTCACCTGCCATTTGAACAAATCCACCTATTGGAAACAATCTTATACAATAATCGGTTTCATCATTTTTTCTATTAAACTTAAATAACCTAGGGCCCATACCTAAAGAAAATTCATATACATGAACCCCAAACTTTTTAGCAAACATAAAATGTCCCAATTCATGTATAAATACAGTAACTCCTAAAATTAATACAAAATAAACTATTGTCATCAAATCACCTTTCATAATAAATTCATAAAAAATGTAAATGTTATCATTACAAAAATTATGCTGTCAAACCTATCCAAAACTCCACCATGCCCTGGCATTATATTTGAAAAATCTTTTACTTTATAAGTCCTTTTTATAGCTGAAAAGAATAAATCGCCTAATTGCCCTATTAAACTTAATAACAAAACCACAAAAGTGACAGCAAAAATAGAAGCATTCGTGTTTATTACAGTTAAATAATAAACCGTGCAAACAAAAGTGCCTACTACACTACCAATTATTGTTCCTTCCCATGTTTTATTAGGAGAAATAACTTTTAACAATTTAGTCTTACCAATAAGTCTTCCACCAAAATAAGCATAAGAATCAGTAATTATTGTTATTAAAAATAAAAATATAATCAAATCTAATCCTTTAGATCTATACATATAAAATAGTGACATAGAACATCCTAAAAACAACACACCACCAAGCATATAAAAAGCATCTTTTATACTATAAATCTTTTCATCATGATAAAATATAACAGGAGATAAAATAAACAAAAATAACCCTGACACAATTCTATAATCAATTAAAAAATTTAAGTCACTATTTAAAGTATTACCAAAATATAAAAGTGTAATAGCAATATAAGAAATTAACCTAATAAAATCTGGTATCTTTCTAGTATCTTGTCTTACCTTCATAAACTCCCTTAACCCTAAAAGAGTTAAAATATAAAATGCAGCATTAAAAAACCTACCACCAACAATAAAAATAGGTATAAAAATCATAAATGCTACAATAGCACTAATTACTCTTTGCTTCATATTATCCTCCAAGTCTATAATATAATTATAATATATAAACAAAATTATTACAACAAATATAAGAAAAAAAATTGGATTACTCCAATTTTATAATGAATCAATATTAATTCTAACTCTACCCAATTTCTTAGTATAAGCTGCAGCTTGAACTATAGTACGAATTGAGTTAGCAATATTTCCACCTTTTCCAATAATAGCACTCATATAATCACTAGGTACTAAAATTTGAATAACAGTATCACCTTCAGCATCTATTTTTTTTACACTAATATCTTCTACCTCAGGTAATAATTCTTTCACTAAAAACTCTGTTAAACTAACTAATTCCATAATTATTTACCAGCCTTTTCAGTTTTTTTAGCTTTCTTAGACATTTTAGTTTCATGGAACTCTTTAAGTATTCCTTCTTTACTTAAAAGATCTCTAACTGTATCAGTTGGCATAGCTCCATTATTTAACCATTTCATAGCTAAATCTTTATCTACTTTTACTACAGCTGGAGTTTCTATTGGATTATAGTATCCAATTTCTTCTATAAATCTACCATCTCTAGGAAATCTAGAATCTGCAACAACTATACGATAAAAAGGTCTTTTTTTAGCTCCCATTCTCTTTAATCTCATTTTAACTGCCATAAAGCACCTCCATTCACTAAATACATTTTAGCAAATAATTATACAGTTGTCAACCTATTTTAGTTAACTTAATAAAAAAGTACATTAGTACTATTTTATAAAATCATCTTTAACTTTATCTATTTCCTCTTCTTCCTTAGAAGTTAATTCATCATCTAACTCATCCCATGGTTCCTCATCTTCTTCAATAGCTATTTTAACCTTAGTTTCTCCAACAACTTCAACCCCTAATTCCTTTTCAATATCAAAAGTTATATTCTTGCCATTAATATTTACCCCTGAACAACTTGGTTGTTTTAAAGTTTGAACAATTATATCAGTATCACTAGATAAATCTGCACTTTCCCTTAATCTTACATTAAATAAATCATTATAAGAGATATTTTTATTTACAACAGTAGTTTTAGAATCATTATCATATGAATACCATATATTAACATCATAAGAACCACTAACACCTATCTTATCATTAGTCTTATATCCCTTAAATTTATGATTAATTACCCAACACCCTAAAATTGTTGTAGGTGTATTATCTACTGATATACTATAGTTATCTTTAAAAAATTTCTTACCCTTACCAATAATTGCTTTAGTAACTATTTCCTTATATAATGACATATTATCACTCCTCAATTTAATATATGAAAGAAAAACCAAAAAATGCAAAAAAAAGCACACAATCGTGCCTTTTTCAAAATATATTAATTTAAGTTAAACATATCATTTTGGCTAAATATATCGTTTTGATTGAACATATCATTTTGATTAAACATATTATCTTGACCAAATGTATTATCTTGAGTTTCTTCATCACCTTGAGTTAAAGTACTATTATTACTAAAATATGTAGTAAAGTCCATTGTTGTATATAATACATCGTTAGGAATATTAACAGTTGTACTACCTAAATCAATAAATTCCATACTTAACACTGCTTTTGATACAGAATCATCTTCGATATATTTAGATAAATCAATTGATACTTTTTGTAATTCATTTGATTTATTAATATAAAAATCAATATTAATACCTTTTTCTAAAATATCACTGTAACTTGAATCTTTAACTAAACTATCTATATCTTCTTTTTCAGTATCACTTAACTCTGAATCAATCTTACTCATAAGAGAATTATCTATAACAAGTTGATAATGTCTAACACCATTTGACTCATCAATATATTTAAAACTTTTAGAATCCAATATATCAGATGCATCAAATGAATCGAAATCTAAATCTTCCTCTTCAGCTTCAAAATCAGATAAATTAATCATATAATATAACCAAGTATCTGTATCAGATTTAGTAAATCCTAATAAATCAACTAAACTAGATTTAGCATATAAAGTAATATCATCCTTACTTCCTTTTGCATATACATTAATTTCATCAAAGAAAATTGATTTATTTAATTTTGCTTCAAAATTATACTCATCACCTGATTTTTCATACTTAAAATCAGCTGATAAATTAATGGAACCAGTTTGACTACTTTCAATTAAAGCACTAAGTCTAACAGTACCGTTTTCTTTTCCTTTTGTAATATAATTGTTAACAGCTTTATTTAAAACGGAAACAGTATTTTTACTTTTACTTCCAAAAACCAATAAAGTTATTAAAATACCAACAACTAAAACAGCAGCTACACCTATTATAATTCCAACAACCATATTATTTTTCTTTTTAGTTGGCTCTTTTGGACCATTAGGTTCTACAGATGGAACTGAATCAACACCATTTGTAGGTGGAATTTCATTCATTGTGCTTTGTACATTTGAAGCAATTGGACTAACCTCGTTATTTTCAAAAATATTTTGTACCACTGGTACATCTGGTATATTATTTATAGCAGGGTCTTGATTAACACTAGTATTTAAAACTCCAGAAGTTTCACCTACAACACTATTAATAGCCCCATTGGTATTTTCTACAGCTGGATTTACTTGTTGATTAACTTGATTTAATCCATTTACATTAGGTACAGCATTCATATTACTATTACTTGTCTGATTTAGCATAGAACTACTATCTACTGTAGGCACATTCATACCTATATTATTTACTGTATTATTTACAGCATTTTCCATCATACCAGCACTACTTGGAACTGGATTTACATCATTTGATACTTTATTGCCACAATACCCACAAAATAATGATTTGTCATCTATTGTCGCACCACATTTATTACATATCATACTATCACTCCTCTATTATATATTAAATTATATCATGAAAACTCAAAAAAAAGTATAATTTTTTATACTTTTCTTCATTTTCTTTAATTTTCTATCTCTCCATCAAGGCTCCAAGTTTTAACACCAGTAATTTTTACATTGACAATTTTACCTAACACGTTAGGATCTGCCTTTACATTTACAAGCTTCATAGTATCAGTATATCCCATAAGTTTACCTTCTTTTTCACTTAATCCCTCTAACAATACTGGTACAACACAATTTAAATACTTTTGATTAGCTTCATTCGCATACTTGTTTACTATATCATTTAACTTATATAATCTTTGATTTTTTTCTTCTTCTGTTAATTTGTTTTCCATACGTGCCGCTGGAGTTCCTTCACGAGGTGAATATATAAAAGTAAACGCTGAATCAAATTTACAAGTATTTACTACATCAAGAGTATCATTAAAATCTTTTTCATCTTCTCCTGGAAAAGCAACAATTATATCAGTTGTTATTGAACAATTTGGTATCCTATTTTTTATTTTATTAAACAACTCAATATATTGTTCTTTAGTATACCTTCTGCCCATAAGTTTTAATATCTTATCACTACCTGATTGAAGTGGAAGATGTATATATGGCATTATATTATCATATTTAGCTATAATATTTATCATTTTATCATCAAAATCCCATGGATGTGATGTAACAAATCTAATTCTCTCTATCCCTGTTAGAGCTGTATCTTCTAGTAAATCACCCATAGTATATTCAATACCCAAATCTTTACCATACGCATTAACATTTTGTCCTAATAAAGTAACTTCCTTATAACCATCTTTAACTAATTCTTTTACTTCATTTAAAATATCTTCTGGTAATCTTGAGCGTTGTTTACCTCTAGTATATGGAACAATACAATAAGTACAAAACTTATCACAACCATACATAATATTAACCCAAGCCTTATACTTAGAATCTCTCTTAACAGGAATATTTTCATAAACATCCCCTTCTATACTAAGAACATCAATTTCTTGAGTTTTATTCTCCATAGATTCCTTTAATATATTTGGAAGCTTATGTAAATTATGGGTACCAAAAACAATATCAACCCATGAATATTTACTCTTAATACTGTCTACTACATTTTCTTCTTGGGCCATACATCCACATATACCACATATAATATTAGGGTTTGTTTCTTTTAAATGTTTAACACGACCCAAAAAACCAAACATTTTATTATGAGCATTTTCCCTTATCGCACAAGTATTTAAAATAATTATATCAGCATCTTCAAATATATCAGTACAAATAAATCCCATATCTTCAAGCATAGCGGCTAATACCTCACTATCATGAACATTCATTTGACATCCATAAGTTTTTAAAAAATACTTTTTACCTTTACCTAAACATTTCATATTTTCTGGAACTTTATAATCATTCCTAATAATTTTAACTTCTTTTTTTGTTCTAGTTTTTGCTTCTTTTAAATTTGGTAAATTCAAACATACCACTTCCTTCGTATAAAATAATAACACATTTTATTATTTTAAGCAATAAAATTTAATTCATTTTTAAGTACATAATAGCTTATATTATATTGGTGATAAAATGTTCTATAATAACGAAATACTTAGGATTGCTAGAATATTAGGAATTGATTTTACTAAATTTAGTTTTGAAGATTTTAAAGAAGGAATAAATGTTGAATTAGAGCATGGATTAATTGATCCTATTACTAACGTGACAAACAACGATTTACTTAAAACAGCTAAAATTGCTCTTGCTCATTTAAATGAATTTCCAAATTATTATAATAAAAATTATGGAATAAAAGTATTTGAAGAATTTTTAAAAAATAAAAAATAAAGTAACTTCACTTTATTTTTATCTAATTTATTTATAATTTTCCATTTTACTAACTACATTCTTAATATTATCTACTCCAAAAGGTTTATTTAACAAATCTACAATTTCATAAGTAAAAGCTTTATCAATAGTCTCCTTAGAATCATCTCCACTTATTATAGATACAGGGATTCTTTTAAACAAATTATTATTTTTAAAATAATTTAACACATAAAATCCATCAGTACCTGGCATATTTAAATCAAGTAATAGTCCTACTATTTCTCTATCTTTATCCTGTACAATTAAATCAGTTGCTTCCCTACCATTACTAGCTTTTAAAACTTCATAATCATCAGCAATAGCCTTAGCTATAATATTTTTTATAATTTCTGAATCATCTGCTACTAATATCTTTTTCATTGTTACCCTCCTTTATATAATTTTTAACAATTTTAATAATTCTATTTAATTCATTCATCAAACTATCATAATTATTTTTTATATACTCTATATTATCTTCCTTACCTTTAATCTCGTGATTATATGAAAGTTGTGCTAACTTTTTGAATCCTAGATATTTACTATCACTTTTTAATGCATGAGCAAGTATAGCATAATTTTTAGTATCAGAAGATTCCATATATTCTTTCATTTTAGGGATTCTAGTTTCACACTCATTTAGAAAATCTTTTAATGTATCATTGTACATATCTATATCTCCTAAAAGTTCTATAGAACCTTTAACATCTATTCCCTTATCTTCTAAGTATGTAGTATCATATACTATTTTATTTTTACTTTGAGATATATCAGCTTTAACATCTACTTTTAAATATTTTACAAGTATTTTATTCAATGCATGTTTATCTATAGGTTTTGATAAATACTCATTAAATCCTACTTCTATATATTTATTAGCTTTACCATTAATCGCATCTGCTGTTAAAGCTACTACTGGTATATTAAACCCATCTAATTCTTTTAATTTCTTTAAAGTTTCAACTCCACCCATTTTAGGCATCATTATATCCATAAATATTATATCATAAGTAACATTACTTTTTATTTTATCTAATAATTCAAATCCACTACCTAATGTTTCTATATCAGTATTATATTCACCAAACAATCTTTTAGCGACCTTCAAATTTAATGCATTATCATCTACTACAACTATTTTATTCTTACTTAAATCTAATACTTCTTCATGTTCTTCTTCTTTTTCTAACTTAGTATTTCTTATTTCTTGTGATAAATAAATAATAAAAGTAGAACCTTCTCCATAAGTACTATTGACTATTATCTTTCCACCCATCATTTCAACTAATCTTTTAGTAATTGCAAGTCCTAGTCCAGTACCTTCTATTGTAGTATTTTTATCCTCATCAAGTCTTTGAAACTTATCAAACAACTTATCCATTTGCTCTTTTTTTATTCCTCTACCCGTATCTTTTATAGTTATAATAAGATTACTCTTCATGTTTTCGTTAACACACTTAACATCAAAATCTATATATCCTTGCTTAGTATACTTTGCAGCATTAGTTAAAATATTAGTTATAACTTGCTTTACTTTACCTGCATCACCATATAAAACAGGAGGAATATCAGGAGCAAAATTACATCTAAGTTCAATAGGTTTTTCTTCAATACGAGGCAATATGAGTTTAGATAAATTTTCGAGAATTTCACTTAAATTATATTCAGTATTAACAATCTCCATTTTATCTGCTTCTATCTTACTTATATCTAATATTCCATTTACTATTTCAAGTAAATTTTTAGAAGCCATTATTATATCTTTAGCATCTTCCTTAGCTTCATCCAATGTTTTAGCAGTATCAATACATTCACTAAAACCAACTATAGCATTTAAAGGTGTTCTTATTTCATGAGACATACTACTTAAAAAATCTGTTTTGGCATGATTTGCTTTCTCTGCTTGATCTTTAGCAAGTTCTAATTGGTTTAACATTTTTAAATCAGGATTTTCAATTGTAAAATACATAATAGTACATATAAAAGTTTCTATATAAGTTAATAGTAAAATTTGTGGATAGAAGAACTGAATAAGCATAGCCACTCCTCCCACCAACAAGAAAGCAAAAACAGGAATAAATTTTGTATCTTTTACTTTTTTGAAATTCTTAAATAGATAAAATACTATAAATATAATAGCAATGGTTGAAACAAAATATGTAAAATATACACTAGGTCCTACTGTATATCTAATTAAAAAATCTTTTGCTACAACTAAATTAATATCTAAAACAGCAATAATAATTGTAATTAAAACATAATAAACGGTAAACAAAACCATTCTTTTTTTTATAATTTTATTGTCATTTTTAATCATACTAAAAACATAGTATGCAAATGTTGAAATCCATAAAATAAGATAAAATAAATATGATTTATATATTAATTTACTTATAATAGGAAATTCATTATATATATTAGAAGCTGGCGTACATAACAGTTCAATAATTAATCCAAAAAAATTCGATATTAAAAGCATTTCATATATCTTGGTTTCTTTATTTTTTACATGCCCCTTTTTATAAAATAATATCAACAATAATACGCTAAAAGGAATAGCACATATTGGAAAAAATATTCCAGTCCCCACACAATCATCTCTTTTCTTTACTACCATACTATAATCAGTATAACATAAAAAAAAGAATAAGTGAATTATTCTTTTACTATTTTTTTTACTTTACTTATATCTTTAGATTCTTGTAGTGCCAATTGTTCTAATTTTGTGTAATCAACCTTTTCAGTACCACTACGACGTGGAAGAGAATCAACAAATTCTATATAAGTTGGTATTTCATACCATTTTAATTGCTCATACTCACCTGAAAAATTACGTATTGGTTGATTAAATAAATCAATTAATTTTTCTTTTATTTCAGATTTATCAAGTAAATTATCCTTAAGAACAATATAAGCTTTATTAACGTATAACATGTCATCATCTGGCACTTTAACAACTGCACAATCATTTACAAAATCAATATTCGAAATAATTGATTGAACATGGTCACAATAAACTTTATTTAAAGTTGAAATTATATAAAATCTAGAATCTCTACCAGTTAGAGTAAAATAACCATCTTTATCTATAAATCCAATTGTTCCCGTTTTAAAAAACTCTTTACCATTTTTTTCAAATTTAGCTTTTTTTGTAAACTCTGGGTTTTTATAATACTCTTTAAAAACATGTTTTCCTGAAACGCATAATAATCCCTCTTCATTATATTTTTTTTCTTCAAGAGTATCTGGATCAACTATTATAGCTTCAGTTCCAACAAGTACTTTGCCAGCTGTTTCTGGTCTAACTTTTATTCCGGTTGGATTTGTACCACAACTTACTGTTTCTGCATTTCCAGATCCATTTCCAATTTCAACATTATTTGCTCCATGATTTTTAAAAAACTCTTTACCTCTAGTTGCATGATTTGGTGTTAAAAAATCTCCACCTGATATATATGTTATTATAGATGACAAATCTTGCCCTGGATTCACATTTTTCATTATAAGATCTAATAGTGCTGGGCTTCCAAAAATTATATTTGGTTTTTTATTTAAATAATAACAAATTGTATCTTTTGAAATATTTGGAGCCAAAATTGCTGTTTTATTACTCATCAATGTCATTAATGTAGAAGTAGCAAACCCATATGGATAAGAGAATGGAACACAAACCAATGATCTATTTCCAATTAGAGATTTAGATTTACTAGAATTTTTTAAATATGTCGCTGCAGCTATAATATTTTCATTAGTTAAAACTACAGATTTTGGTTTTCCAGTAGAACCACTAGTAAACAAAATTAAAGAATCACTTTTCCCTGAATTATGTGGCATTCCTTTTTTTTGATATTTTGATATATCTTTTAATGAATTAAAATCAAGAAAATAATCACTAGTTATTTCAACTTGAGTAGATTTTGATAACAAGCTATTTGTTTGATTCTTTGATAAAGTTATTATATGGTTAACATTTGTATTATTTTTAATTTTAGTATTTTCATGCAGAGATTTATTATAATTAATAAATACTGGTGATTCAAATAAATTTAAATATTCCTCTATTTCCTCCTGAGGAGCAGCATAATTAAGAAAAGTCGTTATTGCTCCTATACGATTACAGGCTAAAAAAACTGCTACTGCCTGATAAAGATTAGGCATTGAAACAGATACTATTTGTCCTTTTTTTACCCCTAATTCGCGTAATGCTTTAGAAATTATAATTGCATCATCAAAAAGTTCTTTATAATTAGCAGATAAATCTAAACAATCAATAGCTTCAGTTTGTTTATAAAATAAATTTAATGAATAAATCGCATTATACACACTAACATTTGGTATCATAGGTTTCTTTTCAAAATAATTATATCCCACATTTTGTGGTTTATCAATACTAGGATATCCTGTTAATTCTTTTTTACTCATATTCTCCCCCTTAAAGTAATAAATTTTATATATTTATTTTAACACATATTACATCAAAACTGCAACATACATAAAATAAAAACTTATAAATAAGTATATAACTTTATCTATAAGTTAAGTCAAATTAAGTATTAGTTATATATACTTAAACTTAATTATATAAATAATTAAGTATGAAATATAATAATACTTATTTATTATAAATCAAGTTTTTTGTTTGAAAATGTCATATTTATGTCTGAAACTATACTAATAGCCTCATTTTAAATAAATTTTACTATAAATTTAATTTTTTTATTACATCTTCTCTTACTTCTTTTGATAACTTTCCATTGTTTTCATCATCTGTTATCATAATTCCATCTTCTACATATGCAGTCTCACCTTCTAATAACATATCTAAGGCATATTTATTAAGCGGAATATTTATAAAATCTTTTAAATCTTTTTTCTCTATCCATTTAACTACATGTTTTGCATCTTCTTCTTTTGTTATCTTATCACACTTATCTGTATTTAAATGCCCAAATACAATATTTAAATATGCATATCTATTAACACCCTTATACCCTGCATAAAAATGGTTTACTACTTTAAAATTGCTAATAAAATCGATTGTAACATCAGAATATCCTGTTTCTTCATATATCTCTCTTATAGTTGCTTCACGGGCGGTTTCTCCTTCTTCTATTCCTCCCATTACAAAGCTTTTACAATTTCTCCCTTTAGCATCTTCACATAAATAAGTATCGTTTTCATTATTTTTTATAACGGCAACCACACTATATCTTACCTGAGTTTTAATATTTTCTCTTGGTGATTCTTCACCTTCTCCATAAAAGTAAGGCGCAACTACTTGTTTTAATTTCAAATTATTTTCTTTAGCATATTCATAATCCTTTTGATTATGTGATGGTATAAAAAATCGATTTTGTTTTTCATTCATATTTATTATATTTAATTTATCCCCTGTTAATGGATTTATTCCATATAAACTGTCATCAATATCACTACTGATAATACCTGTTGCTCCATAAATAAGCTCAGGTCTATCTATAGATACCTTTACAAATTCATCATTACTCAACTTAACTTTTACTTCAAAATTCATACTATACCTCCTTTTTATAAATAAGTTGCAATCTTAAATACATGATTACTTTCAAAGACTATATTTTTCTTACAATCTTCTATTTATATTTTATCATAAATATATAAACATACATATCTTTTTAATTATTTAATTTCAATTCTTTTATTTTCATTACATCTATTCCATAAATATTCTTATATATACTCTCAACATCTAAAGTTGTTATTTTATCTTTATTTGGATTAATTTTATTTAAAACTTCTAATACGTCTTCATTACTTTTTCCTTCTATTTCCATATACGTAGGAATTAAAGGCCATGTATCTATAGAAATTTCTACATTATCAATTAAATAAATCGTTCTTAAATTTTCTTGATAATTTCTAAAATTATATCCTAATTCATTTAGTATTAAATTAGTTTTATTAAAATCACTTACTTCTATTTCTAATTCTTTAGTACCATCTATTTTTTTATTATCTATTACCTCTTTTATTGTAAGTGTTGTTATCTCTCCATTAGTTCTAAGTCTTATCCATTTATTACTTTGTTTAGGATTAAAATCATAAACTAATCTTTTTTGTAAATAATCCCCCTTTTTTATTGCTCCCATCTTATTTAATTTATCTTCAATTTCTTTTCTTTCTATCTCTAAAATAGTCAATTCCTTTTCTATATTCATAATACCTCCTATAAATAATACTAAAATTTATAATTAATCAAAAACAACTTATGAAGAGCTCTTGTCTTTGAAACATATAACAATTTCATATCTAATACACTAGACTTATCAAAATCATTTTCATTTATAATAATTACAGAATCAAATTCTAATCCTTTTGATAAATAACTAGGCATAATAGATATTGAACTATTATAATTTAAATTATCTTTTGTTATCAAACTCATATCTATATTATTTTTTAATTCTTCGTACATTTTATTTGCACCTTCTTGAGTTTTAGTAATTATAGCTATTGTCTTATATTTATCTTTTATTGTATTAATTAATTCAATAATATTTTTATTATATTTTTCTACCTTTTCTCCCTGTCTTATTACTGGTATTGCTTTATCTAATCCTAGTATTTCATTTATTTTATTTGCTTCATTCATAATTTCTATCGTAGTACGATAACTTTTATTTAATTTTAATATCTCAAAATTTTTGTAGATTGATTTCAAACTTTCCCAATTTGATAAACTCCTATATGGATATAAACTTTGTGCTAAATCTCCGTATATACTAAATGTTGAGTTTTTAAAAATTTTCTTTAAAACATAAAATGTAAATTCTCCATAATCTTGAGCTTCATCAATAACAATATGTTTAAAATTATAATATTCCTTACTACCATTTAATTTATATTTAATATACATTAAAGCTGGTATATCTTCTATATTTATATTATTATTTTTAATATTCATAAAATCAAATTTTAACTTTCTTAAAATATCTATATAACACTTTTTAGTTTTTATATTAGTTATAGTAAAATATTTTTTTAAATTTATATTTATATTTGATTTAAATAGTTCTAAATCTTTTTGTTTAATATTATTGTTAATATATTTTCTTGCTATTGTATCTATATTATCATTAATATATTTATTTAGAAGTAACATTAATCTTTCTATTCTAGAATTGATACTTTGATATATTTTTTTATCTATATCATCATAAATACTTTTTATAAAATCAATTGATAATATCTTCATGTTATTTACTATAAAATCTTCATTAGGAAGAATTTCTAAATTATTAAAGAATTCATCTATTTCTTTTTTCATACTCATTGATACTTTATAGGAAGCTTCTCTATCAATATTTTTAATTATATCTAACGAATTATTAATATTAAAAGATTCATTAACATAATTTAAAAATAATTCATCAAGTGTATTTTGAATAACACCATTAACATCTAAATCAGGTAGTATACTTGATATATAACTTACAAAAAATTTATTTGGGCCTATTACCATATAATCACTAGGTTTAAATAAATCTCTATTATTATAAACTAGGTATGCTATTCTATGGAGTGCGACAGTAGTTTTACCAGATCCTGCTACACCTTGAACTATTATATTTTTATTTATTTTTTCCCTTATTATTTTATTTTGTTCACTTTGTATAGTTGATACAATATTTTTTAATCGATTATCCGCACTTACACTCAAATATGGCTTTAATAATTCATCATTTGATACAGTATCTACATCATTAAAACTTATTAGTTTACTATTTTCTATTGTATATTGTCTTTTTAATAATAACTCGCCTTTAATTATTCCATCAGGCACTTGGTATTCAGCACTTCCAACATTTGAATCATAATATAAAGATGATATAGGTGCTCTCCAGTCAACAGTTATTATATTATTATCATAATCTGTAACACCCTTTTTACCTATATAACATTTATCAAAATTATTTAAACTTTTAAAATCTATTCGTGCAAAATAGGGATTTAATTTTGCTTTTTCTATACTTTTAATTTCATTTTCTAATTTAAATTTTTCATCTAACATAGCATCATAATCAAATTTATATAATTCTTTTAAATGACTCAATTTTAATGTAGAATCATCAATTACTTCATTATATTTGCTAATAGTATAATTCAAATAATTTAATTCTTCTTGCATACTATTACCTCCTAGTGCCACGGCGTATTATAATTATTACATACCCCATTCTACACTACAAAATAATTGCTGTCAAGATTTTTTCCAAATTTTATTTAACAAAAAAACAGGTAAGTAATGATGTTATTATTTTTATCATACAAAGTACCTGTTAATTTCTTTCTGTTATTTGTTTTATAATTTTTTTATCTATTAAATAATACTCACCAATATATTCTATATTGTCATTCCTTATCCTTACAAATGAAGAATTTGGCAATGCAATTAAAGGAGCATACTCACTAACCTTTTTAACTTCATATACATATTTCAAATTAGATAAATCAAAATGTGGATATATATTTATATCTACTAAACCCAAACCAGGATAATTCTCTATTTTATTATCTTTATATTCATCTAAATATAATACATTTTTACTTTGGTTAAGTGATCCAGCACTTACACCTATAACAATTTTTTTATTTTTTATATATTCTTGCAATTCAAAATTATTTATATTTTTCATTTGATTATAAATTTCTCCACCCATTAGAAACACTATATCACTTTCTTGAATCATATTTTTTGCATTTTCTTTTGTTATACGATTATCTATTAAATATATATTTTTAAATTTTATGTCTATTTTATTAAATAAACTTATAAATAAATTTTTACTTTTATCATTTTTTTCATAATTATCAAAGTAAGATGAAATAAAAACAATACTTAAATTATTTTCTATATCTTTCTTTAAGTATTCTTTCTGTAAACTATTAAATCCATTTTTCTTATCTACACTACTAAATAAATAGTTAATCATATATTCCTCTTTTTTTATTTTCTAAATAAATATTTTTATCTAATACATATTTAGAAAATGTCAATAATCCATCATAGAATGTATAGCATGATTCAAGGCTTTCCTCACAAATTTTTATAAATCCTAAATGCTCAAATAATTTACAAGAGCCTATATTGTCTTTAACTGCTCCACTGTCTATGCTTTTTATTTCAACATCTTCAAACATATATTTAATTATAGTAAGTGCAGCTTCAGTAGCATATCCATTACCCCAATATCTAGGATCTATATACCACCCAATATCTCTAATTTCAAGATCTTCTCCATTTTCATTAACTGATATTTGTCCTATAATTTCTTCTTCGCCACTTAAACTATACTCTTTTTTTAAAAATACGCTCCAACAAAATACATCATTATCAAAAGCATGATCAACTTTAGATTTATAAAATTTTTCTTGTGTATCCCAAGTCCAATATTCTTTTTCTAATGCATGTTTCTTGCTAGATGTTAGATACCACTTATTTACACTTGGAATCATTAATATTTCCCATAATCTCTTTTGTTCTTTTAAGCTTGATTTTCTTAAACTTAATCTTTTTGTTTCTAACTCTTTACTACCAATAAATTTCATTTTATCACCTACACTTGTTCTTTTTATACCAATCGGCAAAATCATATTTAGCCGTACCCCAAAATTTTGCTTCATAATCTATATCGAGTTCTCTTAATTCACTTAATGTTTTAGTCTCACCATCTGGTATATAAAATTTATCATGCCATCTACCTAATTTACCTCTAGAATTATATGATATAGTACCTGTACTACCACCTTTAAATACAATAGGTTCACATCCAGGTTCACAATATGCGAAACAATCTTCTAATCTAGCTTTTCTATTTTTTTCATTCTTAAAAATTTCTAAAAATTTTTCTACACCTATCTGTTTATCAAAATAATGATTATATGGACCAGGTAGCCCACCCAATGCATCTATATATAATCCACTATCAGATTTAATACATGGTCTATTTAATTTTTCACATGCATATTTTACACTAAAACTTACAACCTCTTCACAATTATCTGCTTGTATTTCTAAAATTTCAAAATCAGGTTTCATAATATCTATATCAAATCCATAAATTTCTTTAAAAATATGATATGCCTCATCGAATTTACCTTTATTAGTTGTTAAATATACTGGTTTCATGTTACACCTCCTATATACTTTTAAAATCAAATTCTTGTAACATTTTCTTTTTTATATCAAAACTTTCTTTAGTAGATGAATTAAAATCTCCTTCGCCTGTCACTAAATCAATCCAATAAATCGCACACTTATTTATATAGTCTATTTCTTTTTCTTTTAGTATATTATCGTTACCATAATAACTATCTAAAAATAACTTAATGCCTTCTTTATCTATACCTCTAGTTTTAGAGAAAAACAAATTACATATAAGAATAGCTACATCATATATAGAATCTCCATATTTAGCATCATCAAAATCTATAAACCCTATTTTATTGTTATAAAATATATTTGACTTAGTTAAATCAAAGTGTAGTAAAGATTTTCTATTTAATTTATTACTAGGTACATTAGATAAATTATAAATATTTTCTTTTGAATAATCATGAAAATTTCTTAATGCGATACCTAATTCTTTTATTATATTGGGTGTCCTATCTATATATTCTATTTGTATTCCTTCAAGAAATGTATACAATAATAAATACTTGTTATTATACCTAATATAACTTTTATTACTAATAGTTTTAACTATTGAAGGCACGTACAAGTATTTAGATATATTATCATGTATACTTATCATACTATTTAATAAATTAATATCATCATATATTTTTAAAACATATTTATTGCTATTTGTATAAATTATATAAACATTACCTATAGTAGATTCTTCATTCTTAATAAATTTTGTTATTTTAATACCATAATTATTTTCTATTTCCTTAATCATATGCACTTTTTAACCTCTAACCACATTTCTTTAGCATTTTCATGTGTTAAGATATCATATACTTTATCAATATCCACCCAAAGTATTTTATTTACTTCACCTTCTTGTGGTTTTATTTCTAAATTAATTGGCCTTGCTAAAAAGAATACACATGTTTTTGGTATAGTTTCTTTTACTATATAAGAAATAGTAAATCTTTTTGACTCATCTACTACTACAACATCTATATTTACTTCTTCTTTAGTTTCTCTTATAGCTGTCTCTACTTCTGTTTCATTTCCTTCAACATGTCCTTTAGGGAATCCATAAAAGCCTGAAGATTGTTCTATTATTAAAACTTTTCCTTCGTTTACTATAATTGTTCCACATGATTTTTCCATACTACCACCACATTTATTATATACTAAAAAAAGACTTATAACAATTATTTTTTATAAATCTTTTTTTCTAATACTCCTAATTTATCCAAGTATTTCAATACTATATTAGTACTAGTTGTTACATAATCAAGTTCATACCTATCACCATTATAAATAATTATAGTACTTTTTAATTCATAATCACACCAGATAACTAACCAATTACCTTCATAATTATTTATTACATTTATATAATTATCTAAATTATTAATTAAATCATTATGATAACTTAGTATAAGCACTCTATTAATATCTAAATTATTATATTTATAAGTTTTTATACTATCTTTAATATTATCAGTAATACTTTTATTAAAATTAGTTGTAACGAAATACTTTTTTTCTAATGCTTTACTATCTAAATTTAGATTTAAACTTTCATATATTAGTTTATCTTGTCTAGTATATCTTGGGCTATTTAAATATTCTGTATCTGTAAGTACAGTAAGTGCGACTAGTATTTTATCCTCTTCATTAAAATTATATTTATTTTTAAATAAATTATATATAAGTAATCCTGTACTAGCATACTCTATCTCTAATACATTATCTATTTCTTTAGTTATTCTATGATGATCTATCGCACCCACTACATTACTTTTTTTCAATTTATATAATTGATTGTGATCTACTAATATAAATTTATTATCTTTAGGTTCTACTACTATTGGTTTTTCATTCAAATAATCCTTTATTATTTTAGAACTCGAATCTAAATATTTATATCCTTTTAAAATAGCAAATTTAGCATCCACACCAAAACTTTTTAATACTTTACTAAGTAAATAACTTGAAAAAATAGAATCTACATCTGGATTTGGATGACCTATTACATATATTCTACCACTACAATTATTAATTATATTTTTAATTGTGTTGTTTATTAATTTGTTTCTTATTTTTTTCAAAGTATTTATATCAAAATCAATACCTAGATTAAGTAATTTATCAATAGATCTAGCCTCTATTATTTTATAAGTCAAATTTTGTTCTTTTTTAATACTATCAACTATTATGTCTAAACTATTTAAAGGTTTATTTTTCCTCTCTTGTTTTTTTATATATTCTTTTATATTATTTTCTATATCCATAATCCACATCCAAATTTAATATATCATTTAACCTATTATATGTCAATTTATTTCTTTTATTATTACAGGTATCAACATCTCATCTTCTGTAAGTCCTGCATGCATACTTTTAAATTTTTGACAAGTTTCATTATCAATAAAATATTTATCTCCTATTGCAATCGCAACAAAATCTCCTATAGAATCTTTAAAATGTATATTATTTTTACCTACACCAAATATTTTTTGTTCTAATACTTCATTTTGATCTAATAAGTTAAAATCATTTTTAAAGTACTTATTAAACTCTTGTTTAAATATAGATTCTAAACCAGGTTTTATTTTAAAAGATTGAGCTCGAGGTTCTATAGATACTTCTCTTTCTAATGTTTGTGTTATAGATGTATAATTTTCTAAATTTATTGGTTCTGAGTTTATATGTCCATGATCTGCAATAGTTATTACTACACTGTTTTTTATTTTACTACACAACTCTTCTATTTTATCATTAATTTTTTGTATTTCTTCTACTACCTCTTTTTTATTACTACCAAGTTCATGTAATAAACTATCTGGATTATCATAATAAGCATATATAAATTTTTTTTCATTAATTAAAGTTAATTTATATATATCTTCTACTATATTATTAAAATCATGGTATTTCTCATCTTTAAAAGGCGCTAAAAGATATGCTCTACTTTTTTTATTTATTTTTTCTATTATATTTTCATAAGGATATGTTTTATTTGAAACATTATATTCTTGAGCACTTATATTACTATTTTTTAAGGTATTTAAGAACATTGTTATTGTTTGATCTTCATCCTTAAAATATAAGTCCCAACCTAACCAACCATGCTCATTAGGATTTTTACCACTCATCATACTAGTTGTTGCAGCTGTTGTTGTAGGTGGAAAAACCGTAGTTATTTCTCTTACTCTATTTTTTCTAAGAAATGAATCTTCATTTATATGTTTATCTAATATTTTTGATCCTAAACCATCACATAATATAACAATTACATTTTTATAATTTTTATCAAGTATTTTATCTATAAATGATAATGTATTATGATATGTAGTACAGTTAAAATGTTTTAATATAGAATTAGATAAATTAGTTATACATTCTTCGTAATTTGGTCTTTTTATATTCATAATTCCTCCTATATTCTCGCACTCATCAAATTGCTTGATGAATATCTCTTTAGTCCTTTATAAAAAACTAGAAATGAAACAAAAACAAATAATAGAGTTGTTAAAATAACAATTATAAATAATTTTATATCAAAATTATTTATAATAGATACTGGTACATAAGTAGATATACCTACTGGTATGATTGTATAAAGAATTAGTTTTACTATACCTTTAAATATAGAAGATGGATATGTAGAAAAACTCGTTACAAATCCATTACCCATATCCGCAATAACATCTGATTTATTAATCCAAAAACTTAAACTAGATAATATTACAGCAAATGCCGTTATTGTTATACCTCCCAATATAGTAAAAAGAATAAATAATATAAATCTAGTCATTGTAAATCCATAAATAAGTAACATAATAAAGCCATATATAATATCACCTAATGCAGATGGTTCTACATCAGTAGTAATACAAGATAATAATACATTTTTTGGTTGTACTAAATATGAATCTAACTTACCATTATTTATTGTATCATGAAGATTAAATGAATTTTTAAAAAAGAAGTGCGCAAAACCATATGTAGAAGCAGATATTGCCCATAAGAGTAATACCATCTTAAACGTATATCCCCCAAAATTATCTTTAAGAGAATAAAATATTATCCATTCAATAATGAATGTTGCATTGTTTAATATCATAAATACTATATTAAATATAAAAGATACTTTATTTAACATCTCTCTCATTAATGCATATTTAACAGATAAAATAGATATTTTAAATTGATTTTTAACCTCCGTTAACATTTAGTTTTTTCACTCCTTTCTTATATATTAAATTACATATTAAAAATGAAAATGCAATATAAATAATTTGACTAATTAATATAATAATTCCTTCATTTATATTAAAATTTACAAACAATCTTGCTGGACCATAACATACAACATATACAGGACTAAATTTTAATATTGGTTGTATAAATTTTGGAAAATATTCTATTGGAAATAAAGTTCCTACTATTAATATTAGTTTACTATATATCCAATAAAATGGATTAGCATCTTCAATAAAGAATGATATCAATCCTATAAATGTTATTAATAGTATACTTATTATAGTAGCTAATATCATAGATATTAATACAAAAATAGTACTTAATATATTTATATCAGGCATACTACCTAAAAATATAAATCCTAATAATAATCCCAATACTAAATAAATTAATCCTTTAATAGTTGCATCAGCTAAATAATTAGATAAAATATATCCAACATAATTATAAGGTCTATTAATGTTATAAGTTATATTGCCACTCTTAACATCATTACATATTTTTCTACATAAATTTCTACCACTTAAAGAAGACCAAAGTATTTCAGTTATTATTACATACCATATCATTTGATTCATACTATAGCCATTAATTAATTTACTAGAATCACTATATATGTATTTCCATAAATTTAAAAATATAAAAATATGTATTAAATATCCAATGAAACCTACTAAATAATTAAATACATATTGTAGATTACTCATAAGTTCTGATTTAAATATAAATAAATATTTTTTCATATTACTTACCTTTATATATATTACTTATAATATCTTCCAAAGGAACATTAGATATATTAATATCTATTATATTATCAGTATTTAATAACTTTAATGCATCAGATACACTTTTCTTTTTTAAATCTACTTCTATTTTTAAATTATAACCTTTATCTTTTAATATAGTAATTCCATCCTCTTCTTCTAAATTCACTTTTTCTTTCATTTTAGCATCCACTATTTTTTTATTTAAATAATGATATTTTAAATTTTCCATTGAATCATCAAGTACAATTTCTCCATTATTTATAATAATAACTCTCTTACATAATTTTTCTATATCACCTACATCATGACTTGTTAAAAATATAGTAGTTTTATATTCTTTATTCATTCGTTTTATTAAAGTACGTATGCTTTCTTTAACTACTGGATCTAATCCTATTGTAGGTTCATCTAAAAATAGTACTTTTGGTTCATGTATTAGGGATGCTACTATCTCACATCTAATTCTCTGTCCTAAACTTAAATTCCTAACTGGTGTATTTATAAATTCATCAAGTTCAAATAATTCTCTTAATTCTTTAATTTTCTTTTCTACTTTATAATCAGGTATATCATAAATAGCTCCAAAAAACTTAAAATTATCATATGGAGTTAAATGAGTCCAAAGTTGTTCTTTTTGACCAAATACAGTTCCAATATTATAAGCTAATTTTTTTCTTTCCTTAAATGGATCAAAATTTAAAACTTTAATATCACCACTATCAGAACAAAGTATTCCTGTAAGCATCTTTATAGTAGTCGATTTTCCTGCTCCATTAGGCCCAATAAATGCAATTACTTCACCTTTTTCTACATTAAAAGAAATATTTTTAACAGCTTTTACTATTTTATACTTAGGTTTAAAAATACTCTTTAAACTACCTTTTAAACCTTTTTCTTTTAATTTAACTTTAAATGTCTTAGATAATTTTTTTACTTCTATTACATTTGACACATTATCACTTCCCTTCTGTATATTTTTTATACTTTATGTTTTTCTTTAAAGATTCTTCTACATCTATCCAATATCTTCCAAGTAATTTTCCATTATCATTTATTTTATTTTCTAATACACCTCCAGCATCTAATATTGTTTTTACTGAACCAATATTACCATCATATGCCGTTAACAATACTTTATCTAAACCTAATTCTCTAGCCTTAATTAAGCATAAATAAAGATTAATTTTATTATATCCCTTTCTTCTTTCACTTACCTTTATACTATAACCAATGTGTCCACCATGAAGGAGCAAATTCTTATTTAAGTTATATCTCAAATTAATTAAACCTACTAATTTAGAATCATTTTTTCTTATTAAAAAGTATTCATATCCAGGGCAATATCCTGAAGGTACTGTTAATGGATTACTTAATTTACTTAAAAATTCTAACCATCCTTCATAATTATCAAGATACTTATCAAGCCCACTATCTCCATTTAAATTACTACTGTTTTCATAAAATTCTTTTACATAATTTATAGCTTCATCTTTTCTTTTAATACTAGGACTTTCTAGATAAAATTTCTCCATAATATCAACCTTTCTTATATTCTTTTTGTGTGATTGAATAAATTATTAAATCATCTAATTTATTTGTATATTTATTAATCATTCTTTCGTTTAATATAGCCTCCATCTTCATGCCAGCTCTTTTCATTACCATGCCACTTTTTGGATTACCACTTATATATTTAGCTTCTACTAAGTTCATATTACAATCCATTAAAAAGTATTCTATTACTCTTTTTAGTGCTTCAGTAGCATATCCATTACCCCAATACTTAGATCCATAACAATATCCTACTTCTACATAGTTTTCTTTCTCATATACATGTACTCCTGTAATACTACCTATAACATCCCTTGTTTCTTTTAGTTCTACAACCCAGTTATAGGCACCTTTTTTATATTCCTGAATCCAAAGTTTTATAATATTTTTAGAATCTTCTACATTCTTATGCGTCTGCCATTCTAAATATTTATTTACTTTTTTATCACTACCCCAATTTTTATACATACCAGCAGCATCACTTATTTTAAACTTTCTAAGTATTAATCTTTCTGTCTCTAATAATTTAGTTCCTTTCATATTTTCTCCTCCTTTAAAAAAGGCACAGAATCACTCTAGTAAGTGACTCCGTGCCTTCAGACGTGTAGGACTAGTATCCCTATGTAGCTTTATACATACTCACACAATAATTTTTGATTTTCGTATAAAAAGTACTAAAAAACACGAAAATCACCTTAGTGACTCCGTGTTTACGTGTAAGATTTCTCCCAGGGAAGCTCGTTACCTTATTCCCTCTCACTACCTAAAATTATATATTAAAATTTTTATTTGTCAATACCTCTTGTACTAAATTTGATAATTTTTTTGTATTTAAACTTTTTATATCATAAAATTTAGAACCTTTTGAATCATCATTTATTTCATTTATTATATTAGTTTCTTTTATATTACCAGTATATTCTAAAATCTCATAAATAATTCCAATGTGGTGAATGTTTTCTATCATACCCTTATGTTTAAATTCTACATTAGTTGTTACTACATCTATTAATTTATACTTTAAAACATCTATTCCAACTTCCTCTTTTAATTCACGAATTAAAGTATCAACAGTTGATTCAGTGTGTTCTAAAGTTCCACCTGGTAAATCTAACATACCATCATAAGGTCCACCAACCTTATCAATCAAAAGTATTTCATCATTATTTTTGATTATTCCATATACACCTATGTGATTTATATATTTCATATTTTAATCAACCTTCTTATTTTAAAAATTTTTTTAAAACTCTACTTAATTCTGATTTATCAATAGGTTTACTTAAATAATCATCAAAACCATCACTCAAATATTTTTCTTTTTGTCCTTTAATCGCATCAGCAGTAAGAACTACTACTGGAGTATTAAATCCTTCTATTTCTTTCAATTTATTTAATGTTTCTACACCTGATAAACCTGGCATCATTTGATCAAGTAATATCAAATCAAATGTATTGTCTTCTTTTATCAAATCAATACATTCAATACCACTTTCTATTAATGTTGCTGAAATATCATAATCTTCTAAGAATCTTGAAGTTACTTTTAAATTTAATTTATTATCATCTACAATTAATACTTTTTTGCCTTTTAAACTAAATTGTTCAGCATTTTTATTATTAGTAATCATTTCTCTTACTTTATTATCTTCAACAATTTTTTGAATAAAAGTTACTGTTACTTTAGTATATTCTCCTACTTTACTTTCTATCTCTAAAGTACCACCTAACAAATTCATTAAATTTTTAACTGTCCCAAGGCCACTATTATTAGATGAAGAATTCATAATAGAATTTAATCTTTCCTCTTCAATACCACTTCCTGTATCACTTATCTCTACTATAAGTTTTACATTATTATCTATCTTCTCTCCTCTAACATTAATATTTATTTCGCCCTCACTAGTATATTCAATAGAATTATTAATAATGTTAGTTAAAGCATTAGTTATTCTTTTACAATCTCCATAAAGAATAACTGGTAAATTATTATCTAAATTTATATTTAATTTAATATCTTTATTATTTATATATTCCTTTGAACTTTTCTCTAATATTTTAAACATTCTTAAAATACTATAATTCTTTTCTTCTTTTTCTATTGCTTTTTTCTCTATCTTTGATGTATCAAGTAATCCATCTATTATAGTTAAAA
This sequence comes from uncultured Bacilli bacterium, assembly GCA_934167485.1. Classification (GTDB taxonomy): domain Bacteria; phylum Bacillota_I; class Bacilli_A; order RF39; family UBA660; genus UMGS1613. Next base: position 41,424 of record CAKPKL010000006.1, read on the forward strand.
CTTCTTTAGAAGATGATTTTATATTTTTTATATCTTCTTTTACATTATCATTTAGTTTTTCTTTTAATAGAGATTCACTTAATCCCATTATATTTGATAATGGCGTTCGTATATCATGAGATATTGTTGATATTAAATCTGTTTTTGATTTATCAGCCATCTTAGCTGCATTTAATGCATTTTGTAACATAACATTTTGCTCTCTAATGCTTTCAGCATCTTCAGTTACATTTTTAGTTAAAATAGATACTATATTTCTTTGATTTTTTGTTAGAAAGAATACTGTACTTTCTAACCAAGTCGAATTTTTTATATCAGATCCAATTCTATATCTAAATGAAATAGAATTTAGTTCAAACTTTTTAAAATGTTCATCTAAAACCTCTCTAGATATATTAGAATAAACCATATCTCTATCTTTTTCATTTATATAACTTAATATCTCTTTTAATCCTTCACTATAAAATCCTCTTTTTTCCTCACCAAAATATAGATTATCTTCCTTAAAATATTTTAAATCATAAGAATTACTTGCTAAATTAATATTTATTTCTACATCATAAGATTTAGCTGTTATTTGATTAAGTTTAAATTCACGATTCTTTATATCAGTAGCTTGTGTTATTAAAAGGTGTTGTCTTTCATGTTCTTTTGTTGCATCTATTACCTCTATTACTATATAATTGTCTTCTTTTTCTACATAATTAAAAATTTTAATTCTAATCCACATATCATGATTATATTTTGGATTATCATATTGAATCATTTGACCTACATATAAGCCTTTCTTATCCCAATTCTTTAATTCGGAATTTATTATTGGTAAATTCAAAATACTAGAAGCAATTTCATCATCACTCATTTTATCCTTTTCTATACCAAGTACATCATCTACATTATTTGATATATAACTAACTTTCCTAGTTTTAGAATTTAACATTATATAAACTGTTTCTGAATTTTCTACTAATGAATTAAATAATTTATTTTTATTACCATTACCAATAATTTTTATTAAATTAATTAAAAATATAACAATAACTATTAATGATATAAATAATATATAACTAAATACAATATTATTCTTTAATACTCCAGTAAAAATATATACATAACTATAAATTACCATAAGTAATAAAATACATATAATAAAACCCTTTTTATTTTTCATATTAACCTCCTAGTATTATATAAATATTATAACACAATTTAAGTTTTTTTATATATATTTATTTATAATATCCATAATTTTATTATATTCATTCATTAACTCTTCAAAATGTTCATTTATATAATCTTTATTATTTTCTTTACTTTTCATTTCATGTTCATATGATAATTCTGCTAATTTCTTAAATCCTAAATACTTACTATCACTCTTTAGTGCATGTACATCTATCGCATATTCACTCATATTTCCACTCTCTTTATTTTCTTTTAATCGTTGTATTCTTTTCTTATTCTCTTCTATAAATGTTTCTAATGTTTCATTATACATATCTATATCTCCTAGTAATTCTAAACTAGAATCTACATCTATATCATTTTCTTTTAAATAATCTATATTATTTTTTTTATCATTACTATTTAATGTTGGATCTCCAAATCTTCTATTTAATTCAGCTATCTCTTCATCTGTTATTGGTATTACTTTATGTATATCTTCTTCTTTTTCTTTTGTAAATATTTTATTTAAAGCTCTATTTAATTCTGTATTTTCTATCGGTTTACTTAAATAATCATTAAACCCTACCTCTATATACTTATCTCCAACTCCACTCATCGCATCGGCTGTAAGAGCTACTACTGGTATATTAAACCCTTCTATTTCTTTTAATTTCTTTAATGTATCTTTACCACTCATCTTTGGCATCATTATATCCATAAATATTATATCGTATTTATTCCCACTTTTTATCTTTTCTATACAATCAAATCCACTACTGGATGTCTCTACCTCTAATAGTTTTTCTTTTAATAACTTTGATGCCACTTTTAAATTTAATAAATTATCATCTACTACTAATACTTTCTTATTTGGAAACTCTATTTCTTGTTGTTCTTCTTTTACCTCTAATATGCTTCCATCTACTATTTTTTGACTTAAAAATATTGTAAATTTACTTCCCTTTCCATATGTTGAATCTACTACTACTTTTCCATTCATCATCTCTACTAAATTCTTTGTTATTGCAAGTCCTAAACCTGTTCCTTCTAATGTTGTATTTTTATCTTCATCTAATCTATTAAATTTAGTAAACAGTTTATCCATTTTTTCTTTCTTTATTCCTCTTCCTGTATCTTTAACTGATATTACTAATTTACATATTCCTTTTTCATTTACACAACTTATTTTAAAATCTATATATCCTTCCTCTGTATATTTAACTGCATTAGTAAGTAAATTTAATATTACTTGTTGTACTTTTCCCTTATCTCCATATAATACATTTGGTATATCTTTTGCAAAATCACATCTTAATTCTATATTTTTTTCTCCTATTTTAACTTTAGTCATATTAATAAGATTCTTTAATACTTCATTTATATTATAATTACCTTCTACTAATTCCATTTTATTAGCTTCTATTTTACTTATATCTAATATTCCATTTACTATATCAAGTAATGTATCTGAAGCTGTTACTATATCACTAGCATTTTCTTTTGCTTCTTCTAATGTCTTAGATGTTCCTATACATTGACTAAATCCTTTTATTGCATTTAATGGTGTCCTTATTTCATGTGACATACTACTTAAGAAATCACTTTTGGCATTATTTGCCTTCTCTGCTGTATTTTTTGCCAACTCTAATTCTTGAATCATTTTTACATCTGGATTCTCTATTGTATGATACATTAATGCAGTAACTATAGAATGACAAGTTAATAAAAGTGTTATTTTGGGATTTGAATTTTGAACAAACATAACAATTAACGATAAAACAATAAAAACCATTAATGGTATATATTCTTTCGAGTTAAGCTTTTTTATATTTTTTAACAAGCAAAATATCATTATTAACACCATTATAAAACTCAAAAAATAAATAAAATTAACACTTAACCCAGTGGAATAACAAAAATTATCTTTATATACTATATTTGTTGGTAAAATTAATATTAATATAAACACTACAAAATTTGTAAATAAAACTATATAAAATATTTTATCAGTTTTAATAATTTTTTCTGAAAAGCTTCGAAACGATATGATAAAAATATATAATAAAAATAAAAAGGCCCACGAAAAATAATATAATAAATAAACTTTTGATATAAGCAAACTTGTATAAGAACTAATACCTAAAAATTTAAAATAAAAATAGCCAAATATATCCACTATAATTCCCAACAAATTGATTATTAATATATTTGAATATATTTTTGTATCCAAAGTTTTTACTCTTTCTTTAAAAAAGAATGCAAAACAAAACATTAATATATAGATTAAATTACAAAACGAAAAAATTAACATATTCATATATAGTACACCTACTTTCGATACAATTATATAATAATATTTAAAAAAATAAAAGAGTTTTTACTTTTATTTTTTTAATTTCAATACTTTTTGTTTTTCAAATGTATTACCATAACTTTTTCTTAATTTATCTAATTCAACCTTACCACCAAGATTTAATGGAAGCTCATCCATAACTACAATATCTTTTGGAATTGATGGATCATCTAAATTATTTTTGCACAAACTTATTATATTGTTTTTTATTAAATTAATATCATTTTCATTTTTATATTTATCACATAAAGATATAAAAGCTACTGGAACCATTTGTTCATCAGGATGTTCAATTCCTATTACAGCACAATTTTTAATAAATGGTAAACTTTCAATATATTCAGCAATTTTATTTGGATGAATATTAAATCCATTACGCATAAAAATTCCACTTATTCTTTCCTGATGAAAAAATTGTCCGTCTTCATCTATAATCCCTATATCTCCCATATGTAGCCAAACTTTTCCATCAGAATGGACTTTTAAGGTTTTATTGGTTTCTTCTAAATTGTTTAAATATTTCTTCATTACTGTTGGTGCACAAATACATAATTCACCAGGTGTATTATATGGTAATTCTTTGTCTGTTCCAGGTTCAAAAACTCCTATGTTTTCAAGTGGTAATGGTACTCCAACTCCACCAAATTTATAACTTCCTGGTACAGCATATAACCCACCACCCGTATTTTCAGTTGATCCTAATCCTTGTCTTACGAATAATTTACTAGGTGTACCATTTTCAAAATAATTCTCTGATACATTATTTAACTTTTTTTCAATATCTTTATTTAAAGTTGCTCCTCCAGATACATAATTCTTTATTATTGAAATTTCACCTTTTTTATATTCATCACTCCTTAAAACATTCAAGCAATGAACTGGTCCACCCAAAAAGTGATCCGGTTTCACTTTTTTTAAAAGCATACCTATTTTATCTGTTACTAATTCAGGAATTAGAATTGAATTTAAACCACCACAAGTAGTATAATGCATAGCTGCTAATCCATAAGCTATTGATTGTAAAAGCACATCTAAAAATTTATCTTCTGGTTGAAACAATCCAGTTGATATGTGTTGTATAGCTGAAGAATTTAAATTGTAGTCGGTTAAACATACACCTTTAGGTACACCAGTAGTTCCACTAGTACCAACGATTGCTGCAATATGATTTTCATTATAATATGGTTTAAGATCTACTTTTAATTTTTCTCCTTCTTTCATAAATTCTTTATACGAAACAATGCTATCACTATTTATTTTTTTTAAATCAATATCTGATTTGCAAAATAATTCTCTAAAATTACATAAACCTTGAACAATTGGGGACAAAGACTCATAACCATTTACATATATTATGTTATCAAATTTATTATTATTAATAATATTTTTATATTTATTATAAAAACCCGAGAATAAAATAATATTTTTTATTTCATTTTCTTTTATTATTCTTTCTAATTTCTCAGGTGCTAACATAGGAGTTAAGGCATAAGGAGTTGCTCCTATAAAATTTAATCCATAAATAGAAATTCTACTTTCAGGTATGTTTGGCAAAATCATTGGTACTATCTCATCAATTTTTATTCCTAATAAATATGATGCTTTTGCAAATTGTTTTATTTTCTCGAAATAATCTTTGTAAGATATTTTATGCCCTTTTTTAAAATTATTAAAACTATTTCTTAACTCAATTGCTGTACTATTTAACCTATTCTTATTAAACATTTCCGCCATTTGATACATTGACATTTTAGGAATTTCAATTGAATCAACATCAAAATTATAATATTTAAGCCATGGTTTATCTATTGATGCATATCCTGTCATCTTTTTACTTTCTTCTTTATCTAATTTATAGTGTTTATCTTCCATAATTTTCCCCCTCTTGGATATAAATACTACTTAAATTATACATACTTAAATAAATTAAGTCAATAAATTTAATAGTTTAACTATTATACATCATAATTTTTATAAGTAAACGAAATTGCACGAATTGTCTGTTTTTGCGTATAAAAAAAGACAAGTAAACTTATCTTTTATAATTCATAGTATCTCTATAATATTGTTTTCCTAATTCTACAAGTCTTTTAGTCATAAGACCACCTACAGTACCATTTAATCTACTTGTTGTATCAGCACCTAGTGTTATTCCAAGTTCACGTGATATCTCGTATTTTAAATTTTCTATAGCGTCTTTAGAACCTTTAACAACTAACTTATTATTCATAATTTCACCTCATTAATATTATCTGTACTAATATATTTTTAACACTTGAATATTTTTTCCAGTCAAATATTTTCTTACTAGTAATTTCTACTACTAATAAATTTTTATTTAATACAAAGAATAATAAAGGGAAATGATTTAGATGTTAAAAGCTCTTCATTTTCTTCTTTAGTAATTTTTTCCCAAAAAGTATCCATCTATTTTAAAAAGTTCTATGTATTAGAGCTTTTTAAATAAAAAGATAGCAAATAATCGCTATCCATTTTCTTATTTAGCTTGGTAGTTAGTTCCACCTAAATGTTGTTCACCCATTTGAACTAATCTCTTAGTGATTTCTCCTCCAACTGAACCATTAGCTCTTGAAGTAGCATCAGGACCCATATTAACTCCTAATTCACTAGCTATTTCATATTTCATTTTTTCGATTGCTTGTTTAGCTCCAGGTACAACAAATTTACTATTTAATTTGTTATTCATAATTTCACCTCCTGTACATTTTTAATTTGTGTACAAAGATGAAATTTATACTAAAAATTTTTGGTAATTTTTTCCGTTATAACAAATCATTATAATTATCATTTTTTAAATTAGTTATAACTTCCACAGAATCAATACATTCATCAATAAGTTTCTCATAATCAAAACTCATTTCATACAATAAACATTTATTGATATCAGGATTGATTACTGGATGAGTTGGTAAAAATATAGTACAACAATCTTCATAAGGTAATATACTTGTTTCATAAGTATTAATTTTACATGCTATATCTATTATTTCTAACTTATCCATACAAGCTACAGGTCTAATAACAGGAAAATTGGTTACACTATTAATAACACTCATACTAGTTAGAGTCTGGCTTGCTACTTGTCCAATAGATTCTCCATTAATTATAACTTTACAATTATTTTTTATAGCTAATTTATAAGCTATTCTATACATCATTCTTCTCATTATAGTAATAACATAAGAATCAGGAACATTTTTATATATAGCTTCTTGAAGACGAGTAAAAGGAATTACATTTACTTTTATATTACCAGAATACTCATTAATAATACTAGCAAGTTTAATAACTTTGTTTTTAGCTTCTATACTAGTATGAGGTGGTGATTCAAAATACAAACATTCTAAATCTACTCCTCTTTTTAAAGCTAAATAGCCTGCCACAGGGGAATCTATACCACCTGATAACATTAACATACCTTTACCTTGAATACCAACAGGATATCCACCAATACCTTTTATTTCATTAGTATAAATAAAAGTTCCTTCAGGTCTTATCTCTATAGTCACCATAATATCAGGAGAATGAACATCTACTTTGCAATCAATATTTCTAAGTACATGACCTCCTATTATATTATTAAAATCCATACTATGTATTTCAAATGATTTATCTGCCCTTTTAGTATTAATTTTAAAAGTATTAAAATTTTCTTTCTTCAAAAGTTCAAGTACTTTATCTTTTATATCATCAACATTAGTATTTACTTTATGACATATAACTATTCCATGTATACCAAAAACATTTTTTAATTTTTGAACTATACTAGGTGCATCATTACACTCAATATACATTCTAACTCTATCATATTTAATATTAAATTCATTACCTTTTAATATATTTTTTATATTATTGGCAAGCAATTTAATAAAAGCATTTCTATTTGCTTTTTTTGTTGTAAGTTCTCCATATTTAATTAAAATTAAGTTCTCCATAAAACCACCTAAATCATTATATCAAAAAAATAAAAAAAAAGATATAATGTATTATTTATAAAAACACATTATATTACTATTTAACTAAATTATATAATTGGCAAACAATTTAATATTCTAAATTAATCTAATTTAGATTTTAAAATTTCTATTACTGGACGAACACCATATTGGAATGAGTATTTAATTTGATAGGGTTCTAAATCATAATAAATAGGCACTCCGCCTTTATAATCAACACCCCATGCATAACTAGAATAAGGACTTGCTGAAGAAGTCCAATAACCGTTTCCCTTCATACTTAAATCTGCATTATTTGAGCAACCATATTTTTTACAATCTATATCTGTTCTATCATACAGCCTTCCATATTTACATCCACTTGTATTTCCTCTTTCACAAGTCTCACTATAATTTGAAGTTTTTGTATCAAAAAAATATCCAAACTCTAAAATTGATTAATTCCAAGATGTATTTTTTGTTATTTGATCTATATCTTGTATTGTAATTAATCGAGCATTATATCCTCCATCTTTATAATTTATTATATATTTTGCTTTTCCAGTTTGAACATCTTGATCAACATTATATGTAGTTGGACTTTCAACACCTTGCTATGCTGCCGTATCTGATTTTAATTGTTCTAATACATTGTCAGGTCCATTTACATTACTTGGCATTCCATTTTCGTCATAATAATTATCATTCCATTGTACTAATGCTGTGGTATTATGATCTAATAAAAGATTTACTGTATCTCCATCATCATCATTAAATGCATAAAATTTCATACATCCACTATTTACTCCTATATTACTTTGTGTTTCTATATAATTATCGCATTTTTTCCATTTGTTACATCAAAATATACTACCTAACCATTTGAATAATGACATACAGTATCTTGATACTTATAATTATATTGATTCGCACTATACGTTATAATAACAGATCCATCCATTGTCTCTTTTGTTTTTGGATTTATAACTTCTTTTGTTTCTAAATATCCTTTTGATAATAATTTAGATAAATTAACACAACTTTCTTTTGAATCAAAATTAGCATTCATTCCTTCTTTTAAATAGTAATCTCTAGCTGCTTCTTCTATAGTTAATTTTTGTCTTTCTAAAAGGGTATTTTTTGTATTTTTTATAATTTTATTTGTAACTATTACTGTAATTGTAGCTATGATTGCAATTACTGTTATTACTGCTAGTAATTCTATTAAGGTAAAACCTTTATTTCTCATACTTTTCCCTCTATTTTTTTGTATTATTATTTATTATTGTTTGTGTTGTATCTGTAGTTATAAATTTATCCTCTCTTGTATTTATTACTAAACTTCCATCTACTAAATAGTAATCAGCATCATTTTTCTTATGTATCATTTTATTTCTTAATATTAATATTACAAGTATTACTGTAGGTATTATAAATGAGGTTAATATAATTTTAATCCAATCAACTGATATTTTAGTATCATACTTTGAATAATCAACACCTTCTTTTGCAAATTTATCTGCATTTGTTATAAATGTATTAAATATGTTATATGAACTTGATTTTAAATCTATTTTGGAATTAATTTTATTTATTCTATTACTATCATATATTTTAACAGCTTTACCAGTTACTAAAATATATGATTCACCTTTGCTTAAGTCAAGAACAAATATTATTCCATCTTTATTTAATCCTGTACCAAAATTATTTGTTTGATAAAAAGCTTTTGTATATTCTTCTATATTTGATTTACTATGATAACGAACTGCAACTAATACCATATCCATTTGATAAGTATTTATATATTTATCAATTTTTGTTTTTAAAGCTGTCTCTTCTTTATCTGTAAGTACTTGTGCATAATCATACATTTTTAATGAATTATCAAAAGCATTAGCACTACCAATACCTATAAACATTAAACATAAAATTATAATTATTCTTAATTTTTTCATTATATCACCTTAAAATAACTAAGTGCAAAAGAAATAGTAAATGTAAGTAAAAATAACATTACCCATATTAATATTGCTTTTCCTTTATCTATTGGTATATTTCCTACCATTTTACCAGTTTGTCCATTCATAGCAAACGTATATATTTTGTTTTTATATTTTATATTTAACATCCATACTGGAAGAAGTACATATGAATTATCTTTATTATTTAAATTAATTGAGTGTCTAATACTTTCAATTTCATCATAATCGCTCATGTCTTTTTTCATTTGATTTATAAAAGAAGTCTTTACTCTATTTTGTGCGATTACTTCTGCTTCACCTTTTGATATATCATATTTTTCAGATAAAAATCCTGACAAATATGAATAATTAAATGTCTTTAGGTCATCATATTTAAAAGGTTCTATAGAATTCATAATATTATCTGCAAACTTTTTAGAACCATCTACAGGTATTTTATTAAAAGACATATCTCCACCACGAGTTACCAAATATGTATCTGTTTTTGTATATTTATATTCTCCACTTCTCCAAGTAGTTATCTTTTTACAATCTGCTTCTATTAATCCTTTAGCATCATAATCATATAACCAAAATGGTATATATACTCCACTCATTTCTTTTATGTTTTTACTATTATTAAATTCACTTGGAGTAAGTAATCTACCTTTTCTTATATTTTTAAATGCTTTTATTGCATCTTTTTTTGTTTTTTTAAACGGTATTATATACTTAGGACTAAATTCTCCTTGTAATTTACTTTTTAATATAGTTGTATTTTTACAGTATATGCATGATGTTGTGCTGACATTAGGATCAGCTATTACCTCAGCTCCACAATTTGGACAACTATAAGTATCTAAATCATCACTAGAATTAATTGTCTCATTTAATTGTTTACCAGTTGATTCTATGTATGAATTTAAATCATCTAAATTATAACTTTTTTTACAATACTCACATACCCAATTTTGACCTTCTGGATTAAACCTTAATACTGCATTACAACTAGGGCATTTGTGGTCTAATGCATCTTTCATATAAACACCTACTTTACTACAGTATACCACATAGAAAAAAATAAGTAATTAAGTTTTACTTATTTTTTTTAAATTTTAATTCTATTTTACATCTTTTTCTTTTTCTAAAATAAAATATTTACAATCATAACTACATAATTCTTTTATATAATTATCTTTAAATTTAATATCATTTATTTTGTTGCACATTTTATTTAACTTTGTACAAAAACCTTTAAGTCTTAACTTACCATAAGACCAATCACCTATTATATAATCATATGGCTCAAAATATTCTGTATACTTTTCTTTAAATGTATCTGCATCAAAACCATCTTTATAATTTTCTATTAATTTATATTTTATATTATTTACTTCTATCATTTGTACACCTTCTTAAACGAATAACTAATTTCTTTATATTTTGTTAAATTTGATGATGAATTCCAAGTCATATATCCACCATTTAGTCCATTATCATACAAAGCTTGTATTTGCTCTATTACTTTGTCTGAATCATAAATTACACTTGGCTGTTTTACTGTATTATAAGTTTGAATCCAAGTCCTAACAACAGCTGGAGTTGGTATTACTTCTTGTTTTGATTTAACTTGTTTACCCCATTCATTTAAAACTTTATATGGAACTGTCCAAACAACTTCTTTTATACCATATTCATGAGCATTAAAATGATCAGGATATGGCATACCACTTATTACATCTGCTACATTTGAAATAGCTGGCCAAAACTGACCATAAGCAGTTACATAATTGGAAGCACTCTCACCAAATACATCTATTGAAACATATGCTCCTACATTATGTATCTCATCACATGCATACATAACAAAAGTCTGTAAGGCACTAGCTTTTTCTTCATCATAAGTATTATTTAAATTAATTTTCCCTGTGCGCTCTAATTTAGTTGTTCTATCAGGAAATCTTACATAATCAAATTGAATTTCATTAAACCCTATTTCTGTTACAGCTTCTTTTGCAAGTTCTACATTAAACTGCCAAACATTTCTATTAAAAGCACTTGGCCAATAAGATCCATTATGACTAAAAGGTTCCCCATTTGAATTCTTTATAGCGTCCTCTTTATTATCTTCAATATAATAAGAATCTTTAAATGTAGTAATTCTTCCAATTACATATATACCTGCTTCTTTTGCTTTTTTCACATATGATTTATAAGCTTCATAATCATTTAGAGCGTGATTATAATTTGTAATAGAATATTCCTTCATAACTGGAGAATTGTATGCTGGTGATGTATTATCTTTTATATCTATTACAAAAGCATTTATATTATTGTTAAGTGCGAAATCTATATAAGCATCTATATCTTTAACAGCTGCACTATTAATATAAAGAGCTCTTACTTCATCTGGCATTACATTATCTTTAAATTTAGGCTTTTGATATGGATAATAATCTAAGAAAGTAGCATTCCCTCCACCTAAAGTATCTCCCATACCAGACATATATTCTAAAATTCCACCCTCATCATATAATTTATCACTCAATTCTTTAGTATTAACTAAATACTTACCATAAACATATCCTTCTATATTGTTATATTTAATTTTATATCTATTAATACTACCATCACTAAGTACTTTATCAAATCCTATAATTTCAATTTCTTCTCCTTTTTTTATATAAGATAAAATTTTAGAAGAACTTGAATCTTTATATACAGTTACTGGCGTCCTAACATATAATTTTTTCTCTTTTATTATCTCATTTTCTTTATCAGTAATATTTTCTTTATTTATTAAATAAATCTTATTATTTAATTTTATTTTTTTATAAAATATATTATTATTTTCTTGTTCACTACTATAAACATCTACTTTACTACCTCTTATTATTTTATCAGTTTCTTTATAATTCTGATCATAAAGTAAAACTTCATTCTCATTACTAGAGATATAATAGGTATTTAGTCTATCTTTTGGTTTTACTAATTTTGGAATAAATAATAATAAGCCTATTATAAGTATTATCATAAATACTATAATAAATAATAGTTTTACTTTCTTTTTTACTACTCTTTTTTCCTTAGCCATACTATCACCAATAATAGTATAACACAAAATCATTATTTTTTACTATATTTTATCAATCATTAATACTTTTTGTTATACTAGGTGATGATAGATATCCATCAAAATAATAACTCGGTACATTACCTTCTATTACTTTCATTAAAATTGGTATATCAACCTCTATAGTAGTATTATTTGATATAAATGGCAGTAATATTTTTACTTCTACTGTTACATTTATATTCACTTTAATTAAAGCATTATTAATACCATACTCTTTAACATCTGTATTTATTCTACAAAAAATATTACCTACTAAACTAAGTCTCACAGGTATTTTAGGAAAAATATTATTAAGCAACACATTATCAAATATAACTCCACTTGGTACTTCATATATTATTCCTTTATTTAATTTTTTCTTATTACTTAATAAAGAACTATTTAGTTTTAATTTATCTACATTACCACTTTCTAAATACTCTAAATTTTGTTCTATTAACTTAGTAGATGATACCAATACATCATTTACTAAAGACATATTAAAATCTATATTTTTAATATTACCTGTAGAATCTTTATTAGTAATAATTAAATCATTAATATTTTTATATTTTGATATATTTTCAGATACAGTACTACTTATTACATTAGAAACTATTTTATTTGCTTCTATTTTAGAATAACTATCTATATGAGGTATAGCTTTTTCATTAAATATTTTTAATATATAAATAATAGCTATAATAAGTAAAACTAAAATTATTATTATTTTATTTATTATATTATTTTTTTTTACTTTTCTTTTTTTTAAATGCATTCTATTCATACTAAAATATATGAATAATATATTAAATTTAGGAAAAAATATATGTGGTGATGATATGATAAAAGATATAATGAGTTATAAAATTATAAGTGGTAATACAGACGATTCATTTAAGGATATAGCAAGCCTTATGAAAAAAAATAATATAGGTTTTATACCAATAAAAAAGAATAATGATTTTGTGGGTGTTATTACAGATAGAGATATATGTCTAGCTATTTCTAATTTAAATAATATAAATGATAGTATTAAATCTTATATAACAAATAATATAGTATATACAGATATAAATGATAGTATAAAAAGCGCTTTAGATACTATGTCAAAATATAAAGTTAAAAGATTACTAGTAAAAGATAATAATGAAATTGTTGGTGTGTTATCACTATCTGATATATTAAACTACACAAGTTATCCTAGTATAATTAATACATATAAAACTATATTTTATATACATGATAATACAGATAGAATACATACTGAAATTGATGAATTTTATTTATAAAAAGGTACTATCTTAAATAAGTATCTTTTTTTAACAAAAAAACTTCTTAAAACTAAGAAGTTTAATTCATATTATTCATCTCAAGTACTCCAGTTTCACCAGTCTCTTTAATATAATAAAGTTTTAACCAGCTTCCCATTGAACCAAAGTCTTTAGATTTATCTTGAATTGTTAAATAAATACCATATTTACCATCTACAGTATTCCATCCAGAATTCATATAATGAAATGTGTATTTGTTATTATCCCATTCCTCATCAAAAGTAGCAAGTATTTTATCATTAAAATCAACTATACTTAAATGTTTTTTATTCAATACAACAACAAAATCATCATAAAGATACATTACACTATCATAGTTAGAACTTTTTAATTTTAAATTTAAATTATTATCGTATACACTAAATCTTTTACCGCTACTTACAATAATGCTATTTTTAGATATTTTATAATTTTTAATATCTTCATCTTTAAATAATTCTTTTCCATTATTATTATATAATTTTATATTACCAGTTTCTTTATTAATTGTAGATATATATAAATTTTTACCTTCACTATCTTCTATTATAGAAGATAATGTATCATTTATAGTATAACTAACATTACCTGTTTTTAAATTAACAAAATTATATTTATCATTATCAACAAATACAGCATATCCATATTTATAAATAAGTGATATATCCATAAATGATTGACTACTTAATAAATATCCTTTATTACTTTTTAAAGTTTTATTTGTAAGTAAAGAATAAATATAAGTATTACCATCTTTTTTATATACTATACCATATAATTTTTTTATGTAATTTAATGTATATGAGTATGGATTATCAATGTTTTCTACCTCAAATGGACCAAATTCTAAAGAATTATTTACATAATTATATAAATAATATTCTTGGTTTTCTTTTATTATTGCATAATTATCAAAAGCTGTTACATACTGACAATCTTCACTTATACAAGTAACACTTCCCACTTGTTCTCCATCAGTTGTAGAGTATTCATAATAACCATAAGAATTCAATACATTTTTTAAAATATTAATTGTTTTACCTATCTTTTCTTCTTCTTGTTTTTTTCCATAAGTAAATTTAATTGTTTTGTTATTTATTTTACAATTATTTAAATATATTGAACCATCTTTATAAATATCGTGAGTATTACAAATAACTTCATATTTTTTAAATTTTATTAAATCTATTATTTGTTGCCAAGTCGGTGTTTCATCATGTTCTTTTATATAATCATTTACTATTTTTTTAGTATAATCTCCATAATCATTTAATACTTTTTTATAATCTATTACTTCTTCTTGTTCCTTATTATTACCATTTAATAGTAAACAAGTAATAATTATTCCTATAATTAAAACTCCAACTATTATAGAAATAATTATAATTAATTTTTTATTCTTCTTTTTGCTATGTTTGTCTTCTAAAGTTGGTTCCTCTTTTGGAACTTCTACAGTCTTTTCCTCTGATATTTCTTGTTTTACATCCTCTTCTGGAGTAATTATCTCTTCATTTTCTAATTCTTGTTCTACTAAATTAGTTAAATCAGTTAGTTCCTTTGTTTGTTCTAATTCATTTAATTTTTTATTTTCATTTATTAATTCTTCCAATTCTTCAACTTTACTTTTAGAAGATTCTTTTTTTAATTCCTTTTTACATGACTCGCAAAATATTTCATTCTCATCTATATTAACACCACATCTTTTACACTTCATGATCCTTCTCCCCTTTTATTTCAACAACTCTAGTTTGAGCAGCATAATCGTGTAAACCTCTATTATCTTTAGTAAATGCCATCATAAATATTATGGAAACCTCTATCGCATATGTTATAACATACATTATATTGGAATATATTATAAAATTATTTTTAGAAAGTATTAACATAAATATTATATTTAAAATATTTACAAATACTTCATTTACAATTAAACTTCTAACAAAATAATTTAATATATTTAATTTTTTATTACCATTTGGTACTACTTTTAATTTCATTATTTTTTTACCTAGTGTATTACCAACATAAAATTGAATAACAACAAAATATAAAAGAAAACTCATAATTCTTATAATTCCAGGTATTATAGAATATTTTGATAACTTATAACTATAATCTTCTTGAGTATCTTTAAAATCATCATTAATTTTTCCAATGAATTCTTCATAGTTATCTTTATCTATTTCTTTAATATCACTAAAATATTTCTTATAACTTGGATAAGTATTAACCAATTCTTTTATTTCTTTTTCATTTAATGTTTCATCTTTATATTTTTTTTCTATGTCACTTATAAAATCCTCATAAGCAGTGTATTTTTCTTCATACTCTTTATAAGTTTTTTTGTACTTATTATAATCCTTATTTATGTAAGAATTATTTGATATTAATGTAGATATAGAAATAACTAAAACTATGTCTATTAAATATGCGATTATTCTTTTAAATATTTTCATAAAATCTCTCCTATTCAATTTAATTATAACATATTAATTTAGAAAATAGAATAGTATTAATTTTCATATCTTGATATATTTAATATTATACCTATACTTGTCATTGTTATAAGCAAACTAGACCCACCGTAACTTAAAAACGGAAGTGTTACTCCTGTAACAGGAATAAGACCTACTACTACACTTAAATTAAGTATTGCTTGAAATATTAATCCAAACGTTATTCCAAAAGATAAATACTTTCCAAATAAGTCATTACACTTCATACTTATCTTTAAACAGTTGTAAAAAATTAATATAAATAATAAAGATATTATAACTATACCTAAAAAACCAAATTCTTCTGAAATTATTGAAAATATAAAATCTGTTTGTGGTTCTGGTAAATAAAAATGTTTTTGTATTGAATTTCCAAATCCAAGACCAAACAATCCACCTGGACCTATACTATATAGCGATTGAATTATTTGAAAACCACTACCCAAAGGATCACTCCAAGGATCTAAAAATGATAATATTCTTTTTAATCTATAGGGTGCCACTACTATAAGTCCTACGACACCAATAAGTCCAACCATTCCAAATTTAAGAAATATTTTAATATCAAGTCCTGCTACAAATAAAATTCCAATAATTGTCATAACAAGAATTGTTCCTGTACCAAAGTCTGGTTGTAACATAATAATTCCAAAAATTAAGAGTGTTATCAAAAGGATTGGTAAAACCCCTTTCTTAAAATGTTTCATACTATTTGGATTATTAGAAAGATATTTGCTAGTGAAAATAATTAATCCAAGTTTAGCAAATTCACTAGGTTGTATACCAAAAGATCCTATACCAAACCAACTACGTGAACCATTTCTAACAGTACCAACTCCAGGTATTAAAACGAGTATTAGTAAAGAGATACAAATAATTAATATCTTATTTGAATATTTAAAATATTTCTTATAATCAATTCTACTTATAAAAATCATTAAAAATATACCTATAAAGAAAAATAATAATTGATTTTTTAGATATTTATATGGATCATTATATTTATATTCAGCCCATATATATGATGATGAATATATCATTATAACGCCAAATAAAGATATTACTATTACACTTATAAATAAAGTTAATTCTATTTTTTTATTTTTCATTATAGTATCACCTATATAATTTTATTGTAAATTTTATAAAATATTAAAAAAGACTGAAATATCAGTCTTCATCCTATTGTTACTGTTACATCTGTAATACTTGCGTCTAGAAGTCGTGCTTCTATAAATGTTTTTGCTGTTTCATCTTTTACTATAATACTTGTTACTCCACTTAAATTAAACATATATTCGAAAATTGTTACTTTAGTAAAATCTGCTTTATTTATATTTATTGTATTTAGATTTTCTGTATTATCAAACATATAGCTTATATCTGTTACTTTTGATGTATCGAAATTACTTAAATTCAAACTTTGAATATTTGAACATTCACTAAACATAGCTTTCATATTTGTTACATTACTTGTATTAAAATTATTTAAATTTAAAGTTTGCAAATTTGAACATTTATTAAACATTAAGCTCATATCTATTACTTTTGATGTTTTAAAATTACTTAAATCTAGGGTTTGTAAATTTTCACAATGTTGAAACATTGCATACATATTTATTACATTTGAAGTATCAAAATTATTTAAATTTATACTCTCAAGCTTTGTACAATTATTAAACATAAAACGCATATCTTCTACTTTTGATGTGTTAAAGTTACTTAAATCTAAAGTTTGTAAATTTTCACAATGTTGAAACATTGCATACATATTAGTCACATTTGCTGTATCAAAACTATTTAATTCTAAATTTTTTAATTTTTTACATTCACTAAACATATATTGCATAGTTGTTACACTTATCGTATTAAAATTATTTATATTTAAAAATTCTAGATTGTAACATTTATTAAACATAAAACGCATATCTTCTACCTTAACTGTATTAAATTTGCTTAAATCTAATGTTTCTAGTTTTTCACAAGATTGAAACATTACTCTCATTGTTGTAACTTTAGATGTATCAAAACTGCTTAAATTTAAATTTTGTAAACTTAAACAATTATTAAACATAGCCTCCATTGTAGTCACATTTGTTGTATTAAAGCCACTTAAATCTAAATTTAGTAATTTTTCACATCTTTGAAACATTCCTGCTAGATTTGTTACATTACTGGTATCCATATTACTTAAATCCATGCTTATTACATTTTTATAATAATTAAATAATTTAGTAGAGTTTGGATTGGCTTTTACTCCTCCATCTTGTCCTATATATAATTCATATAATCCGTTACTATCTTCATCTTTATACCATGCCATTATACTTCCATTTTGATTCTCTGATACATCAAAACTTCCTATTACATCACTAGGCACTTCATTTGTTGATACTGTTATTATTTTTTCTACTTGTGATTTTGTTATTTCACTATTAAATACTTTTTGAGTCTCCCCATTTGTTGTATCTACTACCATTAAATAATCTATTGGTACTATACAGTTCTCATCTTTACTTTGTGTTATTTTATTTGAATCATATGCCTTCACATAACACTTATTATTATATTTTAATGCAAGCGCTACTTCTCCATTTTTATTTACATATATTGCTCCATTATCTGGCTTTGTTCCTTTTATTTTATCTATTACTTTATCATATAAATTACCTGTTGCTTCATTTGTTGTTGCATACATCTCTGCCATATCTACTAGACTATTTATACTTTGAATATTTGCTGATTCTTTACTATCTTCTATTATATCTAACACTATTGGTGTTGCGATTAATGCAATTATAGCTAGTATTACTATGACTGCCAAAAGTTCTATTAATGTAAATCCTTTTTTCATTTGATTCCCACTTTCTTACTTTAACTATTACAATTATACTAAAAAAAGATTGATTAATCAATCTATTATTTTAGAAATCTATTTTTATATCTAACAATTTCAATCTTAATATTAATAATATATATTTAAATTTTATATTTAATTTTTTTATGGATATTTGTTTAATTATTTTTTTATATTTATTGATAATATATTTTTTATATTGAATATTATATTTTAATATAGGACCAAAAATATAATCATTTTCATTATATTTCTTATATCCTTTTTTAAATTTTATTATTATATAAGGTTTACCTTTATCAATTATAAATATTTCACTATCTATAAAATAACCTAAACTAACTACCTCTCTTCTTAATATATCAATATCATTGTTTGAAGATATAATAAGTGTATTACTTAGTTTATTAGTTTTTAAAATATCTAATATTGTATGTGTTCCCATACCACATATTACTATATTATCTTTTTTGTTAACTTTAATATCAGTAAGTCCATCTGTAAGTTTTACTTCTATTTTATCAGTCAAATTATGCTTTTCAATATTTTTTATTGCACTATTTAATGCATTTTCATTTATATCTGTAGCAATACATTTATTTTCATTATTTAAAGTTAAATATATATCCAAATATGCATGATCACATCCAACATCTATAACTTTTCTTCCAACATCTACTAAAGTAGCTACAGCCTGTAATCTTTTTGATAAGTTCATTAGTCACCCATATAATCACGAAGTTTACGAGAACGAGAAGGATGTCTAAGTTTACGAAGAGCTTTTGCTTCTATTTGTCTTATTCTCTCTCTTGTTACTCCAAACATTTGACCAACTTCTTCTAGAGTTCTTGGTTTACCATCTTCTAGGCCAAATCTTAATCTAATTACTTTTTCTTCTCTTTCTGTTAAAGTTTCTAATACTTGACTAATTTCATCTTTTAACATTTCATTAGTAGCAAACTCTTCAGGACTTAAATTTCTCTCGTCTTTAATGAAATCACCTAAATGTGAATCATCCTCTTCTCCTATTGGAGTTTCTAAGCTGACTGGATCTTGACTAATTTTATATATTTCTCTTACTTTTTCTACAGAAGTATTCATTTTTTTAGCAAGTTCTTCCTCACTTGGTTCACGATTAAGCTCAAGTGTTAATTGTCTTTGAACACGAGCAAGTTTATTTATTGTTTCTACCATATGAACTGGTACACGAATTGTACGTGCTTGATCTGCTATTGCACGTGTTATAGCTTGTCTAATCCACCATGTAGCATATGTTGAAAATTTATAACCTTTACTTACATCAAATTTATCTACTGCTTTCATAAGTCCAATATTTCCTTCTTGGATTAAATCAAGAAATAGCATACCACGACCAACATATCTTTTAGCTATACTAACAACTAAACGTAAATTAGCCTCAGCTAGTATATTTTTTGCTTCTTCATCACCTGCAGTAATTCTATCTGCAAGTGCACCCTCTTCATCAAGAGTTAATAATTTTATTTGTCCAATTTCTTTTAAATACATTCTAACTGGATCATTTATAGTTAAGTCTTTAGTAAGCGAATTATCATCCAAAAGTAATTTATCAGCACTTTCTTCCTCTTCTTCACTTTCACTTACAACAGCTATATTATTTTCATTAAATACATTATATAATTCATCCAAGCTATCAGCGTCAAGATCAAGACCTTTTAGAGAGGTTGCTAACTCCTCATAAGTTATAATTCCTTTTTCTTTACCTTTTTTTACTAATTCTTGTTTTCTTTGTTCAAATGTTTTTATTTCATCTATCATACTCTTCTTCTCTCCTTCTTTTATACTCTATTTTTTTATTAGCAAGTTCAATTCTTTTTTCTAAATTAACCTCTTTAGCTATTTTATTTTTATATATATTACTTATCTGTTTTTCATTATATTCTCTAATATTATTTAAATAGTCATCTATCGCATCATAATTAACTTCATCACTTAAATCTAAATTAGTTATATCCCCTATTGCTTTTATAGAATCTATATCATCACCAAGAAAAGTTATAAAATCTGCTACATTTATATATCCATTTTCTTTATAAAAGTAATCTATTTGAAAAGCTAATTGCCTATAAAGTTCTGTAGGCATATGTGTTATCTTTTTTTCATACATTTTTATTACTTCTTTATCAATTAACATATAATATAACAAATACATTTCTGATTTAACATACTTGTCCATTTTTATTTTAGTATTTCTTTTTACTTCTATTTTTATAGGTTCTTTTTCTTTCAATTTACTTTTTAATAAATTAATATCTAATTTAGTTTCCTCACTTAATTTATTTATACTAATTTCTCTTAATATATCGTCATCTATATTATTTATTTCTTCTATCATTTTATTTACATAATTAGATAGTTCTAAGGAATTATTTAAGTTATATTCTTTTTTTAATAATGTTTCTTTAAATTCCATCAAATCCATAGGATTATTTATTTTATTTAAAAAAGCTTCTTTTCCATTTTTTAAAATATATTCATCAGGATCACTATTATTTTCTAATCTCATTATTTTAGGTATTATACCTAACTTACCTAGTTCTTCTATCGCACTTTTAGTACCTTTAAGTCCTGCATCATCACCATCAAAACAAAGTATTACATCACTAGATAATTTTCTAATAAGCATAGCTTGTTCACTACCAAATGCAGTACCTAGTGCAGCAACACAATTTTTAACACCTATAGTATAAGCTCTTATTACATCCATAGGTCCTTCCATAATTATTATAGATTTTTTCTTTCTACACTCTTCTTTAGCTCTATGATAGTTATATAAAAGTTCTCTTTTCTTAAATATATCTGTTTCTTTAGAATTTATATATTTATTTTCTTTTTCACCATTATAAACTCTTCCATTATAACCAATAACTTTACCGTTTAAATCATATAAAGGAAACATAATTCTATTTCGATATACATCATTTAATACATAATTATTTTCATTTACTAAACCACTTTTAATTAAAATATCATCACTATATTTTTTGGACTTTAATAATTTAGTTAATACATCTTTTTCATTTAAAGAAAGTCCTATACCGAATTCTTTTATAGTAACATCATCAAGTGATCTATTATGTAAATATTCTTTTGCTTTTTTACCTAATTCTGTATTTATATTGTTTTGATAAAATTTAAAACTTAATTCATAAATATCATATAAGTCTTGATGTTTATTTTTAGTAGTTATTTTACCTATATCTAATGATATACCAACCATATCAGCACATTTCTTTACTGCCTCTATAAAGCTGATATTTTCATAATCTTGAATGAATTTAAATACATTACCAGTCGCGCCACATGAAAAACAAGTATAAATTTGTCTTTCTTTTGAAACACTCATACTTGGTGAATGATCATCATGAAATGGACAAACACCAAAATAATTTTTACCTTTAGAAGTTAAAGGTAAGTAATTAGATATAACATCTACTATATCTATATTTTCTCTTATTTCATTTATAGTATTATTATCTATTCTCATAAAATCACTTCCAAGGTACCTATAATTAATAAACGACAAAAAATTAAAATTTCCTTTTTTTTATAACAAATTTTATAAAAAAATTGTATTTTTTTCTATTTTATAGTCAGTTTTATACTTTAATTCACGAATTAATCTAAATAATGCGTCATCTTTCTTTTTGGCTTCTATCATAACATCAAAATCCCTTTTTGTAAACTTTATTTTTTCAATAAAACTAATAAAATCATCTACATTAATATAATCATTGTGACTTCTTTTATTCTTTTTATCTTTTGGACTTGAAAAATGAATTTTAGGTACACCTTGCCATGTTCCAAATATCCTTTCAATATAATCTTCAATTTTTTCATTATTTCTATTAACTTTAAAATGGTGGTAATCAAGTACCATAGGAACTTTTATTTTTTCACATAAACTTAAAACATTTCTTATATTAAAACTTTTATCATCATTTTCTATTACAATTAATTTTTGTGTATCAGAATCTAATTTATTAAAATTTTCTATAAATCTATTTATACTTTTTTTCTTTCCATCACTCTTACTTCCAACATGAAGTACCAACTTAGATTCTATTCCCATATATTGATACATTTTTTTGTATATTTTGAGTATATTAATTGTAGAGTCTACAACCTCTTTATTTACGCTATTTAAAACAGTATAAGCAGAAGGATGCATATCGACTCTTAAATTATTTTCTTTTATTATATTACCAATATTCTTATAATTATCTTTATATTGATTAAAAAAATCATATTTAACACTCGGATGATTTACTAAAGGTAATAGCTCTGAAGTCATTCTAAAAAAAGTAACATCATTTCTTATATTATATTTTAGTATATTTTCTAAAGCTTCAAAATTACTTTTAATAACTGTATCTAATTTTTGATTAGCTCTACTTCCAAGTTTTTTATAATTTGTATATGTAAGTGTATGTGAAGATGTTTCAGTTATCGTAACAGGCACACAAGCATATCCCAATCTTATTTTCATAGTATCACCATTTATTATTATAAATAGAAAGGAGTTTTTTATGAATTTAAAAAAAGCAAAAATTATAAGTGTCATAGGTATATTCATACTGTGTTTTTTATTTCATTCTATATATGAAATTTTACCAAATACTATAAGTGCGATGTTATTTCCTGTAAATGAATCAATTTGGGAACATCAAAAACTAATGTTTACGAGTGTTGTAGCATATGGAATAATTGACTACATAATACTTAGTAAATTTAATATAAAATATAATAATTTCTTTTTATCACTATTTGTAAGTTCAATAACTATAATACCAATATTCTTAATAATATATTTGCCTTTTTATTATAAAATAGGTCCTAAAATATTTCTAAATATTGGAGTAATGTTAATAGCTATAATTATATCTCAAATAATTAGTTATTGTATTTTAAGTAAAAAAGCATATGATAAATGTGATATAATTTCTATAATATTAATTATTATAAGTTATATTACATTAGCATATCTTACATATAATCCTATTAAATGTGACTTGTTTTTTGATACAAAAGATGAAAAATATGGTATAAATAATTATAATATTTAAAAATAAAGAGAGTCTTTTGACTCTCCAATCTATATAAACACCTTACCTAAATAAGGTGAGGTGTAGCAGGATTACCTCATATTTATATTATATTTACTTTCTTTAATAATATTCATATAAATTTGCTTTCATAATAATATATGAATGTTGTTATATTTTGTGAATAAAAATTAGTGTAATAGTATTATTCTTATCACTGCATTATTAGGCATTTCTAACGTTTTCCTGATGTCAGGAAAATGTTCTTTATAATTAATAATGCTGTTTTTACAAGCATTAATCGCCTTTCCTATTACTTTGATAAAATTTTCCCATTTACTATATCCCAATACTGACATTAACTCTCTTGCAAGCTAATATTCTTTACCAAATTCATCTATACGTTTTATGTTTTCAAATAATTTTGTAGTATATTCTTTTATTTCATTCATTTTATCAATCTCCCTTCTATGGACTACAAGTTTCTATTTTCAATTTATTATTTTTTATTTTAAACTTAATACTTCCATCTTGATCTGTTCTATATATTTTTGATTGTTCTAGATTATTTAATACTTCTTTATTCGGATGGCCATAGCGATTATTCTTCCCAACACTAATAATTGAATATTTTGGATTTATCTCATCTATAAACTCTTTACTACTACTTGTTTTAGATCCATGATGTCCAACCTTTAATACATCTATATCAGATAAATTATACTTATCTATTATATCGCGTTCTCTTTCTATTCCAGCATCTCCCATAAATAAAAACTGGTACTTGTTATATTCAAAATACATAACACTCGAATTATCATTTTCATTGTCATATACTTTAGTATTTAAAAATTTAAATATATGTTTATCTATATTCAATGTTTTAGTGCAAGAATAATACTTAATACTTTTCCTATTTAATATTTTAATAAGTTTATTTTCTAAATTATTATAGTAACCGCAATTAGATATAACATTCTCTATTTTAAAATTATTAACTAAATTAATAGAATTTCCCATGTGATCATAATCTCCATGTGGTGATTGTCAAACAGTAAGTCGAATAACACTAAAGAAAAAGAATTACCATTATGATAATTCTTTAATCCTTTTTAATTAATTTTTTTATTCTTGGTTTGAGATCATAAATTTCTTCTTGGGTAATCTCACCAGATTCATTAATTGATAATTCAGGAATTACAATACCCGTTTCAAGTTCAATCCAATCTGCTAATAATCTTCTATGGCAAAAGTGTTCTTTATTTATTTCTAATCCAGGCAGTTCATGACAAAGCAATATTATTTTCTCTCCAAATTTTTGTTTTAAAGTATCCATTAATTCATATGGATTTAAGTCTTTCAGCCTTAAATCATAAAATTCTTTTATATACCAATCAATTAATTCATCTTCTGATAAATTATCGGGATTTTGATCATAATATTGCCATAAATATAATTTTGGAGACATTTTCTTATATGCATTACCATAAAAACCCCAGGCATTCCCACCATCACCAGTAATTGATACTAAATTGCCGGCTTTAGCGTTTGCATAACAACTTGTTCCTTTAATAATCATCAAAACCACCTACAAACTAATTAATATTATATCACACTAATTCATATTCTCTAACAGCAATTCTATCATCTGAGCAGTATTCGATTACAAATTCATTTTCTCTCTTACATATTAATATTCCAATAGTAGAATTATTACTTATTTCTTTTACATTTTTATCTATATAATTCATATATTTTTGAACTTGCGCAATATATTCTACCTTAAACTCTGTTACTTTTAATTCAACTACTACATAACAATTGTATTTTATATTGAAAAGCAATAAATCAATATAGTGATTTCTGTCACCTATTTTAATTTTATATTCGCTACCAATAAAACTAAATGAATTCCCAAGGTCTTTCATAAATGATTCAATATCTTCTAATATTAGATGATGAAGTGCCTTTTCAGTTATTATTTCTATATTATTTTTATTCCTAATTAAAATAGGATTTGGCACTAAATCTTTTACATTAATTTTTTTACTATTCATAAGTTTGTTCTTTGTTTCAATTGGTAACCTTTCATATTCACTATTCTTAATTATTTCTTCTAATTGTCTTTTTGAAAGATTCCTTTTTTCTATTTGTTCAGCATAATAATTTATCTCATTATTATCAGTTAAACTAAACAATTGTCTTATGTGACTAATTGATAATTTGGTCCCCAGTGGGGACCATTTTTGTTTCTCAAAGAATTGATACAATTGTCTCATTCTTCTTAAAGTTCTCGGATTGTATTTCTTATCAACTTCAACTGTTAACTTATTAGAATAATTACCAATTATATTATCACCATACTTACTTCCCGCTTCTAATAGTAATTTGCCTACCTCATAATGTGTTAAAAGAGTATGTCTTTCTTTTGAATAATCTTTTATTTTCGAATATACTTCATCGTCAATTAATTTGTTTTTAATCTCATTATAATAATTCATATTTGCTCCTTTCTATGGACTACAAGTTTCTATTTTTAATTTATTATTTTTGATTTTAAATATTATACTTCCATCTTGATCTGTTCTATATATTTTTGAATCTTCTAAATTATCTAATACTTCTTTATTCGGATGACCATAACGATTGTTCTTCCCAACACTAATTATAGAATAATTAGGTTTTATTTCATTAATTAATTCTTTACTACTACTTGTCTTACTACCATGATGTCCTACTTTTAAAACATCAATATCTGGTAAGTTATACTTATTTAATATTTCTTTTTCAGTAGTACTCGAAGCATCTCCCATAAACATAAATTTATAACCATTAAGTTCTGTATAAATAACATTACTATTATCATTTTCATTGTCATATTCTTTTGTTTGTAAGAAATGTAATTTATTCTTATCTACATTTAATTCTTTGATGCATGAATAATACTTTATTTTCTTTTTATCTAAAACTTTAATCAGTTCTTTTTCTAAGTCGTTATATGATCCACAATTAAAGATTACTTTCTCTACTTTAAAGTTATTTACTAAATTAATAGCTTCCCCCATATGATCGTAATCACCATGAGTTATAATTAAATAATCTAACTTTTGTATTCCTTCACTTTTTAAATAACTAATTATATTTTTAGAACCATCGTAATTTATATTTCCACCTGCATCTATTAATATATTACTTTTATTATGTGGAAGATGGATAAATATGCTATCACCTTGTCCAACATCCATAATTGTCGTAAAAAAGGTATTTGTTATATAATTAATATTTGTATGAATAAATAAAAATAAAACTAATAAAAATATATATTTATACTGTTTTCTTACTATTTTAAATAATATAAGTGTTATCAAAAGATAGTATAAAAGTATAATTAATATATTAGTATGTTTTAATATCATTTCTATTTTAAAATAGCTTACAAATAAAGATAATCCTTCTAACATATTAATTAGTATTTCATATATTATATCTATTTTAGGTATTATAAGAGTTAATAATGAAAATGGGAATACTATAAATGAAATAATTGGTACAAATATTAAATTATTTATTATAGTTAATAAATTTATACTAAAAAAATTATTTATAAGTATTGGTATACTAGATAAAAAAGCTATAAAGGATGTTACAATTGTTTTAGTTATATAATTTTTATTTCTATTTATTATTTTTCTAAATATAATTAAATAAAGTGATATTATATAACTAAATTTAAAACCTATATTATATATGTTATATGGATTAAATAATAATACTAAAAATAGTATTATTAAAAATATTCTTAAGGTACTTAAATTTAAACTTAATAATTTATTGAGTGTTAAAAATATAAATAAAGTTGTAGCTCTTATCACAGATGGTGTAAAACTAGTAAGAAACATATAAAATATTAAAAAAATAATAACTAAAATGTAATTTATATTACTTTTTTTTATTTTATTTAAAATATATAAAATTAAAGTAGATAAAAGAGTTATATGCATACCAGATACAGAAAATAGATGACTTATACCATTTGTTCTATATGATTCTAAAACATTTTCATCTATTTCTTTTGAATCACCCATAATAAAAGTATTTAAATATCTAAAACCTTTTTTCTTATTTATTTGTTTACTTAAATTATTTTTAATACTATAAAATATATTATTATTTTTAGATATTAATTTAATACTAGAAGCATTCATAATAAAATATGTGTTTTTACTTAACATATATTTTTTATAATTAAATAAATTAAAGTTTGTATTATTTTCTATATTTTTTAATGTTCCAACTACTTTTACTTTATCACCTAATCCTAAATTAGTTTTATTATAATAATATACTATAATATTTTCTTTAGCTTTAATATTTATAATAGTTTTATCTTCTTTTATATTTATATTGGTAACTATACCTATTATATTTTTTTCATGTTTACTATATTTACTTTGTATATTGCATGTTTTATAAGCTATATTTAATATTACAATTAAAAAAAGAAGAATTAAAAATGTATTAGACTTTAATATAATCTTTAATTTTTGAATAAAGTGCATCCCCTATTCCAGATACATTTTTAATGTCTTCTATAGTTTTAAATTCTCCATTTTCTTCTCTATATTTTATTATAGCTTTAGCTTTCGATTCTCCTAAACCTGATATTGTCATAAGTTCTTCTACTGTTCCAGTATTTATTGAAATTAAATTTTTATCTTTAGTTTGTTCTTTTTTAACTGCCTCTACTCCATTTGTATTTACTTTATCTGATTCATTTATACAAGCACTATTTATATTATCAGGACAATCGCATTTATATTTAATATATATTACATTTTTATCAGTTTCCCTAAATTTAGAAACATCATCATTTGAATATATAATTATAATCATCTCATCTTCTAACTTTTTACTTAAATTGATATATTCAGTATTAGCGCCCTCTTTAAGTCCTCCTGCTTTATGTATTAGATCAATAACTCTAGAACTAGAATCCATTTCATATACTCCAGGCTTATTTATTAAACCTTTTATATCTACCCTTATTTTTGTTTCTTCTTTTGTTTCTTTTTTTACTTCTTCTTTATTTTCTAAAGATACTTCTTGTTTTTCTATTTGTGATTCATTATTTTTATTTAATTTTATTGCGAGTATTATAAGAATTATAATAACTAAAAACACAATTATTAATGTATACTTATACTTTTCTATATAGTATTTTACTTTTTCCATATATTCCTTTCTAGTGATTTTCCTATAAATATTATATTAAAAAATGAATGAATTTCCTTTTTTTCTTGTAATCTTTTTTTATTTTTTGTATAATTATATTAAAGATACTAAAGGTAATTGAGGAATACTTGTATTTAGCGCCAGACCCACAGGGTTAACGAGGATAACAATTATCGAATATTCGGCGGATGTTGTTACGGAATGTGTATTCGTAAGATATATTACAAAAATTAAAATCAAAATTATAACAAAGAATATATCACACACTTGTTTTTGTTGTGGAAAGAAGGAATTATAAATGTGTGGTATTACCGGATATATAGGTAAAAATAATAAAGCAATTAAAGTTGTTATGGATGGATTAGAAGCTCTTGAATATAGAGGTTATGATTCAGCTGGAATTGCTTATATAAAAAATGATAAATTAAATATTATAAAAGAACAAGGGAAAATAATTAATCTAAAATCAAAATTAAATTTAAATGAAAAGTCTGATTTAGCAATTGGACATACTAGATGGGCAACTCATGGAAGTCCAAATAAAACAAATGCTCATCCTCATAAACAAGGAAAATTTACTATTGTACATAATGGTATTATTGAAAATTATATTGAATTAAAACAAGAATTAATAAATAATGGATATAAATTTAAAAGTTCTACTGATACAGAAGTAGCTACAGCTTTTCTTGATTACTTATATAAGCAAGAAAAAGATATATTAAAAACGCTTGCTAAAGCTACTCAAATATTTAGAGGATCATACGCTTTAGGAATTATTTGTAGTGATGACTTAAATACTTTGTATGCGCTTAGAAAAACAAGTCCATTAATTATAGCTAAAGGAAACTCTGAAAATTATATAGCATCCGATGTTCCTACTATATTAAAATATACAAATAAATATATTTTATTAGATGATTTAGAGGTTGCTAAAATAACTAGTGATAGTATAACTATCTATAATAATAAATTAAAAGAAGTTAAAAAAGAGATTTTTGAATTTGAAGGTTCATATGAATCAAGTATGAAAAATGGATATGATCATTTTATGCTAAAAGAAATACATGAAGAACCTCTTGTATTCACAAATACTATGAATGCTTATTTTGATGATGAATTTAAAAATATACCAGATTTATCTAAGTATAATAATATTCATATTGTAGCATGTGGTTCAGCATATCATGCAGGATTTGTTGGAGCTTATTTGATAGAAAAGTATGCTAGTATTCCTGTTTATGTTGAGGTAGCTAGTGAATATAGATATAAGAAAAATTTTTATGATAAAAAAACTCTAGTTATATTTGTTTCACAATCAGGTGAAACTGCTGATACCCTAGCCTGTCTTAGAAAAGTTAAGGAGGATGGTATCGATACATTAAGTATTGTAAATGTTGTAGGTTCTAGTATTGCTAGAGAATCAAAATATGTAATGTATACTAAAGCTGGTTGTGAAATTGCTGTAGCAACTACTAAAGCTTATTTAGCTCAAGTAACTGTATTTGTAATTCTTACAATGTATTTAACAAATAACAAACATATAAGAGATATTGATATTATACCTAAATTAATTGATAAATTAATAAATATTGATTATAAAAGTATAGCTAAAAGCATTTATAAGAATAAAAATATATTCTTTATAGGAAGAGGAATTGATTACTCGATTTGTATGGAAGGTTCATTAAAACTTAAAGAAATATCATATATAAATAGTGTTGCTTATCAAGCTGGAGAATTAAAACATGGAACTATTTCACTTATAGAAAAAAATACACCTGTAATTGCTATATCTACAGATGAAAATTTAATAGAAAAAACTATTAGTAATATTAAAGAAGTGAAAGCAAGGGGTGCTAAAGTTATATTTGTTACATCTAGTAATATTCAAAGTGATTTTTATGACTTTGATATTAGAATACCTAAAGTAAATGAATTGTTTGAATCAATTCTTACTGTAGTACCATTGCAATTACTAGCTTATGAAGTAGCAAAATTAAATAAATGTGATATTGATAAACCAAGAAATTTAGCTAAATCAGTTACTGTAGAATAAAAAGCAAAAAAAGATTGAATTATCAATCCTTTTTTTTTGATATAGCTACGCCATCTCCAAGACTATAAAATGTAGTCTCATACTTTTTATTTTCCTTTAAATATTCTATGTAATTTCTAATTTTTCTTACTAATTGTTTAGTATTCCTATTTGTAGTTTTAGAGTCATCTTCTACCAAACCATGAAAAGACAAATTATCTGTAACAATTACCCCTTTATTATTTAAATTATTTTCAAATTTTTCAAAAAATTTAATATACTGACTTTTGGCTGCATCTATAAATATTAAATCATATTTGCCTGTTACATCTATATCTAAAGCATCTCCTAATATTATATTAATTCTATCATTTAATTTAAATTTACTTATATTCTTAATAGCTTCTCTATATCTTATTTTATCTCTTTCTATAGTTGTTACTCTAATATCTTTATTTACTAAAGCCATTTTTATTGAAGAATAACCAATAGCACTTCCTATTTCTAATATATTTTTTATATTGTTTTCTTTTATATATTTTGTTAAAAATTTAATACCATCTTTTTGCATTATTGGAATATTATTTTTATGAGCAAAGTACTCAAGCATCATTAATCGTAAGTATACCATAATCCAGCCTTTATAAGTTCATCTCTCATAGCTTGATGTTCTTGATATGTATTTGTAAAATATGTTTTACCATTTTTATCACTCACAAAATATAAATATTCATTACTCTCAGGATATAATACTGCTTTTATTGATTCAATACTAGGATTACAAATAGGTCCTACTGGTAATCTACCTGCTAAATAACTACTACGAGTATTATATGAATTTGCCTCATTCAATTCTGATGCATATAAATCTCTCTCACTTAAATCAACTTTAGCACCATAATATGTAGTAACATCACTACCAAGTGCCATATTAGAATTAAGTCTATTATAGAATACTTGAGCAATCCCTGCTCTATCACTACTATTTTTACCCTCTAATTCAACTATGGATGCTAAAGTTAATAACTCATGTATAGAATATTTATTACTTAATAAATCTGTTTTATATGGAGTAATTTTTTTATTCATATCATCTAGCATTACTTTAAAAATCTCTTCTACAGTAACATCTTTGTTTTTAAATTCATATGTGTTTGGATATAAATAACCTTCTAATGAATAATAAATATTTGGATTTAATATTGAAGTATCTATAAACCAATAATTATTTATTATTTTATTTAAATATTCATTATTTTTTAATAGATTATATACATCATCCTCTGTATTATTAGTAAACTGCGCTATTGTGCTTGCAATACTTCTTAAATTTTTTCCTTCTTTAAAAGTAATAACTATAGCATCTGGATTATATTTATTTCCACTAGATAATATTTCAACTATATCTTTAGCACTCATATTTTTATTTAATTTATAAGTACCTGCTTCTAAATTATTTACTTTATTAAATCTGATATATAACTTAAAACATAGTTCATTTCTAATTAATCCTTTTTCTTTTAATTTTGGAATAATACTATAGTAAGTACTTCCACTATCTACCATAAATTCAATTTCATTCGAATTACTACTAACTGCTTTTAAATTAACATTATAAAATATACAAAATCCAATAATTAATAATAAAACACCTATTATTACTAATATTAGTATTTTACCCAATTTTTTTTTCATAAAAGAAAAGAGTTATTCACTCTTTTAGCTTTCCTCACTCGCATTAGCAGTTTCGTTTTGTAATTCATCTAAAATAGTTTCAATAATTTTCCACTCTTTTTCAGTTTCAATAGGAAGTAATTTTGTTTCATCTTGATCTGGATTATAGATTGATGCATAAACCTTAGTATTTCCTTCCTCATCTACTGTATTATCTGTGTAAACTATATAATTCTTTTTAGTTTCATCAGATTCAAATGTAAATAATACCTCACATTCTACTTCTTTTCCTTCATCATTTATTACTTTAAAAGTCATTGTTTCTTCTTTCATAATTTTCCTCCTTTTTCTCTATCTAAATATGTTTGAAGAATTATATTAGCAGCAAGCGAATCTATCTTCTTTTTTCTCTTTTTTCTAGATACATCTGCTTGTAACATATAATTTGTAGCTTCTACTGTAGTTAATCTCTCATCTTGTAAAACAACTTCAATATTGAAATTATCAATTAACTTTTTTTGAAATTCTATAGTAGTCGCACATCTATCTCCCATTGTATTATTCATATTTTTTGGTAAACCCAAAACAATTTTAGAAATTTCATATTCATCTATTATATCTTTTATATCTGGAATTATAGAATCATAATCAGAATCATTAAATCTTATTGTTTTAAGTGCGGTTGCAATAGTCTTAGTAGTATCACTAATTGAAATACCCAAAGTTCGTGTACCTAAATCTAAACCTAAATATCTCATTTATTATTTAAAAATTCCTCTACTAAAATTTCTAATACTTTAGTACGATCAAACTCAGTTATTTTACTCCTAGCTTCCTTATGATTTGAAATATATCCAGGATCACCACTCATTAAATAACCTACTATTTGATTAACTGGGTTATAACCTCTCTCTTCAAGTATTGTAGCTACCTCTCTTACTACCCCTGAAACATATTCATTTTGGAATTCACTTGAATCATATATTTTTGTATCATTCATACTATCACACTCTCTTCTATGAATATAACATTATTGTAACATGTTTTAAAAAATTTGTAAATAAAAAAGATTAATTAAATCAATCTTTATTTTACATTCTTCTATAATGATCATGATCTTCTATATTAGTATCTTGGTTTAATGATTCTAAATATTTATTATACATAGCTTCCTCTTCTGAATTTGGTGGAAATAAAGGTTCTTCATAATCATCATCCATATCATCATTAAATATCTGAAGTTGTTTTCCATCAATTATTTCTTGTTTTTTCTTTAACCTACTTTTTGTATATTCATCTATTAAAACGGCTAGTTTTCTACAATTGTTATAATTTATTTTACCTGTTTTAGAATACGCATACTTATCAAAAATATCATTTAATGCTTCATTTCTCATCGTATATGAATCATTATAAATATTATCACTATAATAATCTTTTACAAAAGTTTTTAAATCACAAATTGATTGATACATATTCTTATAAATAATAGATCTATCTTTTTGTAATAATTTAATATATGCTTCTAAAAACTCTATATCATCTTTTACCAATACTTCTACACAATATTTCAAATTCCTATCCAAATATTTTTTTGCACTCTTATATATAATAGGAGAACGAAATACTTTTTGATTCCAAGTATGGACAATTTCGATTTTTTTAGCAAAATCAAGTTCATCAATTTTATTCTTTTGTATTAAATACTTTTTTAATTCTATTTCATTATTAAATTCAGATGTAAATTCATCTAATTTTTTCATTTCTGTTAAATTTAAATCAATTATATTTATATTATTTCCTTTAGTGATTGCTATATAATATTTCATATTCCACCTACCTACTCTTATGTGAAGTTATTTCTTCTTCATATGCATATTCATCAGCATTTATTAACCTTGAATTTAATTCATATTCAAGTAATGATATTTTTTTAAGTAATATTTTTAAATATTTTTCATCTAAGTATTTTCTATATTTATATTCTACTATATTTTTATATCTTGTTAAGTCATTTAATGCTTCTCTTATAGTATCACCTGATGTACCATCATCTGATTCTATAAATTTGATTATTAATTTTAAGTATAAATCTAATTTTCTTTTTATTTTTTTCTTTAATACTTTCTCTATCATAGATGGTTTTATTACAACCATTTTATTTACTTTTATGCCATCATATTTCACATTATTTCTTGGTAAAAATCCAAATCCATTTAATTTATCATAATCAAAACATACGATTTCATTATTTAAATTATTTTTAATTATACAATAATGTGTTTTTTTCATAAAATCAGCTCTTTTCTAATAAATCTGGTCTTCTCTCTTTAGTTCTTTTTACCTGTTCTTCTCTTCTCCATTTATCTATATTAGCATGATGCCCTGATAGTAATACATCAGGTACCTTCATACCTCTATATTCTACTGGATGAGTATAAACAGGATAATCGAGTAAATCATTATTAAACGAATCATTCTCATGAGATTCTTTTTCAATAACACCATCTATCAATCTGATAACACTATCGCTTATTGCCATAGCTGGAATCTCTCCACCTGTAAGCACAAAATCACCTATACTTACCTCAATGTCAGCAAGTGTTCTTATTCTCTCATCAAAACCTTCATAATGTCCACAAATAATTATTATGTGTTTTTTAAGCGCTAAATCATAAGCCATCTTTTGATTATATTTAACCCCTTGTGGAGTCATAAGTATAATACAAGAATCCTCGTCTTTAATAGCATCCACAGCATCAAATATTGGCTGTGGCATAAGTACCATGCCTGCACCCCCACCATAACCATAATCATCTACTTTTTTATGAATATCCTTTGAATAATCTCTAATATTATATATATTTATTTCAACTTTATTTGAATCAATTGCTCGTTTTATAATTGATTCATTTATAAAACCACTAAACATATTTGGAAATAAAGTTAATATATCAATCTTCATTATCTAAACCTCTTATATATTCTATTTCTATTTTTGAATTACTTAAGTCAATATTTTTTACAAACTCATCTATATAAGGAACCATATGCTTTCTCTTACCATCTATAACTAATAGGTCATAATTATGTGTTTTTAATATATCAACTATTTTACCCTTATAGTTATCTTTATCATAAACAGATAGTCCTATTAAATCTTCATCTAAAACGCCTTTAAAATTATAATCGTTTCTATCTATAAAAACCTTGCTATTTTTCAAATCAATAACATCTTCTATTTTATTTAATCCTTCAAAAGTTACCATATCATAAATCTTATGTATTCTATATGACTTAATAACATACTTTTTATCATCTATATATAAACAATTGCCTATTTTAAATACATCACTTTTATATTTGAAATCACTTATTATTCTTACTTCACCTTTTATTCCATGAGTATTAACAAGTTTACCTATACATATTAAATTCATATCACACCTACTTATCTAACTCATACAAAATTATACTTGTGGCAACTCCCACATTTAAACTCTCACAATTACTATTCATATCTATATAAATAAATTCATCACACATATTTAACAAAGTGTCTTTAACACCATTTCCTTCATTACCCATTATTATAGCAAATTTTTTACTCTTTTCAACATTTTTTAAACTTTTTCCACCATTTACCTTTGTACCATATATTTTATAATTATTGTTTTTTAATTTTTTTATTATATCTAATAAATCCATAACAACAATATTTATATGAAATAACATACCTTGTGTAGCTCTTATTACCTTAGGATTATACAAATCTACAGTATTCTTACTAAGTATTATAGTATCTATATTAAAAGCTACTGAACTTCTAATAATAGTACCTAAATTACCTGGATCTTGTATATCATCTAAAAGAAGTACTTTATTACCTATTTCATTTTCAGTTATTTTTTTACATATACCAATAACTTTAGGCGCACATTCTAATTGACTTATATATTTTAAAACATTATAAGTTACTATTGTTTTAGATATATCAATATTAATATCAATATTTTCTTCTAATACAAGTTCTAATAAAAGTCCACTATTATAAGCCTCATAAATTAAGTGTTCCCCCTCAACTATAAATAAATTAGATTCATCTCTATATTTTTTTGTATATAGTTTTTTTATATTCTTAATTTTTTTATTTTCTATAGAAGTAATAATCATAATATCACCTCTTTAATTATAACATAAACTTACATATAAATAAAAGATAATCAGTTAAGATTATCTAAAAAATTAGTCCTTAGGTTGAAATATAAAAGATAAAACAAATGAAAATACAATAGCAGCTACAATACCTGAAGAAGTTAAATCAAACATACCCATAAACAAACCCATAACCCCAAAATTATTTACAGTATCCATAGCTCCATGCATTAACAAATGTCCAAAAGAAGTAATTGGTACAAGTGCTCCTCCACCTGCCCAAAGAACAAATTTATCATATATATTAAAGGTATCTAAAAATGATCCTATTATTACAAACATAGTAGTAATATGTCCTGGAGTTAATTTGGTATTATCTAAAATTATTTGACCTATAAGACATACTAAACCACAAAATATAAAGGAATTAAAATATATCATTTAGAAGCCTCCAAACTAATTGCATGAGCAATACTAGGTATTGATAAGTGTTGATTACACATGGTTTGATTCATAAGAGCGCCTGTTGCGACTAATAATACTTTTTTTAACTTACCTTTTTTCATTTTATCTAATATATATGAATATGTAACAAGTGGAAGACATGCTATACCACTACCACCTTTATATACAGGTTGCTTATTTAAATCAAATATCATACATGCTGAATCATCATAGTTTTTTAAACTTATTTTATATTCTTCTTTGATGTATTCCTTTAGTATTTTTTTACCTATAAGACCTAAATCACCGGTTAAAACTAAATCATAATAATCAATAGTTCTTCCTGTATCTGATAGGTGATCACTTATTACCTTAGCAGCTGCAGGTGCCATAACAGCTCCCATGTTAAATACATCTGTAACACCCATATCACAAACAGTACCTAAAGTTGCAGACTCTACCTTTATGCTTGAAGGAGTATTTGATAAAAAGCAAGAAGCACATCCAGTAGTTGTAAAAGTTGTATAATCCTTTTTAGGTCCACCATATTCAACAGGATTTCTAAATTGTTTCTCAGCACCATTATTATGAGAAGAAGATGTAACGAGCGCTGTTGCTATTTGTTTTGCCTCTATCATATTACTAGCAAGCATAAGACTAAGAGTACTAGAAGCACAAGCAGAATAAATACCAATTAAAGGAATATTAATTTTAGCACTTGCATAATTAGTTGCTACTATTTGATTTAATAAATCTGATCCTATATGTACATCTGCTTTATTTATATTTTTCATTTTATTAAATAGAATATTTACACTTTCACAAATACAAGCACTTTCTGCTTGTTCCCAAGTTTTTTCATTAAAATATAGATCTTTATATGATTTATCAAAATATTTACTTAAAGGTCCTTTCCCTTCATATGGTCCAGTAACGGTGCTAACTTCATTTATATATACATTATTATATTTAAAAGTCATATTAACCTCCCATCACAAGAATTCTTAAAAGTCCAAAAATATAGGAACTTACTACACCAAATATAATAACAGAACCGGCTATTTTAAACATATTAGCACCAAGTCCTGTTACAAGGCCTTCTTTTCTATATTCTAAAGCTGCACTCATCATAGCATGAGCAAAACCTGTAATAGGCACTATTAAACCGCATTTAGCAAAATTAACCCATTTATCAAAAAAACCTAAACAAGTTAAAAAACATCCTGCAAATACTAAAGTAATAATCATAAATACGCTAGCATCCTTACTTGATAAATCAAAATAATATGAATAAGCATCAATCAAAAAATTACCAAGTACTCCCATAAGTCCACCAATTAAGAATGCTATAATCGCATTTCTAAGTCTTGGTTCACTAGGTGTATATTTATCTACTATTTTTTTATACTTAGTTTTTTCCATAAAAAAATCCTCCCACTTTTATTATGGAAAGATTTTACATATATATTCATTATTCTAATTTAGATTTTAAAACTTCTATAACTGGACGTATACCATAACTATCATTACTATTAACATACCTAATATCTAATAAACTAGCATAATATATAATCCATGCGCGATCATTTATATTGGACATTGGTGAAATAGTCCAATAGCCACGTACTTCAATATCTGAATTATTCAAACAACCATAATCGCTACATTTAGTATATGTTCTATCATATAACCATCCATAACTACATCCACTTATATCACCTATACCTGTGGAAGAATCAAACGTACAATTTTCGCTAGCATTGTTTAAATTTGAATCAAAATAATAATAATTTACGGTTTCTTTTTCATCCCAAGATGTATTATTTGTAATTCGTGCCACTTCATTTGCTGTGATTATTCTTGTTTTATAATTACTATAATCTACCTCATATTGTGATTTTCCTTCACCTAAATTTATTGAATAGTTTGTTGGTATTTCTGTTCCATGCCAATCTTTTGTATCATCATTTAATTTATTTAAAAATTCTGCACTTGGCCCTGTTACATTACTTCCGTCTGAATTCCATGCTATTGTTGCCGTTGTATTATGATCTAGTAAAAGATTTACTGTGTCTCCTCCATCATCATTAAATGCATAAAATTTCATACATCCATTTTGTTTTCCTGTTCCACCTATTCCATTATATCCTGTATTACTATTTTCTTCTGTATAATTATTGCAAGTCTCTCCCTTCGTTACATCAAAATATACTACCTGACCATTTGAATAATGACATACAGTATCTTGATACTTATAATTATATTGATTCGCATTATACGTTATAATAACAGATCCATCCATTGTCTCTTTTGTTTTTGGATTTACAACTTCTTTTGTTTCTAAATATCCTTTTGATAATAATTTAGATAAATTAACACAACTTTCTTTTGAATCAAAATTATCATTCATACCTTCCTTTAAATAATAATCTCTAGCTGCTTCTTCTATAGTTAATTTTTGTCTTTCTAAAAGAGTATTTTTTGTATTTTTTATAATTTTATTTGTAACTATTACTGTAATTGTAGCTATAATTGCAATTACTGTTATTACTGCTAGTAATTCTATTAAAGTAAAACCCTTCTTTTTCATGACTCACCTTCTTACTATATCAATTATAAAATAAAAAAATAATATAGTCAATAATAGTTTTATGAAACTAGATAATAAAAAATACTTAGTAAAACTACCAAGTATCTAAATAACATTATGGTG
Source organism: uncultured Bacilli bacterium (assembly GCA_934167485.1). Classification (GTDB taxonomy): domain Bacteria; phylum Bacillota_I; class Bacilli_A; order RF39; family UBA660; genus UMGS1613. The sequence goes on from CAKPKL010000006.1 coordinate 81,984, forward strand.
TCCTGTTAGGGACTCGAACCCTAGACCCACTGATTAAGAGTCAGTTGCTCTACCAACTGAGCTAACAAGACAAATAACTACTAATAAAGTATAACATAAATAAATAAAAAATGAAATACCTATTTCATTTTTTTATTACATTTTATATATTTTTTTTCATATGTATCTAGTTTTCCCTCTTGATAATAATTTATTATATCAATAATTTGCATATATTTTGCATACCTATCTTTGAAAAAATGTATTTCATCTGAAGTTAATTTATATCCCTTTAAGAATCTTTCTATTGAAAGTATATTTGATTTTAAAATATAATCTATAATTTCTTCCCTACTTAATATTTTTTCAATAAAAATTGAAGAAGTAACATACATATCATAATAGCCATAATATTCATCAGTATGTTCTAAATATTTACCATAAGATACAACTTTAGCTATATTAATATCTTGATTCATTCCATCCACATATCTAAGTGTATCTTCTAGTCTCTTACAAAAATGAAATCCATTTCCCCTATTGCCAAATTCTAAATCACCGTTTACTGTATAAAGATTTTTCTCTTTAAATTTCATGCCATATCTATTTTCCATATTATTATTAAAAGCTTTATATCCAATCAACATGTCGGTCACCACATATCAATATATTATAACATATTTTGTAAAAAGAAAAGAAGATTATTTATCCTCTTTAAAATGTTTTACAAAGTTATAAGCATCCCTGCACATATCATCAATATTTAGACTTGCTTCCCAATTAAGTTTCTCTTTAGCATAACTAGGATCTGCATAACATGCATCTATATCTCCAGGTCTTCTATCAACTATTTTATATTTAACATCTATATTATTTACTTTCTTAAAAGTTTCAACTAAATCAAGTACACTATAACCATTTCCAGTACCTAGATTATAACAATCAACACCTGTTTCATTATTTATTTTTTCAATAGCTTTAATATGACCACGTGCTAAATCTACTACATGTATATAATCTCTTACTCCTGTACCATCTGGTGTATCATAGTCATTACCAAACACACTTAAAATTTCTAATTCCTTATTAGCTACTTTAACAATATAAGGCATTAAATTATTTGGTATATCATTAGGATTTTCACCAATTAATCCAGATTTATGAGCTCCTATTGGATTAAAATATCTAAGAATCGCGATAGACCAAGAATTATCTGATTTATATAAATCTTTCAATATTCCTTCTATCATAAGCTTAGTAGAACCGTATGGATTAGTAGTTGACAAAGGGAAATCTTCTTTAATTGGTAAACTTGCTGGTTTTCCATAAACTGTCGCACTTGATGAAAATACAATTTTTTTGCAATTATTTTCCTTCATTACTTCTAATAATGTGATTGTAGAATCTAAATTATTTCTATAATACATAAGAGGTTCTCTAACAGATTCACCAACTGCTTTATAACCTGCAAAATGTATAACTGCATCTATATCATTTTCATCAAATATTTTTTCTAGTGTACTCTTATTGCAACAATCCCCTTCATAAAATTTAACATCTTTATTTGTTATTTCTTTAATTTTATCTACTACACTTCTTTTAGAGTTTGATAAATTATCAATTATTATAACATTATAGTCATTATCCAATAATTCAACACACGTGTGACTACCTATATAACCTGTACCACCTGTAACTAAAACATTCATAAATACCTCCTATATTTACAATATAAGTATACTATAAATTATAAAATTTGTACATAAAAAGGATTAAATTTTATAATTTAACCCTACTATTTTTTTAATTCTAAAATAGGCATACTAGATAATTTATCTGTATCTATTACACACTCACCATCTAAAGACATTTCCCTTAATGGAATACTCATATTATTTTGTTTAGTTGTGCGAGTTGTATCTATTAAATAACTATATTTTCCAATTATATCTTCAATACTATTTAAACTATTATTTAAAGCATTATCAATTAGTTTTAAAATTCTAAAATCAAAAAAAACTAATTTATCTCTTGTTTTGTTTGACAATTATAATTATACTACAAATTTATCAATCATTCTTATGTTTAATACAACTTTTAAATAAAAAACTAACTATTTCTAGTTAGCATTTACTACTTAAACTCGAAAAGTTCGAGTAACTATCAATCTGGTGCGAGTGAAGGGACTTGAACCCCCATGCCGTAAGGCGCTAGATCCTAAGTCTAGTGCGTCTGCCAATTTCGCCACACTCGCAAATAAAAAATGGTGGATCTTGTAGGACTCGAACCTACGACCGCCCGGTTATGAGCCGGATGCTCTAACCAACTGAGCTAAAGATCCATCGACTTATTTAATATATCATATATTTTTATAAGTTGCAATACTTTTTTGAAATTTTTTTAATTCTAATTAATTTTATTCAAAAAAAAATAAAGTTTAATCAACCTTATTTTTGAATCATATTTAATAAATTAATTTTAAACATATCTTTTTCAGCATGTTCTTTTGAAACCATTACTCCTTTATATGTAACCAGCTCAGAAGCATGTCCTTCACTTAAAATATCCATAGGTTCAAATTTATCTAGCATAACTATTCGTTCATTATTATAAACTAAATAATATAATTTAATATCACCGTGAACTTTTGAAAACATAGCATCAGTTGGTAGTTTTAATTCATAAGTTGTAGTGTTATTTGATTGATTTGTTGAAATAACTTTACCTAAAAATTTTCCTTCTTTTAAAGCTGGATAATATTCAAAATATAATTTTTTATAAGCTAACATATTATATTTTTTAATAGCTCTTTCCAGTTTTTTAAATTCATTTTCATTTACATAATCAAATATATATGTTTCTTTCATAGTTCACCTCCTATGTTACTCTATTTACTATAATAATCTTAACATATACAGCACCTTTTGTCAAACGAAAAAGGCGCAAAAAAAGTGCATAAAACACTTTTTTATATTTCCTTGACATTTCCTGTTAATTTATATCCTTTACCTATTAAATTAGAATCAAATTTACTTTCACTCCATTTAATATCTGTAATGCCTTTAACAAATGTACAAGTTCTATACCTATAATAAGTTACATCTTTATATGTTGGAACTTTAATAACTTCATATACTGGTTTAGTAACTTCTTCAGTAACATCAACTGTTTTATATCCATAAACTGGTACTTGTTCTTCTTCAAATACATCTACTGATTTATAAACTGGTACTGTTACTTCTTTTTCAACTACATCCATTACTGGTGTTACCTCATAAATTTCCCAAGTATATAATAAATTATTTGTACAATATGAACAAGATTCAACTTCATCTACACTTATTTGTTTATATATTCTAGTAGCTGTATTATTTGGAACTCTTGCTCCAGATTCTACACCTATTTTTGTAGTTACTGTACCTACTTGAACTTCTTCAGTAACCTTCTTAGTTGTAGTTCCAGCCCATACATCTTTTTTACCTTTATATACTAATTTTGTAATATATTTTTTAACATATTCTTCAGTTTTTGTTCCTACAGCAACAGTCTCTGTTTTAGTTCCAGTTTGAATTTTTACTTCTTTATTTCCTGTAAATTCTTTTTCAGTCTTAGTTTGAACTTTAACCGTATCAGTCTCTGTTACAGCTTCTTTTTGCCAACTAGACCAGTTATTACAATTCTCACAATCCTCAGTTACTAATTTATATTCATAAGAATACTTTTTAGTTATTGGAGTTGGTCCATTACAAGATAACTCGTAAGCTTGTTTATTTACTATATTACCATTTCTATCATAATAGTTACCATTTACTACTTGACAACTATATCTTTCTGGATTTTCAGGATTTATAGTTTGTTCTTCGTTTTTTGTAACCTTTGATGGAGTTGGTACTCTTTTTTCACAAATTCCACCAGGACAATAATTATAACATCCTAAATATACAATTATGTAATCTTCTACATCTCCACAACTTAAGTTAACTTTAAGTCTATATTCTTCAGAATACTTAGTCATTTCAACATATGATTTAGTTACATGGCAAGCCTTCCCATCTTTATCTTTCATCTTTAACACTAAATGTAAATCATACATTTCTTGTAAAGTTAATTTTTTTGATTCACCCACTACTTGTGGCATTCTTTCATTAGTAAAATACCCTATAGCAGCATCTTTCATTCTTCCTACATTATTTGCAAATATTTCATCATATAAAACTGATAATCTTTCCAAATCATAAGTACTTTGTAATTTATTTACATCCCATTTGGTGGGAAACAACCATAACATTAAAAATATAAATAAAAGCACTAATAAAATTGTTAAGAAAAAGCTTTTAAATGAAAATTTATCTTTTCTTTCCTCGTACATAAAAATCCCCCTTGCTTTTTAATGTCCTATATGATAGCACTATTATTTAAATTTGTCAAGTTCAACAAGTTTTTTATTTTAAAGAAAAAAAGGATTACTTAATAATCCCTAAAAAATACTTTTTCTTACCTCTTCTTATAACAATTACTTTATTATCTATTGCAATAGAATTATTTATAATCATATTTTCATCATTGACTACATCTCCATTTATGCTTATAGCATTTCCATTTAAAAATTCCCTTGCTTCCCTTCTTGATGAAGCTATAGAATTGTTAATTAATAAATCTATTAAAGGAATTTCTTCATTTATTTCAAATGTAGGAACACCTTTAAAACATAATTCAATTTCAGATGATGTAAGGCCCTTTACATTTCCACTAAATAAAGCTTCACTCATACTAAGAGCATGATTAAATTCTTCTTCGCCATGTAAGAATGTTATAACTTCGCGTGCAAGAGTTTTTTGAGCAAGTCTTTTTTCTGGTGAAAAATTATGACTTTCTTCTATTTGTTCTATTTCTTCTTTTGTTAAAAATGTTAATTTTTTTAAGTAATCAATAACACATTTATCATCCGTATTAATTAAGTATTGATATAATTCATAACTAGATGTTTTATTTTTATCTAACCATAATGCATTACCTTCTGTTTTACCAAATTTTACACCATTTGCATCTAACACTAAAGGCATTGTCATACCATATAATTCTACATCATTTTTTTTGCGCGCTAATTCTATACCTGTAGTTATATTACCCCATTGATCAGATCCAGCTACTTGAAGTGTAACTCCCCTTGTTTCATTTAAATGTACAAAATCCATTCCTTGTAAAATTGTATAAGCAAACTCACAAAAAGTAATACCTGTATCAAGTCTTCTACTAATTATATCTTTATCTAACATATAATTTACATTAATATATTTTCCATAATCTCTTAAAAAATCTAGTATATTTATGTCTTTGGTCCAATCATAATTGTTTACAACTTCAAAGCCAAATATTTCTTTTGCTTGACGAGTTAACCCTAAAACATTGTGTTCTACAGCCTCTTTAGTTATCATTTGTCGTTCTTTTGAAGGTTTAGGATCTCCAATTAATCCTGTAGCGCCACCAATCAATAATATAGGTTTATGCCCATAACGAGCCAATCTAGTAGCAATTAAAAAACTTGAAAAGTGTCCTATATGCATACTATCAGCTGTTGGATCTGTACCAATATAAAATGTTAAACTTTCCTCATTTAATTTTTTTTCTATATCTGGTGAACTTATATCTTTAATAAGTCCCCTCCATTTTAAATCTTCAAATAATGTCATATTATCTCTCCTCTTTTATTTGATGGTCATGCTTACAATCACATTCCATAATTTTAACACCACTACTAGTGCCTAATCTTGTTGCCCCAGCATTTATCATATCGCTTGCTGTCTCAAAGCTTCTAATTCCGCCACTTGCTTTTATTTCTAAAACGTCGTTTTTATACTTATTAATAAGTTCTACATCCTCTACTCTAGCACCATAATCACTAAAACCTGTACTAGTTTTTATAAAATTAACAAATGTTTCATTACATATTTCAGTCATCTTAATTATTTCTTCTTTTGTAAGCAAACATGTTTCAATTATTACTTTCAACACTTTACCATCTATTGCATCTCTAATTTCTTCTATTTCATTTTTTACATAATCATAATCTTTGTTTTTAAGTGCTGAAATATTAATTACCATATCTATTTCATCAGCACCATTTTCAACAGCATTTATTGCTTCGAAAACTTTTGTATCTGTTGTACTCATTCCACTTGGAAAACCTATTACTGTACAAACATCTACATTTGATTTTTTAAGTAAGTTATGAGCAAGAGTTACATAGTATGGATAAACACACACACTAGCAAACTTATATTTTATTGCCTCATTGCAAAGTTTTTCTATATCCTTTAGAGTTGCTGTATTATTTAAATTAGTATGATCTATATATTTATTTATTTCCATTATAATTCCTCCTTTAAATCTTCAATTTTTCTAATCGTAGGATATTTGGTATTACCAAATTTATTTAAATGAAATACATTCATTCCCATTTCATATGGCACTTTTATATCTATATTTAAGTTATCTCCAATCATAACACACTCATTGGGCTTTAAATCTCCTATTACTTCATTAAAACATTCTTTATAAGGTTTCATAGGTATAATATCTGTACCATAAACTTTATCAAAATACTTAAGAATTCCAGCCTCTTTTAATCTTTCTTTTTGTGAATTAGTAAACCAATTAGTTAATATAACAAGTTCATATTTGTCTTTCAAATATTCTAAAGTTTCTATCACACTACTAGATACTGGAGTTATTAACTTATTATACATCAGAAAAAAATCTTCTAGTAATTCTTTCGTACAATTTAAATTCAGAGTTTTATTTACTGTATTTAGTAATTTATCTATTTCATAATATTTAGTATTTTCATCTAATTCATAAGATCCAATTGCTTTAAATAAATCTTTGCCTTTAATATTTAAATTATGTTTATCTAAAACACTCTGAAAATGTATTTCATAATCTTTTGGAAAATCTATCAAAGTATTATCTAAATCAAAAATAACTCTTTTTATCATATACCCTCCTATTATTTATAAATAAAAAAATATTATAAATATAGGGACATGAAACACGTGGTACCACCCTACTTCATAATATTTAATATTATCTCTTAACTATAACGCATTACCGTATTGAAAGGTACTTCATTATTTTAACTTGTCTAGTTTTCATCAACCACTAAATTTCTATTTGCCATTAAAATAATTACTACTTCTGCTTCAACTAATTAGATTATAACACATATTAAAATTTTTTTGAATACTAAATTTATTTTTTATCAAATTTATTATTAATAAATCAAAAAAAGAAGACTATTTAGTTTCTTCTTTTTTTACTATATCTTTACCTTTATAAGTTCCGCAAGCTAAGCATACTCTATGTGGTCTTACTTCCTCACCACATTTTGGACATTTAACTGTTGCATTTTCACTTATTTTATAATGTGTTCTTCTTTTTCTACCTCTAGTATTACTTACTTTTCTAAATGGTACAGCCATTTATCTCACCTCACTATCATCTAACATATCCATAAGCTCACTAAGTGGACTTACTTTTTCTTCTTCACCAGTTGTAAAGCTCCAACCATCGCCAGACATGTTTACTTCTTGCCCCTTTGCTTCTTCACTTACAACTCGCATTGGAATTTCCATTAATATATTTTCCCATATTATTGGCAAAATATCAATAGAATTTTGAAAATTTATTTGATTTTCGTCAAATTCTTGGACTAGATCGTCTAATTCTCCACTAATTGTGATTTCAAATGGATAATCTACAGGCTTTAAAGTAATTGCGCAAGGTATCACCATAACACCTTCCACATCTACATTAAGTTCTATATTCCCTAAACTATTTCTAAATAATTCTCCATTTATTTTAACATCATCAAGTTTAAGTAAATCAGTTCCTTTTAACTCATCTTGAGTAAAAGAATATGTTTCATTTATTGGTATAGACTTATCTATATTATTATTTAATCTTATTAAATTATAATTCATAATATCACCTGTTTTTCGTTTGACTTTACCATTATATATTTAAATTAGAAAAAATGCAAGACTTAGCTTAAAACTTTTATCATTCTTATTATTTCTTTATCATTAAGAACTTTTCCTTCGCTTACTACTTTTTCATTTATAATAAGTCCAGGCACATTCTTTATATTATATTTATTTAAATACTCATCTCCTTCTAATAGCTCAAGATTAATATTATATTCGTTTATTTTTGAAATGTTTTTCTTTAATTTTATCCCGTTACTACAATTGTAGCCTATTATCTTTATATTCATTCTTCCTCCTTTCTATAATAATTATAAATTAACTTTATGATAAAATTTTGTCATATTTTTAAAAAATTTGTGTATTTATTTTGATAAAAATGTGTTATAGTAAAGTTGGTGATTTTATGACTATTGGAATTATTTGTGAATATAATCCTTTTCATTTTGGACATTTATATCATTTAGAAAGTATTAAAAAAATGTATCCAAATGCTTCTATTGTTTTAGTTATGTCTGGTTGGATTACTGAAAGAGGAGATTTAGCTTTAATTGATAAATGGAAAAGAACAGAGATTGCTCTAAATTATGGAGTTGATTTAGTTGTTGAACTTCCATTTAAATTTATTCAGAGTGCTGACTGGTTTGCTAAAGGAGCAGTTGCTATATTAAACAAATTAAATTGTGACAAACTCGTATTTGGTAGTGAATCTAACAATTTAACTCTATTAACTGATTTAGCTAACATTCAACTTAATAATAAAGAATATGATGGTTTAGTTAAAAAGTATTTAAATGAAGGCATAAATTATCCAACAGCAATGTCAAAAGCTTTGGAGCACATATGTGGGAATACAGTATCTACTCCAAATGATTTATTAGGACTTAGTTATGTTAAAGAAATAATTAAAAATAAATATAATATTGAACCAATAACTATAAAAAGAAATAGTGATTTTAATTCAAAAGAAATAGAAGGTATTATTACAAGTGCGACAAGTATTAGAGAGCTTATAAAAAATAATAAAGATTTTAACAATTATATACCAAAAGAAGAATATGAATATTTAAAAAGTTCTATTTTTACAGATGATTATTTTGATTATCTAAAATACAAAATAATTAGTTGTGATGACCTTACTATTTTTCAAGGAATAGATATTCCACTCCATAATAGAATTAAAAAATATATAGACTCTTCTAATACACTAGAAGAACTAATTAATAATATTAAAACTAAAAGGTATACTTATAATAGAATTAAAAGAATGCTTACATTTATATTATTATCTTTAGAAAAAAAAGAATTTAATAATCTGGAATTAGATTATATTAGATTATTAGGATTTAATGATAGTGGTAAACAAATTTTAAATAATATTAAAAAAAGTATAGATATACCTATACTTACTAAGTTTGATCCTAAATATCTTTATACAGATTTAAAAATAAATAACATATTATCGCTAAATAAAAAAATTAAAAATAAAAAAGAATTTAGAGAAAAAGAATACAAAAAAAGTCCTATAAAACTATAAAGTTTATAAGACTTTTTATTTATTAAATTGTATTTCTTCTATATAATTATATTTAATTATCTTATCTATATTATTTTTTGTTATATAATCCAACTTAGAAAAATATAATTCAATATTTTTATGTGTTTCTACTAGGTCTACTTTAGGTAAACAATCTGCCATATTTAATAATTTAACCTTATCATTAAAATATTTATTTAAATTATTTTTTATTAAAGGATAATGAGTGCATCCAAGTACTATTAAATCACAGTCTTTTAAATTATTTAAATATTCATCTAAACAATCATCTATTTTTGATATATCATTAGATTCTATAATTGGTACAAACTTTGGACAACTTGCTTCTTTAATATTTTTATTTGTATTAGAAAACACTTTACTTTCTATAGTTCTTTTTGTACCAATTACCCCTATATTAGTATAATTGCAATTATTTATATAGTTTATTGTTGGACTTATTATATCATATATAGGTACACTATATTTATCTTTTAAATATGAATATATATTAGAACTAACAGTACCACATGCTATTATAATTATATTTACATTTTTACTTATTAAAAAATTAATAATATTAGAAGATAATTGTTTTAATTCATCTATACTCTTTTCTCCATATGGTATGTTTTTTGTATCACCACAATATATATACTCATGACAAGGATATTTATTTATTAAAGTTTTAAGTACAGTAAGCCCACCTATACCAGAATCAAATACACCTATTCTCATGCATCACCTAGTTATTATATTTGTAAGTACCCAATCATAGTCTTCTTGATTATATGTAGTATGACAATACTCACAATAACCTGTTCTATTTACATCCATAGGATGCCCACAATTCGCACAATATCTAACCATGCCTTGTGTTTTAGCGTTCCTCTTCTTCTCTAAAGTTAAAATATTTTCTTTTTCTATTCTAGAACTATTATTACCTCTAATAAATTTCCCACTTTCTTTATTTACAATGTAATCCATATATCTAGAAATAATTCTTACCGTTATTATATATTTATCATCTGTTATTTCTACATTTATTATATCTGTTGATTTTACATTTAATTCATCAAACATTTGTCTTTCATTATTTGAATTTAAAGTATTTAATCTGATTGAAAATTCATTAAATACATTATCACTTAAAAAGTGTTCTACCCTTTTCATATTATCTGTCATAAGAGACATATGTAACATTACAAATATGTTATCTACTTTTGTTTTAAATCCACTTTCAGTAAATGTTGGATCTAAATTAACTAAATCATTCATTCTATCACCTATTTAATTATATCACAATATTATATAATTATCTATTCTGGATTTTTAATTTATTTATAACTTTTTTCTCTATTCTTGATATATATGACTGACTAATACCTAAATTTTCAGCAACTTCTTTTTGTGTCATTTCTCTTTTACCTAATAACCCATATCTCATAGACATAATTTCTTTATCCCTATTATTTAATTTTGTTAATTCTTGATATAATATCTTTCTTTCCGTTTCTTCTTCTAATCCACGTGTTACAACATCATCATCTGTTCCTAAAATATCTTCTAAGTGTAGTTCATTTCCTTCACTATCATAACTTAAACTATCTTCAAAACTAATTTCTCCTCTTCTTTTTTTATTTTTTCTTAAAAACATAAGTATTTCATTATCTATGCATCTAGATGCATAAGTCGCAAGCTTTATATTTTTATCTAATTTATATGTATTAACTCCTTTTATAAGACCAATAGTACCTATACTTACTAAATCTTCTAAATCAACACCTGTATTTTCATATTTTTTTGATAAAAATACAACTAATCTAAGATTGTGTTCTATAAGCTTATTTCTTGCAAATTCATCTCCATTTTGTGACAATTCTACATATCTTATTTCTTCTTCTTTAGATAAAGGTTCTGGTAATTTATCAGTACTACCTACAAAATATATACCAAAATTTCCTAATATCTCTTTTATTTTATTTATTATTTTTCTTATCATATTATTCCTCCAATAATTTTCTATTTAATATTATATCTACTCCATCTAGACTAATATTATCCATAATACCTAACAATACATTATCATAATTTTTATTATTAAATATAAGTTTATCTATTTTAACTACTTTAATCATATTCATACCATTTACTCCCATATAAGGAATTAATCTAAACTCTTTTATATTGAAAAGTATTTTTCTTTTATCTATTAATATTACTTTTTTATTAGTTAAACTATCTACAAGTACATTACCACTATCCATGTATCCTATATATTTATAACTTTTATTATTCTTAATAAGTTCTACATCATAATAATTTGAATATGTATATTTTAATAATTTATTCTGCCTAATATAAATATATAATATTACTGGTGAAATTATTATTAATATTATAAAATTTATACTTAATCCATTATTTATAAATATAATACCTACATGTTTATATGAAAACTCTATATTTAATAAATATAAAAAGCCTCCAAGAATTATACTTGTTATATATAAATACAATATATTAATTAAAGTATATTTAATATTTTCGTATTTAAACGTTATTATTACCATTAATATACTTATTATTAATTTAAATATAAATAAAAGAAAACTATTAATATTAAAAAACAGAAATAGTATACTTATTCCACCTACAAAAGCTCCTAATATTATTCTTTTTATATTAACTTTTCTTTTTAATACGATAGATACAGTAAGTAATAAAATAAAATCTATAAAGAAATTTAATATCATTACCAAATCTAAATATACTTTCATACTATCACCAATATAATTATAAAAAAAACAACATATTAATTATGTCGTTTTTTATTTTCTAATTACTATAAATGGATATTTATATAAATCTTTTAATGTTTTAAAATTATTTAACATTAATTTCTTTATCATTTTTGTAAAAATTAAGGCTGTTCCCTCCGAATCATAATCGGCTCTATGATGTTTATCTTCATCCCATGGTATTTCATATCTTTTTACTAAAGTAGCTAAATTATGATACCTTTCCTTTGATTCTAAATACCTAGATAATCCCAATGTATCTATAACAGTATTTTTAAATACTCCAAAATTATATTTAGTATAAGCAAGTTCAATAAATGATATATCAAATTTGGCATTATGAGCTACCATAGGTGCATCTCCTACCCATTCCATAAAAGATTTTACTCCTTCTTCTTCTTTTCGTTTTCCCTTTAACATTTCATTGTTTATTCCTGTTATACCTATTATTTCGTCACTTAATATTTTATCTGGTTTAATAAGTTCATCATATCTATCTATTATAGTTTCGTTTTTTATTTTTACAGCGCCTATCTCTATTATTGTATCTCCAGAATTAGGATAAAGACCTGTTGTTTCTAAATCAAATACTACATATGTTTCTTCTAAAAGAGTTTTTTCTTTAATCATACTTCCTCCATATTAAAAAGTGCCAAAAGACCGACATCCCGAATCGAATAAAACCTAGTCTCCCAGGTGGGCATCACATCATAACTTTTAGGAGCCTTAGTAAACTCTAAGTTTTCGACACCAGCTACGAATTAGATTCCCTATATTTTCGATTAGTAGGTTTTTCATAAGGATTATCGAATCTTTCAGCATATTAATTATATCATGTTTTAAAAACTAGTTCAAGCAAAATTAAAAGAGATTTTTTAATCTCTTATAATTCATTACCACAATTCATACAGAATTTTGCACCATCTGCTACTTTCTCTCCACATTTAGTACAAAATCTTTCTTTTGCCTCTTCTGGTCTTTTTGTTCCACATTGCTCACAGAACTTACCAGTTATTGTATTACCACAATTTGGACATTTAACTCCAGCTTCTTTTGTAATATCTTGTGGTTTCATATATTCTGGTTTATTTGAAGAAATACCACCAATAGCATTACCTGCTGCCATATTCATCATTCCAATACCCATAATACCAGTTGCAGCACCATTAGCATTATTAGCAGCGCCTTTCAAAGCTTCTCCAAAAGATCCAGTAAGAACACCTTGTTGTTGATATTGATCTCCACCAATTTCGTAATTATCAATTTTAGTTTGAGATTCTTCATCAAGTGATACTGGTTCAACAGCAAATGAAATTAATTGAATACCTCTATTTCTAATATTTTGATCAAAAACATTTTCATCCATTATCTTCTTAATTTCATCTGTTTTATTTTGAAGATCTAAGACTTCGATTTTGTGTTCATCACTACCAAGACTATTCATAACGTTTGCAAAAGAAGCAACTACCTCTGAATGCATTTGTTCTTCTAATTCTTGTTTTTTATAAACTTCTGAAGTTCCAGCTATACTCTTCATAAATAAAAATGGATCACAAATTTTAAAAGTATATGTACCATGACATCTAACTCTTACACTCATACCTATATAAGAATTAGTTCTAGCATTCATTATTGGATGTCCCCAATCCTTATACATAATAGGTGTTGAAGTACCAAACTTATTATTTATTATTTCTTTAGTATTAAAGAAAAATACAGCTTGTTCTTTAGCAGAAGCACCATCATAAGTAAATCTTTGCCACATTTCTTTAAACATTCCACCAAATTGTCCAGCAAATAATGATGGAGTTGAAGATGAGTCAAATGTAAATACTCCTTCTTCTGCAGATGCATCTAATATACGACCATTATCATATATTATTGCACATTGTCCAGGCCCTACTATTATAGTTGAACCATTAGATATTACACCTGTTGGTGTAGTCTTTTTAACCATTAATGTGTCATTATCTAAATCTTCACATCTAATGGCCTCTTTCCATTGATCGTGTAATGTACTACCTACAGCACTTACAGCAGCTCTTATTAGTCCCATTAAATCATCCCTTCTAGTATATACATACTAATTACATTATATAACACTTTTTTTATAAAATCAATTTTTTTCATTATTTATTTTATCTAATATTTCATTTTGTTTTTTTAATATTAAATCCATTTTATCATGTAATTCTTCTAATATTAATTCGCTTTTTATATTAGTCTTATAATCATTTGTACTTTTTAAACTTTCTTTTTTTGCTTCTCTATTTTGACTCATCATAATTATTGGAGCTTGAATAGCAGCTATACAAGATAGTATTAAATTAAGTAAAATAAATGGATAATCATCTACTCCACTAAATACAATAGTATTTAATACCATCCAAAGAATTAAAAAAGTACAAAAACCAATTATAAATCCCCAAGAACCTGCAATTTGTGTAAGTTTATCTGCTATTTTTTCTCCAATATTTCTATTTTCTTCTTTATCTACATTGACTGCTATAGGTTCATCAATAAGCATATCAAGTAATTCTTCATAATTTTTTTCTGTATCACTATTAGTTTTATTTAATATAGTTCTAACTAATTTTTCTTTATTCCTTCTCATACTATCACCATACTAATTATATCATAAAAAAAAAGTTTGATAAACAAACTTTTAAGGATTTAATCTATTAGGTCCTCTAAATATGAATTGTGCCTCTTTTATACTCATTCCTAAAAGTAACATAGTCATTCTATCTACTCCAAGTGCGAATCCACCATGTGGAGGACATCCATATTTAAAGAATTGTAAGTAAAATTCTACATCCTTACCTAAACCTTTTTCTTTAGCATTTTCTACTAACTTATCATATCTATGTTCTCTTTGAGCTCCTGATGTTATCTCTGTACCTCTCCATATTAAATCATAACCTTGTAATTTACCTTCTTCATCTCTCATATGATAAAAAGGTCTTTTAGTTGCTGCATAATCAGTAATAAACATAAATTCACTATTATATGCTTCAAGAGCTAATTTATAAGTTAATTTTTCTGCTTCTGCATTCATATCTCCAATATCATGTTCTGGTATTTCAAATCCATACCTTTTATTTAATTCTTGATATAAATCTTTTAATTTTAAACGTGGGAATGGTTTAGTAGGAATTATTACTTCCTTACCAAATACTTCCTTTATTCTCTCTCCATAAACCTCTTTTACTTTAGAAAGACCTGCAATAAGTAAATCTTCCTCAAAATCCATAACATCAGTATAACTATCTATATAAGAAAATTCTAAATCAAAAGAAGTAAACTCTGTAGCATGTCTATTTGTATTAGAATTTTCAGCTCTAAAACATGGAGCTACTTCAAATACCTTAGACATTCCTGCTGCCATTGCCATTTGTTTATAGAATTGTGGAGATTGAGCTAAATAAGCACTTCTATCAAAATACTTTACTTCAAATACTTCACTTCCAGATTCACTTGCTGCACCTATTAATTTTGGAGTATGTATCTCTGTAAAATTATCTTTATATAAAAATTCTCTCATAGCTTCTACAAAACAAGATTCTACTTGTCGAGCTAACATATTTTTTTCATTTCTTAAATCTAACCATCTATAATCTAATCTAGTATCAATATTAACACCATCTAAATTATTATAATCAAATGGTAATGGTGAAGCTAAACTTGTAATCTCTATAGACTCTGGAATTAACTCCATACCACCTAATTTTACTGCATCATTTGCTTTTAATATACCATTTACTTTAATAGTACTATCAACAGTTACATTAGACATAATCTCTAATAATTCTTTATTCTTCTCTTCACTTTTTTCAATAGTCATTTGTAATTTACCAGTAGAATCTCTAAGTATTACAAACATAACCCATTTCTTATCTCTTATAGTATCTACAAATCCACTAAAAGAAATATTTTTATCTAAATATTTTTCTAATTCATTAACATATACCTTTTTCATAATTCCTCCTAATATAAAAAATCCATGAATTACAAGGACGAATTGATCGTGGTGCCACCTTGCTTCATAGATTTATCTATCTTTATACCTTTAACGCAGTAATGCGATTATTATACATTTGATGTCTTCTATATATATACTTATTAGTTTACACCTGCCACTAACTCTCTTTAAAAGTATTACATATATACTCCTTCAAACAAATACAACTATATTTTATCACTCATTTAAAATAAAATCTAGTTTTTTTTATTATTTTTAAGTATTTTAACTATACTAAAAAAGAATTGATTAATCAATCCATTTATCCTATTGTTATTGTTGCCCCTGTAATACTTTCATCAGTAAGTCTTGCTTCTATAAATGTTTTTGTTATTTCATCTTTTACTGTAATATTTGTTACTCCACTTCCCTGAAACATTCCATCATAGATAGTTGCTTTAGTAAAATCTGCTTTATTCATGTTTATTGTCTTTAAATTTATTGTATTTTGAAACATATAACTTACATCCTCTATAGTTTCTATATTAAAATTACTTAAATCTAATGTTTGTAAACTTTTACAATTTTGAAATATTGCCATCATATTAGTTACATTACTTACATCAAAATTGCTCATTTTTATATCTGATAATTTTTCACAGTTGGCAAACATTCCCTTCATATTTGTTACATTTGATGTATTAAAACTACTTAAATCCAAATTTTCTAAGCTTTTCAATCCTTGAAAAGTTTTCTGCATTTCAATAACATTTTTTGTATCAAAACCTTTTAAATTCAAAATTTGTAAATCATAACAGTTATTAAACATTGCATTCATATTTGTTACATTTGATGTATCAAAACTACTTAAATCCAAATTTTGTAACTTCTCACATCTTTGAAACATGACAAACATATTTGTTACATTTGATGTATCTAAGTTACTCAAATCCATAATTGTTACGTTTATATAAAAATTAAATAATTTAGTAGAATCTGGATTGGCCTTTACTCCTCCATCTTGTCCTATATATAACTCATATAATCCATTATTATCTTCATCTTTATACCATGCCATTATACTTCCATTTTGATTCTCTGTTACATCAAAACTTTCTATTACATCTACTGGTACTTCATTTGTTGATACTGTTATTATTTTTTCTACTTGTGATTTTGTTATTTCACTATTAAATACCTTTTGAGTTTCCCCATTTGTTGTATCTACTACCATTAAATAATCTACTGGTACTATACAATTTTCATCTTTGCTTTGTGTTATTTTATTTGAATCATATGCCTTTACATAACACTTATTATTATATTTTAATGCGAGTGCTACTTCTCCTTTTTTATTTACATATACTACTCCATTATCTGGTTTTGATCCTTCTATTTTATCTATTACTTTATCATATAAATTACCTGTTGTTTCATTTGTTGTTGCATACATCTCTGCCATATCTACTAGACTATTTATACTTTGGATGTTTGCCGATTCTTTACTATCTTCTATTATATCTAATACTATTGGGGTTGCGATTAATGCAATTATAGCTAGTATTACTATGACTGCTAATAATTCTATTAAGGTAAATCCTCTTTTCATACGATTCCCTCTTTCTTATTTTCACTATATAAATTATACTAAAAAAAGATTGATTAATCAATCCAATTCTAGCTTTAATAAATTAAATTTTATTATTTTAATTAATAGTAGTTCTAGAACCAATGGATCCCCATAAATTATTTATATCTATAACACCATTAATTGTAGATTCTGATGATACATTACTACAATTAATAATTGTATCATCATTAAGTCCAGAATTTCCTACACCACCAATTATTCCTCCTACACTACTAGATGCAGTAATTATTGATTTAGAATATACATTTGTAAAATAATTATTACCACCGTTATAACTTCCAACTATACCTCCTACAAATTCACCTGTTGCTTCTATTGTAGAGTATGATTCAACATTTTCTAATGTATTTCCTTTCTTAAATCCTGAGGAGGATCCAACTATTCCACCTAAAGAACTTTTACCTGACATTTTTGTATATGATTTACTATTTTTAATTATTCCTATTCTTTGAACATGTCCCGCTATTCCGCCTATACTAGAACCATTACTTGTAATCAAGGCTTCTGATACTGAATTATCAATTATTGAATTATCTGATATATGTCCTACTATACCACCCAAAGATAAATAATCAATTGTGTTTTCATTTTTTATTATTGAATCACTATAGGAATTTATTAATTCACTATTATTTAGTATTGATCCAATTACACCACCAATGCGCCAATAACTACCTGTAATTGAACTATTATAAGAATTTAATTTAACCATTTTTACATAATTATCAGCTGTCCCAATAATAACTCCTGACTTTTGATAAACAACGATATCAATATTATCTACTACTATATTTGAAACATTGCTATTGTTTGCTATGTAACCACCTAAAATTCCTATATTGTCATATCCTTTAATATATGAATCTTTTATTGTTAGATTATTTATTGTTGCTGTATCAACATACCCAAACAAGCCTAAATTTTGATTTTCCAATGATTCCTCTAATGGTTTATTTATGTATATTCCACTTATTATATTATTGTTCCCTTCAAATGTCCCTAAAAATTTGTTATTGCTATTTCCTATTGGTGTCCATTCTGTTCCTAGTTTATTTCCATCTTTATCATATCTTCCACCTAAGTCTAGTGATGAATCTAGTGATATTGTTTTTCCTGCAAATTTTTCACCACTATTTACTTTCTGGGCAACCCATGCGAGTTCACTTGCTTTTGTTATATGATAAATACCATTACTATCTTCTGTTACCTCTTTTATCGTCTTTCCATCCCATTTATCTATTTTATTTAATTCTTTTCCTGTTGTTACTTTTTCACTTTGTATTAATTTTATATCTTTTATTTGTCCTTGTTCTATTACTAATATTCCATATTCAAAATTATAATTTTTTACATCTACTTTTATTTCTTTATTTTTATATTTTAGATTTCCTTTATTATCTATTATATATGTTCCATCTTCTAATCCGTCATTCATGGCACTTACAGCTATTGCATTCTCTGCTGCACTCTTATACATATTTACTGATTCTCTTATACTAGAGTTCTTGCTATCTTCTATTATATCTAGTACTATTGGGGTTGCGATTAACGCAATTATAGCTAGTATTACTATGACTGCTAAAAGTTCTATTAATGTAAATCCTTTTTTCATGTTTTTCCTCTTTCTGTTTTTACTTTCTTATTTTTAACTACATTTATTATACTAAAAAAGAATTGATTAATCAATCCTATAATTCAACGTTATGATATACATTTTGTACATCATCTACTTCATCTAACATTGTTAACAATTTATTAAAAATTTCTAAATCTTCACCTTGTAGTGTTATTCTTTCTTTTGGTAACATACTTATTTCATCTACTGTAAATTCTACATCAGGTTTTACATTTGATATAGAAGCCTTAATTTTAAATAAATCATTAGGATTACCAAAAATTAATATATTACCATCATTTTCTTCCATATCCACAAAATCTATTTCATTTTCTATTAAGGCATCCATAACTTCATCTTCAGATAATCCACTAAAACCTACAGTACAAAGATTATCATACATATAAGCAACGCTACCCATGCCACCCATTTTAACATGACATTTATTTACTACAGCTCTTACATCACTTACACTTCTATTAGTATTGTCAGTTAGACATTCTACCATAAGAGTAGAACCATTTGGACCAAATACTTCATATGTTAATGTTTCATAATTTTCTCCAGCACCACTACTTACTTTATCTATAGCTCTTTTTATAACATCACTAGGAACTTGTTCTTTTTTTGCTTTTTCTATTAATCTTTTTAAACTTGGATTACCTTCTGGTGTAGCCCCTCCATTTTTAGCTGCTTGATATATTTCTTTAGCATACATTCCATATAATTTACCTTTAGCTGCTCCGGTTTTAGCTTTAGCAGCTGCTATATTAGGAAATCTTCCCATAAAATCACTCCATTCTCTTATTAAAATTTATCAAAATCCATATTTTGTGCTTTTGTAAGTGCATCATGTGCAGCCATTTGTTCTGCTTCTTTTTTACTATGAGCACTTCCTCTACCATATACAACATCATCTATTTTTACCTCTACAGTAAAAATTTTATCATGAGCTGGTCCTTGTTCATCTATTATAACATATTCTAAACTTTTTTTATCAGTTTGTACTAATTCTTGTAATACTGATTTATAATCATCAAAGAAATCTATACTCTTATCTTCTATTAACGGAATAATATTTTTATAAATAAATTTTTTAACTTCATCAAAACCTAAATCTAAGTACATAGCGCCTATAAAAGATTCAAATATATCAGCAACTATTGCCTTTCTATATTTTCCTCCTCGTTCTTCTTCACCATGTCCTAATTTTAAATAATCATTTAACCCTAACCTAGTTGAATATTCAAAATTGGCATTCTCACATACATAATGACTTCTATATTTCGTCATCTTACCTTCTTCATACTCAGTATTTTTATATAAATAATCGCTTATTATAAGTTCAAGTACTGCATCTCCCAAGTACTCTAATCTCTCATAACTTACACAATTATTTTCATTCGCATAACTTGTATGTGTTAAAGCTCTTTCATATAATTTAACATTTTTATAAGGTATATTTAATTTTTCTAGTAGTTCCATGTATATCACCTATAACATTATATCAAAAATTTTAAAAAATATAAATTCTTATTTTACTTTTTATCTCTTTTTTAGTATAATTATAATGGTGTTAAAATGAAATACATACTAATTGGCTGTATAAGAGTGTATCAAATGTTACCATTTAGTTGTCATAATAATTGTAAATTCATTCCTACTTGTTCTAATTATGGTATTGAAGCAATTAAAACTTATGGTAGTATAAAAGGCTCTTGGCTAACAATAAAAAGAATAATAAGGTGTAACCCTCTATCAAAAGGTGGTTATGATCCCGTAATTAAGGAGGAAAAATATGAAAAAAATTAAAATTTTAATATGTGCTTTTGTGATACTATGTACTTTTGGGTGTTTTAGAAATGATTCTATGGAGAATGTAAAGATTGCAACTTCTGTATATCCTATACAATATGTAGTTGATGTTTTGTATGGGGAACATAGTGAAATTAACAGTATTTATCCAAATGATTCAGATATTGAAAACTTTAAAGTTACAAATGTTTTGTTGAACCAATATAATGATAGTGATTTGTTTATTTTTAATGGTTTATCCGAAGAAAAAAATTACGTTAAAACTATGCTTAAAAATAATGAAAATTTAAAAATAATAGATGTTACTTCAAATATGCAGTATGATTATGAAAGTGAAGAATTATGGTTAGATCCAAATAATTTACTTACAATAGCAAATAACATTAAAAAGGGATTTGAGGAATACATAAAAAGTACTTATTTAATTAATGAAATTAATGAAAACTATGACAACTTAAAAATGGAATTAACTAATCTAGATGGAAAATATTATTCAGCATTTAAATCTTCAAATGTAACAAGTATTATAGTTAGTGATGACTCATTAAGATTTTTAGAAAAATATGGTATTAAAGTTATATCTATTGATCCTAAATCAGCAACTGATAAAGATTTAGTAAGTGCGAAAGAATTAGTTAATAGTGGTATGTGTCACTATATATTTACTAAATATGGAAATAATAATACTGAAGAAATTCAAAATTTTGTAAATGAAACTGGTGTAGAAAAATTAGATATTTATACATTCACTAATCTATCTAATTTAAATGTAGAAAAAAATGATTATTTAACTTTAATGAATCAAAATCTAGAAAATCTTAAATTAGAATTATATAAATAAAAAGTTTCAAGTATGACTATATCGATAATTAATCGATGTAGTTTTTATTTATCTATATCCAGGTGTTACGTTCTAATATCCTCGATATATTAATTTTAACCTATAAAAAAGTCTACACTTTTTTTGTGTAGACTTTTTCAAATCTCTTATTGTGTGCTCTTTTAAAATTTACCTGAAGCTCCTCCTCCACCAAAGGAACCTCCACCACCAGAAAATCCTCCACTAGAGAATCCTCCACCACTTGAGTGACCACTATATCCACCATGTGAACGTCCACTATATCCACTACCTGAACCATCTAGATTTGTTGCCATTACTACTATAAACGCAAAAGGATTAAACATAAATAAGCAAGCTAGATTTGCTAGATTGTATTGTAAAAGTATACCAAACAAAGTAAAACAAATTATAAAATATAAAATTGATATTAATACTTTTAATATTTTTTTCTTACCTATAATTATTCTACATGTAATTCCTAATGTAATTCCAATAATAACTCCTAGGAATGAAATAGCAAAAAATGCATCTGTTTCTACTGTATTTTCATTTCCAATAGGTTTATCATAATCTAAACTTAAATTATTTGCTTCAACTATTTCTCCATATATAGCATCATAACCATTTTTGATTCCTTCATTCCAATTATTATTTTTTAAATATGGAATCATATATGTATCTCTTATTCTACCCGCTTTACCATCATTAATTATTCCTTCAAGGCCATATCCAACCTCTATTCTAAGTTCCCTATCTTCATAAGATATCAAAATAAGAATACCATTATTTTTTTCTTTATCACCAATACCTGCAGCACGTGCATATCTTAGAGAATAATCTTCAATACTCATGCCTTCTAGATTATTTACTGTCGTAACAACTATTTGTGTTCCATCTATAGAATGAAGCGCTACACTTTTATCCATTATGTATGTTTTTGTTTCTTCACTTAATATATTAGCATAATCATTTACATAAAAATCACTTGTTGGTTTTACTATAGCTTTTATTTTTGTTGTAAAAATTAAAAATAAAAGAATAAGGATTAAAAACTTAATCCTATTCGAAATCAACTTCTGGAACATCTTTTGAACTTTCCTTTGCTTCAAAGTATTCTTTTTCATCAAAACCAAACATACTTGCTAATATATTTTTTGGAAAACTTTTAATAGTTTTATTATAATCTTTAACAGCATCATTATAATCTCTACGAGCTACTGCTATTCTATTTTCTGTACCAGCTAACTCATCTTGTAAACTAATAAAATTAGTATTAGCTTTTAAATCTGGATAATTTTCTACAATTACAGCTAAAGCATTTATGGCATTAGTAAGTTCTTCATTAGCATTTGCTTTATCTTCTACACTTTTAGCATTCAATAAATTTTCTCTTGCTTTTGTAACTTTATCTATTACTTTATCCTCATGACTTACATAACCTTTTACTGTATTAACTAAATTAGGAATTAAATCAGCTCTTCTTTCTAATTGTACAGAAATATCTGCAAGTTTATTATCAACCTCTTCTTGTTTATTAACTAAACTATTATAAGTACCACCAAATAACATTACTATAACAACTAATATTGCTACTACTATAATACCTACCTTTAAACCTTTATTCATATTATCACCTTCCATCTTAATTCTAACATAGTATTCTTTTGTTTACAATATAAAAATATAATTAATTTTATACTTTACATATTTTTATAATATTACCCCAAATATAATAGACAACATACTGGCTATTATTCCTATTAAACAAAATATTTTAACTATTTCTCTTTCATTATATCCTTTTTTTTCAAAACTGTGATGTATAGGTGTCATTAAAAATAATCTTTTGTGAGTAAATTTATAATATACTCTTTGTATTATACAAGTAAGAGTTTCTATTACAAATACTATTCCTATTAGTATAAGCAATATCTCATGACGAGTTAGAATTGCTATACTACCCATAGAAGCCCCAAGAGCAAGACTTCCTGTATCTCCCATAAATACTTTTGCTGGATTTAAATTAAATATTAAAAATCCTATTAATGAGCCTGCGAGCGCAAAACAAAAGAGTGCTACTTCTTCATAGCCTTCTAACCATCCTGTGTTATATGTTATTATACCAAAAGTTATAAAAACTATTAATGATAAACTACCAGCAAGTCCATCAAGACCATCTGTTAAATTAACTGCATTACTACTTGAAACAAGTACTAAAAGTATTACTATTCCATATAAAAAGCCTATATCAAGCTTAATTCCTAATGTATGTATCCAAAGAAGAGGTTCATTACCACTTACCATAAATAAATAGAAAAATATTATTGCTACTATAACCTGTAATATAAATTTTAAACTTTCACTAAGTCCTGCATTATTATTTCTCTTTATTATCAAAAAATCATCTATAAAACCTATTAATGCATAAAATAAAAACGTTATAAGTACAATTAAAAGTGATGTGGTAATTTTTATTTTATTAAAAATAATCATAACTATAATAACAACTACTGTAGGTATTATAAATATTAAACCACCCATAGTAGGTGTTCCAACTTTACTTTTATGTCTTTCTTCTAAATACTCACTTAATCTTTGTCCTGCTTTTAATTTTTTTAATATTGGTATTAAAACTATACCTAACATTATAGATAAAATTAAACTAATCATCATAACAAGTACTGCTTTAGTAAGTATTATCATAATATCCCTCGATTAATTTTATTCTGTATATTTAAAAATAGGACAATAAATAACTTATATATAAAAATGTATAAATTTTTACAATTTATACATTTCTTAAAAAATTATTTACATGAAAAAATTCCGTCTGCTGTTGTTTCTTTTTTTATTTCTTCATATGTTTTTGATCTATAATCTTCTACACCATATTTTTCCATGGTTTCTTTTGTAATTTTTTCATAATCAATTTCAAGAATTACACTAAAAGTATAGTTTTTATCATCTGATTTAACTGTTCTTTTAAATCCTACTTCTTCTACTGGTTTGTTTTGTTCAGTAAATTGAGTTTTAAAAGAATCCCAAACAGAAGATAAATTATCTATAGTAATATCTTTGAATGTAGCCTCTATTTTAGCTTTAGATAGTTTATCATTCTTAAAAGTGTATTCAACATTACCAGCTGCATTCATATTATTTCCTGGATTTACCCCAGAACAAGTTAATACTTTAGTATTACTATTTCCACATCCTGAAACAACAAACACTACAAATAAAGCAATTACTAAAAAACTAATTTTTTTCATAACATAACACTCCTTCCAAATACATTTTAACATATTTAAATATTTTTAATATATTTTTTCTAATACTTATAAAATATTTATTAAAAAAGTGTAAACTATATAGTAAAAAAGAGATATTTATCTCCAATTTATTTATTTAAAGCCACATCACTTATAGCTTCTTTTATTACTCTTATTGAATTTTTTAATTTTTTTGTTTCCTTCTTATTAAGAGGTACAAAAATTTTTTCTTTTACTCCTTTTATTCCTACTATTGCTGGAGTTGATATATATATTTTATTTTCTTCATCATAAGCTGAAACAGATAAAATAACATTTTCATCACCTAGTATAGCATTTGTTATTCTAACTAAACACATACCAATTCCATAATATGTAGCACCTTTTCTATTTATTATCTCATATGCTGATGTTCTAACGTTTTCTTCTATTTCACATTTTATTTTCCCGTCTAGATAAGTATCTATTCCTTTAAGAGCTATACTAGCATTACTCCATGGAACAAATTCTGAATCGCCATGTTCACCTATTACGTAAGCCTCTATATCTTTTGGACTTATACCTACTTTATCACTTATCATATATCTTAACCTAGCAGTATCTAATGTAGTACCTGTACCAAGAACTTTATTATGTGGTAATCCTGAATATTTATAAGTTAAATATGTCATAACATCTAGTGGATTGGTTGCTACCAAAAAAATACCATCAAAACCACTTTTCATAACACTTTCTACTATACTTTTAAATATTGTACTATTTTTATGAATTAAATCCATTCTAGTTTCACCAACATTTTGATTTGCACCTGCAGCTATAACAACTATTTTAGCATCCTTACAATCTTTATATGTACCAAATGTTATTTCTACCTTAGAAGGACTATAGGCAAGACAATGATTTAAATCCATAACCTCGCCTTCTACTTTTTTTGTGTTAATATCAATAAGTACTATTTCATTTACATAAGTTCTTTGATTAAGTAATGCATAAGCATAACTCATACCTACATTACCACACCCAACTATCACAACTTTATTCTTCATAACATCACCATATTAATTATACATTATTATTTAAAATTTTACTAGATATAATTACATATCTATCAAAACCTTGTAAATCTTTTTTTATAGTAGTATTACAATCTAAGTATTTATGAGCAAGTTCTTCTATTTTTTTGCCTTGATTATAACCCATTTCAAAAAATATATAAAAGCTCTTCTTTAAATACTTTTTACAATTTTTAAGTATTATATCATAAAAGTACAAACCATCTAAATCAGCATATAAAGCATTATTTGGTTCATTATTTTTAACTATGTCCATAACCTCTTCATCATATGGTATGTATGGTGGATTACTTATTATACAATCATACTTTTTATTTAAAGGTTCTAACATATCACCTAAAATAAAATTAATATCAACATCATTTAAGAAAGCATTTTCACGCGCTAAAGAAAGTGCCTTTGATGATATATCAACTGCATCTATATTTAAATTAGGTATTTTTTTCTTTAAAGTAACAGCTATACAACCACTACCTGTTCCAAGATCAACAATATCCATTCCCTGTTTTAAATGAGAAAGTGCTATTTCACATAATCCTTCTGTTTCAAATCTAGGTATAAGCGCTCTTTTATCTACTTTAAATATGTTACCATAAAAATCTACATTCCCTACTATATATTGAACTGGTTCACCATCTTCTAATCTTTTAATCGCATCCTCTATATTACCTTCATAATATTTCTTTAAATATTCTATATCACTCATAACATCACCTAACTATTATAGAAAAAGAGATTATTCACCTCTTAATTTTCTTGCTTGATCTTCAGTTATTAAAGCATTAATTATATCATCAAGTTCTCCATTCATAACACGTTCTAATTGCATAGTTGAAAATCCAATTCTATGATCAGTAACTCTATTTTGTGGATAATTATAAGTACGGATTTTTTCTGATCTATCACCAGTACCTATTTTATTTCTTCTCTCACTTCCAAGTTCTTTTTCTTGACGCTCTAATTCCATTTGATATAATCTAGATTTTAATACTTCCATAGCTTCTGCTTTATTTTGAATTTGACTTCTTTGATTTTGACAAGTTACAACAGTATTTGTTGGAAGATGTGTAATTCTAACTGCACTTGGTGTTGTATTTACTCCCTGTCCTCCATGTCCTGATGCACAATATGTATCTATTCTAAGATCACTATCTTTAATTTCAATATCTATATCATCCACCTCAGGCATAACAAGTACTGTAGCAGTTGATGTTTGAATTCTTCCTTGAGATTCAGTTTGAGGAACTCTTTGTACCCTATGTGAACCACTTTCATACTTCAATTTAGAGTATACATTATCCCCTTTAACTTTAAATTCAACTTGAGAGTATCCTCCAGCTTCCCCTAATTCAGCTGATAATTCTTCTACTTTCCAACCTTCTTTAGCAGCATAATAAGTATACATTCTATAAAGATCTCCAGCAAAAATATTTGCTTCATCTCCGCCTGCTGCACCTCTTATCTCTACAATAACATCTTTACCATCATTAGGATCTTTAGGTAATAGCATTATCTCAAAATCTGCTTCCATTTGTTTTCTTTTTTCTTCATTTGATGCATATTCATCACGAGCAAACTCAGCCATTTCTGAATCCTTCATCATTTCTTTTGCTGCTTCTATATTACTAATTACTTTTTTATATTCTTGATAAGCTTCATAATTTTCACGAAGTGAAGCTTGTTCTTTACTAAGCTCTGTAGTTTTTTTTATATCGCTTAAAACTTCAGGATTACTTAATAATTCTACTAACTCGTTATATCTTTTCTCAATATTTTGTAATCTTTCTATCATGGTATACACCCTTTCAAAACATATAAATTATACTATAATTATATTTTATTTACAAGTATTTAGAAAAAAAAGAGCTAAATTAGTTCTTTTTATTGTATACTCTTTTGATCACTCTTTAATAATAGTATTCCATATATAACTATTATAGGCGCTATACATACACCTAAGAATTGAACAATCGTATTATCTATTCTTAATAATATTTCACATATAGCTATTAACGCTAACATAATTAAGAAATATTTTTTTTGCTTACCTTTAAGCTTTTTCATAAGTTTAACCATAAACAATAAGTTTATGATACTACCCACCTTTCATATTTATGCCTTTTTTGGAAAGACAGGTAGTATTATAACATACATTTAAAAAAATGTAAAATTAACTAATTTTTCATAATTAATAGTGCTTTATTATTAATTTATACCTTTTACATAGTCACAATTACTACATTTGATATCTTTTTTCTTTTCTACTAACATACTTCCACATTCTGGACATTTCTCCCCTATAGGTTTATCCCAATAAGCTTCTTTACATTTAGGATAATTATTACAACCATAGAAGACTTTACCTCTTTTACTTTTTTTCTCTACTATCCTGCCATCACATTTTGGGCAATCACAAATTTCAGTAACTTTTCTTTCTTCTTGTTTTATATATTTACATTTAGGATAATTACTACAAGCTGTAAATTCTCCATATTTTCCTTTTCTAATTACAAGTGGGCTTCCACATTCTGGACAATCTTCACCCGTTTTAAGTGCTTCCTTTTTAGGCATTGCTTCAAATGCATTTTTTACACTGGGTTCAAATTCACTATAAAAGTCTCTTAATACTTTTATATAATCCATATCACCTTCAGCTATTTTATCTAAATCTGTTTCCATATTGGCCGTATATTCTACATTTATTAAATGACTAAAGAATTCTTGTAATTTATCTGTTATTTCAAAACCTATATCTGTTGGAACGAATTTTTTCTCAACTATATTTGCATAACCACGCTTTTTTATAATGTCCATTGTAGTAGCATATGTACTAGGTCTACCTATTCCAAGCTCTTCCATTTCTTTTATTAATTTAGCTTCCGTATATCTTGATGGTGGACTTGTAAAATGTTGATCTTTATTAATTTCTTTTGATACTAATACATTTGATTTATAATTTTCTAATGGAGGTAAAACTGTATCTTTAGTATCTTCATAATCTTTATAAACTAATAAATATCCTTCAAAGTCTATTACTTGTCCAGTAGCCTTAAATTGATAATTATTATTATCTAATATAATAGTTGTATTAATAGTTGTTGCATTCTTCATTAAACTTGCAAGAGCTCTATAATATATAATTCTATATAATTTAAACTCATCATTTGTTAAATACTTCTTTACAGATTCTGGAGTTCTATTAATACTTGTTGGTCTTATACCTTCATGAGCATCTTGAACATTTTCTGTTTTTTTAGAAACTTTAACATTACCTATATATTCTTTACCATATTTTGCTTCTATATATTTATATGTAGATGTGATAAATTCATTAGATAAACGAATTGAATCTGTACGCATATAAGTAATTAATCCCACTACATCATCTTCAAGTTCTATACCTTCATAAAGTTTTTGAGCAACTTGCATAGTCTTTTTAGCATTAAATCCTAGTTTATTTGATGCATCTTGTTGCATAGTACTTGTTGTATACGGTGGTTTTGATTGTTTTTGTTTAGTTTTTTTATCTACGCTCTCTATTTTAAAAGTATTGCTTAAAGCATCTATTACATCATTTGCTTCTATTTCATTTTTTATTTTAAAAGCTTTATGGTTGTATTGAAATAGTTCAGCACTAAATTCTGGAAATACTGCTTCTATAGTCCAATATTCTTCTGGTGTAAAAGCATCAATTTCTCTTTCTCTATCTACAATTAATTTGAGTGCTACACTTTGCACTCTACCTGCTGATGAACCATCTGTTTTAGATTGAATTAATCTACTTAATCTAAAACCTATTATTCTATCTAATATTCTTCTAGTTTCTTGACTATTAACTAAATTCTTATCTATTTTTCTAGAGGATTTAAATGCATCTTGTACTGCATTTTTAGTTATTTCATTAAAAACTACTCTATCATAATCTTCATCTTTTAATCCTAAAACATTTTGTAAATGCCAACTTATAGCCTCTCCTTCACGGTCTGGGTCGGTTGCTAAAAAAACATGATCTACTTTTTTTGTTTCTTTTTTTAACTCATCTATAACTGATTTTTTACCTTTCATAGTTACATAGTCAGGTTTAAAATCATTTTCTACGTCTACTCCAAGACCATATTTTCCATGTGTAGAAAGATCTCTTACATGTCCTTTACTAGACATAACTTTATATCCATTTCCTAAATATTTCTCTATTGGTTTAGTTTTACTTGGGGATTCCACAATAACTAAATTCTTAGGCATAATCCATCTCCTTTGTCTATTAATAATTTATACACTATAAAATTATTTTTGTCAACTACATATTTTTATTATAAATTTATAAAATCAATAAAATAAACCTATCATTTATTTTATAATTTAATAATATTAATAACAGTAATTATTATTTTGATTATTTTTTATACTAAATTAAAAAACTAATAAAATTTACTTATTAGTTAACTTATTTATTATATCTTTAGAAACTTTATTACCTTCAAATGCTCTTAAAACTTCTATTGGTAAAGCAAATATAATTGTATTAGATTGATCTGAAGATATATCATTTATTGTTGATAATGTTCTTAGATGAAGTGCTCCTGGAGCGCTTGATAACATAGAAGCAGCCTCTGCTAAATTTTTAGAAGCCTCAAGTTCTCCTGCTGCTTTTGTTATTACAGCTTGTTTTTCTCTTTCTGCTTCTGCTACTCTAGCTATTACTCTTTTCATTTCTCCTGGTAGAGCAACATCTTTAAGTTCAACATTTTGAACCTTTATTCCCCAGCCATCAGTTGCTTCATCTACTATTTTACAAATATTAACAGATATTTGTTCCCTATCAGTTAAAAGTTCATCAAGTGTTACTGAACCTGCAATATTTCTCATAGTTGTTTGTGCTAATTGACTAACTGCATAATGAAAATTTTCTACAGCAAGCAGTGCTTTAGCAGCATCAAATATATTATAATATATAACTGCATTTATTTTTACAGATACATTATCTTTAGTTATAACTTCTTGTTCTGGTACATCTATAACTTTAGTTCTTATATCTATTTTTTTATAAAATTGAAATATTGGTAAAACTAATCTCCAACCAGGTTCCATAATTTTATCAAATTTACCACATGTAAATTTAATTCCTCGTTCATATTCGCTTATTTGTTTAATTGAACTAAGTAAAATAATAATTACTATTGAAACTATAAAAACTATAACCATATTACATACTCCTTCCATGTTTAATTTTAACATGCATTTAAAGTTTAAACAATATTTTTTTAAAGTTTTATTGTTTTATTACACTTATTACCAAAAGCGTCTATCAATTTATCATTTTTATATATTTTTACAATTTCACAATTATTAGTACATCCCATACATTCAAAACCTTTAGTTTCAAATTTAATATTATTTATATTTAAATCAAACTCTTTATCACTTTTGTTTTTAGAAGATAGTATTGCTATACCTATAGCCCCCATTAAATGACTGTTTTGATCTACTATAACATTAGTATTCAAAATCTCATTAAAATATTTAACTACACCTTTATTTTTACTTACTCCTCCCTGAAATACAATAGGTTCTTTTATTTTTTTACCTTTACCTACATTATTTAAATAATTAAGTACAATACTTTTACATAACCCTGCTGTTATATCTTCTTTAGAATAACCTAATTGAGCCTTATGTATTAAGTCTGATTCTGCAAATACAGTGCATCTTGCTGCAATTTTAACAGGATTTTTACTTTTAAGAGCAAGATCTCCAAAATCAGTTATATCGACTCCAATTCTTTTAGCTTGACTTGATAAAAAAGATCCAGTTCCTGCAGCACATAATGTATTCATAGCATAATCATTAATAATGCCATTATTAAGTAAAATTATTTTAGAATCCTGTCCACCTATTTCAAGTATTGTTTTACAATCAGGATAATAATTAAGTGTTCCATATGCATGAGCAATTATTTCATTTTTAACGACATTAGCACCTACCATAAGACCTATTAATTTTCTAGCACTACCAGTAGTACCTATACCAGATAATTTATAATTATCAGGAATACTTAAAGTATTTAATAATCTTTTTACTGCAATTATAGGATTGCCTTCTGTCCATATATAATTAGAAGACAATATATTATTATTAGAATCAATAATAACTCCTTTTGTAGAAATAGAACCTATATCTATACCTAAATAACATTTATTCATTATTTTTCCTCATTTCAATCATATCAATAAAAGCTTCTACCCGAGTTTCAAATCCAACATTAGATGTATTAGCATCCATACTTAAAAAAAGTACAGGCATATTATTTTCTTCACACAGTTTATTAATAACACTCATACTTCCAATTTCAGGAGTACAAAAACTAGATTTAATGTGTATTATACCATCATAATTATTATCAATTAACCACTTTGTATAATAAATATTATCCATCGCATCCGCACCCATTTTATATTTTACGTTATTTAATTCTTTTAAATATTTTTTTGTTTTCTTACCTTTTTTAAATAATAAATAAGTAACATTAGTAAATCTTTTTACTTCTACACCATTTTTAATTAACATATCTTCTATGTAGTTGTTCGCAAAAGGTTCCATCAAAGTATATAATTCACCTATTATACCTATTCTAATATTATTATTAGGTTTATTTAATTCTATATTATATATTTTATTTTTATATTTTTTGTAAATTTTTTTTAATCCAATATAAGATTTTACACTAGAAAAATCTTCTAACATTTTTTTATATATTTTATCAAAAGTTCCACTATTCTTTTCATAAGCTTTATTCTCTCTTACATAATTATCTATAAAATCCATATAATAAACCATTTTTTTAGTTATAAATAAATAATATAAACTTTTTAATATTTTGAATTTAGGGTTAATTTGCCTCATAATTTTATATATTTTTTTAATATCTGTATGTCCTTTTGATACTAAATTATAGTATTCAAAATTATAACCTAAATCACTTAATATTTTTTCTTGTAATTCGAAGTAATAACCATACCTACAACCGCCACCCATTTGTATTAATGTGTCTGCCCCCATATCTAGACACTCTATATATGTACCTAAAGTGTATTTAAAAGGAGTACATAATGTATCTGGACTATATTTACTTCCTAGTTCTATTGTTTTATTAGTAATTAAAGGAGGTTTTAATATTTTTGAATTTGTTATTTTATTAAATAAATAATTTACTGGTACATAATAATTGCCCATAATTGGAAAAGCTATTACTCTATTCATAATTATCACCAATTAAATATATGATGCATTTTAAATGTTATGAATACTTATTATATCTATAAAACTTTCTATCCTAGTTTCTATCCCACCACTTATACTATTATCATCTATTATTAAATTTAAATATTTTTTATTTAATTTTCTCATTACAAGTTCATTAACTAAACTATCTAACCCACAAGGAAAACTAGATAAAAATATAATTCCATCTACTCTATCTATACATTTATTTATACTACTAATATTATCCTTTGAATATTTCCAATATAAACCTTTAGTATAAGTTTTATCTTCATTATTTGAATAAAATAAATCACTATAAATTATCTCCACATTTAAGTCCTTTAACATATTTATAATTGGCATTCCAATTAATTCATCATACATATTATAAGGATGACCCAATAATAAAACTTTCTTTTTAGAACTCTTTAATTTTTTTAAATTATTTAATATTTTATTCTTTTTTATTTTTGAACTTTTAACACGTGCATACATATATGCATCTTTTATCTTTTTAGAATCTATATTTAATGTCTTACCTAATTCTAAAAAGCCTTTTAATTCAGTTTCTTTATTTCTTAAATTAATATTATAATTTAAAATTTTTATATCAAAAAGATTATTTACTATATCAAAGAGCGCTAAAAAGTTAGTACATGTTTGATTATCTAATCCATAATTATCTATTCTAGGTATTAAAATATAGTCACTTTTATCTTTTAAATATGCAACATGCCCTATATAATTTTTAATAGATAAACACATTTCATCTGTAGAATATTTAATACCTAGATCCATAATTTGTTTATTTGTCTTTGGACTTACTACAACATCTATATTTAAATACTCAAAAAAATTAATCCATAAATCATTAAAATAATAATAAAATAAACTTCTTGGAATTCCTATTTTCATATTATCACCTATTAATTGTATGAAAATTAAAATCTAGTTAATACTAAATATGGAGGTTATTTATGAAAAAAGAGCAAAAAATAAAATGTGATGTATTTGATTGTAAACATTGTGATTGTGAGTCTTCTTGTTGTTCATTAAACGAAATAAAAGTATGTAATTGCAACAATGATAGAGATAAAGAATCTACAATGTGTGACAGTTACAAAAGTAAAAAATAATAAAGATATTAAGTATATCTTTTTTTTTACATACGTGATATAATATCTTATATAAAAGGTGATGTTATGTATGTTAAAGAATTAACAAATCAAGAATTTAATATGTTTACTGATAATTTTTTTATGTCATCTATATACCAAACAAGTGAATATGGATTTATTATGAATACACAAAATTATAATACTATATTCTTAGGTCTTATTGATGGTAATAAAATTTTAGCAGCCACATTAATTTTGATTGAAAAAAATCAAATGTTTAAATATGCATATGCGCCTAAAGGATTTTTAATTGATTATAATGATAAATTTTTAGTAGAAGAATTTACTAAACAAATAAAAGAGTATTTAAATAAGAAAAAAGTGATTGCTATTAAGATAAATCCAATGATTGTAAAAAGTTCATATGATTATGTAACAGGTATTACTCACATAAATCCTAATTTTGAAGAACAAATAGAATTTTTAAAATCATTAGGGTTCTATCACTTAGGTTTTAATAATTTATTTGAATCTTTTAAACCTAGGTTTGATGCTATTATTGATTTAAATAAGCCAATTACTACTCTTTTTGGAAATATGAATAAGAATTTTAAAAACAAAATTAAAAGTGCAGATAAAAATGGTGTTATTATTGTAAAAGCAAATGATAGTGAAATAGATTATTTATATAATGAGGTTAAAAATAAATATCCAAGAGATAAAAAATATTTTGAAGATGTATTATACTTTTTTAAAAAAAGAAATATGATAGATTACTATTATGCTAAACTAGATACTAATGCATACTTAATTAACGTTCAAAAAAGATATCAAAAACAAATGGATATATGCAATAAAATAAATAATAAATTATTTAAAAATGTTGGAAAAAGTAATAATAAATTAATTAATAATAAAATATATGAAGAAAATAAACTTAATGAAATAAAAAATGAATTAATATATGCTACTAAACTATTAAAAGAAGAACCTAGTGGTGTGGTAATTGCTACTATGTTAATTACTAAATATAAAGATGAAGTATATATATTTATGGATGGTTATAATAAAGATTTTAAAAAGATAAATGCTAAACATCTTATGACTTGGAAACTTATTGAAAGATATTCAAAGGAAAAATATAAAAGATTTAATTTAGGTGGTATGACTAATCCTAATATTAAAAATGATAAATATAAAGGTTTAAATGAATTTAAACTAAGCTTTAATGCTAGATGTATAGAATATATTGGTGATTTAGAATTAATTACTAGTCCTGCATTATATGCTCTTTATAGGAATTCAAAACCAATTAGATATATACTAAAAAAAGACAAATAAGTCTTTTTATTTTTTGCGTTTTCTTTGCATTGCTAAAATAGGATCAGTTAAATGTCCAAATTCGTTATTAAAATGTTCTGCTAGCATAGCATCCATTGAAGTTAAACCTTCATATCTTTTACTTTTTAATAATAATGAATCTGAAGTCATAATTCTTTTATTATCATATTCTCTATTTCTTTGTAAAATTAATTTAGATTCTTGCTCTGTAAATCCTAACATTTTATAAATATAACTAGATATTTTAAAATTACTCATATAGCCTCCTATGGCAACTATTATATATTATTTATTTTATTTGTCAAATCAAAAAAAAGTAAGATAAACTTACTTTTCTTTTTTGTAATTTCAACCGCACCACTTTTAATCATAATCTAATTCTACATCATAAGCACATTTAAAGTCAAA
>CAKPKL010000007.1 GCA_934167485.1 uncultured Bacilli bacterium
CTTTAGCCCTTATTTTATCGGCATTTATTTATTTTTATATTTGGGTATCACTTATTCAACCT
Source organism: uncultured Bacilli bacterium (assembly GCA_934167485.1). Lineage (GTDB taxonomy): Bacteria > Bacillota_I > Bacilli_A > RF39 > UBA660 > UMGS1613. The sequence goes on from CAKPKL010000007.1 coordinate 63, forward strand.
CACCCAAGGTGTTTTTACCATTCTTGGACCATTTTCATCTTCATATCCTTTCGCACCATCAATTACATACCCAACACAATCTACTAATCTAACATTACAGCTAAAATTATCTATACTAATATTAGCTGCATTACTTGGAACAAATTTAGGCTCTGTTGTCATAATCATCTTACCTTGAGCAGATTGAGGTATTTCATCCAAACATCTTTTTCTTTCATATTCATCTTCAATATTAGGTACGACTAGATTTTCAATAAATTTTTTAATAAATGTTGATTTACCAGTTCTAACCGCACCAACAACACCCAAATATAAATCTCCACCAGTTCTATCTGAAATGCTTTTAATAATTTCTAACTTTTCCATAATTTACCTACTTTCTAATTAAATATATGAACACAAAAAAAAGTTATTCAAAAAAATAAGAAATTCATTGACTTTTATGATTTGGATGTATATAATAAAAATCAATTTAGGAGGTGCCTTTGTGAAATTAAATTTACCAGTTATATTATTAAAGGGCACAGTCCTTATGCCTTATAATGAAATAAAATTAGAATTTGAAGATGAACCAAGTAAAAGTATAATAGATGAATCAGAACTATTTCATAATAATAAATTATTTGTAGTAACAGTTCCTAGTTTAGAAGAGGAAATTTCAATAAAATCATTACCGAAAATTGGGATAATCGCACACATAACACGTAAATTATTGTTACCGAATGGTAAAGTTAGAATATCACTTAAAGGATTAAAAAGAGGATTAGTAATAGAGTATTTAAATCCTAATAGAGATTCAATAGAATCGATAATAGAAGAAGTAATAGATGAAAAATTAGATGAAGATGAAGAAGTAGGTAATATAAAAAAATTACGTAAAGAATTAGAAGAATATATAGATAATGTTCCTAATATGAGTAATAGCTTAGAAGTTTTAATACAAGATAAAGAAAATTTAAGCGAAATAACGGATATAATAGTAAATCATATGCCTATAGATAATTCATCTAAATTAAAATATTTAAAAGAAACTAGTTCAATTAAAAGAACAAAAATGTTACTTGAAGATATATATAAAGAAGAACAATTATTTAATATAGAAAAACATATAGATTCCAAAGTTAAAAGGGAATTAGATAAAGATCAAAAAGATTTTTACTTAAAGGAAAAAATAAAAGTACTTAAAAGCGAATTAGGAGAAATTTCACCAAAAGAAGTTGAAGTATCTAAATTAAAAGAAAAATTAGAAGAATTAAATATAAATGATACAATAAAAAACAAAATAAGATATGAAATAGTTAGATATGAAAATATGTCTGTAATGTCTCCTGAAGTTAGTATAGTAAGAAATTATATTGATATTATGCTTAATCTTCCTTGGAATACATACACAAGTGATATAGAAGATTTAAATCAAGTATTAAATAGTTTAGATGAGAGTCATTTTGGACTTAAAGAAGCAAAAGAAAGAATTATAGAATATTTAGCTATAAAAAAACAATCTAATAATATCAATACACCAATAATATGCTTAGTAGGCCCTCCAGGTGTAGGAAAAACTACGTTTGCTTATTCAGTTGCAAAAAGCTTAGGCAGGAAGTTTGTAAAAATATCAGTAGGCGGTCTTGATGATGAAGGTGTTATAAAAGGACACATAAGAACATATATAGGTGCTACATACGGAAAAATTATAGATGGAATAAAGAGATCTAAAAGTTCTAATCCAGTATTTTTAATAGATGAAATAGATAAAATGGGTAGTAATTATAAAGGAGATCCAGCGAGTGCTCTATTAGAAGTATTAGATACAAACCAAAATAAATACTTTAAAGATAACTATATAGATGAAGAATATGATTTATCTAAAGTGTTATTTATAACAACAGCAAACAGTATTACAACAATACCAGAAGCACTAAGAGATAGATTAGAGATAATTAATATAAGTGGATATACGGAATTAGAAAAACTAGAAATAGCAAAAAATTATTTAATACCAGTAATATGTAAAAGTCATGGAACTAAAAACATTAAAATAAAAGATGAAGATATATTAAATATAATTAGATATTATACAAAAGAATCTGGTTTAAGAGAATTAGAAAGAATGATATCTAAAATAGTTAGAAAAGTAGTTACTAACAAAATAAAAAATAATAAAAGATTAAATTTAACCATTAATAATATAGAGGAATATCTAGGTAAAAGAATATATGATATAGATAAACCAAATAGTGATATAGGCATTGTAAATGGTCTTGCTTATACAAATACAGGTGGAGATATACTACCTATTGAAGTAAATCATTTCAAGGGTAATGGGAACTTGATAATTACAGGATCTCTTGGAGATGTAATGGTAGAGAGTGCTAAAGTCGCACTTAGTTATGTTAAATCAAATTATAAAGAATTTGGCATAGATTATAAATTATTTGATAATGATATACATATAAATGTACCTAATATTGCTATAAAAAAGGAAGGACCTAGTGCTGGAATAACATTAGTAACTGCCATAATAAGTGATTTAACTAATTTAAAAATAAGAGACAATATAGCTTTTACTGGAGAGATAACACTAAGAGGTAATGTTATAAAAATAGGTTCGTTAAAAGAAAAAGTTATAGGTGCCTATATAAATAATATAAAAACAATATTTATACCATTTTCTAATTTGAGTGATTTAGAGGATATAAATGATGATATAAAAAATAAAATAGAATTTATACCAGTAAAACGTTATGATGAAATATATAAGTATTTAATGGGGGAAAACAATGGAAGATAAATTTATAGGATATAGATCAACAAAATTAGGTTTATATATAATTTTTAATGAAATATATAACGATTATAGTGATGAACCATTTATATTTGATATTACTATTATAGAATGTTTAAAGGAAGCGATAGAAGCATTTGTAGAAAGAAATATACTTTCTTTAGATATGCAAAATAATATATACAATTATTTATACCAAGCAAGAGAAATCTATGATGAAAAAAGAGAAAATAGAATAGAATTAATAAATGAAATAATAAAAATAATGAATCAAAGCAGTGTAGATAATTCTATGGGATTTTATAAATATGAATTATATAAAAGACAAGATGATAAGAGATGCTTATCATATAGTGGAGAACAAGTGGCAGCAGAAATAGATAATATTAAAAAATCTATTTGTAACGATTTTCTAGTATTTTCTGCACAAAATAATATAGATACATCAGATAAGGAATTTATAGAAGAAGAGCTTCAAGAATTAGTAGATGATCCTATGTACTATAACACATTGAATGTCTTTTTATATGAACAACCTATTCTTTTTAAAGATTTAACATTTTATAATAGAACAATCTGTGTATTAAATTTAAAAATGGAAAAATATAAGAATCGTAGTATTAAAAAATTAAATAAAAAATTCGTAAAAGATATAAAAAAAAGAACGAAAAACAAAAAAATATAGGATTGATTAATTCAATCTTTTTTAGTATAATGAGTATAGTTGAAAATAAGAAAGTAGGGATAAAAATGAGAAAAAATAACGCCTGGGGGGGGGGGTAACCTATAGTAAAGGATTTACCTTAATAGAACTTTTAGCAGTTATAGTAATACTAGCTATTATTGCTTTAATTGCAACCCCAATAGTATTAGATATAATAACATATAGTAAAGCTTCAGCAAAGGAAAGAAGTATAGAGAATATAGAAAGAGCAGCTAAACTTTATGTAGTATCAGAATATGAAACAAAAAATGAATCAGCTCCAAGTGAAATAACAATAGGAGAATTAAAAAGTAAAGGATATATACAAAATACAGATGAAGATGAAAACAAAAAAGTATTTGTATATATGAATGATACAGACTATATATTCTATTATGAAGGAAGAGACAATTTAAAAGATTATAAAACATTAAAATCATTAATAGAAAGTGATATAAAACATATAAAGAAAAATGTAGTAGTAAATGGAAATACAGTAAATAAAATATATGGAACAAAAGATGAACAACTTACTATGAATAACTATGTATTATATTCAGGACAACTATGGGAAGTAATGGAGACAAATGAAACAAATAATACAATTAAATTAATATCACCTGTATCATTAACTTCTATTGCTTATGGAACAAAAAATGAATGGAATACATCTTGGGTAAAGAAATGGTTAAATGAATATTTCTATAGTAAATTAGAAAGAACAGATTTAATTAAAGAAACAGAATTTTGTATAGATCCAGTAGATGTAACACCAGACTCATATACAAAAATGACGACATGTACAAATAAAGTAACAGAAAAAGTAGGATTATTAACATATGAAGATTATATATATGCAAAAGACGCTAGTACAATTCAAGATGGAGGTTCATACTTAGATGAAGATGAAGTATCTTGGCTTATAACACCAAACAGTACATCATCAAATAAAAACTGGCATACTTATTATGAGAATCCAAGTAAATTATCAATAGAGTATAGTACAAATACATATGGTTTAGGAGTAAGACCAGTAATAAGCATAAAAGATAATGTTTTAGTAAAAGAAGGAAAAGGAACAAGATCTAATCCATATATATTAAGTAGTGAGAGAAGTTTGAAAGAAAATACCAAACTTAATTTAGGCAAAGTAGGAGATTATGTATACATAGATGAATCAAATAATCCATATGTGACAGAGTTTACAGAGTCATATGTAAATAAAGTAAGCAACAAAACAAATACATCAAAAGTAAGATATAGAATAGTAGAAATAAATAGTGATGGAAACATAAAAGTAGAAAGAGTAGATGTACTAAAAAAATTACCAAATACAATATCTGTATCAAGTGATATTTATATACCATTTTATAGTATAGACTCTGGAGCAGAATCAACTAGTTGCTTGTATTCACCAGAAAAGAAATATGGAGAAGAAAATATGTCAGGAGATTCTTATTTGGGAGGATGTACAAATCATAATAGATTTGACTTAATGGAAGGCGAAGGAGAATTCACCGTTAACACAGGAGAAAACATCCCATATTATTTAAATAATGCGACAAATAGTTTTTATAATTGGTATAGTAATAAAACAAAGAATATGATAATACCAACAACAGTTAAGTTAAAACAGAGTGGATACGCAAGAGACTATAGTGCGTTAGATGAAGATGGAGAGGTAACACTTAATGTAGTTTTACCAAGTTGGGGAGAAATGTATACAGGAAATGATTTAAATATTAATTACTGGTATACAAACAGATGGATTTCTTCGTCTGTCAGTGTGTCGTATGTGGCCCACTACGGGCTTGCTGACGGCACCTACGCTGCTCGCACGTGGATTACGGTTCGCCCAGTTATTACGTTATCAAAAAATGTATATGTAACAAGTGGTAATGGTACAGCAAATAATCCTTATAGTTTAGATATATAAAAAATGGCAGTTTTAATAGGCTACCATTTTTTAATTTAATCTTTTTTTTTATTTGTTTTTAATGTATAATATTAATATAAGGTAGGTGCGATATGTTAGGTAATATTATAGGTATAGAAGAGAATAGAATAATACTTAAATTAAATGTTAAAGTAGAAGAAATGCAAAATATAATAAATTTATATGTAATGATTGATGATGGAGAAAAGAAAATAATAGGTGAAATAGAAGAAGTTAAAGATAATTTAGCCTATATTAATTTAATGGGTGAATTTATTGATAATGATTTTAGATTTGGTATATCAAAAAAACCATCTTTTAGAGCTGTAGTAAAATTAGTATCAAAAGAAAAGATTAATTATATAATAGGAATGCCTACATATAATGAAAGAAGAGATTTATATATAGGAACAAGTCCTATATATGATGGAGTTAAAATAGGTGTAAATATTAATGATTTTTTTAGTAACCATTTTGCTATATTTGGATCAACAGGTAGTGGTAAATCTTGTAGTGTAGCTCGTCTTTTTCAAAACTTATTTGAAAAACAAAATTCTATAGCATATAAAGCAAGTATTTTACTTTTTGATGCTTATGGTGAGTATCATAGTGCTTTCAAGGAAATAAATAAAAAAGTACCTGAATTAAATTTTAAAGCCTATACTACAAACGTTGAAGAAGAAGATGTTCCACTTTTAAAAATACCTTTGTGGTTACTTACAGTTGATGATATAGCGCTTCTTTTAGAAGTAAGCTCAAGAAGCCAATTACCTATAATAGAGAAAGCTTTAAAACTTGTTAACATATTTGCCAGAGAAGAAAGTGAAGTAATAAAAAGTAAAAATGATATTATAGCTAGAGCAATATTAGATATTTTAGCAAGTGGAAAAGCTCCAGCACAAATTAGAGATCAAATATTTTCTGTTTTAAGTCATTATAATACAAAAGATTTAAATTTAGAAACTCCAATATATCAACCAGGATATACAAGACCATTAAAACAATGCCTACTTATAGATGCTACAGGTAAAATAAGAGAAATGGAACTACTAACTACTTTTATTAATCAGTTTTTAGTTGATGATATAGATTTAAGTTTACCTGATGGAAGTTTTAAATATACTTTAAAGGACTTATATTCAGCTTTTGAGTTTGCATTAATATCAGAGGGAATACTAAGTAGTGATAAGGTATTTGATGATTATAATGTATTAAAAGTAAGACTTAGAAGTTTAGTAAATGGAGAGTATGCTAAATACTTTGAAATGGATGAATACTTGACAAGAGATAGATTTATAAAAGAAATATTAACTCTTAATGGTAGAAAAGCTCAAATAATTAATTTTAATATAAATTATGTAGATGATAGGTTTGCTAAAACCCTTACAAAAATATATTCTAAATTATTCTTTGAGTATTCTAAAAATTTAAAAAGAAGGGCAAGTTTACCTATACATATAATTCTAGAAGAAGCCCATAGATATGTACAAAATGATTCAGATATAGATGTAATAGGATATAATATTTTTGATAGAATTACAAAAGAAGGTAGAAAGTATGCTGTTATGTTAGGTTTAATATCTCAAAGACCTTCAGAGTTATCAACAACCGCTCTTTCTCAATGTAGCAATTTCTTAATATTTAAGATGTTACATCCAACAGATGTAGAGTATATAAAGCAAATGATACCTAATATAACAGTAGAAGTAATAAAAAAATTAAAATTGTTACAACCGGGTACTTGTATAGCTTTTGGTTCCGGATTTAAAATACCTTCTTTAATAAAATTAGATATGCCAAATCCAGCACCTTCTAGTAGTAGCTGTGATATTAGTAATGCATGGTTTATAGATAGAGAAAATAGATAGACTCATTTATGAGTTTTTCTTTACACTTCTATAAAAATAAAAATAGTTTTATATAATTTAATATGATAAAGATGATATAATAATATTAGGTGATATGATGAATGAGAGTGCTCTTAAAGTTTTAAAAAAATTAAATAGTAATGGATACAAAGCATATTTAGTTGGTGGATACCCAAGAGACTTATATATGGGGTATGATAGTGTTGATTATGATATTTGTACAAGTGCAACACCTAAACAATTGAAGGATATTTTTGGTGATTCTATTTTACCAACTACATCATATGGATCAGTAACTCTTTTGATTCATAATAAGAGGTTTGAAATAACTACTTTTAGAAAAGATATTAAATATTTAAATAATAGAAAACCTATAGAAATAGAATATATATCTAGTTTAGTAGAAGATTTAAAAAGACGAGATTTTACTATGAATACTATGTGTATAGATTCAAATGGTACCTTGATAGATTTATTGAATGGTAAAGAGGATATTAATAATAAAATAATAAGAACTGTTGGGGATGCAGATATCAAAATATTTGAAGATTCACTTAGAATACTTAGAGCTATTAGATTTGCTACTACTCTTGGGTTTAAATTAGATGATGAATTAAAAACCGCAATAATTAATCATAAAGATTTATTAAAAAATTTATCATATTATAGAAAAAAAGAGGAATTAGATAAGGTTTTTTCTAGTCCAAATGCGATGTCAGGTATATCTTTAATAAGAGAATTAGGATTAGATGAAGTACTTGATCTAAGTAATTTGGATACACTTGTACCTACTACGTATTTAATTGGAGTTTGGGCACAAGTAGGTGACATAGATAAATATTCATTTAATAATACAGAAAAAGATTCTATAATAAAAATTAGAGAGTTGTTAAATAAAGATTTATTAAATTATAATAATTTATATAAATATGGTCTTTATTTATCTACTATTGTAAGTGAGATAAAGGGTATTGATAAAAAAATAGTTAATGAAAGATATAATAGTTTATATATTCATAATAAAACAGATATAAAAATTGAACCTATGGAAGTTTGCGAATTATTAGGTAAAAAACCAGGTAAATTTTTAAAAGATATTATGAATGATATAGAGTATAAATTAATAAATAAGTTATTGATAAATGACAAAAATGCACTAAAACAATATGTTTTAGATAACTATAAGTAAAAACATATTTAATTTAATGTGTTTTTTTGGTATAATTAAATAGGTGAAATAAATGAAACAGGAAAATATTAGAAATTTTTCTATAATTGCTCATATAGATCATGGTAAGAGTACTTTAGCAGATCGTATATTAGATATAACAGGAGCTATTACAGAAAGAGAACGTCAAGCACAACTTTTAGATAGTATGGATATAGAACGTGAACGTGGTATTACTATAAAATTAAATACTGTTCAACTTAAATATAATTATAAAAATGAAGACTATATTCTACATTTGATAGATACACCAGGGCATGTGGATTTTACATATGAAGTATCAAGGAGTCTTGCAGCATGTGAAGGTGCGATTCTTGTAGTAGATGCTGCACAAGGAATAGAAGCTCAAACACTTGCTAATTTATATTTAGCTATGGAAAATGATCTAACTATTATACCTGTTATAAATAAAATAGATTTACCTAATGCTAATATTGATAAAGTTAAAAGTGAACTTATTGATAATTTAGGCTTTAGTGAAGATGAAATAATTCTTTGTAGTGCTAAAAATGGTATTGGTATAAAAGAATTAGTAGAAGCTGTTATAGAAAGAGTTCCCGCACCAAAAGGCAATAAAAATGATAAATTGCAAGCTCTTATTTTTGATAGTTATTTTGATTCATATAGAGGTATAGTAACTCTTATAAGAGTAGTTAATGGTAAAGTAAGAGTTGGAGATAAAATAAAGATGTTTGCAACTAATAATACCTATGATGTAGTAGAACTTGGAGTACATACACCACATGTTCAAAAAAAACAAGAACTTACAACTGGAGAAGTTGGATATTTATGTGCTAGTATAAAGAAGATAGAAGATGTAAAAGTAGGAGATACAATAACAAAAGAAGATAGTCCAAGTACTTTACCACTTCCAGGTTATAAACCTATGAAACCTATGGTATTTTGTGGTATATATCCGATTGAATCAAGTAAATTTCCAGATTTAAGAGAAGCTTTAGAAAAATTAAAGTTAAACGATGCTTCACTTGAATTTGAGCCAGAGACATCACAGGCTTTAGGTTTTGGATTTAGATGTGGATTTTTAGGACTTCTTCACATGGAAATAATAGAAGAAAGAATAGAACGTGAATTTGGTATAGATTTGATTGCTACAAGTCCATCTGTAATATATGAAATAGATCTTACAGATAAAACTACAGTTTATATAGATAGTCCTGCTAAAATGCCAGATAGACAAAAAATAAAAGAGATAAGAGAACCTTATATAAAAACTAATATATTTGTACCTAGTGAATATATAGGACCTATTATGGAATTATGTCAAAATAAACGTGGCAATTATGTGTCGATGGAATATATAGATACTACAAGAGTAAATATACATTATGAAATTCCTTTATCTGAAATAGTTTATGATTTTTTTGATAAACTTAAAAGTTATACTAAAGGATATGCTTCATTTGATTATGAACTTATTGGATATAAGCCAAGTGATTTAGTAAAAATGGATATACTACTTAATGGTGATATAGTTGATGCATTAAGCCTAATAGTACATAGAGATTTTGCTTATAATAGAGGTAAATCAATTGTAGAGAATTTAAGAAAGCTAATACCTAGACAACAGTTTGAAATACCTATACAGGCTGTAATAGGGACTAAGGTAATTTCAAGAAGTGATATTAAAGCAGTTAGAAAAAATGTACTTGCTAAATGTTATGGTGGAGACGTTTCAAGAAAAAGAAAATTGTTAGAAAAACAAAAAGAAGGTAAAAAAAGGATGAAAATGGTTGGCAGTGTAGAAGTACCACAAGAAGCATTTTTATCTGTATTAAGAATGGAAGAGGAATAATATGAATTTAAAACAAAAAATTAGAAAATTAAATGAAAACAAATATTTTAAAACTCCTAAAATGGAAAGACTATTGAATATACTTATGTTTGTTGCAGTATATGAAGAAACAAATATAGAAACTATATCAGGATATTTAAATTTATCTCCAGCACTCATAAAAAAATATTTAAGTGATAAAGATTTAATTATGACTATATTAGATGAAGAAGAATATAAGGAATTAATTAAAATAATTAAGAATATAGATTTGGTATCAGAAAAAGAAAAATATATAGAAAAAGTTAAAATAACATCTAAAATAATTGATGATATATTAACTACAAGATATAGAATCGATGAAATAGCAAGAAGAAATTTTTTATCACCATATACATTAAGAAAATATTTAGACGATAAAGAGTTTTTATCTAAAAACTTTGGTGAAAACACTTATGAATTAATAGAAAAAAGAATAGAAGAAACATCTAAACTTAGAGATTCTGTAAAGGGTTCTGCAGATAAGATTTTAGTACAAGATAAAAATAATTTAGCAATTTTAAAAGAAGATATACATTATTTAACTGAGTATGAATATAGAACAGTTGATATAGTTTCTACATATTTATTTAGTGAGTGTAATGTTGATGAAATGGCTAAAAACGGAGGAATATCATATCAAAATGTTCTAATTGCTTTAAACGATGAAAATTTAAAACGTCTTCTTAAAGAAGATTATTATAAAAGAGTAGTATATTTAAGAGAACTAGAGAAAAACTTTAATCAAATTGGTATACAAAACAAAAGAGATTTGCTTGTTAGTTGTGTAGAAGCTTTAATAAATAATAACTATAATGCAAGACATACAGCAAATCAAACAAAAATACCTTATTATTTATTAAAAAGAATAATAGAACAAGATTTTATAAGTATGCTTTATGATAAAGAAATTATTCAAAAAATAGATAATGCATTTAATCCTAATAAGGAATTAGAAAAGGGAAGAACTAAATAATTAAAATTCCTTTTTTTTTGCCGTAAAATATGTTACAATTATAATAGGTGGTAGTATGAAAGATAACAATTTAGATGCATTAGCTTGGCCAGATGTACCAATTAGAAGTGTAACTTTAATAAGTGATAAAGAAAAAAGAAAAGAATATATAAAAAAAATAAAACTATGTTATTCTAGAGTAATAAATGTATTAGTAGGAGAGATAAAAAATAGAAACTTTAATTTTTCACTTTCAGATGAAGAATTAACTTGTAGAATTATGGTTAGGGAAATAATGCAAGAATTATATAAGCAAAATTATACTAAACAGAATATGTTAGATATAGTAATGGGTAATAATAAGACAAAATAATATGAAAAGTGTTTATATACATATTCCTTTTTGTAGTTCTATATGTTCTTATTGTGATTTTAGTAAGTTTTATTATAATGAAGATTGGGTTAATCAATACTTAGAAGCTTTAAATAATGAGATAGATTTAAATTATAAAGGTGAGGTTTTAAAAACATTATATATAGGTGGAGGAACGCCAAGTTGTTTAAATATAGAACAATTAACCAAACTATTTAATATAATAAAAAAATTTAATTTATCTACTAAAGTAGAATTTACTTTTGAATGTAATGTTGAAAATATAAACAAAGAAAAACTTGAATTTTTATATAAAAAAGGAGTTAATCGTTTAAGTATAGGTGTTCAAACATTCAATAATGATTTACTTAAAATTTTAAATAGGCATCATACAAAAGAAGAAGTTATAGAAAAAATAAATCTTGCTAAAAGTATTGGATTTAACAACATTAATGTAGATTTAATATATGCTATACCAAAAGAGGATATGAATATATTAAAAAATGATTTAGATTTATTCTTGTCACTTAATATTAATCATATTTCTACATATTCTCTTATAATAGAACCTAATACTAAGTTATACATTGATAAATTTAAAAATATAGATGAGGATTTAGATTATGAAATGTATAAATATATTTGTACTAAATTAAAGGAAAATGGTTATAATCATTATGAAATTAGTAATTTTGCCAAAGATGGTTATGAATCCTCTCATAATTTAACTTATTGGAATAATGAAGAATATTATGGATTTGGGTTAGGAGCTTCAGGATATGTTAATGGCATCCGTTATGATAATACAAAGAATTTAAATAAATATTTAAATAAAAATTATATATATGAATCACATGAGTTAGAATTAAAAGAAACTATAGAAAATGAATTTATATTAGGATTTAGAAAAGTTAAAGGGATAAATAAAAAAATTTTTCAAGATAAATATAATATAAATATAAAAGATATAAATCATGTGAAGAAATTAATAACTGATGGTAAACTTTTAGAAGATGAAGATAATATTTATATTAATCCTAAATACTTATATACTTCTAATGATATATTAATAGAATTTTTAAATTAAAAGTTATTGAAAATAATCAATAATTTTTTTAATATATAACAAAAAGAAACTGCCCCCTGAGCAGTTTCTATAAAAGAATAAAAAGGGGTTGGCTAGTGTGATACTAGCACCAATCCAGTTCTCTGAATTGGTACTTAATATACTAATCTAAAAGTATTAATTTGTCAAGCATTTTTTAAAAAAAAATAAAAAATTTTTAAAAATATTAAAAAGTTATCGAATATATGATATACTTAATATGTTATGAATTTAGGAAGGTGAAATATGATTACTAAATATTTAATCGTGTTTTTTGTTTCGATGGTACCATTAATAGAACTTAGAGGTGCGATACCAATTGCAGTTGGAATGGATCTTGATAAGTTAGTTTCATTTATAATTAGTATAGTTGGAAATATGTTACCAGTACCAATAATATATTTGTTTGCTCGTAAAGTATTAATATGGGGTAAAGATAAAAAATACATAGGTAAATTTTTTACTTGGTGTCTACAAAAAGGTGAAAAAGGTGGTAAAAAATTAGAATCAAAAGCTGGTAGAGGTCTATATTGGGCATTATTTTTATTCGTAGGAGTACCATTACCTGGCACAGGAGCATGGACTGGAACTCTTGCGGCATCTATATTAGATTTAGACTTTAAAAAAACAGTTATAGCTGTTATGGGAGGCGTATTACTTGCTGGTTTAATAATGATGGCTATATCTTTTGGTCTATTTAGTTTTATAGGTTAAATATGAATATAGAATCTTTAAAGGGAGTAGGCCCTAAAACTAAAAAAGTATTTGAAAATAACGGGATAATAACTACAGATGATTTAATAAGTTATTATCCTTTTAGATATAATATTTTAAAAAGAAGTAATATAGATGAATTACAAAATATTGATAAAGTAATTATAGATGGTGTAGTAGAAAGTGTACCTAGTATATTTTATTTCAATAAAAAAATGAATAAAATGTCATTTAAATTAAATACAGGTAATAATTTATATAATATAACAATATTTAATAGAGCATTTTTAAAAAGTAGAATTGTTGTAGGAATGAAGATAACAGTAATAGGTAAAATAGATAAGATGCATAATACAATAACAGCAAATGATATAAAATTATCAGCACTCCCAAGTATTCCTTTAATAGAACCTGTTTATCATCAATTAGGGAGTATTACTAGTAGAGAAATAAGTAATTATATAAAAGAAATAAAAGAATTCAATATAATTAAATATATACCAGAATATTTAGAAGAAAAATATAAATTAATTTCTAAAAAAGAAGCAGTTATAAATATACATAATCCTTATAATGAATATAAATTAAAACAAAGTTTGGCATACCTAAAATATGAAGAATTATTTTTATTTATGTTGAAGATGAATAGTCTAAAATTAAATAAAGAAAACAAAATAGGGTTAAAAAGAGATGTAGATTACGAAAAAGTATTAAAATTTATAGATGAATTGCCATTTAAATTAACTTGTGATCAGGTAAAATGTGTAGAAGATATATATCGTGATTTAACACATAAAAATAGGATGAATAGACTTGTACAAGGTGATGTAGGAAGTGGTAAAACAGTAACTGCAGTAATTTCTCTTTACATAAATTATCTAGGAGGATATCAAGGTGCGCTTATGGTGCCAACTGAGGTTTTAGCAGAACAGCATTTTAATAATCTAAAAAATATGTTTTCTAAATACGATATAAAAATAGAACTTTTAACAGGTTCATTAAAACAAAAAGAAAAAAAAGATATATATAAAAGATTACAAAATAAAGAAATAGATATAATAATAGGAACACATGCTTTATTTAGTGAAGATGTTGTTTATAATAATTTAGGATTAGTAGTGACAGATGAGCAGCATAGATTTGGAGTAAACCAAAGAAGTAATTTAAAAAATAAAGGTATAACACCTGATATACTTTATTTGAGTGCTACACCGATACCAAGAACATATGCTCTTACTATTTATGGTGATATGGATATATCAAGTATAAAGACTATGCCAAGTGGTAGAAAAGAAATAATAACTATGTTAAAAAAGACAAGTGAAATAAAAGATTTATTAGAACTTATTTATGAAGAAATAAAGAAAAAACATCAAATATATGTAATCGCACCTTTAATAGAAGAATCAGATAAAATAGATTTGGAGAATGTAAATAAATTAGAAGAACAGTTTACAAAGGCATTTGGTAAGGTTTGTAAAATAGGTGTAATGCATGGAAAGATGTCTAAGGATGAAAAAAATTCAATAATGGATGAATTTAAAAAGGGAGATATTACAATATTAATTAGTACTACAGTTATAGAAGTTGGTGTAGATGTAAAAAATGCTACTGTAATGGCTATTTTTGATGCTTATAGATTTGGACTTTCGCAGTTACATCAATTAAGAGGTAGAGTAGGCAGAAATGATTTACAAAGTTATTGTATACTTATAAGTGATAAAGAAAAGGAAAGACTTAATGTAATGACAAAGACTACTGATGGATTTAAAATAAGCGAAGAAGACTTTAAACTTAGAGGTAGTGGAGATTTATTTGGTGTAAGACAAAGTGGTGACATGTCATTTAAGATAGCTAATTTAAAAGAGGATTTTAATATATTACTTAAAGCTAGGGAAGATACTGAAGAATTATTAAAAAATGATATTAAAGATTATCCTGAGTTAATGAAACTTTTGAATGATTCTAAAAATTTAGATTGATATCTTGACTATTTTATAAAAATCATTTATACTTATAATGGTATGATAAACATACCAAGTATTCTTTATGTTATTTATGTAAATAAATGATGTAAAGGATACACAACCAAAACCCCCTGAAGACACCCTTATTGGGTGTCATTTTTGTTTATATGTACGTAAATAAGGGAATTATAGAGATTTAGAAAAAGTAAAAAATAATGCTAGGTATCAATTAGGTACCATTTTAAAAAATTTCTAAATTTTGGTATATTATATTGGTTACATAAAAAAATATTTTTAAGCCAAAGTCTTGACATATATTAACAAAAATGGAATAGGCTTGGTTATTCAACAAGATATTCCGGGTTCTAAGATTAGGGGAGCTTTTAAAGTTCATAAAGAGGTACCAGCGATTTATATTACATACAAGCATAAAAGAATTGGAGATATATACTTTGCATTATTCCATGAGTTAGCACATTGCAAAAAGGATTTTAATCAAGCGAAAGGTACAAATTTGGTTTCATATGATAATGAAATAAAAACTGAGGAAACAGCTGATTTACAAGCATATGAATGGATGGTTGATAACAAATATTATGAAAAGATTATTAATAATCAGGAATATGATATCGATAACGAGATGGTTTATCCTAAATGTTTTGTAGTGTATAAATTAGCTAAGGATGGATATATTGATTATTCATCAGAGATATATCAAAAATATAATTTCTTATTAAAAACAGATAATAAGTAGTTTTATTAAAAATAGCTAGGAATGCTCCTGGCTTTTAGTTTATTCTAATTTGTCAATAAGATTTACAACCTCGTTTAAGGCTGAATTAAATAAGAAAGATAAAAATAAAGTTATTAAAATAATGAAAAAGAGATAAAAAAACAAGAACAGTCTATTGATGATTAAAAAAAATTACTTACTGAAGAAGAATGATTTTTTAGTTAGTAATGACAATATGACAAGAAATAGTGATATATGGTATGGTGTAATAAAGATGTCGTTGCTGTCATTGAAAATATAATGTTTGTCTAGCTAGTAAGCAATGAATTTCTACTACTATATAAAATTCTATAATATAAATATACAAAATACTTATAACTAACAAGTTATTAAGTATTTTTTATTTTTATGTGCTATAATATATATTACTTTGAGGGAGATTACTATGGAATACGCAATTCAACAAAAGATAGACAAATTAAGTAAGATGTACAATTATTTTGAAGGTAAGAAAGCTATTAAGATTATATCTTCGATGACTATAGAAGAAGCAGAAATAGTTTTATCAAATCCAAGAGTACAAGAGATAATATTTAGAATAGATGATGTAGATACCTTAAGAGAAATTTTTAGAAAAAGTCCAGCATTTTTTCAGGAAATAATGTTTTCAAATGAAAGAACACAAGACCTACTTATTTCTCCTAAAAAATCTCTTAAAAGAAAAGAATTAATAACAAACTATAATAATAGAAATTTTGTATTTAGCGAAAAAGAAATTAGAGAACTAGAAGTTTTTCTACATGCTATTAAAAGTTCAAAAATTTATGAGCAAATTGTAGATAGTAAATTTTTTCAAAGAATTGTACCAATGCTTTATGAAAAACAAATAACCAAATCTTTCTTTAGAGGTATTGATGCTGTTAAATTATTTTATAATATTATTAATGATAAAGAAATATTTAATACTAAAAAACCAAGACAAAGAAATATAATTGAAATATTCAATAAAGTTAGTAATCATATCTTATTATCAGATGATTATGAAAAAATTATTGGTGATGGTGAAAAATTTATTCAATCTAAAAAGTGGAAATGTAAAGATGAAGAAAAGATTTTTATAGATGACAGAACGCTATCTTTACTTACAATCCCGATGTTGGAAGAATTATTAGAATTTGAAAATATAGATAATGAATATATTAAGAACTATCTGAAAAAAGATATACTACCTAAGATTATTAAAAATAATTATGATTTTAATAAAATATTCTCACATCTTTTGACAGGTAATTATAATTGTTTTAATGGTATTGATTATATTTACTTTAGTGTAATAATTGAGGAAATTGATAATAATGAAGAACTAAAAGAAAAATTTATAAATTTTATTTATAACATTTTATGTAATAATCAAAACTTTAATTTAACTGAAGAAGATATGGTAAAAAAAGTACTATACAGCAAGATGAAAAACATGGAAATAAACAGGGAACAATATAAAAATTTATTCTATTCTCCAGATGGATTAAAGACAATTTTCTATCTAAAGTTTGGTAAATTATCTCAAAGAATGGATTACTTAAATGGTATTTCTTCAAAACAATTAATTTATTTAAATATTAAACATATAAATCAAATATTAAATTCTTTAAATATTGAAAATGAAGATGAACTTTCAAATTTATATTCATTTTCAATAAAATTATATATGGTATTTGGATTAGAAAGAACATTAAAGATTCTTAAAGGTGATTATGGTCATATTAATAGATATTTCTTTGATAATGTAAGTAATCTTAATGTTAAAAACGTTGAATTGATAAAAGAAGGTAAAAAATATATACCTAAAATATCAAATGAATTTATAAGTTTTATGTTTGCTAACCAAAATGAAAATCATTTTAAAAATATGCTTTCAGATTCCTCTAGTTTATTAAGTAAAAATTGGAGTTACTTATATAATAATTATGAAGAACTAAAAGAAAAATGTCATGGTGTAATAACTCTTAAAAAACTTAATGTAATATTAAAAGAATTATCTCCTGAAAGAGACATTGATGATGTATCACCTAATAATTACAAATTACAAGAAAATGATATTTTAAATGATGTGTGTTTAGGTAATAAGTCAAGAAAGTCAAATCAAGAAGTATATAAAATGGTATTAGATATATATGAAAAAATGAAACGTAGAACAGAATCTAGTATTCCATATGTAAAAGGTGAAGCATCTAATGGATATTCATACGAGATGATGAAATTAAATGATCCGATAGCATTTACATTAGGATATAGATGCAATTGTTGTATAAGAGTTAACGATATTGCACATAATCATTTATTACATGCTACATTATGTAGAAATGGTAGAATATTATTGCTTTTTGATAAACATCATCAATTAGCAGGATTTGTTCCATTAAAAAGAAATGGTGAATTACTTATAGCTAATAGTATTGAGTGTTTGCATAAAGTTAGAAATGAAAGTGCAATAATTGCATTTAAAGAAGCTATAAATGATATTGTTGAGATATCACAAAACAATGAAAAAGATTCAATAAAATTAGTATGTATTGGTCGTGAGGCATATGCAAAGCCAAATGGAATACCATTCCCTAATGATATTCCAACTCCAACTATTTTTGAAAAGAATGATCCTACTTATGCTCATACTGATCAATATCATAGAACACTAGATATTATATATCAGAAGCCTGCATTAAATATATCTAATATTAAGTATGGTAATCCAACTTGCAGTTATACTGACCCTAGACCACAAATAAATTCTTGTGATTTCAGAAATGGAAATAATGAAACTATTGAACAAGCATTAAAAGTTATTAATGCAGTAAGATATGAAAATGCCGATATAGAGGAATTAGAAAATTTCGCTTTATGTAGAAGATACGGTTTAGATAAATGTATATACAATGAAGATTGGTATATTGTAACGACATATGATGGTAAAATATATGGTGATTTTCTTAAATTTAATCCTAAAGCTGAGACAGAATATAAAATTGCTTTTGGTGAACTAGTTGGAATGAGTTACGATAATTATAAAGAAAAAAATGGTAAAGAGAAAAAATTAAGTTTATAAAAAAGAATATATTAAAAAAGCTAGTTAAAATCTAACTTTGGTTTTTTCTTTATTTCAGCAAGTGCTAAATCAGGTAAGCAATAATTTCCATATTTTTTATAATTTTGAATCTTTTCTTTAGTGAAGAATATTAGTAGTTATTGTTTTAAATTTTAGGTACCCATTTAGGTACTAAATTACTAAAATCTCTTAAAATATAAGAACTTAATTAGCAATAATTTATTTTATATATGAAAGATTTTGGTACTCTGAAGGAGCGCATTGCGTTCCATTTTTGTTTATTTAAAAGGATTTTCAAGAGTTTAATATTGCTTTAGGTGGCTTTTTAAAAAATTTTTTAAAATTATTATTAATAAATACTAAGAATATAATAAACTATGATATAATATTTATTATATTCAAGGAGTGGTTTTGAATGAAAGAAAAAGTATTAAATACATATGATGGTAAAGAATATACATTTTCAACATATTTTATTATAAATAATGGGAAATTATTTAGTACTAACAATTTTAATTTTGAAGATAATTTAAAAAATTGTTTTTATATTAAAAAGTTTGGTTCAAATGTTCACCCAGTTATATATTTGGACACAAAAGTTGATAATAGATGGGTAAATAAAAATCAAGTTATTGGCAATTATAATGCACTTATGGATTTTGTTATAGCTAATGAAAATAGTTATATTTGTATAAGAGGATTTAGTCACACTAATATTGAGCATTTTATAAGAATGATTAATGAGTTAAAAGGAACTAATATCAAACCAATTAAATTTAAAAGTAAACTTTCAGAGGCACAATATGAAAGACATCTTTTGACTAAAGAACAAAGAATAAAAAATTTAAATCAAAAACTTGATGCAAGTGGTGAAGTTGAATCTACTCATCAATATATGAAAATTGCAAATAGTGTATTTAGGGAAAGAAAGCATAAATCAAGAGTAAAAATTATGCAACTAAGAAAAAAGTAATTGGAGGTTTTGAAATGACAATTGAACAAGCAAAGCAAGAATTAGTAAGAAGATATAAATATTTATATGAGAATGCTTATTTTATATTAGCACCATATATGTATGAACAAAGTGAAGAAAAATTTAAAAAAAATGTAGATAAAAACTTAAATAAATATAATGATGCTATATTAAAAAAAACGTTAATTTATTTGAATATCAATAGATTGGATAGTATAAATTCATTATTTGAAGAATTTTTGTTATCAGATAAACCAATGGAAGAAAGTACACTTTATCAAATGGTAGAAAGTAAAAGAAAAGATAAAGATTATTTAGATAAAGTAAAAAAAAGATTAGAATTACTAGAAAAAGATAATGCAGATAAAAAGTATGAAATGTTTAAATCAAAACTAAGCATATGGGAAATATTAGAAAAAGTTTCAGATTATATTGAAGAACAATCTGGTGATTTAAAAAACAAAGAAAGAAAGTTATATGTTCTTGATCAATATTATAAAATTCATAGATATCAAAACAATGGTAAAATATATATTAGTGGTAGAAAATTAAATTTACATGATGTTAGTTCTATTGTTATAGATTTGCATAAAAGAGAACCATTTAGAGATAAAAAAGATATAGGAATTAAAAACAACCCATTTATATCAGTAATATTTTCTGCGCCATATTATGAAGATAATTGGTCGATTTTTACTGAAAATGAAAAACAACAAATATATTTACAATATCATGATGAATTACCATGCGATTTAGAAATAACTTGTGAACTTGAAGAAGAGTATATTCAAACAATGATAGAAACAAGATTATATAGACCTGAAAATACTGAACCTTGTGGAGAAAATTTTGTTGTAAAAGAAGAAGATATATTTGTTAATCCAAATGATAGATTATACAGATATTATCAATTATGTCCACATTGTGGCTATATGGTAAATATTCCTAAAGAGATTTTATCAGAAGGGATTAAACAAAGAATAGAAGATAGATGTGATAAAGATGAAAAATTATTTAGAAAAATGTTCCTTTATTCTGAATTGTTTAGTTTAGATAAAAATTCAACTAAAGGACAAAAGAAAGTATTAAAGAAATAGAATACTAAAATACTGGCCTACAAAAGTAGACCAGTATTTTTTTATATTTCAATTTCATAATCATCATTATTTTTATCAATAATATTATCAATAATTTTATTTTGTGGTTCTTCATCTAAACTATCAATTATATTAACAATATTATTTAATTTACTTTTAAACATATGAACATAAGTGTTTAGAGTTTCATCAATTTTAGTATGACCTAAAAATTTAGCAACAATTTTTATATCAGCATCCGTGCTAATTAATAAACTAGCACAGGAATGTCTAAAATCATGCAATCTAATTTGTTTAACTCCTGCTAATTTACAATTGTTATTTTTTCTTCTTCTAATAGCATCATCACCTAAAGGAAGTTCATTGCCAAAAACAAACCAATCTTCTCTAAAATTAGTATATTGCATAACACTTTCTTTAAGTGCTTTTAAGTCATCTGTAAACTTTTTTGATAATGGTAAAGTTTTATTACTTTTTAAAGTTTTAGGACTAGATATGATATATTTTTTGCCATTAACATTATCTGATAGTCCTTTTCTAATTGTTAAAGTATTATTATTAAAATCTATATCATTCCAATCTAATGCTCTAATTTCACCTTTACGAAGTCTCTTTGTGTAAGAAATAATATCAATAACGTCATTATCTTTATATCCAAACAAACCTTTCTTAATATCTAAAAGAGAACTTTTTAGTGGTTTATTTGCTTTTTCTATGGCTTCTTTTGATTGTTTTAATGAATTAGATATATTTTCACATTCTTTAGTTAATTCTTCTAATTCGGCCTTTTTTTCGTTAATATCGTACTCTAATTTTGATTGATGAGTTTTAGATGAACCAATATTACCACGATCTAAATTAAAATCTTTATTAGTTATAAATTTATTGAATTCATCTTGCATTATAGCATAAGAATTTTTTCCACCTCTGTCTTTCCAAAATTGGTCATTGTTAAGAAAATTACCTTGAACTTTTTCATAAATAATTTTTCCTTTATCATCTCTTAAAAGTTTTGGTACTAGAGTTGTTTTATTATCTTTTGTTTTAATTTCTTCTTTAATTAAATTACCAAAGTTATCTTTAACAAAGCATTTTCTTTTTACCTCATTAACAACAGGTATAAAATATGCCTGTAAATGTGGTGTATCTTCATCATAATGAACTTGAGCTAAAACAATATTTTCTTCACCAACATATTGTTTTAAAAATTCCATACAACAATCAAAAAATTTAGTTATAGAGTGAGGAATATCTTCTTTAGATTTTATATAAGGTACTTTTACTATTTGTCCTTTTTTATCTCCAGTTTTATAAGTTCTACCACTATCAATAAATTTCATACCTAGTGATTCAAAAAATTCAGGACCACTTGTAAAAGTAATACCATTTAGCATATTTGTATTAGGTTTATTTAAATATTCAATATTTCTATCTTTTAACTTTTTCTTAACTTCTTGATATAGATTTCTTTCAGTAATAGATACATACTCAACATTATAAATTCTTCTTTCGTAATCATAATTTCCAGTTCCTTTTCGAGAACTCATTTCAACACCTATATTATATAAATCATTTTGTTTATATTTGGTTTCTACTCGTAAGACTTGCTTACCATCATACAATATTTTATCTCCTTCTTTAGTAGAGGTCATTTATGACCTATCTCACTAGGGCATAACCCAATCGTGAGTTCAGGGACACGTCCCTAAAAACCCTGAATATTTTTTGTAAGCAAAAAATATATAATATAAATATTAATCATCAATTATAGGTTCTTCATATCTAGCATTGTATATTCTTTTACCAGATTTCCTATTATAATCGAGATATAAACCTTCTTTTGCTAAAGCAGGTATATTCTTTTTTTATATTTTTCCAAATATAGTAGGCTGAATTAAAATACCTAATTGACTTGTAATTTCTGATGCAGAAAAAGAAAACTCTTTTTTCTTAATAGCATAATTTAAAAGTATTTTTAATTCATTACTTAATTCTTCAGTTTCATCTTCAATTTTTTCAAAGATTAAATTATCATTTATTTCTAAAACAAACTCATCACTTTTATAATCTCTACTTTGATAGTTAAAATATATTTTATTTTTTAAATGATTATCTTGTTTTAGAGTTATAACTCCATCAACAGCACCATCAATAGCAGTACTACCTAAAGTAGTATTAGTTTTATTTAAATGATGAAGTAATAATATAGTAATGCCATATTTAGAACATAATTCTCTATATTTAGGCAATACTACTTGTGCCATATCTTGATAATTATATAAATCAAACTTATCATTTATATAAACTCCATTAAACATATCAATTATTACAAACTTACCTTTATTTACACTTACAAATTCACTAATCTTTTTTTCTAAATAATCTAAGTTTAATTTAGGTTTATTTACTTCTTGTTCTATTAAATAGAAATTGTCATTAAACTGTAAACTCATCTTATTTATTCGATCAGCTATTTGCGAAGAATCCATTTCTGTGCTAATATATAAGACAGGAGATGGATTTACTTTAAGTCCTAAAAATATTGTTCCTGTTGCAATAGCATGAGCAAGTTGTAACGAAAATAAAGATTTGCCCACTTTAGGTCTAGCAACTAAACAATATAATCCATTAGATTTCATAAGGTTCTCAACTATGAAATCTTTTTTTGTGCTATTATTTAATATTTCATTAATTGTTTTCAAATGTTCTCCTTTCTAATTAATTCCTTCTTTTGACATTTTTTGAAGATAATTAATATTAATTTTTAAATAATTCACAACTTCATTCATTGGTAACAATTTACTAGGTAATTGATAACCTTTGTTTAACAAACTAATTCTTATTTCACTTTTTAATTTAGAAGCACTATTTTTGCCTAAACCAGTAAGCTTTCTTAAATCATTTAAGTCACACCATTGTTTAGAAATCAAATCTAATGTTTCCTTTGCAGTCATTTATTCACCTCACTTTCTAGAACAAATAAGGTTCAAAAACCGCCATTTTTGAACCTCCCTATTTTAATTATTACATATTTCGACTATATTAGTCAATATTTTTCGCACAAAAAGTTCAAAATTAAATAAATTTATTGTTTTTAAGTTCAAAAGAGTGTATAATCGAATTATGAGGTGTTTTTATGGAAGATATGAATGTTGGAAAGTTAATAACAGAAGCTAGAGAGAAAAAAGGTATATCAAAAAATCAACTAGCAGAACTATGTGGTGTAAGTCATACTGAAATAGCAAGAATTGAATCAGGAGAACGTGAAGTACCAAACCCAAAAACATTAAGAAAGATAAGTAAATACATAGATGTTAATTTTAATGAGTTAATGTATGCTTCAGGATTAGGATTACAAATTGGACCAGATAGTTTATTACTAAAAGAATTTTATTCTAGTATAAAAGGTCCTAAAGTAAAAGAAACTTTAGTGAATACATTAGGAGCATTACATAATTGTAATAAATTTGAAGAGTTTTTAAAAAAGAAATTAGAAGATAAAAAATTATCAGAAGAAGAAAGAGAAAATATAAGACAAGCAATAGAAGATAATTTTTATCAAACTCTTACATTTTATGAAATAATAAATACGCTACATACTACTTTAAGAAATGAAAAAGTTGATAATACAGATGATGAAAGTTTATTAAAAAATGACAAATGACAAGTAATATTGGGGTACCCCCTATAATTGATGTCATACTGTCATAAAAAAATTGTAGGTGATTTATGAATAAACAAATAATTTTAAAAAAAGATATAGAAGATACAAAAAATTTTTTTAATAATAGCATATTCTTTGATAATAAAGTTAAACAGAAAATAGAAAAAAATAGTAATTTAAAATTTGATGATTTGATTATTTGGTGTTGCATTCAGTGTAATAAGAGACCTAAAAGTGTGAATTACATCGGAAATGAAGAATTTGTTGAGTTCTTTTTGTTTAGTATCTATAGGCATAAGGATATATTAGAAAAACTATGGATAGAAACGCAAAATATACATGATAAAAGTTTTAGATTAAGGTTAATTGATAATAAAGAACAATTTAAACAATATCTATGGGAATTGTATCTTAAATATTATTTTATAAAAAAAGGAATGAATATTAAAAAGAGTTCAAAAAATTCTGGTCCTGATATTTATATTTCAAATAATAACGTAAATGTATATATTGAATGTATAGTTCCTAAGCAAGGTAATAATGAATATCGAGTTCCAGAAATAGTTGAAAATGGTATTGGACAAGTACCTATCTCAGAAATTAAACAAAGATTTATATATGCAATAAATGAAAAAATAAATAAATATAAAACATATCTTTTAGATGGAATTGTAAACGTAAATGATAAATTGTTGATAGCTTTGAATACTAGTGGGTTATCATATTATGGAAGCTTGATGGATTTCGATGAACCTTTATTACTGGAATGTTGTAAAGAGCAAAAAATATTTGAAAATAATAAATTTTTAGATGGTATTGTATATAATCACAAATCAATATTTGAATATAATGTTGATTTTGAAATTATCATTATAAAAAATGATTATTCTGTAATAAAAGATAAGATAAATATATAATACTTTCTGGTGGTGAGATAAAATGAATGATAAAACATTAATTGATTATATAAACAACGAAGTTGAAAATGAATATATTGATTTTAAACTTATTCAATACGATTGGTCTAAAACGGAAGAAAAGGAAGATTTTTTAATAGATATACTTAGTATGGCAAATTCTAATTATATAGGTGATAAATATATAATAACGGGAGTTAAAGTTAAACCTGATGGTGAAAGAATAATAAAAGGTATTGATCCATCTTCTGCTATTGATAGTGCTGATTATCAACAATTAGTTACCGAAAATATTGAACCAAGTTTAAATATTGTTTTTAAAATACTTCATTATGATAACAAAGATTTTGGAATTTTTAAAATATCAGATTGTAATGACAGGCCATATTTGTTAAAAAAGAAATATGGAAAATATGAAAATGGATATATAAAAGTTAGAAAAGGTTCTAGGAACACGAATATTTCAAGATATATATTAGATTCAATATATAAATCAAAAATACCAAATGAAACATCAGAATTTAAAATAAGTGGATTAATTGATGGAAACATAGATGATAATGTATTTTTGAATACATTTGATTTTTTTCCAAATTTTGAAAATGAAAGAGAAAAAGTATTAAATCTATTCAAAATAATAAACGATTTTAAGATTGACGATATCGAAGGAAGTAATATGCAATTACCAAGTTCTCTAAACTTTTTAAAAGATGGACTATTTCCAGCAGAGCCTATTAAAATTGAAGAAGAAATCATTAAAAATATAAAAGAATTTGCAAATATTATAGAAGAAAAAATAAATGATGAGTTTTTTGAAATTGGGAATACAAGTAAGAAATTTAATGGTATAACTAGTGGCAATTTTGGCCCACATACAAACTATAAATATGTAGGAAGTACTAAATCATTACAAAAATATAATATGATAATACAATTAAATAAAGAAATTAACAGACTTATTGGTTGGGCAGATTTTTTAGTTTCTATTAAAGATATAAAATTTATACAATTAGCTATAACTGAGATTGGAAATATTGCTGATGAAGAAATACAAGTAAATCTTGAAATACCAAATGATGCTTACATTTCTATTGAAGAATTCCCACAAGCGAGTATTGAAATAGCAGAAGAATTTGCTGAAAATTATTCTAGCAAAATGTTTATGCCATATTATAATAATGGAATATCAGATTATAGAAAAATGCCACTATCTTCTACGCCACATATTTCAATGCCAATAACAAATCCATTTATAAGTTCTAATATTCAAATGATTGATAACATATATGATTTTATTGATTATGATGAAACAAAAAATAAAGATAAGACAATTGTAAATTTTACTATTAAAAATATAAAGGTTGGTGAAACAATGGCCTTTCCAGGTAATATATTTTTAAAGAAAAAAGTATCAAAAATACCTTATTCAATAGTTAGTAAAAAATCTAATAAAAAAATGAGTGGTGAAATTATTATAAAAGAATAAATTTTAGGTGGCAATTAGGTGGCAAAATTTTAAATTTTAACAGTAAAATTCAGTTTTTATTATTTTAAAATAGTAAAAAATATAAGTAAATAAAGGAAATAATAACTTTAAAGTATAAAATAAACTAAATCTTAATTGCCCCCTGAAGAGAGCGATTAACTTATGTCGCTCTCATTTTTTGTAGGAAATATAAGGGTTTTATCAGTTTGATAATTCTCTAAAAATAGGATTAGGTACCAATTAGGTACCATTTTCATTTAAAAACATTTTTTATAATATAAATAATTAGAAAATCTGTAGTATAATGGAATAGACATATAGGAGGTTTATTATGGTTTGTGATTATAAAGAAATTGTTGATGCGATAAATAAAACAAATAATTTTTCAATAGGAGACTTTATTAATTCATTGTTATTAGTGTGTTCAATAATAACTATTATATTTTTATTAATTGATAAATATTCAAAAGGTCGTCCTTATTTACAAGTTTCTATAGAACTGATAAGATCAAGTTTAGCTTGTGTAGTTATAAGAAATGTTGGAGAGGTATCATTGTCGTTGAAAAAGATAACTTTTGATAAAGAATTTATAGAACAATTGCCAGATTATGCTCAAAAATATTTTAAAGATACTAAAATAAATAATCTATTACTTCATCCAGGATCAAAATGGGTTATGTGCTTCGGTACATCAATAAATGATATTTTAAAAAATTATGATAAAAAAGCTGTGCTTATAAAGTATGAATATACAAAATTAAATAGAAAAAAGGTATATAGAGAGGAATATTTAGCAGATTTTGAACAAATATCACATTTTCTTGTTTATATCAGTGAAATAGATGAATTATCTAATGAAGTTGAAAAAAGTACAAATAAGTTATCAAAAAAACTTACAGAAATTGAAAAAGAAGTTATTAGTTTTAGAAATTTAAATGAAGATTACTTTAGAAATACAATAACACTAAAGAGCAAGAAAAAATAGTTAGGAGCAAACCTAACTTTTTTATTCTAATTTATCAATTAAATCAACAACTTCATTTAAAGCAGAGTTAAATAGATGTGTATAAGTGTTTAAAGTTTCTTCTATTTTAGTATGACCTAAATATTTGGCCACTACAGTTATATTAGCTCCATTATTAACAAGTAGTGATGCACATGAGTGTCGGAAGTCATGGATCCTAATTTGAGGTACACCAGCTAATTTACAGTTGCGATTTTTTCTTGATGTGATAGTATTACTTGCAACAGGGAAAGCATCACCAATAACAAAGTAATCATCATTGAATCCATACTCTTTAGATACCTCATTTTTGAGCATTTTAAGGTTGTTTAAGAGAACTTTATTAAGCGGTAGGGTTCTTATACTACTTTTAGTCTTTGGAGTGGAGAATTGGAACTCTTTAACCGAACCACCACGATCTGTAATTTGCTTTTTAACAGATAGGGTTTTATTAACAAGATCAACATTTCTCCAAGTCAATCCTCTAAGTTCACCTTTCCTTAATCCACAGTAATATAATATTTCAAACATAACTTTACTTTGCAAATTATTTTCAACAGAAATAAATTGTTTCCATTGATCATAAGTAAAATACATCATTTCTTTTGGTATATCAAAAGCACTACTAAACTTAGTCATTTTATTATAAACTTTATTAAGATTAAAATCGTACCATGTCATAGCAAAGTTTAGTCCTGATTTTAAGAATTTTAATATATCATTTTTATATCGTGTTGAGATATTAGTTTCATTCATTTGCTTTTTCCAATTATCATAGTGATTAATATTAAAATCTTTTAGTTTAATATTTAATAAACTTTTTAAATGGATTCTTTTATTACCATAATTATATAGAGTAGTAGGCTTAACCTCAATGGTAGAAGTTCTATTTTCGATAAATATATCAATCATTTCATCCAATGTTATTTTATCCATATTCTCATGTCTATGTATTTTTAACCTAAATTCAAGCTCTGCATCTTCAGCTTCTTTTTTTGTGCAATAAAAAAGCATTAACAAATACTAATACTTAATTATTTTAAAATCTAAAGGATCTTCATTGATTATTTCTAAAGAGTATTTTATCTTAAGTAATTTAATAACTTCAGCTTTAGCTTTTTTATAATTTTTACACACCAGATTAAAAGTATCAAAAGCAGAATTAAAGTGTTGCTTAAAAGTTGCTTCCCACATAGCATTTCTATAAAAAGAACTAGCAATATAAAATGCTATAACTTCAGGAATAACATATTCTTCTAAATAACTATCATAGTTTTCATAAAATGGGTCAATAACCTTTTCACACTCTTCATCACTTATATCTTCATCAGTACATTTTCTTAACATAGACACCTCCGTATGTATTAATCACTTAAAAAACGTTTTTTTACAATAGTTTTAATTCAAAAATTGAAAATTACATTGTTATTATGCGCAAAACATCATAATTTGTCGAAAAAATGTGATATAATTGATATTGAATATGTGGAGTATAATGGGAAGTAAGAGGTAGAAGTATGGATAATAATGTAAGAGCTGAATTAATAAAAATATTAGCAAGTGGAAATAGTATTCCAGAAACATATAAAGATATTATTTTTCCAACTATAAATAAGGAATATGAATTATCTTATGCAGGAAAAATGAGAGCCGAAGATGTATTATCTTGCAATGATGGTGTTTATTCTATGCCACTGCAAATTGAAAAATCATTTAAAACAGATGAATCAGAGTGGAATAACATAATATGTTTTGGGGACAATTTACAATTGTTAAAAACAATTAATGAGAATGTTGATCCAATCATAAAAGACAAAGTAAAAGGTAAAGTAAAATTAATATATATAGATCCACCATTTGCAACTGAAGATGAGTTTAAAAATAAAGATGGTGCTAAGGCATATAATGATAAAGTAAAGGGTGCTGATTTTATTGAATTTATGCGTAGAAGATTAATTCTAGCAAAAGAAATATTAGCGGATGATGGTTCAATATTTGTTCATTTGGATATGAAAATGAGTAATTATATAAAAATAATATTAGATGAGGTTTTTGGTAAAAATAACCTATTAAATGAGATTATTTGGCATTTTAGAACATATCAAGGGCAAACAGACAAGTATTATCCAAGAAAGCATAATGTTATATATTGGTATAAAAAGAAAAATAATCCTACTTTTAAATTAGATTATGATGATGATTATGAAGATACTGTTGATGCTGAAAGATGGAGAAAATATGTTGTTAATGGTAATGAAATACGTGGTAATAAATTTCCAAAATCTGATTCTAGATTTAAGGGATATTATGATAGATTTGTTAAAGAACACGGAAGAAAGCCAAATAAAGATGACATAATAATGAAAATAAATGGATATGTTGTAGATGATGTTTGGGTTGACATAAATGCGGTAGACCCTAAAGACAAAATTGAAAAAACAGGATATCCGACTCAAAAACCTGAACAATTGTTAAGAAGAATAATTGAAACAACTACAGAAAAGGGAGATTTGATATTTGATTTCTTTGGGGGATCTGGTACAACTTCAGCTGTTGCTGAAAAATTAGGAAGACGATGGATAACGTGCGATTTAGGAAAGTTATCATATTATACAATCCAAAAAAGAATTATAAATATAGGAAATTCAAAAGACTTGTTTGATCCAACAAAAAAATATAATAAAAATCCAAGTAATTTTATAACTTGTCAATTAGGATTGTATGATTTAAATTCAGTAATTAATCTTCCATGGGAACAATATGTGGAATTTGTTTCTGATTTGTTTGAAATTAAGTTAAAAAAGAATAAGGTAAATGGAATCGAATTTGATGGAACAAAAAATTTAGAACCAACTTTAATATGGGATTTTAATAAGTATAAAGATGTTATAATTGATGAAAATTATATTAATAACTTAAATCTTAATTTAGCAAATAAGTATGAAGGTAATATTTATATAGTAGCTCCAGCAAATTGTTTTGATTTCATTGAGGATTACTATGAAATTAATAATAATAGATACTACTTTTTGAAAATACCTTATCAGATTATAAGAGAATTGCATAAAGTGCCTTTCAAAAAGATATTACAGCCTAATAGTAAAAATAATGTTAATAGTATTGATGAATCTATTGGTTTTCATTTCATTAAGCAACCTACTGTTAAGAGTAAAGTTACTAAAAAGGACAATGAATTATTAATTTCACTTAAAGAGTTTAAGAGTTATTATTATAAGGATGAAGACGGAAAAATATTAAAAAATTTTGAAACACTATCTGCAATGTTTGTAGATTATGATTATCATGAACCATTTATTATTGACGATGTTTTTTTTGCAGATGAATTTAAAAAAGAATCTGACAATCTCGTAATAAAAGTTAACACCAAAAAAATTGGCAAAAAAATAATGCTAATTTATGTTGATATTTATGGTAATGAATTTAAAGAAATTATTCAGTTAGGTGGTAAATAAAATGAATAACGATGCAAATTTAATATTTAATTTAGATGATTTAATTTTAAAGGTTAATCATTATTACGATACATCAAAATATAATTTAGAAGTTTGGGAAAACTATTTGAACATATTAACAGAAGGAAGAACATATCAAAAGGAAGCTATTTTATCGGCTATTTATTACTTAATAGATGCAAATGTTCCAGATTTGAAGACTCTTGCATATAATAATTTTAATCAAAATCAATATTTAAAAAGCAAATATAATAATAACTTCTATGAGTTTGAATCTAATCTACAACTTCCTAGCAAAAAATATGCTACCATTGATTTGGCAACAGGAACAGGTAAGTCATACGTTCTGTATGGTATCTCTCAAATACTTTTAGGAATAGGTTTTGTGGAAAGAGTTTTATTATTATGCCCATCAACAACAATAGAATATGAGTTAACAAAGAAATTCAAAGAATTAAGTCAAAATAATGTGTTGTCTGATTTAATACCAGAGGAAGCTATTATAAAAACACCAAGAATAGTAGATGCTAATGTTTCTGTAAAATTAGGAGATATATGTATTGAAAACATTCATTCGGTATACGAAAACACAGGGTCTTCTATTGATGATAGTTTTACAGGTACAGGAATAAATACTCTTGTATTAAATGATGAAGCACACCATATATTTAATAATGTTAGTTATTCAGGTAGAAATGAAACAAGTGAATTAAAGAAATGGAAAGAGTTTTTGTTAAACGACAAATACAACTTTCAATATGTGATTGGAACTACTGGAACGGCATATATTGAAAATGAGTATTTTTGTGATGTTATATATAGATATTCATTAAACAAAGCAATAGAAGATAGGATTGTAAAAAACATTAATTATGTATTGAAGGACGATGAAATAAGTGAAAATGAAAAATTCACTAAAATATATCAAAATCATAGTGATTATAAAAAATTGTATTCTAAAATAAAGCCTATAACTATTTTTGTAACAAAAGATAAACAAAATTGTAATAGTGTTACAAATAAATTGAAAGATTATTTGAAAAAGTTTGAAAACATTACAGATGAAGAAGCTGATAAAAAAGTATTAATAGTTACATCAGCTCCTGAACACAAAAATAATGTAGCAATACTAAGAAGTGTTGATAATAGTGATAATGATGTTGAATGGATAGTATCTGTATCGATGTTAACAGAAGGCTGGGATGTAAAAAATGTATTTCAAATTGTTCCATGGGAAGATCGTGCTTTCAATTCTAAATTATTAATTTCACAAGTTTTAGGAAGAGGTTTAAGAATTCCTAAAGAATACCAAACTCCACAACCAGTTGTAACAATATTCAATCATGCGTCATGGACTAAAAATATCAGAAGTTTTGTTGACCAAATATTAGAGATATCAGATAGAATAACTTCAAATATAATTATAGAAGGAAAAAGAGCTAAATATAATTTTGATTTATATAATATCAATTATGAGAAGGCACTTATAGAAAAAGAACATAAAAAGAATAAAACCTTTGATTATAGCAGAATGCAAAAAGAAGGAATAAAACTTGAATCTCAGGTATTGAAATATAACAAAGTTGTTGAATTCACAGACGTTTTAGAAAACAAAATTATTGAAAAACAATTTGAAATCAACGAAGAAACTTATACGGTTGATGAGGTTGTTGACAAGATATATGATGAGTTTCAACTGAGAGAATGGGAAGGCATTACTTTAAAACTTGGTTTAGAGAAATATACAAAAAATAATTTACCGCCTAGAGATGAGATTAAGAAAATTGTTTTAAATTCAATGAAAAAAGTTGGAATAGATGGAAAACTTTTAACAATAAAAAACAGAAATTCAATATTAAAAGCATTTAATACTCTTTTAAGACAAAATGGTAAAACTGTAGAATATATTAATATTGAGAAAGATTTAGAAATTGTTAAAACTAATGTAATGGCTTCTCAAAGTACAAATATTCTTAATTTAAAAAGAGGAGAAACAACAATTTTTCATACAAATGAGTGGAAACAAGAAGTTGATAATAAAAACTTAATTGTTTTTGAAAAGGTACTTGATGATGGAACAATGCCACGACAATCTACGCATGAGGTAAATATCAATAATTTCAAAACTCCTGTTGATTTAGTAATTGTAAATGGATCTCCAGAGAGAAAATTTGTATCACAACTAATTGAAAATAATAATGCTAACATTATTGACTCGTGGATTAAATCTAGAGATAAGAATTTTTATTCAATTGATTATACTTGGAGAAAAAACGGGCATCAAATGTCAAATTCAGCATTCAATCCTGATTTTTTCATAAAACTAACTGAAGATGGTATTGATACTATTGTTGTAGTTGAAATTAAGGATGATGGTGATGATAGTGATGAAAATAAGGCTAAGTATAGATATGCTTTAGATCACTTTGAAAATTTAAATGAAAAGTTAGAAAATAGTGGTATAAATCAAAAATACATTTTTCACTTCTTAAGTCCAATATCATATAATGCATTTTTTGAATACTTAGGAAACCATAAAATAGAACAATTTAAATGTGATTTAGAAAACTTATTAGAAGAAAATTAGAAAAGGCATTTTATGTCTTTTTTTATCATTTTAAATTAGAATAATTATATAAAAAAGAAATATTTTGGATATTTGTGATATAATTATAATTAAAGGAATTGGAGATGTAATTATGTCCTTTGATTATAAAAAAGAATATAAAGAATTTTATATGCCTAAGAATAAACCATGTATAGTTGAAATACCTAAAATGAATTACATTGCAGTACGAGGTAATGGTAATCCAAATGAAGAAAATGATGATTATCAGAATACTATTGGATTATTATCTGGAATTGCTTATACAATAAAAATGATTTCTAAAGGAACACACAAAATAAATGGCTTTTTTGAATATGTTGTTCCACCACTTGAAGGATTCTGGTGGCAAGATGGATTAAAAGAAAGCATTGATTATAATAATAAAGGTGCTATGCATTTTATATCAATTATTAGATTACTAGATTTTGTTACTAAGGAAGACTTTGATTGTGCAATTGAAGAAGCGACTAAAAAGAAAAAATGGATTTTTCTAGAGTAGAATTTTTAACTAATGATGAAGGTGTATGTGTTCAATGTATGCATATTTGAAGTTATGATGATGAACCAGCCACAGTTGAATTAATGCACAATTTTATGAAAGAAAATGGATATGAATTAGATATAACAGATAAAAGATATCATCATGAAATATATTTAAGTGATCTACGAAAATGTGATGTAAGTAAATTAAAGACTGTAATAAGACATCCAATAAGGAAGTAGGTGTTGGCGTGAATTATAGTTTTAAAATTTTTCAAAAAAATGCTGTAATAAGATTTTTAGCATTAGATAAGTATAATTATATAATGGAAAATATTTATAAATGCGATATAAGTAAAGATGGTGAATTTCAAAAGGTATTTAATGCATTTTATCGTGTAAGAAGAGATGAAAAATGGCGAAAAGTATTTTATACTTACTTTGAATCAATTAAAGATAAAAAGAATATAACATTTGAAGAAATAGTTAGTTACATGTACAAGAAAACAGGAAATATTGAAGCATCTTTTTGTAGTAAACTTTTATCTACACTAAATCCTAATATGCCAATCTGGGATC
Source organism: uncultured Bacilli bacterium (assembly GCA_934167485.1). Classification (GTDB taxonomy): domain Bacteria; phylum Bacillota_I; class Bacilli_A; order RF39; family UBA660; genus UMGS1613. Next base: position 35,641 of record CAKPKL010000007.1, read on the forward strand.
AATATGTATTAGCTAATTTAGATTTGGATGTAAAAGAGAAAACAAAAGTAGAAAAATTAAAAGATACTATAGCAGTTTATAATAAAATAATTGAAATAGAAAATAACAAACTTAAACAAAAAGATATCCAGCAAGCTATAAAAGATTTTAAAGAACACTTTCCTGAATATAATTTATCAGATATAAAAATATTGGATTATATACTATGGAATAGTAGAAATTAAGAACTAAAAATGAATATAGATGCCAAGTTTGGTGTTATATATTAATTTAAAAACACACTAATAAATACCATTTTATTAAGGTAAAAACAAAAATATAACGGCTCTAAAAGGTCGTTTTTAAAAGAAATTAACATACAAAACATTTGTTTGTTTGATCCCCCTAAAGAGAACGTAGTGATATATTCTCATTTTGTTTATATTAAAGGGTTTCATATTTGTTAAGTAATTTTAGTTACACAAGTGTTAAATAAATTTTATATTACCATTAACCAATAATTTTGAAATAGAAAAATATTTTATTAATCCCAAATTTAAAATAATAAATGTATTAATAGTTTTTATAATATTTTATGTGAAATGTTTGTGAATTTTAGCACTCATCGCTTGACTTTGCCAATCTAAAGTGGTAACATTATATACGTAAGGTTGAGATACTTACAGGTATTAAATTTATATGTATGTGCTACCTTAGGGTGTCAACACATAAAGAAAGGAAGTAGATTTGTATGATGCTAGTACCTAAGAGTAATTTTGATTTGTTTGATGATATTTTTGGAGATCCATTCTTTATTAAAAATGAGAATAAGGTAATGAAGACTGATATTAGAGAAAGAGATAATAGTTATATTATTGATGTTGATTTACCAGGATTCAATAAAGATGATATTAAGATCGATGTAACTGATGGATATCTAACTATAAATGCAAAAATGAGTTCTGAAGACAAAGAAGAAAAAAATGAAAAATATGTAAGAAGGGAAAGATATTTTGGTGAATGTTCTCGTAGTTTCTATGTAGGTGAGAATGTTGAATCAGAAAATATTAAAGCTTCGTTTAAAAACGGTATTTTAAGTTTGGAAATTCCAAAAGTTGATGAAAAAGAAAAATTACCTGAAAAGAAATATATTGAAATTAGTGAATAAAAGGATAAAGATGGGCTTTATCCTTTTTTTTGTTGACAATATTTGGGTTTTGGTGTAGAATATCTTGAGGTTTTAGGGGGATAAAATAATGTTGATAACTAGTAAAAATATATTAAGAATATTAGAAGATGATTCTATACCACTTTCTGAGAAAGATGATATTGTAGAAAAAAATAAATATGTTTTAGAACACTCATTTAATAAGTTAACCAATGAACAAATAATTAACTATCTTTTAAATTCTAAAATACCAAAAAGTGCTAAAAGAGTACTATCAAATAATATTGATTCATTAAAAGAAAAATCAAAAAATAAAAGAAGATTATTTATAAAAAAATTATTTGAAGATAGTATTAATTTTTGGACTCTTAATTATTACGATAAAAAAGATAAAAAGAATCTTATAAGATTAGATAACATCAAAAAAGAATTTGTAAAACAAAATAAAGTAAGAGAAAGCGACTTATATCATGATTACATTCCAAAATCAATTAAAGAAATTATAATAAGCGACATTTATAAAGGTGATTTAAATAAATTAATTTGTGAGTCTACTTTACCTATTAAATTAAAAAAAGAAATAATAGATATTGTATACGATGATAACAATTGTGTTGATTTATTGACTGATTTAAAAAATGATGATCTTAAAAATTATATTCTTCATACTAAATTTAACAGTATAAATGGTATAGCATTCGCTATAGCTTCTCTTAGATTAGATGATGAATGTAAAAAGTATATTGCTAAAAATAGGATAAATGTATATAACATATATGAAATAGCTATACAATTTTCATATATTACTCAATATAAACAGTTTATAATTGAAAATTGTTATCCTATTCTTCAAGAATGTATAAAGAAAATACCTAGAAGAAAACTTTTTAGGAAATTATATGATTCTCGTAATAGGGATTTTATGTCTGATTTGATTGTGGAGCAAAGAGAAGAAGATATAAATAAACAGATGAAAAAAATTATATTTCCATTTTCATTTAATGAAAAGGTACTTAGTAGTCAAAATGAAAAATTAATTAAACTTGCAATAAAAAAACATCCATACAAACTTATTTTAACAATTTTATTTTCAAATGGGGAAGAGACATTGGAATGGCTAAACATTGATAGTATATCAAATGAATTTAAGAATTTTATTGTAAAAATAAGTTCTCCAAAAATAAATAGGACTATAAAAAAAATTAAATCTAATTATATAATTTATAAATTTATGACAAAAGATAGTAGTTTACCAAAGCAACTTCAAGATAGAATTTTAAATATACGTAAAAATTCAATAGTGCAGCAAATAGATAAATTAGATGATCGAAATGTAGCCCATTTATTGTCTGATAATTTATTTATAGATTCAATAAGGGATTTAATAATAAAACTTAAAATTAATGAAAATAATATAATAGACATTTTATCAAATATTGAAGATGAAAATGTAATGTGTAATATTATTGAAGAAAAAAATGATATAATAAAAAAAATATTAAATAGTTTAGATAATGACCAATTATTTAAATTAAATAAGATATATAATGGTAAATTAAAAAATAATATAATTTTTAGTAATGAGACTTATTTTATTTCTAGATTAAAGCAAGTTGATGAAGTAACTCTATATAATAAGTTAGATGATTTAAAAACCGATATGATGATTAAGTATGTTATTCTAAAAATTATGGGTATGGAAGAAGCAGATATAATTGATTGCTTAATGCTTATTAATATTATTGATAGTAGAACGGTTATTTATAATTATAAAGTGATAAAAGAATTTATTGAAAATTGTAATGTAAGCTTTTCAGCATTTGTACAATATGGATCTGGAACTGAAAAACATAGAGAATGGTTATCAAAAATTTTAAATATAATAAATGATGATAAATCAAAAGACTTTATTAAAGTAAAAGAATATATGTTTAATAATTTTTATGGCGATGACAAATATAAAGAAAATATGGTATCTACAATATCTAATTTTTTAGAACTTTTAGATAATTTTTCAGACAATTATGATGTACTTATTTCATTAGTTTCTAATAATAGAAAACTAATTCCAAAAGATAGATTAAATTTGCAATTTATATTTAATAATAAACTCTCTTGTGAAAATATAGATCAAATATCTGATATGAGAATAAATTTATATGAAAAATATAAAAAAATAATTAATGATCCAAATTCTAGTTTAAATAGTCTAAAACAAGTATGTCATGAATTGATTTTTAAACAAGCTGTAGATACATTGAGTAGTATAGGCGGAGTTAGGACTTTAGTTATGTTAAAAAATGAATATAACGAATCTAGCGATATTTGCAAGTTAATAGATGAATTAATAGTTTATTCAAAAATAATAGAGAAATTAAGTACTACGAAAGATGAAATAGGACTTAGAAATTCATTGAAATATATATTTGGTAATGATTATAATGATTTGATGAGATATGAAAATATTTTTTCACAATTTGATAAAAAAGTTTTAAAATTATTTGAACTTGATTCAAAATATAATTTGACACACATAGAAGACGCACGCAAAATTGATGGTACACTTGATTTAAAATTATGTTCTAAATATGGTGGCGAAGTTTTTGATTTTTCTGATAAAAATTATTGTTTGTATGCACATGTATTAAGTTTTGAGGAAAAAGTAGAAAATTTATTAAGAGGAAAATCTGATGGTTATAGTAATTTTATATCAGTAAGTCCTATAAGTTATTTAGGACAAAAATATTACTATGACTATTCTAATATGATTTTAGCGTTTGATAATATTCCAAGAGGTAGTTTTATATGTAGTTCTGTTTCTAATATGGGAAGTAACAGTGACATAAAACATAATTCTTTTGAAGTTAGAAATGTATGTAGAACTCAAAGGGGAATATTAGAAACGAGTGCGGTTACAAAAAATAATTCAGAAGCACTATTATATAGAGAGGGGTTAAAACCTTGTGGAATTATCCTAATTAATGGAAAAATTCCGACAGAGAAAGAACTTTTATATCATAAAAAATATAATTTACCATTTATAATAACACAACCTAAGATGAAACCAATTGATAATCCTAGTATGGTTTTTAAACCTAATATAGAAGAATTTGATAATGAACTATATACAAATGATTTAAATAAAATTTTAAATATATTAGATTCTAATGTGAAAATAAATAAAGAAAATGATATATATACAGGAAGGGAAGTAGCTCTTATTACAGATTGTCATTCTATGTATGAACCAACAATAGAAGTATTGGAAGATACAAGAAAAAGAGGTATATCAGAGATATATTCTTTAGGTGACAATGTTGGTCTTGGTCCAAACCCTGAAGAAGTATTTGATATGCTTGAAGAATATGGTGTTAAAACAATTTCAGGAAATAGTGAATATTATAATACTCTTGGTATAGAGCCTTTTGATTATTTTGATAATCAAAAGATAGAAAATCAAGAATGGACTTACAATAAACTTGGTACATATAGAATAAATAAAATGAAATTGTATCAACCATCTTTAGATATATGTGTGGGAAATAAAAAGATAGCGCTTTGTCATTTTGCTAATGATATTAGGTGGGATTATCCAGTACATAGCACTTGGTCATATCAAGGAAATTATAAATATGGAACTGCTTCACAACAATTTTTATATACAAATAGTGATGAAGCTTTAAGAAAAATAGATAATTGTATTACAAGTCATAAAAAAACAGATAAATTTATAAAAGGATATTTATCAGCAAAACAAGAACCATTATTTAATGGTAAATTAGTAACAGATTATGATGCAGTATTTCAAGGACATGTACATTTTGATATGAAGGATAAATTAAATAATACCGATATATATACATTAAGAGCTGTTGGAATGGGGTATGAGGAAGATCCTAAAAATACTGCATGTTATTATATTTTAAAAGAGAAGAAAGATGGTACATTTGATGTAGAAAAGAAATTGATAAAATTTAATAAAAATTTATTACTATCAAATGTAAAATCAAGTGGAATACCACATAAAGAAAAAATATTAAATTTTTTATAAGAGGAGATTTATGAATAAAATAGATAATATAATGTATTATTTTGATGGAAATTTTGCTTTTGCTTTATTTATATCAGATTTTCTTTATAATGAAGAAAAAAATTCATATTATATATGTAAAAAAGAATATATAAATGCAGCAAAGGTTGGTTGTATTAGTAATATTCTTTTAGCTATTAAAGAAGATTTAATTGAAAAAAAAGAAAATGTAAATTATGAGTCAAGAATATTTTTAGATGAATTAGAAAGTTCAGTAGAAATTTTAGCTACTAAAACAAAAAATGGTTACTCCATAAACAATTATGAATTTAGTGATGCTCCAAGTCTAGTAGCTTTTCTTAGGAATAAAATCGCACATGGAGATTTTACACTAGATTTATCACATACAAGAATAATAATAAATAGTGATGGGAAAGAGATTATTATAAATATAAATAAGCTTAGTTCATTTATTAATCACGCAGCTATAAATTATTCTAGAAGAATACAAAAAAAAGAGTATACAAGAAGTTTTTTTATAACAGAGAAACAGGATAAAAAAAGAACAAAACCTATAACAAGTAAGGATGAATTAAAAAAATTTATAAAGACTTATTATGAAATTAGATTTGATCTTAAAAGAATTGATGGAAAAGATGTAGAAAAGTATATAGCTAATGAATTTGAATATGTAATAAATAGTTTTAAAAAAGATTTAGATTTAAAAAAATTAATGAATTTTAAAAATAAGATAAAAAGTGAATATTACTTTGATTGGAAAAGAATAAAAGTTGATAGTAAAAAATTAGATGCTGCATCAGAAAGCATTATAAATATAATTCCAACAGACATTAATTATAAGATTCAAGTTTATTCTATATCGCAAGAGTTAATAGGATGGTTAAATCCTCTTTATCAAAAATATAATTCAATTTTAGCAAGTTCAAATAATTTATTATTATTAGATGCAATTTATAAAATAGGTACTTATAACAAAAAAGAATTATTAGGATATATTGTTACAAATCATGGTAATTTATATTTTAATCAAGACTATATGGCCAGTACATCTATTAGTTTATTTAATGCATTATTTTCATATCCCTTTGACGATATATATAAAAATACACATGAGTTTACAAATGAGAACAATACTGGGTTAGATTATTCCTTATTAGATTTGAGATATATGAAAGTAGAAAAACATACAATTGAAACCCCTATAAAAAATGAACTTATAACAAGTAAATTAGCAAAACAAAAAGAATTGCAAAAATTGAAAGAAAAGTATGAAGAATTATCTATTAGTCTAAAAAATGTAAAAGATAAAAATAATTCAAATGCAATCAAAAAAATAAATAAATTAATATATAATATAGATAAGTGTATTGATGAAAAAATAAATGAAATAAAATCTATAGATAAAAGGCTATTTGAGGTATTAGAATATATAAATAACAATAAAAATTATTTAAAGAATAAAGCTATTATAGAGGGTATTAGAAATTCTATCGCACATGGAAATTATAGAGTAGAATTAGACGGAAATATGGAAAATTCTAAAATGATTTTTGAAGATATATATAATAATGAACTTACATTTAAGGGTACAATATCAATTCAAAAGTTTTTACAAATGATAATTTATAATTGTACATTTATAAATGATTTTATAAAACAAAAACAAAAAATATCTTTTAAAGTTAAGTAGAATTAATTGAATAAAAGTGTTATACTATAAATAGTAATGAGGTGAAGTTATGAAGAAAGTTGTAATAGGCATGAGTGGCGGAGTAGATTCATCTGTAGCAGCTATAAAATTAAAAGAGCAAGGATATGAAGTAATAGGACTTTTTATGCGTAATTGGGATTCTTTTACAGATGGTGAGTATGAAGGTGCCCCTGTATCAAGTAAAGGAATTTGTCCACAAGAGGTTGATTATAACGACGCTAAAGCTGTATGTGATAAAATTGGTATTCCACTTTATAGAAAAGATTTTATAAAAGAATATTGGGATTATGTTTTTACATACTTTCTTGATGAACTAAAAAAAGGTAGGACACCTAATCCAGATATAATGTGTAATAAATATATAAAATTTGATATGTTTGCTAAAGAAGCACAAAAATTAGGAGCAGATTATATTGCTACAGGACATTATGCAAGAATAGAAAATGGAAAATTATTAAAAGCAGTTGATGAAAACAAAGACCAAACTTATTTTTTATCTCAGGTAAGTCGTGAACAATTAAAAAATGTATTATTTCCAATAGGCGATATGTTAAAACCTGATGTAAGAAAAATAGCAGAAAAATATGATTTAATAACGGCAGAAAAAAAAGATTCAACTGGTATTTGTTTTATAGGAGAGAGAAATTTTAATAATTTTTTAAAAAATTATTTACCTAATACTCCAGGTGATGTCGTAAACATTGATACAAATGAAGTAATAGGTAAACATATAGGACTTATGTATTATACTATAGGGCAAAGAAGAGGTCTTGATATAGGTGGTACAAAAGATAGAATGTTTGTAGTAGGAAAAGATTTAGAAAAAAATATTTTATATATTTGTATTGGTGATGATAATGATTATTTAATATCAGATTCTTGTATAATTGAAGATATAAATTATTTGGAAAAAGAAAAAATAACAAAATGTAATGCTAAGTTTAGATATAGACAAAAGGATATACCAGTAGAATTAGAATGGTTAGATAATAATCAAATATTAGTTAAGTATCCACAAGGTGTTAAAAGAGTAACACCAGGACAAGCTTGTGTGCTTTATGATGGTGTAGAGTGCCTTGGTGGAGGTATTATTAAAGAAGTAAGAAAAAATGGCAAAAAACTTTGGTATTTATAAAAAAGTTTTTGTCTTTTTTTTGGGCATATATACATTCTAAAAATTTAAATATTCATATAAATATAATAGCGAATATGGAGGAATATATGGATATTTTTATAGGAATTATTATTCCCTTTATTGGAACAACTTTAGGTTCTGGAATGGTTTTTTTATTAAAAAATAAGATTAATGATAACATAAATAAATTGTTACTTGGTTTTGCAAGTGGAGTAATGTTAGCAGCAAGTATTTGGTCACTTCTAATGCCATCCATAGACATGGCTACATCACAAGGTATTGTTTCTTGGTTTCCAGCATCACTTGGATTTGTTCTAGGAGTTATATCCTTAATTGTTTTAGATTATTTTATTCCAAAATTAAATAATTTAAAATTTAAATTAAGTAAAAATGCTAAATTAGCATTAGTTGTAACTCTTCATAATATACCAGAAGGAATGGCAGTTGGAGTTGTTTTTGCAGGACTTATATCAGGAGATACATCAATAACCTTCGCCGCAGCTTTAGCGCTTAGTATAGGTATAGCAATCCAAAATTTTCCTGAAGGTGCAATTATATCAATGCCACTTAAAAGTTCTGGGGATAGTAAGTTAAAATCATTTATAATTGGAACTTTATCAGGTGCCGTAGAACCTATTTTTGCTATTATTACCATCTTACTTATAAATGTAATAACTCCCATTTTACCTTATTTATTATCTTATGCAGCAGGATGCATGCTATATGTTGTTGTAGAAGAATTATTGCCAGATGCACACAATAATGATAAATTTAAGTTAACTGTATCTGGAACAACTTTAGGATTTGTATTAATGATGATACTTGATATAGCTTTGGGATAAACAACTAATAGTTGTTTTTTTTAGTACTAGTATGATATAATTGTATGGTATGGAGAATAGTGATAAAATGAAAAAAATATTATCATTTATAGTTTATAAAAATAAATTTTTACTTCTAAAAGGTAGTGAAAAAGACCCACAATTTAAAGAATCTTTTTGGTATGTAGTAACAGGTTCTAAAGAGAATATAGATAAAACTTTAATTGATACTGTAAAAAGAGAAGTAAAAGAAGAAACAAATTTAAAAGTCAAAGATTTAAAATATTTAAACTTAATATTTAAATATAAATCTTTAGATTATTTATGTGAAGAGTATTGTTATGTTTCTTATGTAGATTCACTTGATGTAATATTAAATGAAGAAAGTATTGATTATTGTTGGTGTAGTAAAGATGAGTTTTTAAATAAAATAAAGTTATATATAAAAAGAGAAGAAATGAATAATATTTTAGATTCTATTTTAAATAATAAAATTCCTTATGAAAAAGAGACAATTTATTATATAGGAGCGGAAAATGAAAATAGTTGAATATGAAGATAAGTATTTAGAAAACGTTAAAGATTTACTTGTTGAACTTGAAGAATATTTAGTAGAAATAGATCAAGATAACTTAGATAGAGTACATCAGGAATATAGGAATAAGATGGCTAAATTAGATTTAGAAGAAGTAAATAAAAATAGTGGTAAGTGTTATTTGGCTATTCAAGATGGTAAAGTTATAGGGCTTATTATGGGTATAGTAAGAAAGTATGATGAATTTGATTATCTTGATTATAAATGCCCTAAAACAGGTGTAATAACAGAATTAATAGTTACAAAACAAACTAGAAACAATGGAACAGGAAAAATACTTATTGAAACTATGGAAAAATATTTTAAATCTATTAAGTGTGAATATGTTTTAGTAGATGTTTTTGCCTATAATATGAGTGGTGTTAATTTTTATAACAATAGAGGTTATCATAATAGAATGCATACAATGATAAAAAATATAGAGGGAAAAGTGGAGTAATGAAAACAGTAGTAATAACAGGAAGTGCTAGAGGTCTTGGATTTGAAATGGCCAAAGTATTTAAAAGAAACAATGTAAATGTAGTTATAAGTGATTTAGAAGAAGAAAAATTAATAGAAGCAAAAGAAGAACTAGAAAAAATTGAAAGTGATTCTAAAGTTGAATACTGTGTTTGTAATGTTATTCATTCATTTGATATTAAAAAACTTATAAATTTTGCTAAAATTAGTTTTGATAGTATAGATATATGGATTAATAATGCTGGTGTAAATCAACCAGATAAAGCTATATGGGAACTTAAAGAATCTGAAATAAACCAGATGATAGACGTAGATTTAAGAGCAGTTATAATATCTTGTAAATTAGTAGAAGAGTTTATGATAAAACAAGGTAGTGGAGCTATTTACAATATTGAAGGTTATGGAAGTAATGATGCTAAAATGTTAGGACTTTCTATATATGGTACAACTAAAAGGGGAATAACATATTTTACAGAGGCACTTACTTTAGAAAATAAAGTAAAAAATACTGGAATAATAATAGGAAAATTAAGCCCTGGTATAATGATTACAGATTTTATAACAAACTCTTTAGGAAATAAAAATAAAATAAATTTGAATGAAAAAACAAAAAAAGTTTATAATATACTAGGTGATTATCCAGATGTTGTCGCAAATTTTTTAGTAAAAGGAATATTAAATAATACTAAAAATGGTAAAAAAATAGAATGGTTAACTAATAGAAAAGCGGCTTTTAGATTTATAACAGCAATGTTTAATAAAAGAGATTTTTTTAATGATAAATAAAGATATTCAATTGAATAATTTATCAAAATCAAAGTTTAGAAGTAGTTTTAAATTACATCAAAAAGATATAGATTATATAAATCGTATAGGCTTTGATAAATTAAGGTGTCATGCATATGATTTTATAACTAATAGAATAGCCACTTTAAATCAAAATGATGGTAGACAAACACCTACTAAAGGACATCCAGTATTCATCGCACAACATGCAACTGCTACATGTTGTAGAGGCTGTATTAATAAATGGTATGGTATAGAAAAAACTAAAGATTTAAGTAAAGAAGAGATTGATTATATAGTTGATATAATAATGAAATGGATTTTAAAAGAGTATAATAGGATGAATAAATGATTTTACGTAAAAAAAGTAAAATATAGATACAGTAAAAAAACGGATTGAAATTTCAATTCTTTTTTAGTATAATGAGTATAGTTAGTATAAGAAGGTAGGTATAGAAATGAGGGGGCTTTGGCAACTATTTAGACCACTTTTACAGAGGGTATCTTACCCCAAAGTATAAATAGAAAGAAGAATAATATGAAAAAAGGATTTACATTAATAGAACTTTTAGCGGTTATAGTAATACTTGCAATCATCGCACTTATAGCCACACCAATAGTATTAGATATAATAGACAGTAGCAAAAAAATAGCAATATCAGAAGTGCTGAAATATATATGGATGCAGTAAAAACAACTTTAACTAAAAACCAATTAGATGGTAAGATATTGAATGATGGTTTTTATAGTATAAGTGAGGTAGATATTAAATTAAATGGAGATAAACCTAGTATGGGTTATTTTGAAATTAGAAATGGCAATGTAGAAAGATATAATGTAACAATAAATAATCAGGAAATTGATAGTGAACAGTATGATGTTTGGAATGGTATAGAAAAATCTATACTTGAAGATAATAACTCATATTATATAAACACATCTAGTGAATTAGCCTGGATATCTAATGAAGTAAATAATGGCAATAAATTTGAAGGAAAGATTATTTATTTGAACAATAATTTAGATTTAAATAATAAAGAATGGACACCAATAGGAAATAGTGATAATAAATTTTTAGGTACATTTGAAGGTAACAATCATATTATTAAAAATCTTTATATAAATGATGAAAATCAAACTAAAACGAAACAAGGCTTGTTTGGTGATTTTGATGGTACTTTAAATAATTTGATATTAATTAATGTTAAAATTACTTCGCAAAGAGTAATAGGTGCATTTGCAGGAGGTTCTAGAGAAAATGCTAAATTTAATAATTTATTACTCTATAATGCATATTTGAAAGGAAAAATTGATGATATGACTGATGCAAAATATGGATATTCTATGGGAGGAATAGTAGGTCAGTTTTCATCTGATATATATAATTCTAAAGTAATTAATTTAGATATAGAAGGTTCATCATATTTAGGAGGATTAATTGGTAGAGGAGTTATAAGTGATAGTACAAAGAAACAACAGGTAGTAATAGATAACTGTGAAGTAATAGATTCCAAAATATATTCAAATGGTTCAATTGGAAATCAATTTAATTTTTCGAGAACAGGTGGTTTAGTAGGCCAAGCAATGAATTCATTAATAACAAATTCTAGATCTTTTGCTACAATTAATTCAAAATATTCTACTGTAGGAGGGTTTATAGGTGAAAGCTATACTTCGATTGTAGAAAACAATTATTCAAATTCTAAAATAAGTTCAGAATCAGAAGATGATTTGGGTTATTTTATTGGTTATGTTAAAGATACGCAAATAATAAATAATATTATAGATTCTAAAAGTACTATAAATAATGTAGAGACTTTAGAAGATAAATTAGTAGGTACTAACATAGAAAGCACATTAGAAGGCAATTTGATAAAATAAACTTTCTTTTTACAAAAAAACTATTGAATTATCAATAGTTTTTTTAGTTTATTAAAGTATTAACATCTGTTTTACTTCCATCAGAACTTATAAGATAAGTTGTATAACCACCATTATCCTCAGTAACAATACTAGAAATATTACTTGTTTCTAATTTAGTAGGTTGAATATTTCCAAGTATTAAATCACCAATACTAATATAAGATACAGTTTTCTCTTCATTAATCATTAATATTCCATATTTAAGATTATTTGGTGTAATAGATTGACCATAATTATTATTATATATAGAATCAACATTTGAAATATTTAGTTTTAGCCATTTTGATGAACTGTCTAGAGTAGATGAAGTTACAACTTTTAAATTTCCAAAATCATAATCTTTATAACTTTCTCTTGTTTTTATTAATGTTTGAAATTTATCATTGCCATATACAGTATTAATTTTTGAAGTAGAATCATATATATTAACATAAACTTCACCATTATATAAAACAGCATGTCCTGATATAGGTGATAATTCTAGAACTTGATAATAGTCTTCAATACTTTCATCTTTATTTAAATCTTTTTCATTTATTTCATCTTTTTTATTTTGATTATTCAAAGCTTTATCATATATTATAAAAGATCCTAAAACTACTGAAATTATAATAAAAATAATTAGTGCTATAATAAGTCCATTATTCTTTTTACCATCCATATAATACTCCTTTCTATTATAATTATAGCACATACAACTAAAGAAACAAATATTCATATAATAAAATTTAAATCATACTATTTATTGATAGGAGGAATTTATGAAAACTATAATACCTTTTAAAAAAGATGTTATTTTTAAAACTAATTTAAGCGAGATTACAAGTATTTCTTTAGAACACACTCTAACTATAAAGGATGACTTTGTCAAAGGAGAATTTATAATAAGTGGTGAATATAAAGTAAGTGATAAAAGTACTTCAGTGGAACCATTTAATTTAAATTTACCATTTTCTATAGCTATAGATGAAAAATATGATACACAAAAGGCAACTATAGATATTGATGATTTTTATTATGAAATTATAAATAATAATGTACTTAATATTTCTATAGATGTACTTGTAGATAAGTTACAAGAACACCAATTAATAGATATAGAACCACCTGTTGATGTAACACCAGTAAGGGATATTATTGAAGCAGAAGAAGTAAAAGAAAAAGAAGAAGATTCAATTAGAACTAGTGTAGAAGCAAAAAAAGAAGATTCAATTAAGGCTAGTGTAGAAGAAGAAAAAAGATGTATAGATGAAAGTGAAAAAGAAGACTATAATAAAAAACGAGAGGATGATAGTATGAATGATGTAAAGGATAGAGATGGAGTAGAACTAGTAGAAGAAAAAATTAATTCTTTATTTAATCAATTTTCAAAAGATAGTGAGGTTTATGTAACTTATAATGTATTTATATTAAGAGATGGAGATTCTATCGATAGTATAATGGAAAAATATAATATATCTCTTGATGAATTAAAAAAATATAATGATTTAAATAATTTAAAAATAGGTGATAAAATAATTATTCCAAATACTTATGAAAGAGATTAGTGAATTATTAAAACAAGAGGATATAAGAGCGCTCGGTTACCAAAAACAAGGAAATGTAGTAATAGCTGACACTAATATAGGAAAATTAGTTGTAAAAAAAAATAATAATAAAGATTATATATATGACTATTTAAATACTAGAAATTTTTCGTATTATCCTGAGATAATAAAAGAAAATAATTATGTTATTTCTAGATATATAGAAGATGTAAATATACCAAAAGATCAAAAAATATTTGATTTAGTAGATTTAGTATCACTTATGCATAGTAAAACTACTCATTATAAAAAAGTAAGTGAAGATGAATATAAAAAGATATATGAAGATCTGTCTAATAATTATGAATATTTATACGAGTATTATACAGATATTATAAATATAATTGATGATAAAGTATTTATGAGTCCTAGTGAATATTTATTAGCTAGAAATATTAGTTTTATATTTAAATCTATTGAACAAGGAAAATCTTATATAGATAAATGGTTTAAAGAAGTAGAAGGATTAGATAAAATGAGAGTATCTATAGTACATAATAATTTAGATTTATCTCATTATATAAGAAATAATAAAGATTATTTAATTAGTTGGGATAAATCAAAAATAGATATTCCTATATTTGATTTATACAATTTATATAATAACCATTTTCTAGATTTTGATTTTTTTGAATTATTAAAAGAGTATGAAAGTAAATATCCATTAAAATCATTTGAAAGAGATTTATTGTTTATATTAATTACAATGCCAAATAAAATAGAATTTAATGATACAGAGTTTAACATGTGTATAAAAATAAGTAATGAAATAGATAAACTATATAAAAGTAATTCAATAATAGAAGAATATAAAAAATCTATCAAAAAATAGATTTTTTTACCATAGAATTCTAAAGAAAGAAAAAAATATAAAAGCTAGAAATAAGAAAATTAAGAAAAAATTAAATCTAGTAAAAATAAATATAGTAAGTATAAATTGATAAAATAGAAGAAAACTAAAAAATATTAAAATTAACCACCATAACCCTCTACCACGACACCATCTTCTCATATAATCACCTAATATATTTTATTAATATAAATAAATTAATTAAATTATATTAGACTATATTATTTATAAATTTTGCTTTTTCACTTATTAAAATAGAGTTCTTATCAATTTCTTTAAATATACTACTAACATCATTAATTTCTTTTCTTTTTAACAATACTAGTATTATAGATAATTTATTATTTTCTTCAATAATAGTTACATTTTTAAATTTACTTAATTTTTTCCTTATTTCATCTTCATAAATTTGCTTTACAATTCCTATTAAAACAACGTTCCCTAAAGCTATTTTTTCTTCTATAATGCTTCCTAAATAAGAACCACATAAAGATCCCAAACAAAAGAAAACAATTTTTAATAAATCTTTATTTATATCAATAATTACAATACCTGTAACAAGAATCCATACAAGAGCAATCAATCCTTGTAGTAAAGCTCCTATTTTTTTCTTTCCATTAGCAACTAATATTAATCTTAAAGTAGATAGAGCATTTTCAATAATTTTAGAAAAAAATATAGCTAAATAAATAAACATATAATCACCTTTTATTATTTTTTGTTCTATTATAAAATATTATTCATATAAAAAAATGTTCTAAAAAAATAAAAAAAGAATAAAATTAATTGGTGATATATATGGATATAAGAGAAGGAGATTATGTAACAAGAATATCTCATAAACATGATATGGTATTTAAAGTAATTAGTATTACTGATGATATTTGTTATTTAAAGGGCGCTAATGTAAGATTATATGCTGATAGTAATATAGATGATTTAGTTAAAATTGATTATAAAGAATCTGATGATAATGAAGAGGTAGAGAGATTAAAAGATTCAACAACACTTGATAGAGATGATTATTTTTATTTACCAGGTAAAATATTACATATAGATGGTGATGAAGATTATTTGGGTAGATGTTTAAAATACTACAGTAAAATAAATTTAATGGCTATGGGAATATGTGAGAATGAAAATAATGTATCTTCTAATATAAGAGAATATTTAGAAGAGTATAATCCTAATATATTGGTAATAACTGGACATGATGCCTTTTATGATAAAAAGGGAAGCAAAGATAATATTAATAATTATAAAAATAGTAAAAATTTTGTAAGTGCGATAAAAGAGGCAAGAAAATTTGAAAAAAGTCATGATAAATTAATAATTATAGCAGGGGCATGTCAATCAGATTATGAGGAATTAATAAGAGCAGGAGCTAATTTTGCTTCTAGTCCTAAGAGAATAAATATTCATGCTCTAGATCCTGCAATTATTGCAAGTCGTATGAGTTTATCTGATATAAATAAAGACATAGATTTAAAAAATATAATAGAAAGTACTAAATATGGAAAAGAGGGAATAGGTGGTATTATTACAAAAGGAACAATGTATATGGGGTATCCAAGATGACAATATCTAAAGTAAAAAAAGATTTATTAGAACATATGGGTGATATAGTTTCTATAAAATATAATTTAGGTAGAAATAAATATGAAGAATATGAAGCAAAAATAAAAGAATTATATGATTATATATTCTTGGTAGATACTGATTATGGTGTAAAATCTTTTTCATATATAGATGTAATAACAAAAGTAATAAGAATTGACTATTAACAAAATTAATGTTATAATTCTTTTACATGGGGCCGTCTAGTTTCGACGGGTATGTTTGAGCTTTAATTGCAAGTCGTAAGGTAATGCGATAAATTCCAAAAATAAATAACTGGAAACAGAAATCAATTAGCTTTCGCTTAATATAATTTAGAAGGCACTCTAATAAATTTTTTCCTATGAAATTTATATAGGGTTCGATTAAGTAGGATATATTATTGTGATGTCTATAAGCAATAATGAATTTTATAGACTTATCTTAAAATTGTTTGTTGATTAACGTATTTTAAGAGAAATTTAGTAATCAACTAAACTTGTAGATGTTATTGTGTTAATGTATTCGGACATGGGTGCGATTCCCATCGGCTCCACCATTAATAAATTTGTTCGAACTATTCGGACTTAATACAAATAAAAAAAACTTACCAAAATTTCTTTTTTATTCTATTGTTAGGATGTAAGCAAGAAAAATTACATATAATAAAAAAGAAAATACTCGACTTTGTGATGATGAGTACTTACCTAAATAATTAGTTCAGTACTTAATCTATTGCAGGTTGAGTGCTTTTTTATATAGTTTTTAGTATTTAAATTTGTATATAAAATAATCTATCTTTTAATAAATATAATATATTATGGAAGATAAATTAGATAGAATAAAAAAAATAAATATAGAAAATTTTATTTGGGTTATATATATTGGAATAATAATACTTAGTTGGTATGCTAATAGTAAAGAGAAAAAATTTATATTATTTGATGATCAAAAAAGTAAAAAAGAATACCAAAACTTGATGATATTTATTTTTTCAATTTTAATTGTTGTATACTATTATTATACTAAAGATAGTTATGATGATATAAGTAAATTAAATGTGGAAGATACTAATAAGAAGGTAGCGCTAACATATGCATCTTTTATAGGCTCATTATTAATTTTAATAAGTGGAGCTATATTTTTAATTATAGCCATATTAGATGATAACATAGATACAGAACTTGCATTTAATTGATTTTAGTGTTATAGTACTATCTATTGGAGGTATAATATGTCTTATTGTAGTGAATGTACTTATTTAAATTTAAATTCTTGTGATGATTACGGTAGATTTTGGTGTGAAAAAAAACTTGAAAGACATTCAGCAACTGAGCTTGAATGTGATAGATTTTGTCGTGCTTATTCAAGAAGTTCAAGTGAAGCAAACAGTGCTTATAACTATTCTAAAGATAATTCTAGTAGTGGAGGATGTTATTTAACTACTGTTATGTGTGATATTTTAAAAATGCCTGATAAAAATTACTATCTTAATACATTAAGAGTATGGAGAGATAATACATTACATAATGATGAAACTTATAAACCATTATTAGTTGAATATGATGTAGTTGGACCAAAACTTGCTGAACATTTAAAAGACGATCCAATAAAGTATCAAATAGCTGCAACTACATTTTTTAGTTATATTAAACCTATTTGTGGTTTAATTAAGGAAAATAAAAATGCTGAAGCTGTACAAAAATATGTAGATATGACAAATAAATTTAAACTTATATATAATATAGATAGTAGTATGATAAATCAAAAACTAATAGAGAATGCTGATATTGAAAAATCAGGTCATGGTAAATATATAGTAAAAAAATTAACTTATTAATTTATTTTAATAAGTTTTTTTGATACAATAAAAGTGTCAATAATTATGATGGAGGTTTTTATGGGAGTAGAAGATAAATTAATTGATTTACATACACATACTTGTTATTCTGATGGTGAATTGAGTCCTTATGATTTAATAAGTAAAGCTATAGATAGTAATATAGGTGTTATAGCAATTACAGATCACGATACAATAGAAGGATTAAAAGTATTAAAAAATGATATAAAAGCACAACAATTAATAAAGAACAATATTAGGTTAATAAATGGAATAGAACTTTCAGCAAAGTTTTCAATAGGTAAAATGCATATATTAGGTTTAGGAATAGATATAACTAATAAAAAACTAAATGAAAAAATGATTGAGTTAAAAAATAATAGTTTACAATCAGTATTATCGATAATGGAACAAATAAAAAGAGATTATAATATTGTATTTGGATATGAAGATATAAAAAATATGATTTGTTCTAATCATAACTTGGGTAGACCAGATTTAGCTAAATTATGTGTTAAATATGGATATGCGACAAGCATCAAGGATGCATTTGATAAATATCTAATAGATGCACATAATAAGATAACTAAATTTCGTAAAGGAATAGATTATGAGGAATGTATAGATATAATAAAAGGTAGTGGGGGAGTACCAGTTTTAGCGCATCCTAAATCATTAAATTTAACAGAAAAAGAATTTTTATTACAATTAAAAAGAATGATTAATTATGGTTTAGAAGGTATAGAGGTATATCATTCTAGTTTTTCTTGTGATGATATTTTATATTATAAAGATATAGCTAAGACTTATAACTTATTAGAAAGTTGTGGCAGTGATTATCATGGCATGACAGTTAAACCTAATATAGAATTAGGGACTGGTAAGAATAATAACATAAAAATAAAAAAATTAGAAATATTAAATAAAATAAAATAAAATAAAAAGTTTTAACTGAATGCTAAAACTTTTTTATTTATCTAAATTAAGTTTAAGTGCTAACTGCTTTATGTTTTCACCCGTTTTGTCTTTATCTTTTATCATTTTTAAGCTTTCAAGTAAATCATTATCTAATAAATAATATAGTAAATCTGTTGGGATATTTAATCTATCTTTGCAAAAAGCATCCATTATTTCTTTTTGTTCTATTTCAGTTAATAATATATTTTTAATAATTTTATTTATAACTGTCATTGTTACTTTTCTATTATTATTTTCTAAATCTGAAATATAAACAATACTAAGTTCAACTTTTGATGCAAATTGTCTAACAGTTAAATTTCTAGTAGCTCTAATTCTTTTTAAAATTTGCCCAAATTCTAATTTTTCATTATTCATATTAAATCTTCCTTTTTGTTCTATATTTTAACATTTATATGAGATTCTTTCAATATTTAATTAAAAAAAATAAAAAGGAAGCAAGATATTTTGCTTCATAAACTTTAATTTATTATAGATTTTATTAAATTTACAAATTCATTATTTGTTAAATCGGTTGCTTCAATAAAAAATTTATAATTATTATTTTCGAAAAATGCTTGTTTTTCATTTGTATTATCAACACTAAATAATAGAATTTCTTTATCATTTATAATTGATGATTTAAATTCATTTTTATCTGGTAATAAACAACTTAATATATATTCTTCTTTAGTAAATGTAATTTCAATATGCTTTGTAGTTTCTTCATTTGTGCTATAAATAAGTACATATTGCCATAATTTAGAATAATTTGTATCATTTATATTTTCTTTCTCATATATTTCAAAAGATCTTTCTAATATATAATTTTTTGGGATACTTAGATTATTAACAAATTTAAATTCAATTGTTAAATCTTTATCAACAAGCTTTACCACCTATATCTAAATTTTGTTTTAAATTACCATTATTAATGATAATATTGTCATCTTTTTTACATAAGATTCGCTTATTTTTAATTCTTGTGATATGTATTTTATTTTAAGTCCTAATACATAATATAAATAAAATATTTTAGGTATATTTTGATTCTTTTTAGATTTTATGTATTTCCAAATTAAATCATATTCTTCATCTTTAATAATTAAATTTCTAATATAATTTTATCATATATTTATTTTATAATAACAAAAAAACTAACATTGTTGTTAGTTATTCTCAATTTGGAGGGCCTAGTCGGATTTGAACCAACGATCAGGGAGTTGCAGTCCCATGCCTTACCACTTGGCTATAGACCCAAAAATTAATTACATACATAATATTACACTAAATAAATTATTTTGTCAATTAATTAATATATTTATAGTAAAATTTATGAAAAAAATATAAAAATATGATTATGTTTTTTTTGTGAAAGTTATTGACAAAAATTTTAAATTACTATATATATAAATAAGTGCTTACATAAAAATAATTTTTTTTTAATGTTTGTATATAATATATGAGGTGATAAAATGTTTAAAGTTTTAGGCAATTTAAAGAAAAAAGATATAATGTTTATATTTTTGAGCTTTTTACTTGTTGTTGTTCAAGTATGGTTGGAGTTAAAAATACCAGATTATATGAGTTCAATTACTAAGTTAATTCAAATGGATGGAAATAATATTGGTGATATATTACTTCAAGGTGGATATATGTTATTATGTGCTTTAGGTAGTTTAGTAGCTGCTATAATTGTTGGATATGCATCAGCACATGTGGCTGCTAATGAATCATTAGAACTTAGAGGTAAGATATTTAAAAAGGTTGGAGAATTTAGTAACGAAGAAGTTAAAAAGTTTTCAACTAGTAGTTTAATTACTCGTACTACTAATGATGTTACTCAAATTGAAATGTTTATATCTATGGGATTACAAATGATTTTTAGAGCTCCTATTATGGCTATTTGGGCTATAACAAAGATAATTAATAAAAGTGTTGAATGGAGTGCACTTACAGGTGGTTGTGTAGTTTTACTTTTAGCAACCATTATTACGCTTATGATAATTGTTATACCTAGATTTGAAATAGTACAAAAATTAATTGATAAAATAAATGGAGTTACTAGAGAAAATCTAACAGGTATAAGAGTTATACGTGCTTTTAATGCTGAGGATTATCAAGAAAAAAGATTTGGTAAAGTAAATGATGATTTAACAAAAAATCAAATGTTTAATCAAAAGTGCTTTGCTATACTTAATCCTATTATGAATATAGTTATGCATTTTTTGACACTTGGTATTTATTTTATTGGGGCATATTTAATAACAAGTGCAACAATATCAGGTAAAATAGAGTTATTCAGTAATATGATAGTATTTACAAGCTATGGAATGCAAGTTATTATGTCTTTCTTAATGCTTGCTATGATATTTATGATATGGCCAAGAGCAAGTGTATCTGCTCGTCGTATAAATGAAGTGTTAGATGAGAAGGTATCTATTAAGGATGGTAATTTAAATACAAATGATTGTAAAGAAATAGGTACTGTTGAATTTAGAGATGTTTCATTTAAATATCCAGATGCTGATGAATATTTACTTAAAAATATTTCATTTAAAGTAAACAAAGGAGAAACTATAGCTTTTATAGGTTCAACTGGTTCAGGTAAGAGTACTCTTATTAATTTAGTACCAAGATTTTATGATGCTACTGATGGTGAAGTATTAATTGATGGTATAAATGTAAAGGATTATACATTAGAAGATTTACATAATAAATTAGGTTATGTTCCACAAAAAGCAGTTTTGTTTACAGGAACTGTTAATTCTAATGTTGCATATGGAGATAGTGGGAGAGAAAATATTTCTAAAGATAAAATAAAAGAGGCAATTAAAGTTGCTCAAGGCGAAGATTTTGTTCTTAAAATGAATAAAAAATATGAATCACATATAGCTCGTGGTGGTACTAATGTATCTGGTGGTCAAAAACAAAGACTTGCAATAGCAAGGGCAATAGCAAGAGATCCAGAAATTTATATTTTCGATGATTCATTTTCAGCTCTTGATTATAAAACCGATTCTATTCTTAGAAAAGAATTAAAAAAATATACTAAGGATGCTACAAGTATGATAGTAGCGCAAAGAATAGGTACTATAATTAATGCAGATAAGATAGTAGTTCTTGATAAGGGAGAATGTGTTGGAATAGGTACACATAAGGAATTGTTAAAAAAATGTAAAGTGTATAAAGAAATTGCTTTATCACAACTTTCAAAGGAGGAGTTAGAAAATGCCTAGAATGGGAGGACCGAGTGGAGCACCGGAAAAGTCTAGAGATTTTTCTGGCTCTATGAAAAGATTAATTAAGGGATTAAATAATTGGAAAATTATTATGTATATAGCATTAATACTTGCTATGATAAGTGCCATTTTAGCGCTTATTTCACCAAATAAATTGTCAACACTTACTGATGAAATAACTATTGAAATAAAACCTAATATAAGTGAAGATGTTATAAAAGATATAATGAAAGATCCTAAAATATCACAAAAAGACAAACAAGAATTAAATAAATTAATGGATGATTATAAAAATGGTAATACTGAAAATTTGTTTGAAAAAATAGATAATTTACCAGAATCAATTACTAAAAAAATAGAACCTAAAATGAATATGAATAGAATTAAAAGTATAGCTTTATTACTTACAATATTATATATATTGAGTGCTTTATTTAATTATATAGAATCTTATTCAATGACACATGTTTCTAATAGGTTTGCACAAGATTTAAGAGGTAAGATAAGTTCTAAAATAAATAAACTTCCACTTAAGTATTTTGATACTCATGAAACAGGAGATGTTTTATCAAGAGTAACTAACGATGTTGATACAATATCACAAAACTTAAATAATAGTTTAGCTACATTAGTTACAAGTTTAACACTTTTTATAGGTTCAATAATTATGATGTTTATAACTAATTGGATAATGGCAATAACAGCTATAATATCAAGTTTAATAGGATTTAGTTTAATAGCTATTATACTAAAAAAATCACAAAAATATTTTACATTAAAACAAAAACAATTAGGGGATATTAATGGATATATAGAAGAAATGTATTCTGGATATAATGTAGTAAAAGCTTATAATGGAAATAAATCTGCAAATATAGAATTTGATAAATTAAATAATAATTTATATGATTCTAATAAAAAGAGTGCTTTTTTATCTGGACTTATGCCACCAATAATGGGATTTGTTGGAAATCTTGGATATGTAGCAGTATGTATAGTAGGAGCACTTCTAGTATCAAAAGGCTATATATCATTTGGAGTCATTGTAGCATTTATGATTTATGTTAGATTGTTTACCAATCCATTATCACAAATTGCTCAAGCTATGACATCTCTTCAATCAGTAGCTGCTGCAAGTGAAAGAGTATTTGACTTCCTTGATGAAGAAGAAATGAGTACACAAGAAAAACAAAAGAAACACATAGATAAATCTAAAGTAAAAGGTGAAATAGAATTTAAAAATGTTAATTTTGGATATAATAAAGATAGAGTAATAATAAATGATTTTAGTGCGAAAGCAAAAAAAGGTCAAAAGATTGCTATAGTTGGACCTACAGGAGCAGGTAAAACTACTATGGTAAATTTACTTATGAAATTTTATGAAATTAATAAAGGGGATATTTTAATTGATGGAGTATCAATACATGATTTAACTCGTGAAAATATACATGATTTATTTGTAATGGTATTGCAAGATACTTGGTTATTTGAAGGTACTGTTAGAGATAATATTAAATTTAATAAAAAAGATGTAACTGATGAACAAATATGGGAAGTATGTAGAATTGTTGGAGTGGACCATTTTATTAAAACATTGCCAGGTGGATTAGATGCAGTTTTAAATGATAATGAATCAATAAGTCAAGGACAAAAACAATTAATTACAATAGCACGTGGAATGATAGAGGATGCACCTTTCTTAATACTTGATGAGGCAACTTCTAATGTAGATACAAGAACTGAAGAATTAGTAAGTAAAGCTATGGATAAATTAACACATGGTAGAACTTCTTTTATAATTGCTCATAGATTATCTACAATTAAAAATGCAGATTTAATATTAGTTATGAAAGATGGAAATATAATAGAACAGGGTAACCATAAAGAATTGATGAGTAAAAAAGGTTTTTATGCTGATTTATACAATTCACAATTTGATACAATAATTGATTAAAAGGTATTTACAAAACAAAAAAAATAGTGTATATTTTATATATCACTATTTCTTGCAGGTGTAGTACAATGGTTAGTATATGGCCTTGCCAAGGCTAGGATGCCGGTTCGATCCCGGTCACTTGCTCCAAATTTGATTAGAACATTGTAAAATGTTTTAATAAATGGTTTGATTTTTATAAAAATTGTATGTCAGACAATCAAAAAAAATTAAAACTTTCTAGATTAAGTGCTTTTAGCATTTTTTTTGTTAAATAATAATGTTGCATGATTGTATTTAAATTGATGTAACGTTATAGGTCTTAATAAGATAATTTATATTTTCCTTTATTATTATCTTTTAAATACTTCCATAATGGCTTATACTTGTTTATCTATACTCCCTGTGTAAATTATTATTTATCTATTTTTTATTTTTATTTATCCACTCAACAGTATCTTTTATTGTCTCTTTTATTTTTCTGTTTTTAAAATTTAAATATTGTTTAGCTTTTTCATTACTAAAATTAGCATTAGAGGATAATGTATAAAGTGAATACTTTGTAAAAAGTGGAGTTTGTTTTTTTAAGTTATAATATATTTCAAATAAAGGCGCTATTAATTTTACAAGATTTATTGGTAATACTATTTTAATTTTTTTTCTTTTTTGTAGATTACAAATTAAATCACATAATTCTTTTATTGTTATATATCTATTAGATAAGATATAACATTCACCTTTAGTACCATTTTTACAAGCACAAATAACACTATCTGTTACATCTCTAACATCAACAAAATCATATCCACCCTTTACACAAGCAAATAATTTGCCACACATTACTTCTTTTACTAATTGTGTTAAGTGACTATTGCCAAAATCATTTGGACCTATAATTCCGGATGGATGAATAATACAAGCATCTAAATCTTTATTTTTCACAGAATCTATTACATACTTTGCGGCTTCTGCCTTTGTTTTAGCATATAGTCCATGAACATTATCAGGATTAAAATTAGTTATTTCTTTTATTAAGCCATTATTAGGTTTTTCTGGGATTGCATGAACACTACTAATATATACAAGTTTTGCTTTTGATTCTAAAACTTTATCTACTATATTTTTAGTACCATTTACATTAACATTATAAATAAGTGGGTTGTATTTTGATTTTATATATACAATTGCAGCACAATGAATTACAAATACCTCTTTTCCATTAGTATTTTCAAAAACAGATGATAAAGATTCTTTGATTGTTACATCACCGTAGTATATTTTACATTTCAAATTTTCTAGTGATTTTATAGAATCACCTTTTAACACAAAAGCTCTAATTTCATTGTCAACATCTCGTTCTAATTTTCTTATAATGTTATTACCTAAAAAGCCATTTGCTCCTGTTATTATATAAATCTTTTTCATAATATTTGTCACCAACCACTTCACTCTAAAAATCAAATTAAAAATTCCTTTTTTTTTATTATATCACAAAAATAAAAAAATGATTACTAAGGCGATCGAACAGAAAAAATTAATTTATTTTTCATTTTAATATATAATCATATTAAAAGTTTGTAAGATTTGTTTAAACCGCTCCAATGACGAATCTGTTCGAACTGTTTAGTTTGAACTTAACATATATATACCAATCGAAAGATTGATTTTTTTGCGCGTTTTTGTAAAAAAAATTACTTTATAAGTAGTTCTCTTTTATTTATGTGTTATTTGATACAATTTAATGTGATAATTATTATGTTATTATTTAACTAAACTAACGGTCGAGTTAAAATTTTAAATTTATATGATATGTTTTAGGAATTTATATGATATACTTATAATAGGAGGAGAGATTTGAGTGAAGAGTGTTAAAAAATGGATTGTAGTTTTAATATTAATTATATTGTTATTATTATTTTTTGTTTTGTATTTATTGTTCGGTAGAGAAAAATCTTTTACTGTTACTTTTAATACAGATGGTGGTACAACAGTTTCATCTATTAAGGTAAAAGACGGAGAAATTCTTGAACTTCCAAAAGAACCAAAGAAAGCTGGCTATATTTTTGCAGGTTGGATAGATAATAAAGATAATATAATTACTAAAGGTACAAAGTTTAAAGAAAATATTACTTTGAAAGCAAAATGGATAGATAATAGTGTTGAAACTGTTAAGTTGTCTTTTGATACTGATGGTGGTAATGCAATAGATGATATTACTATGGAAAAAAATAAAAAGATTTTATTACCAATTGATCCACAAAAAGATGGTTATATTTTTTATGGTTGGCTTAATGAAGATGGTAACCTTATTTTTAATGATATGATTATTAATAGAGATATGAAATTAAAAACTTATTGGATTAAGAAAGGCGCTAAAACTATAACAATAAAAGTTGATATAGATGGTGAGAATGGTTTTAGAGATATAACTGTTGAAAAAGGTAAAAAAATAGTATTACCAGTTATTCCAAAAAAAGATGGTTTTGTATTTAAAGGTTGGGTTGATGATTTAGGAAATACTATTACAAAAGATACTATAGTAAATGATAATATGACTATCAAGGTTATATGGATAGAGCCTTATACTTGCCCTCTTGATTGTACACCAACAGGTGATGGTAGTAAATGTACAAAAAAATTAACTACAGATATGGTTTTTGCAACTGTCTGTCCTAGTGGATATACAATGAGTAGTGGAAAATGTATTGGCTCTAGGTATTACGCTAATAATGGAAATAATGGCTGGGAGTGCAACAACAGTAGTGATCGAATGTATGAAGAAGAGGATGGTGTTGGTGGAGCATTTATGTGGTGTGAACCAACTATAGATTTAATAAGTAATAAGAGTTGTCCAAATGGTTATACTTTAAATGGAGATACATGTAAAAAAATAGAAACTCTAGATTGTAAGGCAAATTAAAAGTGAAGGATTGGTAAAACCAATCTTTTATTTAAATGTTTAATAAAGTATGTTATAATATTCATAAAAGATTTGGTGATGTTTATGGATTATAATAAATTAATAGAGTATATTGAAGATAAAAGAATTGTAATAAATGATATTAATTATTATCATGCTTTTGATTATAATAAGCAAAATTTTTCTAGTATGATAATAAATGGAATAAAATCACCAATTTTGTTAAATAAAAAAGGAAATGGGCATAATGGAAAATTTTATGTTAGTTTATCAAAAAATGAAAATGTAAAATATTCGGTTAACAAAATTTTAATATATCAACCAGCTTTTATAATAGATAATAATATAAAGGTAGTTAAATGTAAAAATTTTATAACGGATGATATTAAAAAATTGTCAATGTTTTCTAGAGTAAGTGAATTTGATGATGAATATCAAAAATTTTTAAAAGTACCAAAAAAATATATAGTAGGGATACGATATAATTTATATAAAATTTTAATTGAATGTAGTACAACTGAAATTATTAAACAAAATTTATTAATTCTAAAACAGATAATAAATGATTTAAGAAAGTCTGGGGTTGATTTACCAATAATTGATTTATCTAATTCTACATTAATAAATCAAGAAAAGGTTTTAAGATTAAAAATAAAATAGGTGAGAATTTATGATTTTTGTAGCGCTTTTAAGAGGTATAAATATAAGTGGTAAAAATAAAATACCAATGAAAGAATTAAAACTAGGATTTGAACAAATAGGTTATACAGAGGTTACTACTTATTTAAATAGTGGTAATGTTATATTTTCAAGTAATATAAAGGATAATGATATTATAGTAGATAGTATTCAAAATATGATTAAAAATAAATTTGAATTAGATATACCAGTTTTTGTAATAAGTATAAATGATTTAAAAGAGATCTTAGATAATAAACCTAGTTGGTGTAAAGTAGAAGACAAAGAAATTTATAATAATATTATATTTATAATGTCTCCATATACTTATCAAGATATTTATGATGGTTTAGGAGATCCCAATGAAAAAATCGAAAAAATAAAAAATTATAAAAATAGTATTTTTTGGTCTTATATTTTGAAAGAATATAGAAAAACTAATTGGTGGAGTAGAACTGCAAATACAAGTGTAAAAGATTTTATAACTATACGCACTGTAAATACAATAACAAAGTTAGTAGAACTCAGTAATAAAAATTGACAAAAAATAAATTATAATATACAATTTTGTTATGATAGAAGTATGGTGTATGTAGTATGAAGAAATTTCTTAATAAATATATAAATGAAGAACACAAATTTGATAAAATAACTATGCTTGGTATATTTAGTTTAATAATAGTTATATCAGGTATATTTGGATGGTTTTATGAATTTATATTTTATTATTTTAATGGTGGTATGCAACAATTTTATTGGAGAGGTGGAAATTTTTTGCCTTGGATAAATATATATGCAACAGGTTCTATATTGATTTACATATTTAGTTATAAACATAGAAGTGAACCTCTTAAAATATTTTTGTTAAGTGTTTTAATTACTGGTATTCTTGAATATATATCAGGTGTTGGAATGTATGCTATAACAGGTAGCAGATGTTGGGATTATAATAGTGAAATATTAAATTTTGGTAATATTGGTGGATTTGTTTGTTTAAGAAGTGTATTATTTTTTGGATTATCAAGTTTAATATTAATGTATATGATAGTTCCATTTTGTTTCTTTTTAGCGCGTACTATGAATAAAAAGTTATTTTTGATATTAAGTTTTTCATTATGTTCTATAATTTTAATAGATGAATTTTATAATTTATTGTTTGCTAGAATTTTTAATTTACCAAGAGCTTCTAGGATATATAAAAAGTTAGGTTTTCATTATGTAAAATTTTAATATTGTTAAGAGATTGTTTAAAATACAATCTTTTTTCATATAAAGTTCACATTTTACTGTATAATAGTTTATAGAGAGGTGTTTACATGAAGATTTTAGTTGTAGATGATGAGATAGGTATTAGAGAAGTAATAAAGGAATATTGCTTAAATGAAGGATATGAAGTAATAGAGGCATCAAATGGACTTGAGGCAATAGACGTTATGAACAATTCTGTTGATGTTATTGTTCTCGATATAATGATGCCAAAAATGGATGGATATACAACACTCAAAGAGATAAGAAAAAACTATAAAACTCCAGTAATAATGCTATCTGCACGTACTGATGAGTTTGATAAGCTTCAAAGTTTTGATATGGGAGTAGATGATTATGTAACAAAACCATTTAGTCCAAAAGAATTGATTGCTAGAATTAAAGCAGTAACAAATAGAAATAAGGTTAATGTTGATGAATATGTATATAAGACATTAAAAATAAATTATTTAGGACATAGTGTTTTTATTGATGATAAAGAGATAAAATTAACTCCAAAAGAATATGAATTACTTTGTTATTTTGTTCAAAATAAGGGGATAGCTTTATCTAGAGAAAGTTTATTAAGTAAAATATGGGGATATGATTTTTTTGGAGAAGATAGAACTATTGATACACATATAAAGATGTTAAGAAATAATTTAGGCGAGTATAGAAATTTAATAACTACTGTAAGAGGAATGGGCTATAAATATGAAGAAAAATAATATAAGAGTAAAAATATGGGTATGGTTATCCTTATTTACTCTTGTTATATTGTGTGGTATATGGTTTATTCAACTTTTATCACTTGGTATTTATTATGAATGGAATAAAAAAAGTGAAATTGAGGAAATTGCAGAAGAAGTAAAAGAAGCATATGGTACAGAAAATTATGGTGAGGAATTAGATAGAATATCTTTTGATAGAGATGTTTGTATAGAGCTTATTACAAATAATAATACTTTTTATTCAACTGATAGTGCATCTAGGGGTTGTTTAAATAATAATAGTAGTGAAGTTAACAATTATAAATTAGAGTTTATGTTAAGTGGTAAAACATCTACTTTATATAAAATAATAAATCCAAGATTTGAAAATAAAACTATTGTATATGGTAATAAGATAGATGATGGAGTTTATACTTTTATAAGTGCTTCATTAGAACCTATCAGATCTACTGTAAGAGTTTTAAAAAAACAAGTTGTTGTTATTACTTTAATAGTACTTGTAGTAGCATTCCTAATAGCTTATACAATATCTAAAAAAATATCTAAACCAATAGAAAAAATAATAGGTACTAGTAAAAAGATTTCTAAAGGTAATTATGATGTTAAGTTTAGTATAAATTCTGATATTGCAGAATTAAAAGAGTTAGAACAAACTTTAAATAATATGACAAGTGAACTTGCTAAAACAGAAAATTTAAGAAGAGAGTTACTTGCAAATGTATCACATGATTTGAAGACACCTTTAACACTTATAAAAGCAAATGCTGAAATGGTTAGAGATTTAACTTATAAGGATGATATTAAAAGAGAAAATAATTTAAATACTATAACAAGTGAAGTAGATAGATTAAATTTACTTGTTGAGGATGTACTTGAATTATCTAAGATGCAATCTAAAGCAATTGAATTAAGAAAAGAAGAATTTGATATAGATTATATGATTAAATCTATAATTGATAGGTTTGATGTGTTATGTCAAAGAGATGGATATGAGATAAAATATAAAGGGTTTAAATGCTTAGTAGTTGCTGATAAAAAGAAAATAGAGCAAGTAATATATAATTTAATTAATAACGCCATAAATTATACTGGTGATAATAAAAAAATATATATTACTCTTAAAGATAGTGAAGTTGGAGTAATTGTTTCTATAAAAGATACTGGTAACGGTATAGATAAAAAAGATATAGAATATATATGGGATAAATACTATAAAGTAGATAAAAAATATAAAAGAGTTACTTATGGTACAGGTCTTGGTTTATCTATAGTAAAAAATATACTTATTCTTCACAAATTTAAGTACGGAGTAAATAGTAAAAAAGGCTGTGGGACTGAATTTTATTTTGAGATAAAAAAAGAAAAAGTTAAAAAAATGTAAAATCAAAAAATTACATTTTTTTTATTTTTTCAAAATATTAAAATATAAAAATGTTGAAAATAAAGGGAAAAATCAAAAAATTAAATTTCAAAAAAATAATTTTTATAAAAATGTAAAAAAATAATTTTTAATTTTTTTATAAAATCTATTGACTATAAAAATGGCGGGTGTTATACTTTAATTGTAACACAGTAGGAGGTAGGTTATGATAGATGTTGAAGAAATTTTAGACTTAGTTGTAGTTAAAAGAAATGGTAAAAAAGTCGATTTTGACGGAACTAAAATTGCAATGGCTATCAAGAAAGGTTTTGATAGTGTAAATGAACAAGATGAGGAGACTGGAAAGTATAAATATGATTCAAAAGATATTACTAAAGTATATAATGAAGTAATTAAATCTATTGAAAAAGAGTATAAGGATAAAGAAAAAATAAAAATAGAAGAAATACAAGATTTAATTGAAAAATCTTTAGAGAAAAAAGGATATACCGAGGTACATGATTCGTTTTCTGAATATAGAGAAAGACGTGCTCAATCAAGAGAAATGTTTGTTGATGACAAAAGATTGCACAAGTTTTTAAAAACTATTGAGGGATTAGGTCTTAAATCAGCAGATGAAGATGATACTAAAAGAGAAAATGCGAATGTAGATGGCGATACTGCTATGGGAACTATGTTACAATATGGTTCTACTGTATCTAAAGAATTCGCTAAATCATATTTAATGAAGAAAAAATTTGCAGATGCTCATGATGATGGAGACATTCACATTCATGATATGGATTTCCTTCCAATGGGAACTACTACTTGTATGCAAATTGAACTTGATAGATTATTTAAAAAAGGTTTTTCTACAGGACATGGTTATTTAAGACCACCTAAGGATATAACTAGTTTTGGTGCACTTGCAGCTATCGCAATACAAGCTGATCAAAATGATCAACACGGTGGACAAAGTATTCCAGCTTTTGATTATTATATGGCACCAGGAGTACTTTCAACTTTTAAAAAACAATTTAAACAACAATTAAGTGATTTTCTTGATTTAGAAGGATTACTTAGTCATATAAGTATGGATAGAATTGCTCGTGAGGTAGATAAACTAGAAAGTATTAAGTTTAGTATAGAAATATTTGAACCTATATACAAGGAATCAGAAGTAATTAAAAGATTATTTGAAAAAGCTTATGAAAAAGCATATGCTAAAACAGATAGAATTACTTATCAAGCAATGGAAGCATTTGTTCATAACTTAAATACTATGCATTCTCGTGCTGGAGCTCAAGTACCATTTTCATCAATTAATTTTGGTACTGATATAAGTCCAGAAGGAAGAATGGTATCACTTAATTTCTTAAAAGCCACTGATGCTGGTCTTGGAAAAGGTGAAACACCAATATTTCCTGTATCAATTTTTAAAGTAAAAGAAGGTATAAACTTTAACAAAGAAGATCCAAATTATGATATATTTAGAAAATCTTGTGAAGTAAGTTCAAAAAGATTATTCCCTAACTTTTCATTTTTAGATGCTCCATTTAATTTAGAATTTTATAAACCAGGAGATTATAGAACAGAAGTTGGGTATATGGGATGTAGAACTCGTGTTATGAGTGATGTAACTGATCCTAATAATCAAACAACAGGTGGTAGAGGTAATTTATCATTCACTTCTATAAATTTACCAAGATTAGGTATTAAACATGGTATTTGTCTTAAAGAAAGAGATAAAGCTGACATGAAAGGCTTTTATGAAGAATTAGGTAATTTAATGGAGCTTGTACGTGATCAACTATTAGAAAGATTTGAAATTCAATGTAATAAAAGATGTTATAACTTCCCATTCTTAATTGGACAAGGTGTTTGGACAAATGGAGAAACATTAAAACCTACTGATAGAATGAGAAAAATATTAAAACATGGCAGTTTAACTTTAGGGTTTATTGGACTTGCGGAAACTCTAAAAGCTTTAATTGGTGAACACCATGGTGAATCAGAAGCGGCACAAAAATTAGGACTTGAAATAATTGGATTTATGAGAAAGAAAGCAGATGAATTCTCTAAGGAATATAATTTAAACTTTACAGTAATAGCAACTCCAGCAGAAGGACTTTCTGGTAGATTTGTAAATATAGATAGAGCACTTTATGGACGTATTAAAGGAGTTACAGATAGGGACTATTATACTAATTCATTCCATGTACCTGTATACTATAATACATCTATTAAACATAAATTAGAAGTTGAAGCTCCATATCATGCATTAACAAATGGTGGACATATTTCTTATATTGAATTTGATGGAAATACTGCTATGAATGTAGATGCTTTTGAAAGTGTTATTAGAGAAATGAAAGAATTAGGAATTGGTTATGGCGCTATTAACCATCCTGTAGATAGAGATCCTGTTTGCGGATATGTAGGGGTAATTGGTGATGTATGTCCTGGATGTGGACGAAAAGAATTTGATGCTGTACCTCTTGAAGATGTAAAACATTTTCAATGTGGTTGTTAAAGGAGGAATAATATGGAAAAATTAGTTGGCGAGGGAGTAGGCTTTGAAAGAATAAGAAGAGTTACTGGATATTTAAGTGGTGATGTAAAGCGTTTCAATAATGGAAAAAGAGCTGAAGAAAAAGATCGTGTAAAACATTCTGGTATTAAGGATATAATGTTAAAAGAAAAATGTGATAAATAATGAAAATAAGACTTGCAGCAGATTTACAAGAAGATAGTATAGTTGATGGAAATGGTATAAGGACAGTTATATGGACTCAAGGTTGTTCTCATAATTGTCCTTCTTGTCATAATCCATCAACACACTCTTTTGATGGAGGAGAACTTGTAGATGTAGAAGATGTAATAGAAAGAATAGAAAATTTATCTAATCAAGATGGAATTACATTTTCAGGTGGAGACCCTATGTTTCAAGCAAAAGCTTGTTCAATTATAGCTAAAAAAATACACGAGTTAGGTATGAATGTTTGGGCATATACAGGTTTTACATTTGAAGAATTATTAGATAAAGGAAATAAAGAAATATTAGATTTTTTAAGAAATATAGATGTCCTTATAGATGGAAAATTTGAACTTTCTAAAAAAAGTTTGGATATTAAATTTAGAGGTTCAACTAATCAAAGAGTAATTGATGTTCCAAGTTCTTTAGAACTACATAAAGTAGTTGAAATAGATATAGATTCTAAAAATATAAAGGAACAAAAAAAAGAAGTAATATATATATAGGTAGTAGTAATACTATCTTTTGATTACAAAAATATTGACAAATAGCACATAAAAATATATACTAAATATAGTAAAGGTAGTGGTAGTATATGGAGATATCATTAAGAAAAATTAATAAAAATAGCGCGGGGATATCTAGTTATACTATAATACCATTAGGATACATAATACAAAGATCTAGAGGATAAAACTTTAGGTTTCTTTGTGTTTTTTTTGTATATCTTTACAAGAGTGAAACAAAATAAAGAAGGAGGAATAATATGAAAAGAAAAGGTTTTACTTTAATAGAGTTATTAGCAGTCATAGTAATACTAGCTATAATCGCATTAATCGCAACACCAATAGTACTAGATATAATAGAGGATAGTAAAAATTCTAGTATAAAAAGAAGTATAGAATTATATGCAGATGCAGTAGAAAATTCAGTAGCAAAAGCACAATTAAATGGGAATGCTGTACCAAGTGGAAAGTATACGACAACAGATGGTAAAACATTAACAAACGGAAATACAACAATAAAAGTAGATTATGATGGAGCTAAAACAGTATGTGAAGTAAATATAACAAATAATGGAGAAGTATCACTAAAGAATTGTAAAGTAAATGGTAAAGCAACAGAATATACATACGGGAAAGATGAAGATACAAATAATAAGACATACACAAATGGAGAAGTAGTATATTTCAATGTAGATAATGGAACAAAATGTTCAAATTATACAGAAACTCAAAGTAATACAGGAACAAAGAGTGGCTGTATGAAATTCTATGCATTCAATGATGATGGAAAAGATACAGTAAATTTAATTTTAGATCACAATACAACAGCAGAAGTTCTTTGGAATTTAACAGTAAGTACTGCATCAGGTCCAAAAGAAGTATTGAATCAGTTAAAAAAAGATACAACATCATGGCAAGGAACAATAACACCGGAGAATTATTCAATAGATCAATCAGAACAAGGTAGTGGAGTAAAATATGCAGTAGATTATAGTGATTATAAAGCAAGATTGATTACAGCACAAGAAGTGGCACAAATCACCGGAAATACAACCTTTGATGAAAAAACATCAAGTTCAATATTTTACTTTGATACAAATACAACTACTGAAAGTAAAACATGTAAATATGGAAATACAACAGGATGTAAGTATGGATGGTTATATGATAGAACAACTGATGATTGTACAAAATATGGATGTTTAAATAATTCAGATAAAAAAACATATGGATATTGGACAGCCTCTTCTCGTGCCGGCGACTCTGCCTACGCTTGGAATGTGTACTACAACGGCGGCACCTTGACCACTGGCTACGTCGGCGGTGCCCACAGCTACGGCGTTCGCCCAGTTATAACTATCTTAAAATCTAAACTCTCATAAAGAGTTTTGAAAGACATAGTTGAAGAATAAAAAAGAAAAGATGAAGAAAATAAAATAGATGAAAAGGTAAGTCGAACTAGTTCGGCTTGTCATAGGCAAAAATCTTTAGTTTTTGCCGTTGGGGGTGTCCGATTTGGAACAAATCGGCGACTAATAAATGAAAAAGGTTATAAATGTTAATGACATTTTATAATTGGGATAACTCTGATATATTAGGCTATTTTTGTAGATGGTTTCTCGTGCCGACAACTCTAACAACGCTTGGAATGTGAACTATGATGGTAACGTGAACAACAACAACGTTGACAATTCGGACAACTATGGTGTTCGCCCAGATTTCCTTTTAAACCTAGATTTATAAACCTAATGGTGATAAAGAATGGAATTGGAAAACAAGCTTTATTCTATCTATTTGAAAGAGTAGAAAAAAACTATATCATAGATGATTATAATTATTAGTAAAACTTTTGAATTTAATTATAATCTATAAACTATGATTTTTATTTTAAGGAGCGTGATATTTTAAATTAATTTGTAGTATGTTGTATGTTGTAAGATGGAGGTATTATGTTAAAAGATGTATATAATAAATATAAACTTATTTATAAAAATTATATAATACTAATTAGAAATGGTAATTTCTATTTAGCTTTAAATGATGATTCAATCGTTTTGAATAATATATTTAAATTTAAAATAATAGAATTAAAAAATTTTATTAAATGTGGTTTTCCGCTAGATTCTATTTATAAAGTAACAGATACATTGGATGATTTGAATATAAACTACTTAATTTATGATAATAATATAACTCATAAAAAGAAATATACTACTAATAATTATTTAAAATATATCAATAAAAGTAATTATATATTATTAAAAAAAATAGATAATATTAATAATATATTAAAACTTAATATCAATAGCACGCATATTAACAATATAATTAACGATATAGAAGGTATTTTGTGCAAGATAGATTGTTGATTGTAACAAAAATAAAAAAAACTATAGAATATGTAGATAAAGTACTAATTAATTATCCTAAGGTAGAATATACTCTTAAAAATAATATAATTAGTACTTTTTATTTGTTATTAGAAAATATATATAGAAGTAATATATATAAGGATACTATATATATGAAAGAAAGTATTGTTAATATTAAAATGATTGAATATTATATTAAGATTAGTTTAGATAAAAAAATAAAAAGTCAAATTAAAAAGTAAAGGTCTTGAAAAAAATATGTAAATTTGATAGATGCTAGTAATAGAATAAATAGAGTAAAAATTTAACAAATCCCCTTTAAATTATCATAACTAAGTTCACGTTAGATAAGAAACGGGAAGTTAAATAAAAATTTTACAAATACTATCTTTTTCTTGCAATTTTTTTAAAATTGTGTATAATAAAGAACACTTGAGAAAAATTTATTAAACACATATATTATTTTTGTCTGTTTTTAAATATATAAAAATATTTACATATATGATATAATTAAATTGGTGATAATATGAAAAAGGGATTAAAAAATGTGATTTTTTTTGGAATGATATTCTTAATATTGGATCAAGCTGTAAAAATATTTATAAATAGTAGATTTGTACTTGGTGAAGCATATATATTAATAAATAATTTATTGAGTATATTGCTTGTACATAATACAGGTGCAGCTTTTAGTATATTAAGTGGTAATCAAGTATTTTTAGTTATAATAGGAATACTTGCTTTAGTAGCGCTTTTATTATTTGTATATCAAGGTGATAATTATAGTGACTATGAAATATTTGCTTACTCATTATTATTTGGTGGAATACTTGGTAATTTAATAGATAGAATATTTTATGGATATGTAATAGATTTTATAAGTTTAACATTTGTAGGTTATAACTTTCCAATATTTAATATAGCTGATATGTGTATAGTAGCAAGTGTTATACTAATTATAATAAAAGTAATAAAGGGAGATTTATGGAGAGAATAGTAATAGAAGATGATATAAACATTAGATTAGATGCATACTTAAGTAAAAATATTGATTATAGTAGAAGCAAAATATCAAAAATGATAACTAATGGTGATATAAAAGTAAATGATTTAAAAGTAAAGAATAGTTATTTATTAAAAAAAGACGATATAATAGAAATTGGAGATATAGAAGTAGAAAACATGAATGTTGAAGCTGAAAATATACCACTTGATATAGTATATGAGGATGATGATGTTTTGGTTGTTAATAAACCAAATGGAATGGTAGTGCATCCAGCTATAGGTAATAATCATGGCACTCTTGTAAATGCACTTCTTTATTATTCAAAGAATTTAAGTACAATAAACGGAGAATTTAGACCAGGAATAGTTCATAGGATAGATGCCTATACAACAGGGCTTCTTATGGTAGCTAAAAATGATAAAGCACATGAAATTTTATCTAAAGAATTAAGTGAGAAGAAAACAACCAGAAAGTATATTGCTCTTGTATGGGGAGTAATTAAAGAGGATACTGCTACTATAGATGCACCAATAGGAAGAGATATTAATGATAGAAAGAAAATGAGTGTTACAAGCATTAATAGTAAGGATGCTATAACTCATCTTAAAGTATTAGAACGTTTTAAAGATACTACCTTAATAGAATTAAAATTAGAAACAGGTAGAACTCATCAAATAAGAGTCCATATGAATTATATAGGACATCCAGTAGTTAATGATCCTGTATATGGTAGAAGAAAAATAATAGATGAAACAGGACAATGTCTTCATGCTTATGAGCTTGGATTTATTCATCCAACCACAAATAAATACCTGGAGTTTACTTGTGAGTTACCAGAATGTTTTACAAATATATTAAATAAATTTAAGGAGGTGTCATAATGTCAATAATAGAAATTAAAAGAAAACATGAACTAGAATTAGCTCTAGAAGGTGTTAATTTACCTAAGTGTTATAAAGATGAAGTATCAGAAAATACTAGAATACAATTATTAAGTTATATCATGGATACAGGACTTCCAGTAGAAGAAGTAAACTATTTAGTTAAAGCATATTATATGCCTTATGAAGATATTAAAAATGATACAGAAATCTATAATAGCCTAGACCAAACAATACAAATTAATTTCTTGGTTAGTTTATGTAAAAAGTATAGTGCTAAACCAAAGACTATATTAAATAGAATTAAAGAAGTAAATGCAATTAATGTATATAGAAAAAAATCAAAACAATTTGTAAAAGGTAATAAATAAAGATAGTAGAAATACTATCTTTTATCTATAATAAGGTCCATAAACAGGATATGGATAATAATAATTGTTGTAGTAATTTGGTCTATTATAACCGTATCCACCACCATAGAATAAAGGTGCGGCTAAACCACCAGTTATACCACCTAGTAAAAATGGTCCTAAGAATCCTCCACCTACAAATCTATCACCATTATTTCTGTTAAAACTTTGTGGAAATTGAGTATAATTATACATAAATAACTCCTTTCATGTTATAATATGTATTAGAAGGAACAAAGGTGATAATATGGATGAGAGATTAAAAAAATTAAGTAATACAATAGTAAATTATTCAGTAAATGTAAAAGAAAATGATAGGGTATTAATACAATATGAAAGTACTAAATGTAATCCATTAATAAAATGTTTAATAAAAGATATTTATAAAAATAAAGGTATACCATTTGTAAAATTAATAGATAATGAGTTAAATTCATTAATACTAGAGAATTCTAATAGTAGTGTTATAGATGAAATGGTAAAACAAAAAACTTATGAAGTTGATAACTTTGATGTTTTTATTAGAATTTGTTATACAGAAAATGAATATGAAGACAAAGATATTAAAAGTTCTATAAGGAAGGAATTAGGTTCTAAAACTCAAGAAGTTGATGACATTAGAATAAATGAAAGAAGATGGACATTACTTAATTATCCATCACTTGTAGATGCTTATAAAGCACATATGAAATATGATGATTTTTATAATTATGCGATAGATGTTATGAATGTGGATTACAAGAGTTTATCAGATAAGATAAAGCCATTGAAAGAACTAATGGAAAAAACTGATAAAGTAAGGATAGTAGGGCCAGATACAGATTTAACATTTAGTATAAAAGGTATGCCAGCAATACCTTGTTGTGGTACAGCTAATATACCGGATGGTGAACTTTACACAGCTCCTGTAAAAACTAGTGTAAATGGAGTTATAACATATAATACTCCATCACCATATCATGGCAATATATTTAATAATATTAGATTAGAATTTAAGGATGGTCAAATAGTAAACTGTTCAACAACAGAACATAATGATTTATTGAAAGAAATATTTGATACAGATGATGGTGCACGATATGTAGGTGAGTTTTCATTAGGGTTTAACCCTAAAATAACAAAACCTATGGGAGATATTTTATATGATGAAAAAATAATGGGTAGTATACATTTTACTCCTGGTAGATGTTATGATGATTGTAATAATGGAAATTTATCTAGTATACATTGGGATTTAGTATTAATACAGACAGAAGAATATGGTGGAGGAGAAATATATTTTGATGATATATTAATTCGTAAAGATGGAAAATTTGTACTTGACGAACTAAAAGATTTAAATAATTAAAAAGGATTGAGTTTTCAATCCTTTTTATATGCTGTTTATTTCATCTTCTGTAAGTCCTGTTGATTTAATAATTATATCTATAGAAACATTGTTTTCTTTTAATGATTTAGCTGTGGAAATTTTTTGTTGTTTTAACTCTTGTTCATTAAGTTCTTTCTGTTGTTCTATTCCTTTTTGAAGACCATCTTCATAAGCATCAGTCTTTAATGTATTCTTAAGAAGTCTAGCTTCATCTTCATCACTCATATATCTAACAAACTCTGGATCTTCATTTAAATATTTAATCTCTTCCTTTATTCTTTCCACTTTATCGTCTCCCTTTAAGGCATTAAGTTCTTCTAAGTCACAATCAAGTAAACTAAGTAACTTATACCTGCTAGGTTTATTATAACACATCTCTTTAATTTTAGTAATATTATATTCATATATTTCTAGATTATCTATATATGTTTTATTATTAGTTTTATCATATAAACTATATTTATAACATATCTCTTTATTATTTAAATCACTTAAATTAATTTGAATAACCATAGGCATAGAATTATAAGAGTCACCCATACGAGTAAGTTCACTATATTTTTTAAATATGTATCCAGCATTCCTTCTTCTTAAAGAATTAGAAACATAAGTATTAATTTCAACATTAATAAGCATATTATCAGATCTAATTAAAACATCTAAAGTTCTACCTTTTTCATAGATATTATTTTTTAAAATCTCAGGAGTATTAATACTAATAATATTAACCTTACGATTTAAAGTTTCTACAAGTAAATCTTGTAATAAATCTCTATTATGTTCTTTACAGAAAACAGCTTTAAAAACAGCATCATTTTTTAATTTATAAAATTTAACTATAACATCACCTCCATATATATCATTCTATTTTTTTTCTTGATTTCCTTTTTTTATTTAAAATATTT
>CAKPKL010000008.1 GCA_934167485.1 uncultured Bacilli bacterium
TTTTAATTTATAAAATTTAACTATAACATCACCTCCATATATATCATTCTATTTTTTTTCTTGATTTCCTTTTTTTTATTTAAAATATTTACAAAAATAATAAAAATTAGTATAATTAATATAGTAGAAAAGTAAGAAAGAAGAATAATATGAAAAAAGGATTTACATTAATAGAACTTTTAGCAGTCATAGTAATACTAGCTATTATTGCACTAATTGCAACCCCAATAGTATTAGATATAATAACAGATAGTAAAGCTTCAGCCAAAGAAAGAAGTATAGAGAATATAGAAAGAGCAGCTAAACTTTATGTAGTATCAGAATATGAAACAAAAAATGAATCAGCTCCAAGTGAAATAACAATAGGAGAATTAAAAAGTAAAGGATATATACAAAATACAGATGAAGATGAAAACAAAAAAGTATTTGTATATATGAATGATACAGACTATATATTCTATTATGAAGGAAGAGACAATTTAAAAGATTATAAAACATTAAAGAGTCTAATAGAAAGTGATACAAATCATATAAATAAAAATGTAGTAGTAAATGGAAATACAGTAAATAAAATATATGGAACAAAAGATGAACAACTTACTATGAATAATTATGTACTATATTCAGGACAACTATGGGAAGTAGTAGAGACAAATGATACAAATAATACAATTAAATTAGTATCACCAGTATCACTTACATCAATAGCTTATGGAACAACAAACGATTGGAACTCATCCTGGGTAAAGAAATGGTTAAACGAATATTTTTATAGTAAATTAGAGAGAACAGACTTAATTAAAGATACAGAGTTTTGTATAGATCCTGTGGATGTAACACCAGATTCATATACAAAGATGACAACATGTACAAATAGAGTAACAGAAAAAGTAGGATTATTAACATATGAAGATTATATATATGCTTTAGATGGAATGACAATTCAAGATGGAGGATCATATTTAGATGAAGATGAAGTATCTTGGCTTATAACACCAAACAGTACATCATCAAATAAAAACTGGCATACTTATTATGAGAATCCAAGTAAATTATCAATAAGCTATAATACAAATACATATGGCTTGGGAGTAAGACCAGTAATAAGTATAAAAGATAATGTTTTAGTAAAGAGTGGAAAAGGAACAAGAGATAACCCATATATATTAAGCAGTGAGAGAAATTTGAAAGAAAATACCAAACTTAATTTAGGAAAAGTAGGAGATTATGTATACATAGATGAATCAAATAATCCATATGTAACAGAGTTTACAGAATTATATGTAAATAAAGTAAGTAATAAAACAAGTACATCAAAAGTAAGATATAGAATAGTAGAGATAAATAGTGATGGAAGTATAAAAGTAGAGAGAGCAGATGTATTAAGAAACTTACCAGATACAGTAGCAATAAGACCTAAAATGCATATACCATTTTATAGTATAGATACAGGAGAAGGATTAACAAGTTGTCTATATTCACCAGAAAAAAAATACGGAGAAGAAAATATGACAGGGGATTATTATTTAGGAGGATGTACAAACCATAATAGATTTGACTTAATGGAAGGTGAAGGAGAATTTATCGTTAACACAGGAGAGAGCTTACCTTACTATTTAAATAACGCAACAAATAGTTTTTATAATTGGTATAGTGATAAAACAAAGCGGATGATAATTCCAACAACAATTAAACTAAAACAAAGTGGATACTCAAGAGACTATAGTGCCTTATCTGAAGATGGAGAAGTGACACTTAATGTAGTCTTACCAAGTTGGGGAGAAATGTATGCAGGAAATGATCTAAACATAGGTTACTGGTATACAAATTGGTGGGGAGACTCGTCTATGTCACTTGTATATGCTAGTGGACTTGGTAGTGGTGACAACAATGCTCATGCATGGCTTTCGACCCGTCCAGTTATTACATTATCAAAAAACGTTTATATAACAAGTGGCAATGGTACATCAAATAATCCATATAGCTTAGATATTTAAAATATTGATTGATTATTATTGACAATAAACATCTTTTGTGTTAATATTTATTTAGACACGAAAAGGTGTTTTTATTTTAAAAAAATCATAAAATTAAAAGTAGGTGGAATATGAAACGTTTAGCAAGATTTTTTGTTAGTGTAAAAAAAGAAATGAAAAAAGTTAGATGGCCAGGAAAAAAAGATATGATTAAATTTTCAGTAGCTACTATATCTATAGTTTGTTTCTTTATGTTATTCTTCTCTGTATCAGATGGAATAATAAGTGCGATTGTGAAGGTGTTTAGTTAATGGAAAAAGAATGGTACGTAGTTAACACTTATTCTGGGCATGAGAATAAGGTAAAAGAAAAATTAGAGATGAGAGCTAGTTCTATGGGAATGGAAGATTATATATTCCGTGTAGTTGTTCCAGCTCAAAAAGAAGTAGTTGTAAAGAATGGAAAAGAAGTAGAAAAAGAAAATAAAATGTTTCCAGGTTATATATTAGTTGAAATGATTATGACTGATGAAGCATGGTTTATTGTTCGTAATACTCCAGGTGTTACTGGATTTATAGGATCTAGTGGTAAAGGAGCAAAACCATTCCCTTTAACAAAACAAGAAGTAGATAAGATTCTTGGAAATATGGGAATGAGTAGAATTGATGTAGTAAATGAAATAAAAGAAGGAGATACTGTCAAAGTGACGAGTGGAGCATTTGCTAATATGTTTGGTAAAGTAAAACTTGTTGATATGGCAAATCAAAAAATTGAAGTTGCTCTTGATTTATTTGGTCAAGAAACTATTGTTGAAGTTTTATTTACAGAAATAGAAAAAGCTTAAAAGACTAGTAATAGTCTTTTATTTGTAGGAGGATTATGAAGAAGATAATTATAATAGTAATAATTTTAATTCTACTTTTGGTAGGAATATTTACT
This sequence comes from uncultured Bacilli bacterium, assembly GCA_934167485.1. Lineage (GTDB taxonomy): Bacteria > Bacillota_I > Bacilli_A > RF39 > UBA660 > UMGS1613. The sequence continues at coordinate 2,916 of CAKPKL010000008.1, forward strand.
GGAGTTAAATTATATGAATACTATAGAATTAAAAATGCGGTAATATTAGTAGAACTCGTAGATGACCTGGATGTAGAATTTAATAGTAAAACTTATTTATCAAATATAATAAAAAGTATAAATGGTGAATATAAGGACTTTGAAATAGATACAACTAAATTAGGTAAAAAAACTATAAAATTTGATTATATTAATGATGAAAAAATAAAAGTATCTTATGAATTTAAAATAAATATAAAAGATACAGTGCCACCTTTTGTTAATTTATCAAATAGATATAGTGTAATATTAGGAAGTGAAGATACATTACTTAGAGATATTATGTGTGGTGATAACGAAGATGACAATCCAAAATGTGAAATAGAAGGTGAGTATGATTTAAATAAAATAGGAACATATCCTTTGACATTTAGGGCAAGTGATAAGAGTGGCAATGAAACTATTAAAAATTTTGATTTAATAGTTAAAGAAAAAAGTAAACCAATTTATTCTAATGATTATACAGACTTTAAATATATATATGATAATTATAAAACAGAGAATACTAGAATTGGACTTGATATATCTAAATATCAAGGTGATATAGATTTTTCTAAAGTAAAGAGTGCTGGGGTGTCTTTTATAATGATTAGAGTAGGCACTAAAAATTTTGAGACAAAAGAATATGTTTTAGATCCAAAATTTAAACAAAATATAGAAGGAGCTATAAAGGAAGGCATAGATGTAGGTATATATTTTTATTCTTATGCAAGTAGTAAAAAAGAAGCAAAAGATGATGCTAACTGGGTAATCGAACAAATAAAGGATTATAAAATATCTATGCCTATCGCTTATGATTGGGAAGATTGGAGTGATTATAATAGTTATAATTTAAGTTTTTATAAACTAAATCAAATAGCTAAAACTTATTTAGATACTATTAAGGATAATGGTTATGATCCAATACTTTATGGAAGTAAATTTTATTTACAAAATATTTGGGATAATGAATATTACGATACTTGGTTAGCTCATTATATAAATGAAACTAATTATGAAGGAAACTATACTATGTGGCAGTTATGTGATAATGGTAAGATAGATGGTATAAATGGTTATGTAGATATAGATATATATTATACTGAAAATTATTAATAATTTGTATATTATTAAATATAATAAAAATATGAAAAAATATTTACAAATTAAAAAAAATGTGTTATTATGATAGAGCTATATTAATTTATATAGTTTTTGTGGGAGCTAATGACTAGATTTATTCTAGAAGCGGAGCATTTGAACCACAACGAAAAAACGAAGATTTTATAGGAGGTGTTTTTCGTGGCACAATTAGTTAAACAAATTAAATTACAAATTCCAGCAGGAAAAGCTACACCAGCTCCACCAGTAGGAACTGTTTTAGGTCCAGCAGGAATTAATTTACAAGAATTCTGTACAAAATATAATGATGCAACAAGAGACAAAATGGGAGATATTTTACCAGTTGTTATTTCTATTTATGATGATAGAAGTTTCGATTTTGTAATTAAGACTCCACCAACAGCATTCTTAATAAAGAAAATCTGTAATGTTAAGAAAGGATCTAGTAAAGGTTCTAAAGAGGTTGCAGGTACTATGTCTCAAGCTCAATTAAGAGAAATAGCTGAAATTAAGTTACCAGACTTAAATTGCTATACAATTGAAGACGCCATGAAGATTGTTGCAGGTACTGCAAAGAACATGGGTGTAGAAGTTAAAGAAGACTAATAATATATTGATTAATAGTAATGATAGTTAATCGTGAATTCCGCTTTTCACTTTTCACTTTTCACTTCTTAAATCAATAAAAATATGAGGAGGTATTTATGAAGAGAGGAAAGAAATATTTAGAAGCTGCTAGCAAAATAGAAAAAGGTAAAGCATATTCTATAGAAGAAGCAGTTAAATTATTAAAAGAAACTAAAGTAGCTAAATTTGATGAATCTGTTGAATTAGTTTTAAGACTTAACTTAGACACTAAGAAAGCAGATCAACAATTAAGAGGTGCTACTGTTCTTCCAAATGGTATTGGAAAAACTAAAAAAGTATTAGTAATAGCTCGTGGTGCTAAAGCTACTGAAGCTCGTGAAGCTGGTGCTGATTATGTAGGAGAAGCTGATATGATCGATAAGATAGCTAATGAAAATTGGTTTGATTTCGATACTATGATAGCTACTCCAGATATGATGCCTGCTTTAGGTAAAATTGGACGTGTATTAGGACCTAAAGGTTTAATGCCAAATCCAAAAACTGGTACAGTTACTATGGATGTTAAAAAGGCTATAGAAGACGTTAAAAAAGGACGTGTTGAATATAGAACTGATTCATTTGGTAACGTTGCAGTATTAGTTGGTAAAGCATCATTTGATGAAGCTAAATTAGTTGAAAATATTAATGCTTTTGTAAGTCTTATTAATAAAACAAAACCAAGTGCAGTTAAAGGTAAATATATTTTAAATGTAGCTATTTCAACTACTATGGGTCCTGGTATCAAAGTAGATTCTGAAAGTTTTGAAAATTAATGGTTTACAAACAAAAAAAAGTATGTTATAATTAACGTGTTGGAAAGATAGTACCGTAGACAGTAGGGGATAATAATCTTAATAATCCTACCGAGGAACAGATAAGAAGTTCAAGGTCCCTACGGTTGTTAGGGACTTTTTTAATCGGTATCAAGATGAGGAGGTGTGACATGGCAAATCCAAAAATACTAGAAAAGAAACAAGTTGTTATTGATGAAATAACTAACAATGTTAAAGAATCTAGTTCATTCATTTTCCTAGAAAACAATGGTTTAACTGTTGATGAAACTATGGAACTTAGAAGAAAATTAAAAGAATCTGATTCTGAATTAAAAGTTTATAAGAATACTTTAGTAGCTAGAGCTCTTAAAGATTTAGACATAGACTTAGCTGATGAATTAAATGGTCCAAAAGTTGTTGCTTTTGGTAAAGATATCATTGAACCAATCAAAGCTGTTAATGATTTTATTAAAACTCATGATAAATTAGTTATGAAAGTTGGAATCGTTGATGGTAAAATAACTGGTTTAGATGAATTAAAGAAACTTGCAACTATTCCATCAAGAGAAGGATTACTTACAATGTTTGCAAGCGGATTACTTGCAATTCCAAAGGATTTTGCAATTTGCTTAGATTTACATAGTAAAAATTTAGAAAATTAATAAATAAAATTAAGGGAGGAGAAGAGAATTATGGCAAAATTAAGCGCAAAAGAAATTATTGATTCACTAAAAGAAATGACACTTTTAGAAATTAAAGAAGTAGTAGATTTAATGAAAGAGGAATTTGGTGTTGATCCAAGTGCTGTAGCTGTTGCTGCTGCTCCAGCTGCTGAGGCTCAAAATGAAGGACCAAGCACAGTTGATGTTGTTTTAGCAAGTGCTGGTGCTAACAAAATAGCTGTTATCAAAATAATTAAAGAAATAACTGGTTTAGGATTAGGTGATTCTAAAGCTATAGCTGATAACGGTGGAGTTGTTAAAGAAAAAGTAGCTGCTGCTGAAGCTGAAGAAATGAAAGCAAAATTCGAAGAAGCTGGCGCTACAGTAGAATTTAAATAATTAATAAAAATTGGTTTTAAGCCTGTACTAAAATTAGTATGGGCTTTCGCCGTTTCTAAAAGGAGGTTAGGTTATGAAGTTAAATAAGGGTAAAGTAGATAATATAAATAAAAAAATTCTTAGTAGTGCTTTAGTGCTTACTCTTACATTTACTACATTTACTGGATGTGCAAAAGGATTTAAATATTCAAAGGTAATTGAGAATAATAAACTTACTACAAATGTAACAGGAAAAATAAGTGCTAATAAATTAAGATTGATAGAACTTAACATATATGGTGAAAAAGAATTAAGGTTAGTTACAACAATAAAAAATAATGATACAACTGAATATTGGGATGTGTTTGAAAATTATAAGGTTATAGAATTAAAAAATAGTTCAAATGTCTTTGAAAAAGATGATAATATAAAGATAGAAAATGAACAAAAATATAAAGATTATTTAATTTGTTATGGATATAAAGGTAATTGTTTTAAAATGAGAGAACTAAAAGAATCCTTTAATATTACGAAAAAAATATACGAAAATAATAGTAATAAACAATTAGTAAAGAAGTGATAATATGTCTTATTATTTTGATAAAACCACAAATGTTGAGAGCAATGAATCTACTATAAGAATAGAAATATATAATAGATTCTATACTTTTAAAACTGATAATAATGTATTTTCTAAAAGAGGGTTAGATTTTGGAACTAGGACTCTTTTAGAAAATATAGATATAAAAAATATAAAAGGAGATGTTCTTGACTTTGGATGTGGTTATGGCTCTATTGGTATAATTATTAAATCATTTAATACATCTACTGTTGATATGGTTGATATTAATGAAAGGGCAATTAATTTAGCACACAAAAATGCTTCAATTAATAATGTTATGGTTAATATATTTTCTAGTGATGTTTATTCATCTATTACTAAAAAATATAATTATATAATAACTAATCCACCTATTAGAGTAGGTAAAGAAATACTATATAAAATATTAGTTGATGCTAAAAAGCATTTAAAAGAAGAAGGTCATTTGATATTTGTTATAAATAAGGACCAGGGAGCTAAAAGTACTGCTAAATACTTAGAGGGGTTTTATAAAGTTGAAATACTTAAAAAAAATAAGGGATTTTTTGTAATTGATTGTCAAAATTATTGACTTATTGCTTGAAATCGTGTAAAATTATAAATTGGCGGCATATATTATTCTGCTTAATATGTGTTTACTAGAAAATATAGTTTATGGGGTGAAAGAGTGGCTTATACAGTTAAAAAATTCGGTGATTACCGTGAAAGAAGAAGTTATGCAAAAACTAAAAATGCAATTGAATTAAACAATTTGTTAGAAATTCAAAAAAAGTCATATGATTGGTTTATGACTGAAGGTATAAAAGAAGTATTTGATGATATTTTTCCAGTTGAAAGCTTTACTGGAAACTTAACTCTAGAATTTGGAGAATACTCTTTTGAGGAGCCAAGATACTCAATTAAAGGTTGCAAAGACAGATATGCAACTTATGCTGCACCTATTAAGGTACAAGCAAGACTTTTTAATCAAGAAACAGGAGAAGTAAAAGAACAAGAAATTTATTTAGGTGATATGCCTATTATGACAGATAGTGGTACATTTATAATCAATGGAGCAGAACGTGTTATAGTATCACAATTAGTTCGTTCACCTAGTGTTTATTTTTCTCGTGAAATAGACAAGAAAAATGGTAAACATATAATTACTTCACAAATAATACCAACAAGAGGTACATGGTTAGAGTTTGAGACAGATGCAAGAGATGTTATTTATTGTAGAATTGATAGAACACGTAAGGTACCTGTTACTACATTACTTAGAGCTTTAGGACTTTCAAGTGATGCAGATATAATTGATTTATTTGGTGAAGACGATTATATTATGCGTACTATTGAAAAAGATGCTAATAAAAACACTGATGAATCTTTAATAGATATTCATTCTAAATTAAGACCTGGTGAACCAAGTACTTTAGATAGTGCTAAAAACCAATTAATCACTAGATTCTTTGATGCATTTAGATATGATTTAGCTAAAGTAGGACGTTATAAATTTAATAGAAAATTAAATGTATGCGATAGATTATATGATTGTATACTTGCAGAAGATATTAAAGTTAATGGAGAACTTAAATTTGCTAAAGGTACACTTGTAACAAAAGATGTTTTAGGAGAATTAAAACCAATAATGGCTGATGGTTATGGAGTTCGTGAATCTTTAATTAATGAAGAGTTAGATAGCTATAACAAAGTTCAAATAATTAAAGTTTATTCTAAAAAGAATCCAACTAAAGTTGTTAAAATTATTGGTAATGATCAATCTATTGAAGAAAAAAGACTTACAATATCAGATGTTTATGCATCAGTTTCATATTATTTAAATTTACATGAAGGTATTGGTTCATATGATGAAATAGACCATTTATCAAATCGTCGTGTAAGACAAGTTGGAGAACTTTTACAAAATCAATTTAGAGTAGGTGTATCTCGTATTGAAAGAGTAATAAGAGATAGAATGAGTACTCAAGAATTAGATGAAGTAACTCCAAAAACATTAATTAATATCAGACCATTAACAGCTGCTATTAAGGAATTCTTTGGTTCAAGTCAATTGTCACAATTCATGGATCAAACAAATCCAGTAGCAGAGTTAGCTAATAAACGTCGTTTAAGTTCTTTAGGACCAGGCGGATTATCAAGGGATCGTGCTGGTATGGAAGTTCGTGACGTTAATCCATCTCACTATGGTAGACTTTGTCCAATTGAATCTCCAGAAGGACCAAACATTGGACTTATTACAGCTTTAGCAAGCTATGCTAAGGTAAATGATTATGGATTTATAATGACTCCATATAGAAAAGTAGTTGATGGACATTTAACAGATGAAATAAGATATATGACAGCTGATGAAGAATTAGAGTATCATATATCACAAGCAACAGTTAAATTAGATGACAACGATAACTTTGTAGATAAACATGTTCCAGTACGTTATCGTGGTGAAAATATCATGATTAACAGTAAAGATGTTGATTATATAGACGTTTCAAGTCAACAAGTTGTATCTATAACAACAGCAGGTATTCCTTTCTTGGAACACGATGATGGTAAACGTGCCCTAATGGGTTCAAACATGCAACGTCAAGCAATTCCATTACTTAAATGTGAAGCACCTATTGTTGGAACAGGAATTGAAGCAATAAGCGCAAGAGATAGTGGAGCTGTTGTAATCTCTAAAGCAGATGGTATAGTAGATTATGTAGATTCACAAAAGATACTTGTTAAAACAAAAGGTGGTATGGATACATATTACTTAAATGGATTTGAAAGAAGTAATGCTGGTACTTGTTATCATCAAAGACCTATTGTTAGAGTTAATGATAAAATAACAAAAGGACAAGTTATTGCTGATGGACCAAGTACAGATCTTGGAGAAATGGCTTTAGGTAGAAATGTTACAGTAGCTTTCATGAACTTTAATGGATATAACTATGAGGACGCTGTAATATTAAATGAAAGATTAGTAAGAGATGATGTTTATACATCAATTCATATTCAAGATTATCAAATTGAATGTAGAGATACTAAACTTGGACCAGAAGAGTTTACAAGAGATATACCAAATGTTTCAGAAGAAGCTCGTAAGAACTTGGATGAAAATGGTTTAATTCGTATTGGTACTGAAGTACATGATGATGATATTCTAGTAGGTAAAGTTACTCCAAAAGGAATGGCAGAACTTACATCAGAAGAAAAATTATTACATGCTATCTTTGGTGAAAAAACAAGAGAAGTAAGAGATACTTCACTTCGTGTACCACATGGAGGAGAAGGAATTGTACATGATATTAAAGTATTTACTAAAGAGGATACTGATGAACTTCCAGCTGGAGTTTCTAAAATAATTCGTGTATATATAGCTCAAAAGAGAAAAATAACTGTTGGAGATAAAATGGCAGGGCGTCATGGTAATAAGGGTGTTATATCTTTAGTATTACCAAGTGAAGATATGCCATACTTGGCAGATGGAACACCAGTAGATATTATGCTTAATCCACTAGGAGTTCCAAGTCGTATGAATATAGGACAAATATTAGAGATGCATTTAGGTGCAGCTGCTAAAAAATTAGGAATTCATGTTGCAACTCCAGTATTTAGTGGTGCAAATAGAGAAGAAATTATAGACGCTCTAAAAGAAGCAGGAATTGATGAAGATGGTAAAACCATATTATATGATGGACGTACTGGTGAACCATTTGATAATCGTATAAGTGTTGGTGTTATGTATATGATTAAACTACACCACATGGTAGATGATAAATTACATGCTCGTTCAACAGGACCATACAGTTTAGTAACTCAACAACCTTTAGGTGGTAAAGCTCAATTTGGTGGTCAAAGATTTGGAGAAATGGAAGTTTGGGCATTATATGCGTATGGTGCAGCTCATGTATTACAAGAGATGATGACTATTAAATCTGATGATGTAATCGGAAGAGTAAAAGTTTATGAATCTCTAGTAAAAGGAACACCAATACCAAAACCTGGAGTTCCAGAAAGCTTTAGAGTATTAATTAAAGAATTCCAAGCTTTAGGTCTTGATATAACAGTTTTAAATGAACAAGGAAATTATGTTGAACTTAAAGAGTTAGAAGAAGCAGATAAAGATGATAATTTGCTAGAAAACAAAGAAAATAAAGTTGAATCAAATTTAATTGGAGAAGAAGAAAACATAGATGAAACATTTGAATCATTTGAAGATGCATTGGAAGATGAAGAAGATGACTATGAAGATGACTTTGATGATGAAGATTTAGATTCGCTTGATGAAGAAGATGAAGATCTAGATGAATTAGATGAACTAGATGACATTGATGAAGAATTGGAAGGAGACGAGGAATAATGGATGTTAATAATTTTGAAGGATTAAAAATAAGCATTGCCTCACCTGAAAAAATTCGTTCTTGGTCATATGGTGAAGTTAAGAAAGCAGAAACAATAAACTATCGTACATTGAGGCCTGAAAGAGATGGATTATTTTGTGAAAAAATATTCGGACCTACTAAGGATTTTGAATGTGCTTGTGGTAAATATAAAAGATTAAGATATAAAAATATTGTATGTGATAGATGTGGAGTAGAGGTAACTCGTTCTAAAGTTCGTCGTGAACGTATGGGACACATTGAGTTAGCTACTCCAGTGTCTCACATTTGGTTCTTTAAAGGTGTACCATCAAGAATGGGACTTGTTCTTGATATGAGTCCAAGAGATTTGGAAGAAGTATTATACTTTGTAAGTTATGTAGTACTTGATCCAGGACCAGCTCCTTTAGAGAAAAAACAAACAATAAGCGATAGAGAATATCGTGCATATTATGAAAAATATGGAAATACTTTTAGAGTAGGTATGGGAGCTGAGGCTATTAAAGAGTTACTTGAAGAAGTAGACTTAGATAAAGAAGTAGAGACTCTTAAAGCTGAAATAGAAGAAATTAAAGATTCTCAAAGTCAAAAGAGAATTCGTTTAATTAAAAGATTAGACGTATTAAATGCATTTGCTGAATCAGGAAATAGACCTGAGTGGATGATTTTAACTGCACTTCCAGTTATACCACCAGAACTTAGACCTATGATTCAATTAGATGGTGGTAGATTTGCTACATCTGATTTAAATGATTTATATCGTCGTGTAATTAACCGTAATAATCGTTTAAAGAAATTAATGGAATTAGGTGCTCCATCAATAATAATTCAAAATGAAAAACGTATGCTTCAAGAAGCCGTAGATGCTTTATTTGATAATGGTAGACGTGGAAGAAATATAACTGGAGCAGGAAATAGACCTTTAAAATCTTTAGCTAGTATGTTAAAAGGTAAACAAGGACGTTTCCGTCAAAATTTACTTGGTAAACGTGTTGACTATTCTGGTCGTTCAGTTATCGTAGTAGGACCTAGTTTAAAAATGTATGAATGTGGTATTCCAAAAGAAATGGCTTTAGAGTTATTTAAACCACATGTAATAAATGGATTAGTACAAAAAGAAATAGCAAGCAATATTAAAGTTGCTAAAAGAATGATTGATAATCAAGATCCAAGAGTTTGGGATGTTGTTGAAGAAAAAATAAAAGAACACCCTGTAATGTTAAATCGTGCCCCAACTCTACACAGACTTGGTATCCAAGCATTTGAACCAAAATTAATAGAAGGACGTTCAATTCGTCTACATCCACTTGTTTGTGCAGCATTCAATGCCGATTTCGATGGAGACCAAATGGCTGTTCACGTTCCAATTACTGAAGAAGCTCAAGCAGAAGCTAGAATCTTAATGTTAGGTGCTAACAACATCTTAAAACCATCTGATGGTAAACCAATCGTTACACCAGGACAAGATATGGTACTTGGAAACTTCTATATAACAATGGAAAAAGCAGGACTTCCTGGAGAAGGTAGAGTATACAAAGATTCTAACGAAGTATTAATGAGTTATGAAAGAAGAGAAATTACTCTTCATACAAGAATAGCTCTACCAGTTAAATCATTTACTCGTAAGATATTCCCAGATAAATATATGGATAAATATCTAGTAACTACACCAGGTAAGATATTATTTAATGAAATATTCCCAGATACATTCCAATATATAGCTGAAGGTACTTCTGAGAATATAGAAAAAATTACTCCTAGTAAATATTTTATAAGTAGAGGAGAAAATATTCCAGAAAAAATTAAGGCTATGCCTTTAACAGATGCATTTAATAAAGGTGTTTTATCTAAATTAATCGCACAAATTTATAAACGTTATCAGACTACTGAAACATCAGTAATGCTAGATAAATTAAAAGATTTAGGATTTAAATATTCTACTTTATCTGGAATAAGTATAGCTATAAGTGATATTAAAGAATCTGTTAAAAAACCAGAAATAATTGCTAATAGTCAAGCTTTAGTAGATCAAGTTAATAAACAATTTAAACGTGGTTTAATTACTGAAGATGAAAGATATAATAAAGTTGTTTCTATTTGGACAGATACTAAAAAACAAATTACTGCTGAATTAGAGCAAATGGTTAAACAAGATAAAGATAATCCTATTTGTATAATGATGACATCAAAAGCTCGTGGAGATATGGGTTCATATACTCAGTTAGTTGGTATGAGAGGTTTGTTTGCTAAACCAAATGGACAACAAGAAGAGATCCCAGTTATATCATCATTTAGTGAAGGTATAACAGTGTCTGAATTCTTCTTATCTACACATGGTACTCGTAAAGGTGCTGTAGATACAGCCTTAAAGACAGCAGATGCTGGATACTTAACTCGTCGTTTAGTTGATGTATCTCAAGATATTATAATAAGAGAAGAAGATTGTGGAACTGAAGCTGGAACTGTAGTTGAAGCATTTATAAATGATGCTGATGGTACTGTAATAGAATCTTTATATGACCGTATTTTAGGTAGATATACAAACAAAAAGATTCTAAATCCAGAAACTAAAGAAGTTATTTGTGAAAAAGATACTTATATTAATGAAGTATTAGCTGATAAGATAATCGCAGCTGGTATAACAAAAGTACCTATTAGAACAGTTCTTACTTGTAAAACAGAACACGGAGTTTGTAGAAAATGTTATGGTAGAAACTTAGCTACTGGTCAAATAGTAGAAGAAGGAGAAGCTGTTGGTATAATGGCTGCTCAATCAATTGGTGAACCAGGTACTCAGTTAACCATGAGAACATTTAATACAGGTGGAGTTGCCGGAGACGATATAACTCAAGGTTTACCTCGTGTTCAAGAGTTATTTGAAGCTCGTAATCCAAAAGGTAAAGCTTCTATAGCTGAAATAAATGGTATAGTAACTAAGATAGAAGAAGAAAATGGTAAATATATAATTTATATTAAAAATGATGCTGAAACTCGTAAACATGTAACAAACTACAGTGTAAAACTTAATGTTGTTGAAGGACAAGAAGTTAAAGCTGGACAAAAACTTACATTTGGAGCAATCAGTCCAAAAGAATTACTTGCGGTAACAGATCCAATTTCAACTCAACAATATATACTTTCTGAAACTCAAAAAGTATATAGAAGTCAAGGTGTTGATATATCTGATAAACACGTGGAAATAATTGCTAAGAGAATGATTTCTAAAATTAAGATTATTAATTCAGGAGATTCATATTTCTTACCAGGAACAATGGTTAATATAAATAAATTTACTGATATAAATAAAGAATTAATCCTAGAAGGTAAGAGACCTGCTACAGGTAAACCAGTATTACTTGGTATTACCAAAGCTTCTCTAGAAACTGATTCATTCTTATCTGCTGCATCATTCCAAGAAACAACAAGAATCTTGACAGATGCTGCAATACATGGAAAAGTTGACAAATTAGAAGGATTAAAAGAAAATGTTATCTTAGGTAAATTAATACCTGCTGGTACAGGTGCTAAAAAATATAGAAAAGCAACTTATGATTTAGAGTTAGAAGGATTAAAAGAAGAACCTTTAGAAGCACTTGAACAAGAATTATTAGATTAAGAGATTGAAATTTCAATCTCTTTTTGTTATAATTAATATAGTTAAAACAAGAAGGTAGGGATAAGAATGAATAAAAATAACACCTGGGGGGGGGGGGGGGTAACCTATAGTAAAGGATTTACCCTAATAGAACTTTTAGCAGTCATAGTAATACTAGCTATAATCGCACTTATAGCTACTCCAATAGTATTAGATATAATAGATTCAACAAAAAAGTCATCTGTGGAAGCAACAATGAAAAATATAGAGAAAGCAGCTTTGTTAGAATATTCAGATTTAGCTTTAACAAATGAAGAAAAAGAAGAAATTATATATAATTGTTATGATGGAAAATGTACATATAATGGTAAGACATTAAATGTAAAAGGAGACATGCCAGATAGAGGAAGAATAATAGTAAATGAAGATGGAGCAACATTTGAGAACATCATAATAAAAGGATATAACTGTATAAAAGAAAATAATAAATTTACATGTAATAATACAGGATTAACTAAAGTAAATGGAACAAGTATATTAATAGATAACAATAAAACAACAGAAATAGAAAATTATAGAATATATGGAAATAGTATTCAAAATGGAGAACCAACGCCAGATACACCAGTAGATATAGAAAGTGTAGGAGATTTAGTAACACTCGATAATTGCTCTAGTTATGGATCAGATGCATGTAATAATATAGGAAAATATGTAATACCAATAAAAGTAACTGGAAAGAACTTATTTGATATTTCAAAGATTAATTCTAATATCAATATAATAAAAAATCAAGATGGAACTTTAACCATAAAAGCTTATGGATCTGGAACAAGTCTAACATTATTAGATTTGAGCCCCAATTTAAAAGTTGGTGATAGAATTTCTTTTTCAATAGAAACAACTGGTTATAAAGGAATTTTAATTCGTAATAATTCAGTAGATACTTATTTACATAATAATGAAAAAGTTTATACAATTAATCAAGATATGCTAGATGGAAAAGTGTGGTTATATAACAAAAAAAATGGAGATACTTTTGAAGAAGCTGTTATATCAAGTATACAAATAGAATATGGAGATAAAACAACAGAGTATGAACCATATAAAGAGACAATAACAAATATATATTTAGATGAGCAATTAAGAAAAGTAGGAGAATATTCTGATTATATAGATTTTAAAACAGGAAAAGTTGTAAGAAATGTAGGTACAATGGAGCACACATCAAATTTAGAATCAACTAGATTTACAGATGTAACAGAAAGTGGTGTGTACAGAAACTACATATGGCCAGATTCAATTAGGCAAATGAAGCAGGGGATAAATTTGGATGGATTATGTACTACTTTATCAACTAATAAAAAACAGTGGCATGAATTAACAGCTCCTAGTGTACGTTTTGGCCAGGTAAATACTGTAATTTATATAATGACACCTACACAAATGACAACTGATCAAGATTTATATAACTATGTAACAAATAATGGAAAAAATAAAAGTATATATTATTATCAATTGGAAAATCCTATAGAACAATCAATTGATTTGCCTGAACTTTTAATAAATAAAGATACGAGTGTAATAAGTGTGAATACTAGCGTGATACCTAGTAATATTGAATTAGAATATTATAGATAAAAATTAATAAAAAATATGTGAATAAAATAATTGTAGAAGGTTTATTTACAAAAATATAATAATATATTAAAATTATAATGGTGGTAATATGAGAGTAAAAAATTTTTTAATAGGTTTAGTTATAACTTTAACATTAGTTTTAAGTGCAGTTACTTTAACAGTTAAAGCAGATAGTGGTTGGGATACAGATTATGATTCAGGTGGTTCTTGGGATTCAGGAGGATCATGGGATTCTAGTGATTCTTGGGATAACGATTATTCGTATGATTCTGATTATAGTTCACATTCATCTAGCAGTGCTTCTACAAGCGTGGGAGTAACAATTTTAACTATTACTATTATTTTTACAGCATTTGTAATTGTTATTGTTAAATCAAGTGTTCCAAAACGTAAAGGTAGAGAATTGCCTATAACAAGAGAAATAGATAATTATAATAGATTAAGTGAAGAAGAAGTAAATAAGATAATTCCAGACTTTAATATAGAAGAATTTCAATTTAAAGCTTATCAAATATTCTATGATACACAGATTGCATGGATGAATTTTGATTATGATAAATTAAAAACTTTACTTACTGATGAATTATATAATACATATTTAATGGATTTAGAGGCATTAAAAATAAAAAACCAACAAAATATTATGAAAGATTTTGAATTAGTAGAATCAAAACTTATTAATTTGAAGGAAGAAAATGATACGTTTGTAGCAATCGTAATATTAGAAGTAAAATTCTATGATTATATAGAAGATATAAATAGTCATAAAGTATTAAGAGGAAATCATTCAAGAAAATTTGATAATACATATATAATTACTTTGAAAAAATCAAAAGAGACAAAATTAGAGAATTGTCCAAGTTGTGGCGCACCTATAGAACAAGATGGTGTAGTAGAGTGTAAGTACTGTAAAGCTAAGATTGTAAATAATGAAGACGACTTTATAATATCAAAAAAAGAAAAGATTAGTCAGAAATAAATTTTTGAAAAATAGTTAAATTTAGTTGAACTATTTTTCTTTTATGATAAAATAATAATAGGTGGTAAGATGAAAAAGAGTGTTTTAATTTTAATAGTATGTTTATTTGTTGTAGGATTGTTTGCTACAAATTATAGAATACAAACAGTAGGTGCAGATAGTGGATTTGATTCTAGTTATGATTTTGATTCCTCTTCAGATTGGGATAGTGATAGTTCAAGTGGAGATGGAAGTGGAATAGTATATTTGATATATTTATGTGTTGAATATCCTCCACTGGGTATAGCAGTATTAACTATAATTGTTGTTATTTGTTTATTAAATAATAAAAAGAAAAAAGAAATAATAGAAAAATCTAAAAATTATAAATTAGATTTACTTGATGTTAATTCATATCCAGAAGAAAAACAACTAGAAATAGAAGCTTTCAATCTTTATAAACAAATACAATATGCATGGATGAATTTTGATTATGATACTATTAGAAAATATACAACTGATGAAATGTATAATATGTATAGTATGCAACTAGATACTTTAAAAGTTAAAAATCAAAAAAATGTTATGTATGATATAAAATATGTTAGTAGTAAAATAAAGAATGATCATAGTGAGAATAATGTTAGAACAATTACTATTAATATGAAAGTAACTTGTTATGATTTTATTATGGATACTAAAACTAATAAAGTGGTAAGAGGAATGGCAACTAAATTAAATACTTATAACTATGAATTAACTTTTGTTCAAACTACAGAAGAAAAACATGATGATATATGTCCACAATGTGGAGCAAGTGTAAAAGGTAATAATAGTGGTGTTTGTGAATATTGCAAATCAACTTTAATTAGTAAAAATTATACATTAGTATTAAGTAAAAAGAAAATGATTTTACAAAAATAAAGGACTTTAGTTAGTCCTTTTTTTGATATTTAATTCCTTGATAAGAATTTCTTCTAGCCATTTCTTTATCTATATCATTTAATATAGTTACTTTTTTAATTAACCAATCTGGCTCAATTAAATCTGATATCTTTGGATCTCCAGTAATTCTATTAACAACTATATCTTCTCTTAAATATTCCAATTGATCACATACTATTTTTATGTATTCATCACGAGTTAAAGTTTTAAAGTGTTCTTTTTTATAAAGTTCCTCTAATTTAGTATTCTTTAATATAGAAAGCATATGAATTTTTATACCTTGAATATCCAAGTTACTTAAATATTTAACTGTATCAATCATCATATCATAAGTTTCATAAGGTAGACCATTTATAATATGGACAACTACATTAATATTTCTTTTTCTTAATTCTTTCACCATATCAGTAAAACAATCTAAATTATGACATCTATTTATATAAATTGATGTAGACTCATGTATTGTTTGTAATCCTAGTTCTACTGTAAGATAAGTCCTTTTAGCTAAATCTTCTAAATAATCTAAACAATCAGGAGATATAGAATCTGGTCTTGTTGCTATATTTAAACCAACTACATTATCTAATTTTAATATAGTTTCATATTTTTCTTTTAAAATAGGAACTGGAGCATATGTATTAGTATTAGCTTGAAAATAACCAATATATTTAGCTTTAGGCCATTTTTTTAACATGATTTCTTTAACTTCATTAAATTGGGTTATTAAATCTTTTTTAACATTACCAGCATATTCCCCACTTCCAAGTTTAGAGCAGTATATACATCCACCTGTTCCAACTTTGCCATCTTTATTAGGACAAGTAAATCCTGCATTTAAACTTACCTTAAAAACTTTAAAATTAAATTTATGTTTATAAAAATAATCTAAAGTATAATATCTTTTATTAGAATCACTATATTTAAACATATTATCACCTTTAATTAAAACAAATATATTTTAACACATACAATTTGTTTTTACAAATATACATTGAAATTTCAATTCTTTTTTAGTATAATTAATGTAGTAAAAATAAGAAAGAGGAAAAATATGAAAAAAGGATTTACATTAATAGAACTTTTGGCAGTCATAGTAATACTAGCTATAATTACCCTAATTGCAACTCCAATAGTACTAGATATAATAGAAGATAGTAAGAATTCTAGTATAAGAGAATCAGTAAATATGTATAAGAGTGCAGCAGAGAATGCAATAGCTGTAAGTGCCATGAATGACGGATTAGAAGATGGAACATATATAATAGATAATAAAGGAAATCTAAAATATAAAAATAAAGAAATAAAAGTAGATGTAAAAAATTATAATTTTGAATATGGAATATTAGTAATAGAACAAGGACAAATAAAAGATATAAAATTAATACAAAGTGATAAAGTAACCACAGGAAAAGAACTAAATAAAATAGATAAATGGGATGGAAAGACAATAAAAGAGGTAACAGAAGATAGTAATGGTATTTACCATATAACAAAAGCAAGTGAACTAGCTTGGGTTGCACAACAAGTAAATAGTGGTGAACCATTTGAAGGTAAAACAATATCACTAGATGCATCACTTGATTTAGGTGGAAGATATGATAAAGATGGAAAAAAATTAGGAACAGAGTGGACACCAATAGGAATCAAAAAGTCAGATACTGAATCATTTCCATTTAAAGGAACATTTGAAGGAAATAATAATATAATAAGTGGAATATATATAAATAAACCACAGGAAGATTTAACTGAAAATCAATATTTAGGTTTATTTGGGTATGTTAGAACTGGTGAGTTAAAAAATCTAGTTTTAAAAGATTCATATGTATCAGGTTATGGATATAGTGGGATACTTTGTGGTGTAAGTAATAGCTATTCAAAAGTTAATAATATAACAGTATTTGATTCATATATAAATTCTATAACTAGAGTAGGTCTTGTTTTGGGATTTACTTCTAGAGTTTCAGCAAATAATGCAATATCTTATAATGGAGTAGTAAAAGGAAAAGACAGAATAGGTGGAGTAATAGGTGAGCTTAGAACAAATTCTGAATTAAATAATTCTTATAGCAATGTTAATGTGGTTAATGATGGTACAGTAAGATTATCAGGAACGGGAGGTATAGTAGGATTATCTTATGGTAGTATTTTAGATAACTTAATTTCTATGTCAAAAGTTTCAGGTTATTCTGATGTAGGTGGTGTGGTAGGCCATTTTGAAAATGGTTCAAAATTAACAAATAGTGTATCATATGCTGATGTATCTGGAACTAATATGATAGGTGGAGTAATTGGAGCCTGTTCAGGTTATTCTGGTGATAATTTCTTAGAAAATATAAAATCATATGCTAAAGTAACAGAAAAAGATTCAAACACAGGCGTAGAACTTGGTGGAGTAATAGGGCATTTATCTCAAGGTAATAATTATCTAACAAATATATATTCAAAATCTAATGTAAAAGGTAATGATAAAGTAGGTGGAATAATAGGTGGTTTTGAAATTAATTATGCTACAACACTAAACTATAAAAATGTAATATCAGAATCAACTATAGAAGGAGAAACTAATAAAGGAGAACTTTGGGGATATACTGATTCAACTAGTGTTATAAATTCACTAGATTAAGGATTGATTAATAATCCCTTTTTTGATATGATGATAAAGGTGATAAAATGAAAGCGTTGATAACAGGAGCAAGTAGTGGTATAGGAAGAGATATGGCACGTGTATTAAATAATTTAGGTTATGATTTAATACTAGTTGCTCGCGATAAAGAAAAACTAAATATGTTAAAAAATGATTTAAATGGTGATGTAAAAATTATTTGTTATGATTTATCTAATATAGATAATTGTAATAAATTATATAATGATGTAAAACATGAAAATATAGACATACTTATAAATAATGCCGGTTATGGGTTAATAGGAAATTTTAATAAAACAAATTTAGACAGAGAATTAAATATGATAGATTTAAATATTAAAGCTGTTCATACACTTACAAAATTGTTTATAAAAGATTTTATTGAAAGAGATTCTGGTTATATATTAAATGTATCCAGTAGTGCATCATTTACTCCTGGACCTTTAATGACAACTTATTATTCTACAAAAGCATATGTAACAAATTTTACTTTAGCTTTAAGTGAAGAATTAAAACACTTGAATAGTAATGTTCATATTAGTTGTTTGTGTCCAGGACCAGTAGATACTAATTTTAATAATGTAGCAAACTGTGAATTTAAAGTAAAGTCTTTATCTAGTGAGTATGTAGCTAGGTATGCTATAAAGAAAATGTTTAAAAATAAATTATTGATAATACCGGGTTTTAATATAAAATTATTATACTTTTTTATAAGATTTTTACCTAATAAATTAAAATTAAAAATAACTTATAATATTCAATATAAAAAAACTATTTGACTTTTAAATATTTTCTAGTATAATACTTTTAGGTGATTTAGATGGATGAAATTTATTTAAAACAAGAAGAGACATTTTTTGAATATCCGGATAAGTATTTAAGAATTAAAAGTAATAGTAATTTATATTACATAGAAATAGATAATAACAAGTTTGTAGCAAGATCTAATATAGATAGTTTGGAATCTACTTTAGATTCTAATGTTAATATATTAACTCAATCTTTTTATAGTGTATTAGATGGTATGAAGGTTTTAAGTTGTAAAAAAGTTATATTAAATAATAAAGTAGTAGCTTCAACAAAAAGTGATGTAAAAATAATTAGACTTAGTAAAATATTAAATTTAACTGGAAATAGTGTAGTGGATTTTTCATTAGATGATATAAATACTCTTTTAAATTTTAAGGAAGAAAAAGCAAAACAATATAGAAAATTTTATTTTTAGTAGATTGATTAATTCAATCTTTTTTAGTATAATTAAGATGTTTAAGATAAGAAAGAAGAATTATATGAAAAAGGATTTACATTAATAGAACTTTTAGCGACTGGTTATAATGCTCTAATCGTAACCTCAATAAGTGGATATAATAACAGATAGTAAAGTAGTATCAAAAGAAAGAAATAGTAAAATTTTAAAACCATTGATAGAGAGTGACACAAATCATATAAAGAAAGTAAATAAGGTATATGTAAGAAGTGGTAAAGGTATGGCAAATGATCCATATAGTTTAGATATATAGTTTTAACAAAAGTAATATGTTTTTACATATTATTTTTATTTTTGTAATAAATTTTTATTATTTTGTTTATTTTTTTTGAAATTTATAGTAAAATGTATATATAGTAAGGTGGGGTAAGATGGGACTTTTCGATAAATTCAAAAACATATTTAAAAAAGAAGAAAAAGAAGAAGTGGAATCTTATGATAAAGGGTTGGAAAAAACTAGAAATGAATTTGTTAATAAAATAGGTATTTTAAATAATAAATATAAGAAAGTTAGTAATGAATATTTTGATGAATTAGAGGAAATACTTATAATGTCTGATATAGGTGTTAATACTGTAATGGACTTTATTGATAGATTAAAACGAAGAGTAAAAAAAGAAAATATAGTAGATAGTGCAGATTTAAAGGAAATAATAATAGATGAAATGTTTATTATTTATGTTAATAATGAAATAGTTGTTAATAAGATAAATTATAGCAATTCTGGACCAACTGTTATTTTATTTGTTGGAGTTAATGGAGTTGGTAAAACTACTACTATTGGTAAACTCGCACACAAATTAAAGTCTGAAGGTAAACGTGTTTTATTAGTTGCAGGAGATACATTTAGAGCTGGAGCTATTGAACAATTAAAGGAGTGGGGAAATAAAACTCATACTGAGGTTGTCTCAAGGGAATCAAGTGATCCTTCAAGTGTAGTATATGATGGTGTCACTAAGGCTATAAACGAAAAATATGATGTTGTTTTAATAGATACAGCTGGAAGACTTCAAAATAAAGTTAATTTAATGAATGAACTTGATAAGATGAATAAAGTAATAGGCAAATTGATACCAAATGCACCACAAGAAACATTGCTTGTAATAGATGCTACAACTGGACAAAATGGTATTAGTCAAGCTAAAAGTTTTAAAGAAATTACGGATATCACAGGTATAGTACTTACAAAGTTAGATGGAACTGCTAAAGGTGGAATTGTACTAGCTATAAAAGAAGCTGTAAGTATTCCTGTTAAGTTTGTTGGTCTAGGAGAAAAGGAACAGGATTTGAGAACTTTTGATATCGAAAAATATATATATGGATTATTTAAGGATATGTGAGGTGAAAAGATGAATACAAAAATAGTTGATGTAAAAACTTATAAAAATGATGAGGTAGGTATATTAGTTCAAGTAGTATTAACTGAGCTTTTAATTATATTTGCTATTATTGATTTAATGTCAGATAAATTTATGCCTGCTTTTTATGCTATTATTGTTATGCTTATGTTTACTATGGCTTATAATAATAAAAGAATTTATAAGAGAAAATATATGACACCTATATATATTGTAGTTGGAATATTTGTATTAATAACTACAATAATTGAGTATGTTATATAATGAATATTTACTATGTAGAGCTTTTTGATTATTATGGAGCTCTTTTTACTGATAAACAAAAAGAATATTTTGTAGATTATTATTTTAATAATTTAACTTTACAAGAAATTGCTGAAAATAATAATGTTAGTAGAAATGCAGTACATAAAAATCTTAAGGAAATAATAAAAAAGTTAGATTACTATGAAAATAATCTAAAATTATTAGAAAATAAGAAAAAAATAGAAAAACTAATTAAAAATATAGATGTCAATATAAAAGAAAAAATAGAAGAATTGATTTAGGGTGATTTTATGTTTGGTAAAATAGTGTATATTAGCGATAGTTTAGCTCATATAAGTATACCATCTGGTACTCCAATAAATATGGATCTTATGAATATGCATGTTGTATTTGAAGATGAAGGAAGAAGGGTACTTGGAGAAGTCGAAGATGTTTCTGAGGATATTATTAAAGTACATTTTTTAGGTGTTATAGAGGATGGAAGATTTGTAGGTGGAGTACTTAGAAAACCTACTTTACAAGCTAATATTCGTTTTGTAACAGAAGAGGAATTAAATTTAATTATAGGTGCTGAAGATGAAGGAGCTTTCAAGATAGGTGTAAGTCCACTTTATGGAGATAGACCAATATATGTAGATATTAATACTTTATGTAGTAATCATATGGCTATATTTGGTAATACTGGTAGTGGTAAATCTTATGGTGTTGCAAGTTTTATTCAAAGTATGTTTTATAATGAAAAGTTTAATCCTTATAGAGCTAATTACATGATATTTGATGCATATGGTGAATACCATAATGCATTTGAAAGATTGAGTGAAGTTAATCCTAATTATCAATTTAAATATTATACTACTAATAAGGATGATCCAGAGGGAGAGTTACTTAGTATACCTTTATGGCTTTTAGATATTGATGATTTTGCACTTCTTCTTCAAGCAGAAAAACATTCACAATTACAAATAATAGAGAAAATGATTAAATTGGCTAGAATAATTACTATGAATACAGAAGATTCTATTAAATATAAGAATCATTTAATAGCAAAAGCTATACTAGATGTGCTTTATACTAACCAAACGGCTGCTAGTAAAAGAAATGATATTTTTACTATAGTATCAGGATGTCAAACTGAACAATTTAATTTAGAAGCTCCTATCAAAGGTATTGGATATACTAGAAGATTTAGAGAATGTTTTACTATTGATAGAACAGGTGAATTTACTGAAAGTGTATTAATTACTCAATATATTACTAGTTTTATAGATGAATCACTTGATAATTATGAAGCTCCTAATGACCATGCTTTTGGTTTAGATGAACTTCAAAAAGCATTAGATTTTACTTTAATAAGTGATGGATTTTTAAGAAATGAAAAAATGTATGATGATGCAATTACATTAAAGGTAAGACTTCATTCTATAGCTATAAGTGATAGTGGTGCATTCTTTAATGCTCCAGTTTACATGGATCTTAATTCTTATATAGCAAGTTTGGTTGCTAAAAATAATAGAAAATCTCAAATAGTTAATTTTAACTTAGAGGATATTGATGATAGGCTTGCTAAAACTATAGTAAAGATTTATTCTAAAATGTTATTTAATTTTACTAAACATTTACCTTTAAGAGGTGCTGTACCTTTTCATATCTTGTTAGAAGAATCACATAGATATGTACAAAATGATCAAGATAATTTTTTACTTGGATATAATATATTTGAAAGAATAGCTAAAGAGGGAAGAAAATTTGGACTTATATTAAATCTAGTTTCTCAAAGACCAGTTGAACTTTCTGAAACAGTTATATCCCAACTTAGTAATTTCTTAATATTTAAGATGACACATCCAAGAGATCTAGAATATATAAAAAAGATGTTACCAAATATGAGTGCTGAAATAATGGAAAAACAAAAAAGTTTACAACCTGGTATGTGTGTAGCATTCGGTAGTGCTTTTAAAGTTCCAATGATAATAAAGATGCCACTTCCAAATCCAGCTCCACATTCAAGTAATGTTAATGTAGTAAGTGTTTGGCAAGGAAAACAAGTATAACTATTGATTTATTCAATAGTTTTTTGTATAATTGTAATAGTTAAAAATAAGAAAGTAGGAATATCATGAAAAAAACAGGATTTACATTAATAGAACTTTTAGCAGTTATAGTAATACTCGCTATTATTGCATTAATTGCAACCCCAATAGTGTTAGATATAATAAATGATAGTAAAGAATCAAGTAAAAAGAGAAGCCAAGAATTATATTTAACAAGCTTAAATCAAGCTTTAGCGCAAAAAATGTTAAATGGTGAAGTATTAAGTGATGGTGTATACTCGGTAAAAGAATTAGACGTTAAGTTAAAAGGTGAAATGCCAAATGACGGATATGTATATATAAAAGATGGCAATATAACAAATTATTATCTTAGTTATAAAGAAGATTCCATAAGTGAAAATTTAAATATAGTAGAATTAGAAAAAGATATTTTAAATAATGAAGATCCATTTAGTATAAGTGCAGTAACGCTTTCTTTTGGAAATACAATAGAACTTAATTTTTATGTAAAAAAAGAAGAAATGGATAAATATAGTGATGTATATATAATTGTAGAAAATGATAAAAAATTTATTAGTACACTTTCTCTAAAAGAAGAAATAAAAGATTATATAGAAAAAGATGGATATTATATATTTAAGTATACTAGTACTAACTTTCAAGAATTTACAAATAATCAAACAATAACCCTTGTAGGTAAAAATACTACAGGAGAAAAAAAGACAACAATAAGTTATAATGTAGCTAACTATATAGAAAATGTTACTTACAAAGAAAATACAAGTGAACAAAATAAAAACTTATTAATAGCTTTAGCTAATGCGGGTGGTTCAGTTCAAACTTATTTTAATTATAATGCAGATAAGTTGGTTACTGCTTCAATAAATGAAAGCGATATAAATACAAATAATGTATTAAATGAATCTGCACAAAATTTATTAAATACAAATAATGATTATGAAGAAATTGTACAATCAAATGATAATGAAATATTTACTTCAGGAACGACCGGTTTTGGAGTACGAGATACTTTCTTTTTAAGTTATAAGATGACTTATAAAAATACTCCAACAGACGAGCAAATAAAAAACTCTGGATTGTTGTTATTTAATAAAGATTCTTTTGATAGAATGATGAAAAACGGTATAGACTATAATTTAATGACTGCAGATTCAAAATATTTATTAAAAGATGTTAATGGAAAGACTAAAGAGTTAAAGTATGAAGCAACTCAAGTTAAATCAATTCTACAGTTTAGAGTTAATTTAGATCTAAACGATATAACAAAACAAATATATTATAGATATTATTATAAAGACGGATCAAGTTATAAATATGGAAACATTGGAACAATAACTTTACAACATTATTTGAAAGATAAAATAGAAAATTCTACAAAAGTAACTGTGGTAAAACTTTGTACGGATATAGCTAATTTTATAGCTCTATTAAACGAATATTTTAATTAAATATAAAAATATGAAGAAAGTAGGAATCATATGAAAAAAAGTGGATTCACTTTAATAGAATTACTTGCAGTGATTGTAATACTCGCAATCATCGCCCTAATCGCAACCCCAATAGTATTAGATATAATAAAAGATAGTAAAGAATCAAGTAAAGAGCGAAGCCAAGAATTATTTATAGATGGATTAACTCAAGAGATAGCTCGTAGACAATTAAATTCTGGAACATTAAGTGATGGAGTATACTCAATAAAGGAGTTAGATGTGCCTATAAAAGGTGAAAAACCAGAATCTGGATATGTATATATAAAAAATGGAAACATAGTTAAGTATAATTTACAATATGAAGATAATAAAAAAATAACTAATTCAAATAAAATAGAATTAGAAAAAGATATTTTGAGTAACACTGATCCATTTAGTATAAGTGCAGTAACACTTTCTTTTGATGATACAATAGAATTTAATTTTTACATAAAAAAAGAAGAAATGGATAAATATAAAGATGTATATATACTTATAGAAAATGCTGAAAGATTTGATTCTAACAATCCAACAAAAGAAATATTAAAAGAATTTAAAGAATTAGATGAGTATTATATATTTACATATAATAATACTTGCTTTGAAGAATTTACAAATGTACAGACAATAACTCTTGTAGGTACAAATAATGATGGAGAAAAGAAAACCCAAATAAAATATAATGTAGCGGATTACATAAAAAATATTATATCTAAAAATGAAACAAGTCAAAAAACGAAAAAATTACTAATCGCTTTAGCTAAACTTGCTTCATCCACTCAAACTTATTTTAAATACAGAGTAAATAATTTAGTTACTTCGTATTTAGAAATTGATGCAAACAGTATTTTGAGTACCGAGGCAGAGCAATTTATAAATAATATTGATGAATTACAAGTTTCTGGAGAAAATAGTTCAATTTATAATATTAATATGTCTATTGCCAGTCTTAAGAACAAAATAGATATAGGTTTTGTTATTAATAAGACAAATTTAACGGAGCAACAACTTAATTCATTTGGAGTTTTACTCTTCAGTAAAGATTCATATGATAGAATGATGAAAAATGGTATAGATTATAATTTAATGACTGCAGATTCTAAGTATTTGCTTGCAGATCTTAAATATGATAGAGATAGTGAGTTTTTTGGAAAAAATTCCAAGTTATTTTATCTTCTTTATAGTTTAAATTTTAATAATATAAATGAACAAATATATTATAGGACATATTCTAAAGTAGGAGATAATTATACTTTTGGTGATATAAGGGTTATGAGCTTTTTAAGTGTAATGAAGGAACTCTACGGAAGTAAGGATGATAAAAGTATTTATATCAATACAGCTAATTTTATAGCTCTATTAAACGAATATCAATAAAAGGATAGACAAAACTATTCTTTTTTTTGTATAATATTAATTGGTGATAATATGTTTGAAAATTTAGGAGATAGGTTACAAAGCGCTGTTAATAAAATAAAAGGATATGGAAAAATTACAGAAAGTAATATAAGTGAAGTAACAAGGGAAATTCGTTTAGCTCTTCTAGAAGCAGATGTTAATTATAAAGTAGTAAAGGAATTTATAAATAATGTAAAAGAGAAAGCTTTGGGCGAAGAGGTTTCTAAGAGTTTAAAACCTGGAGAACAATTTGTAAAAATATTGAAAGATGAATTAGTTGAATTATTAGGTGGAGAGAAAGCTGATTTATACATAAGTGGTAATCCTAGTATTCTTATGCTTGTAGGTCTTCAAGGTAGTGGTAAAACTACTACTATAGGTAAATTAGCGCTATTACTTAGAAAAAAATATAAAAAACGTCCTTTACTTGTAGCATGTGATGTTTACCGTCCAGCTGCTATTGATCAGTTAAAAACTATTGGTAAAGAATTAAATATAGATGTTTATGAAGAAGGAAAAGGTAATCCTGTTACAATAGCAGGAAATGCAATTAAGTATGCACGTGAGAATAAATATGATTATGTTTTAATAGATACAGCAGGAAGACTTCATATAGATGAAGCTCTTATGGATGAGTTAAAGCAAATAAATGAGGCTGTTAAACCTAATGAAATTATGCTTGTTTTGGATAGTATGGTTGGACAAGATGCAATTAATGTAATAGAAGGGTTTAATAATGAATTACCTTTAACTGGAGCTATTTTAACTAAATTAGATGGTGATACTAGGGGTGGTGCGGCTCTTTCTATTAGGCATTTAACTCATGTACCAATTAAGTTTATTGGTGTAAGTGAAAAAATGGATGGATTAGATGAATTTTATCCTGATAGAATGGCTACTCGTATACTTGGTATGGGTGACCTTATGACTATGATAGAAAAAGCTGAAAGTGCGATAGACGAAGAGGAAGCCAAGAAAACTGCTAAAAGAATGGAACAAGGCAAATTTGATTTAGAAGATTTTTTAAGTACTTTTAAGCAAATGAAAAAATTAGGACCACTAGAAAATTTAATTAAATTGATACCAGGAGTACCTAAAGAACTAAAAAGTGTTAAAATAGATCCAAAGGATATGGCACATATTGAAGCTATAATACTTTCTATGACTCCTTATGAAAGAAGACATCCAGAAGTACTTAAAGCATCAAGAAAACAGAGAATAGCAAAAGGTTCTGCTCGTAGTGTAGAAGAAGTAAATAGATTACTTAACCAATTTGAACAAATGAAAAAGATGATGAAGATGATGAAAAATGGAAATTTTAAAATGCCATTCTAATTTAAAAAAATCTATTGAAAAATATAGATTTTTTTTGTATAATTATATAAGAGTAGAAGAATAGTAAAAGGAGCGTTGTAATATGAAGATATTTATACTAGATAAATATAAAATAACAAGATTTAATTTACCTGAGAAGATAGATGATTCTTTTTTAATTCCGTATAAAGGATATGGTAATCCAAATGAAACATTTGTAACAGTAGAAGCAAATAAAGATAAATGGCAATTAAAAAGTAATGGTACTGTAAATATTATAGATGGTATAACTTTAATAGATAATGCTTTTTTAGAAAATTATAGTTGTTATTCATTAAAAGTATTAGGTCAAAAAGATTACGCAACTTTATTTGCTATTCCTAGTAAAGATGAAGAAACATATAAATTAGAGTTTAAAAATTTAACTAGTATATCAATAGGTTCAAATCCTAACTGCAATATTTATTATAGAAATAATTTAACTAGTAAATTACATGCTGAAATAAAATTAGTTAATAATGAGTGGTATATTGCTGGTAGTGCGGATGATTCTTTTAGAACTTATATAAATGGAGATAGAATACTTACTGCTAAATTAAATATAGGTGATGTTATATTTATAAATGGTTTAAAAATAGTATGGATGAAGGATTTTATTAAAATTAATAATCCAAAGCAAAATGTATCTGTAAAAAATTTAACTGCTTATAAAGAATTAGAAGTTGCTGATAATACTAAATATGCACCAGTAAGTGATGAAGATGCTAGTGTTAATTTATATGATGAAGATGATTATTTTTATCATATGCCAAGGTTAGTACCTACAATGGATGAGGAAGAAATTGAAATAGATCCACCTCCAAATGGTGATAATAATGAAGAAATGCCAGTTTTACTTACAATTGGTTCTAGTATAACAATGGCTGCATCTTCACTTATGATGGGATTTACGGTAATACAAACAGTATCTAGTGGGCAAAAGTCTTGGCTTGAGGCTTTACCACAAATCATAACAACAGCAGCGATGATTTTTGGTAGTTTAATTATGCCTAGAATTACTAATTCTTATCAAAAAAGAAGAAAGAAAAAAAGAGAATATGAAAGACAAACAAAATATAAAGCTTATTTACAAAAAGTAGATAAAAAAATTCAATATGCTTTAAAGCAAGAAACTCAAATCATTAAAGAAAACAATCCATCATCTAAAGATTGTTACGATATTATTATGAAAAAAGGAAGAAATTTTTGGTGTAGAGAAATAACAGATGAAGATTTCTTAAGAGTTAGATTAGGTGTAGGAAATATTAAATCATTAATAAATTTGAAGGCGCCTCAAGAACATTTTACTTTAGATGAAGATAACTTACAAGATATGGTGTTTGAAATAGATAAAAAGTCTAGAACTTTAATAGATGTACCAGTAACTATAAATTTAACAGATCAAACAATTTTATCTTTCGTATTTAATTGTTCATATAAAAATGAATATATGAATGGAATAATAACACAGGTTTTAGCACTTCAAAGTGCACTTGATTTAAAACTTGTAATATTTACAAATAAAGAAAATCAAAAAAGATGGGAGTTTACTAAATTTTTACCACATTGTTTTAGTGAAGATAAAAGTGTAAGATTTTTTGCTACTGATCAGGATGAGTTAAAAGATGTTTCTAGCTTTCTAGAGGAAGAATATAAGAAAAGAATAGATCCTGCAAAACAAGATGCTGGCGGAGAGAATATTCAAGCATTTAAAGATAAGCCACCATATTATTTAATCATAACAGATGATTATAAACATATCAAAAATACACCTATTATAGATTTTGTAGAAAGAAATAAGACTAATGTTGGATTTTCTATTTTAACAATTAGTAATTCAATGAAAAATGTACCAAATAAGTGTGAAAAATTTGTTGAGATAGGTGAAAAAGACAGTTGCATATTAGAGAAAAAATTAAGTTCACAGTCACAAATTGTATTTAAAAATGAATATGAAAAAAATATAGATGTTAATTCTATAGGGGCAAAATTATCTAATGTTCCAATAACAACTAAAGATGGACTCGCTGTACTTCCTACAAGCTTATCATTTCTTGATATGTATGGTGTAGGTAAAATTGAACAGTTGAACATTTTAAATAGATGGCAAGTAAATAATCCAGTAGCATCTCTTTCAACACCTATTGGTGTTCATGCAAATGGGGAACAATTTAAACTTGATTTACATGAAAAATTTCATGGACCACATGGTCTTATAGCTGGATCTACGGGTTCAGGTAAATCAGAATTTATAATCACTTATATACTTTCTATGTGTGTTAACTACCACCCTTATGAAGTTCAATTTGTATTAATAGACTATAAAGGTGGAGGACTAGCAGGAGCATTTAAAAATAATGAAACAGGTGTAAAAGTTCCACATTTAGTAGGTACTATAACAAATCTTGATACAGCAGAAATGAATAGAACTTTGGTTTCAATATCAAGTGAATTAAAAAGAAGACAAAAAAAATTTAATGAAGTTAAAGACAAACTAAATGAAAGTACAATGGATATTTATAAATATCAAAAATTATATAGGGAAGGTTTAATAGAAGAACCTATGGCTCATTTATTTATTATAAGTGATGAGTTTGCAGAATTAAAAAGTCAACAACCAGAATTCTTGGACGAATTGGTTTCAACAGCACGTATAGGTCGTTCTCTTGGTGTTCATTTAATTTTGGCTACACAAAAACCTAGTGGAGTGGTTAATGATCAAATATGGTCAAACTCTAAGTTCAAAGTATGTTTGAAAGTTCAAGATAGAGGAGACTCTATGGAGATGTTAAAAAGACCTGAAGCAGCCTCAATTAAAGAAACAGGTAGATTTTATTTACAGGTAGGTTATGATGACTATTTTGATATTGGACAATCTGGTTGGGGTGGAGCTAAATATATTCCAACAGATAGAATAATAAAAAAGATAGATGATTCAATTAGTTTTATAAATAATGTTGGGTCAGTAATTAAATCTGTAAATGATGTAGTAAAGAAAGAAACTACAGAAAATTTAGGTGAACAATTAACAAATATAGTAAAATATATTTATAATTTAGGAGAAAAAGAAAATATTCATACTACTAGTTTATGGCTAGATAAGATACCGGATGTTATATATTTGAACGATATTAAACAAAAATATAATTATAAACCATCTCCATGGGTTATTAGTCCTGTGATAGGAGAATATGATAATCCTTCTGGACAAGAACAAGGAATTCTTAATTTAAATCTAAGTGGTGGTAATACACTTATATATGGTAAAGGTGGTAGTGGTAAAGAAAATTTACTTAATACTATTCTTTGGTCATCAAGTGTGGAACATACTCCTGAGGAAGTTAATTTTTATATTATAGATTGTGGTGCTGAGGCGCTAAAGATGTTTTATAAATTTCCACATGTTGGTTCTATAGCAACTTTAGATGAACCTGAAAAAATTGGCGATATTTTAAATTTTGCATTCGACGAAATCAACAGAAGGAAAGATGCTTATACTGATTATGCGGGAAGTTATAAAAATTATTGTGAAAATAGTGGTAACAAAGATCCTTTATTATTATTTATAATTAATAATTATGAGATATTTAGTGAGACATATGGTAATATGGCTGAAGCAATTCAAACTATGTTTAGAGATGGAGAAAAGTATGGTATAGAATTTATATTGACTTGTACTACAACAAACTCTCTTAGAATGCGTTCAACACAATACTTTAATAATAAAATTGCTTTACAATTAACTGATAGTGGTGAATATAGAAATTTATTAAATGCTCCAAGAGGTTTAGCGCCTGCTAAAGTATTTGGTAGAGGTTTGATTACTAAAAATGATACAGCTTATGAATTTCAAACAGCTATTATAATTGATACGAAACAACTAAATAATACAATTAAGAGTGCTGCTGAACAATTAAATGCTGCATATACGGTAAGAGCTAAAAAAATAAAATCAGTGCCAGATGTTGTAAGTATTGATAAACTAAATTTAGATAAAATGTCATTATCTATGTTACCAATTGGATATAATATAAATACAAAAGAACAAGAAAATTATGATTTTACAAGTAATAAATTTAATATAATTACAAGTAATGATTTACAAAATAATTTTGGGTTTATCCTTGCTTTAATTAAATTAATTAAAAAACTTGATAATGTAAATTTAAAAATAATAGATTTTGTGGGTGCTTTTGAACCAGAATTTGAAGGCTATAAGATTATTAATAATAATTATGATAATGAGATTACTGTTATAAATAATGAGATAGCTCAGGAGAAACAAAGTGACAAATTAAATTTATATTTAATAGTTGGTGCTTCTGAAATTAAGACTAAATTACAAGCTAAAACTCAACAATTGTTAAATAACTTATTTATGGCATCAAATAGTTTCTCAAAGAGTTACTTTATATTTACAGATAATTATTCTTCGTATAAAAATTTACAATTAGAGTCTTGGTATCAATCACAAGTAGATGCTTCAAATGGTATTTGGTTGGGACCAGAGGTAGGTTCACAATTATCAATAAATATAAATAATTTATCATTAGATGATAAAAAACAGGATTATCCATTTATGGGAGTTGCTGTTAAAAATGGTAATCATGATATGATAAAATATGTAATTTATACAGGTGATGAAAATGAAAAATAAGGTTTTAATTGAATTAATTGTTCCAGATATTGATGAAAAATTCAATTTATATATTCCAATAAATAAAAGGATTGGTAATATTATAGTTTTACTTAATAAAGCAGTAAAAGAACTAACAAATGGTTTATATGATGGAACTAATAAAACAACATTATATAATAGAGTGACTAATGAAAGATATGCTGTAAATTCATTGGTTAGAGAAACAAATATAAGAAATGGTACAATATTAATATTGATGTAAGCGTAAAATATTGTAAAAAAATATCAAAAAAACTTGAAATAAAAAAGTATATGTTGTATACTGATAGTGTAGAGATAGGGTAAGGTGGTGAAAAAATGGCACAATTAGGTATAGGAGATTTAACACATGGAGTAAGTGCAGGTGGTGCTTATGACTATGTAGATGGATTAAATACAGGAGCAATCAATAATGCTATTAAAGCTTTACAAAGTACAACAGGGGTAAAAGCTAAATTACAAAGTGGATGGCAAGGTGCAGCAGAGGCTAATTTTGAAAAAAACTTAGATAGCGCAGTTAAAACTGTTACTGATACATTGGAATTAATTAAAGATAATATTGAAAGTTTAGTTTCAGATTTAGTAGAAGATATGGCTAAACAAGATGAAAAACTAGTAGAGGTAGAAGATATCGTTAGTTTTAAATAATTTATGGAATAGGAGGAAAGTAATATGGCAACATGGCAAACAGAGTTACAATCAGCTAAAACTTGGGTTAGTAATAAAATAGGAAATGCAGGAAGAACTATAAGCGATTTCTTTAGTGGAACTACTAAGAAAGCCGTTTCAGAAGTTAATTCATTTTTCAAAAATGGTACTACAGTAGTAGGTATTAATGTAAATGCTATTGAAGGAATGAAACAAGAAATTAGAGATTATGTAAAAGGTATAGATACTGCATTAGCTGAATTAAAAAATTATGACCCAGAAGTTGCTTTTAAAGGTGAAGCAGTTGTTCCAGCTTTAAAACAATATATAGAAGCTGTAATAGAAACTTGTGGTGCAATTACAAGTAATATGTTAGCTTTTAATGATCAATTATCTGATGTTCAAGCAGCATACTTGAAAAAGGACGAAGCAGCAGCTTCTACAATTTCAAAATCTGCAGAAAGTACTCGTTCAGCATATCAAAGATATACTGAAAATGGTTCATCAGTTCAATAAAAGACAATTAATTGTCTTTTTTAGATTAAAAGTACAATAAGGTGGGTATTTATGGTAAAAAAATTAAGAGTTTATTTTAATAAATTTAAAAAGAAAGTAAAGTATGCTTTAGTTCCAATTGCACTTGCTACTACTGTTACATTAAGTGGTTGTAGCTTATTTGCAAATGGTAATAAAGCAAAATATAAAACAGATAAAAATACAAGTATATCTCAAAATAATAATTCTATTGTGAGTGAAATAGATGAAGATAAAGTAGTTGTAGATGAAAAAAATACAATTATAGAAGGAAATATCCCTTTGAATTCTACAGGAAATAAATTATATGATAATATGATAGATTATAAGAATAATGCTGAATTTATTTCTTATTTAAACAATTTAAATACTAAGTATGATTTTGAAAATTTATATAATTTGGATAATGTATTAAATGAATATAATAAGTTGTCATTGACAAATAAACATGATAATTGTTTATCAAGCATAACAGTTGATGAATTAATGAATAAAGTATTAAAAAATAATGAAAAATATAAAAAAGAGAATAAATCATCAATCTATAGGGAATTAAAAAATAAAGAAATAAGAAATCTTTGTGAGATGATTGTTAATGTAGTGAATGATTTTGTCAAAGGTAACGATTCAATAGATGTTAGTAGGATTAGATGCGTATTAGGGGATTTGAAAATTTTATCACAAAAATCATCTTTTAATAATGCTTTTGTAACTGATGATAATTGCTTAGTAGTTTCACCAAATATGCTTGAAGTAGCTCAACTTATAAATGGAAAAGGTACTGATGAAGATGTACTTATACATGAAATAAATCATTTACTTCAAAAGGGATGTAATTGTGATTTAAATAAAAATAGTAATTTAAAAAGAAATTATGGATTTAGTTATGGATTTAAAAATATTGGTGTAAATTCATTGGATTTTTCTTGGATATACGAGGCATCAGCTGAAAAAAATATGGTAAATTATACAGGACATGAACCATTAGTATATAAAAATAGAATAGGATATTTAGAATCTTTAAGTTTGGTTAATATTACAAATGAAAATTATAAAGTTAATGATACTGAAAAGTTATCATTTAAAAGAGATTTAAACGATTTATATAATTACTTTAATGTTAGTAGTGATAAAGATAAAAGAGAAATATTAAATATGATGTATTCATTGGAAGTGATGCAAACATCTCCAGATGATTTTTACAAAAATTATAAAAATCAAACGGGTAATGAAAAGACTGATGATTTAGTAGATGAAGTTAATTATACAGTAAAATCTTCGGTGTGTAAAACTTTAACAAAATTATTTTATAGAAATTTGTCTAATAATATTAAAAATAAAAATGTAACAATAGGAGATATATTTTATTTAATTCATTTGTTTGAAAATGATTTAAATAATCATATATTATATGATAGTAATAAGAATTACAATTATAATAAAGATTTTATGAATACATATATAGATATTCAAAATAATTTTTTTAATTCACTTGCTAAAAATATAAATTCTTCACAAAACGATATAATAGAACTGTTTAATAATTACACAGCAAATGTTAAATTATCTGATTCTGTAACTGTATCAAATTATTCGTTGAATATTTTAAGTAATGATAAAATTAAGTATTTAAATCAAAGACAAAAAGATTTAAGTAAAGAAGCAACAAATACAATAAGGGTATGTAATACGGAATTAAATAATCAAAAGCAAAAATAGTGTATATATAATTACACTTTTTTTTAATACTTATTGCAAATATCCAATAAATATTGTAAAATGGATATAGTAAGATAGGTGATTTTGATGAATAATATGGGGATTAATAGTTCTACTATAGATAAGTTAGCACTTGATATTTATAATTATGCCGAAAGAATAAATAAAACATTAAATGAAATTTCTAATGTAGTTGATCAAACAAGAAGTGTATATAGTTGTGCAGCTGCCAATAATTATAGAAATAGGTTTAGTAATATTCGAGCTAATTTTAATGTGGTAAATAAAAATATACAGAGTTATGCTGAAGATATAATTAAATTAAAGGCAAAATATTCAGATATTGGCTCAAATTCTACACAAATTATAAGAAAAGCAACTATAAAAATGGAAGATAAAGGTAATTGGTGATAATATGGGTGATACAAATAAATTATTAAATGATAAGAGAAAGTATTTATTATTAAAAAATAATTTAGAACTTATAATTGGTGAAATGAATAAATGTATAGAAAATTTAGAAATACCAAGTAACAAAATAGGATTACTTTATAGTATAGATTCTGTTTCTATTGATAAAGGAAAATTATCTGTTATAAGACAAAATCTTATTAATAAGAGAAACTATTTAAAATATACAGTTTTAGAAGAAGTTCGAAAAGAGTTAAAAGAAATTAATGAGAGTATGGGGTAATTTATGAGTAATTTATTAGTTGATATAGATAAACTTAATGAAAATGGACAAGATATAATACGATTAAGTAGAGAATTAAATGAAGAATTCAATGCTTTATTTTCGAGAATTTCTAATATAACAAATACGGGTGAGTGGATTGGTCCAGCAGCTCAAGATTTTGTTAGAAGAACTAATTTAGAAAAAATACAATATTTAAAAATGAAAGATTCTATATATAAATATGGAAAATCATTAGTAGATGTTTGTGATGAATATAAAAAAGCAATAAATAATTTGAGGTGAAAAAATGTCAAGAATAATATATTTTGAGGAATCAGAATTAAATAATTTGATAAATGGAAGATTAGAATGCGCTAAAAATAATTTGAATAGAGCTAATAGGATAAGTAATCAATTAAATATTCCAAATGATTTCAAGTATAGAAATTATTTATATAATTTAAAAAATTCATTAAATAATGATTATTTAGAAGTTAATAATTTATTAGGTATAATAAAAAATAGTTCGAGAAGTTTTAATAATATTGAAAATGAACTAAATTATTCTTTATCTGGTATAGAAAACTATTCTATAAATATGAGACAATCAGCAATTAAATAAAAAAATTTATTGCTTTTTTTTTATTTTTTTTGTATAATGGTTTTAGAATAAAGAGGTGTGTTTATGGAAAACAAATATTTACCAATAGGTTCAATATGTACACTAAAAGGAAAGAATAAAAAAGTGATGATAACTGGATATTATTCAGTTGAATTTAAAGGAAATTTAACTATAAAGGATTATTGTGGGTGTGCTTATCCAGAAGGTATGTTACTACCTGAATCAGTTTGTAATTTTAATCATACTGATATTGAAACAGTAGATTTTGTAGGATATAAAAATGATGAACAAAAAACATTTGAAGATTTATTAAATAGACTTACTGGTAATGTTTCAGAAGAGGAAAAAGCAAAAAAATTTCATGAAGATAATGAAATGTTCTTGACTTCTAATAAATCTTATTCAAAATTATTATTTGATGAAAATGGTGTTGTTATGATAGCAGAACCTGCAAAACAAAAAGAGCCTGAAAATAATACAAAGTATCATTTTGATGCGAATGGAACAGTGATAAGTGTAGAGAGACCTGAACAAAAAAATCCTTTTCATGTTGAATATAAAGATTCAAAAGAGGTAAAAGAAACGCCTTCTAAAGATTGGAATATATTTAAGAATATTAAATTTGATGAAAATGGAACTGTAGTAAGTGCTGAGGTAAATGAAGAACCTAAAGAAAATACATTGAATAAAATAGAGTTTGATGAAAATGGTGTTGTTATAGCCGCAAATGGAGAAACATTGAAAGTTCAAGATACGCCAAAACCACAATATAGATTTAATGATGATGGTATATTAATATCAGATGGTGTAGAAGTATTAGAAGATGAAAAAACTGCAGCACAAGAATTAGAAAATGATGCTGTTAAAGTGGATTATAAATTTGATGATGAAGGTAATGTCGTATCAGCTAATGAAACAATATCTCCTATAAGTTCAGGACTTCCTGGTTATGTTGAACCAAAACCAACTGTTAATAATAATTCAAAATATCAATTCGATGAAAATGGAATAGTAATATCTGCAAATTAATAGAATTTATATTCTATTTTTTTATTGCTTTTTGAATGTTATAAAGTTATAATTAAATAGGTGGTATAATGGATATAGTAGAACAAGCAAAATTATTTGCTATTAAAGCACATTTTAATCAAGTAAGAAAATCAGAAAAAGATAAACCAATGATAATACATCCTATAGATGTAGGTAATATATTAAAACAGTATCATTTTGATGATAATGTAATATCTGCAGGTATTCTTCATGATGTTATAGAAGATACTAAGTATACAAAAGAAGATATACTTAATTTATTTGGAGAAGATATTTTATCATTAGTACTTGGTGATACTGAGATTGATAAAAGTTTGTCTTGGGAAGAGAGAAAAAAATATACAATAGATACTGTTAAAAACCTAGATTTAAGACACAAAGCAATATGTTGTGCGGATAAGATTAGCAATCTTGAAGATATGATGATATTATTTGAAAAGAATGGCAAATATGATTTTAGTAGTTTTAAAAGAGGATTTGAAGAACAAAAATGGTATTTTACACATCTTTATGAAAGTCTAATATATAATGAAGATTCAAATCATCCTATGTTTATTAGATTAAAAGAATTAATTGATTATATTTTTAATAATAAAAAAGATGATGACTATGTAAAAAATGTAATATATAAAAATTCTAAGGAAGAATATAGTGAAGTTTTAAAATTACATTTTAAGAAATTAGAAATAAAAAAACTTAAAAATATATTTGATAATAAGCCTTATGTAATTGAATTTACTGGCACACCTAGAACAGGTAAAACAACTTTAATAAATAATTTAAAAGATTTTTTTAAAAAAGCAAATTTTGAAGTAGAAGTATTAGAAGAATTTACTACTTCATTAAAATATAAAACAAAGATATATCCAAAATTAAAAAATGAATATAAAAATATAATAAATCAAGAAATACCTAAATATGTATTAAAACAATTAAATAGTTCTATAAAAGGTGATAAAGATATTATAATAATCGATAGATCGCTTTTTGATAGATTGATTTGGGCTGATAGATTGTATGTGAAAGATGGATTTACATTGGAAGAGTATGAAAACTATAAAAATAAATATATTCCTATTATTAAGAAAAAGATAAATGTAGTAGTCGCACTTTTTACTGATAGTATTACTTGTTTAAAAAGAGATTATTATGCAAATTTATCTTTAGAAAAAAGAAATTTTTTAAATCAAGAAAATGTTGATGAATATAACACTTCTTTATTAAATATGAAAGAGTTATCAAAGAAAGAAAGTATTAATTTAATGTTATTTGATACTACACAAAAAAGTCAAAGACAGATATCTATAGAGATTGTTAATGCTATATTAGATGATATGAGAAAGTATTATATAAATTATATAAAAAGAAAAATAGAGAAATATAATAATAATTAGTTATTACACCATTCAACTTACAAATACCTTCATACAATAAACTAGATAGGAGGTATTTATGTTGTTTAATAGAAATTGTGGTTGTGGGTGTAATAGACAAATGCAACAAATGGAACAACCTATAATGGAACCAGTAATAACTAAATGTGTAGAAAAAGAATTTTACCATGAAGTACCACATTGTTGTCCAATACATACTCACGTAATAAATAAACATATATATACACATACTTATACACCAAAATATACTTGTGACGAAGAAAACGTAGTAATAAATAATGATTGTGGTGGATGCGCTGGACAAATGTTTAATAACAATTAAGAATAGAGTTTCTATTCTTTTTTGATGCTTTACATTAATATAAAAAGTATTATGAGAAGGAATGTAATAATATTTCAAGTGAAAGATATGATAGTTGTGATATAACAATAGATGGAAATACACTAATAATTACTAAATCAAATAATTTAAAATCAGATATAAATAAAGATATGGCAAATACAACAACAAAAGATAGTTTAATAGAAGCATATAAAGATGGAGAATTATTTACTTGTGAAGGTTAAAAAACTATTAAATTAATAGTTTTTTTTATTTTTTTTAAAAATTTTTAAAAAAAGTGTTGACATTTGTCAAAATATAGTGTAATATATAATTAGCTTAAAGATATTAGCAAACAAGAAATATTTTAATTACTGTGATAAGAGATCAAGTAATTCTGATTAAACCATTTAATCCATAAATATTTCTCAAAAAAACGCTAAAGAATATTAAGTAAAAAACGTTATATAATAAGAAATTATATAATCGTATTTACTTGGTATTCATTGTTAGAAATGCATTTATATGTAATTTCTGCCAGCTTTAAGTTTTACAATTGTAAGAAGAGAGAAACTTCTATGGTGGGAATGCTACACTAAGTACTGATAATATTTAGTATGTGGTTTTCTAAACTCGAAAGCAATGGTTTTATCAGAATCGTTGCTTTTTTGTCGCTTATGATAAATTGTAAAAATTTGTAAAAAACTGTTGACAAGAATAAAATACTATAGTATACTAATATTAGTTTAGAGATAAGATAATATAAATATCACTGTAAATAATTAATCATAGAATTGTTAATTATTTATACATATTAATTATCATATAATATTAAGTAAAAAATATTATATAATCAAAATAAATTATATAACCTATTTACTTAATATTGAGCTAGAATGCATTTATATGTAATTTCTGCCAGCTCTAAACGTTACAATTGTAAGAAGAAAGGAAAACTTCTATGGTGGGAATGCTACACTAAGTACTGATAATATTTAGTATGTGGTTTTCTAAACTCGAAAGCAATGGTTTTATCAGAATCGTTGCTTTTTTGTTTATATTATTTTATAATTAATATGGTGGTAGTATGAAGGCTTTGACAATAAAAGAACCATGGGCTAGTTTAATTGTAAATAAATATAAAGAATATGAGTTTAGAAGTTGGAAAACAAATTATAGGGGTAAAATATTGATTCATGCTGGATTAACTCTTGAACGTGATATGGTAGAAAGATTTTTGTGTTACAATTTAAACTATAAAATGGGGTATATAATAGGTGAGGCAACACTTGTAGATTGTATTGCTGTAGATGATAAATTTAATAATGAATTAAAAATAAAAAATCCTATTGTGTATGCTAAAAGCAATCACATAGAGGATTATGCTTGGAAATTAGAAAATATTAAAAAATATGAAAAACCTATTCCTGTAAAAGGAAAGCTGGGTTTATGGAATTATGAGGTGAGTAAAATGCATGAAATGAGATTAAATAATGGTCCATTTAATTCAATAAAAAGTGGTAGTAAGACAATTGAAATGAGATTAAATGATGAAAAGAGAAAATTAATAAAAATAGGTGATATTATAAAATTTATAAATAGAAGTACTGATGAATATATTACTACTAGGGTAGTAAATTTACATCATTATAAAAACTTTGATGAATTATATAAACATTTTGATAAAGTATCTTTAGGATATAAGAATAATGAAGTAGCAAGCCCTAAAGATATGGAGTTGTATTATTCTATAGAAGAGCAAGAAAAGTATGGTGTACTGGGGATAGAGTTAACCTTGATGAAAACTTAATTTGATTTAAACTAAGTTTATTGAAATTATAACTAGTTAAATGGTATAATTAAATAAGAAAGGTGGTATCTTATGAATAAGAACAAAATTTTTGGGTATGTTGCTATAGGAGCTGCAGCGTTGTTGGTATTAAGTTTATTTTTACCTTATGTATCTATATTTTCAATAAGTAGAAGTCTATGGAAGGCTGAAGATCCTTCAAGAGTAGTTTTATTATTATTAAGTTTATTTGTTATTGTATTATATTTAATAAATAAAAAAACAGAGATGAGTTATATAACAGCTGGCTTTGGAACTTTTTATCAAATTTGTATGATAATTCAAAGTGAAGGTTTAGAGTATTTTTCAATAGGATTTTATTTAATGTTATTAGCTTCTATAACTATAGGTGTTATGACATTTCTATATGATGAAAAAAAATCACATGCTATAATAAATTTATCTTTTAATAAAGGTAATACAGTTAATTTACAACCAACACAATCCCAAAATAATAATCAAGTTCAACAACAAATCGTTGGATATGATCAAAATACAGGAAATCCAATTTATTCTAATAATAATTAGTAGTGAAAACTACTTTTTATTTTGATTTAAATAATATTCATCTAATGTAAGATTGTTTTTATATAAATAATAAGATAATTTAGTACCAACATAGCGATAATGCCAAGGTTCATATTTAAATCCAGTAATGTGAAATTTTGCTTTAGGATATCTTAAAATAAATCCATATTTATATGAGTTTTTATTCATCCAAATAAATTCTTTAGTGTCTTCAAAATTATCATAATCAAGAGATGAATCTGCTACATCAACGGCTAAACCAGTTTGATGTTCTGAATGTCCAGCTCTAGCACTTGCCATATCTGCATAATAAATTCCTTTATTTAGGCAGTAATTATTATATAGTTTTTCTTGATAATCATAACTTCTATATGTAGATGTAGCTACTATATTTAATCCATCCTTTTTAGCGTCTTCAGCCATTTTTTCAAAAAATATTTTAGCTTCTTTTCTTAAATACTTATCTTTACAAGCATATTTAATATCTACCAGTTCTAGATCTTTTGGTACATATTCTTTCTCGAGTCTAATATTTTTATTTACTAATGTATCAATATCAACTTTATTTATTACTTTAATATCTTTATAAAAATTACCATTCTCTAAAATGATAAGTAATAAAATATAAATAACTTTTTCCATATAATCACCACTATATTATATGAAAAAAAGATAGAAATTCTATCTTAAAAAGTAAGCATAATATTCTTCATATGAAATATTATTTTCTTTTATGTATTTAGCAATATCTACTCCAACATAACGATAGTGCCATGATTCATATATATATCCAGTTAGATTTTCTTTATCTTTAGGAAATCTTAAAATAAATCCATATTTATAAGCATTTTTATCTAACCATTCAAATTCCTTTGTATTTTCAAATTCTCCAAATGATACATGATTTCCATTTGTAAGATCTGTAGAATAACCTAATTGATGTTCAGAGTATCCTGGTCTAGCAGAGTAGGTATCTGCAGCTTTAACACCATCAGCTTTAACATAGTTGTTATAAAGTATTGATTGAAAATTATAATCTCTATAAGCTGTTGTAATTTGTATAGTTAAACCTTCTTCTTTTGCAGCATTTGCCATTTTTTCAAAATTTTCATATGCAGTTTTATTTAGTTTAGCATTCCCACTAGGAACATTTATAATGTCTACTCCTGTATAATCACTACCTAAATAATAATACTTATTAACTAAAGTATACATCCCTTTAGAAATATCAGCAGGCATTGAATCATCATAAGATTTTTTATCTAAATTAGAGTTAACTTGAGATACAATATCTTTAAAGCTCAAACTTTTATTTTTGTCATAATAACTAATATATCTATCTAAATTATCTATTATAAAATATTTCTCATTTACAAAGTTAATAGCAAGTTCGTCAATATTACTATAGTTATTTATATATTTTATTATTCCATCTACATTATCATATTTATCTAATAAGTTCATATATTTATCAATATTTTTCTCAATAAAATCATTATTGTTAACAACATCCATAATTTTAGTATAATCA
Organism: uncultured Bacilli bacterium; assembly: GCA_934167485.1. Classification (GTDB taxonomy): domain Bacteria; phylum Bacillota_I; class Bacilli_A; order RF39; family UBA660; genus UMGS1613. The sequence goes on from CAKPKL010000008.1 coordinate 45,976, forward strand.
ACTTTTTCATATTTTAAAGAATACTTCATATATAAATCTAGTTTATTTGAATTATAGTTATCACTATTAATTATATAACTTATATTCTTATTATACTTATATTTTTTTATAGTTTCTACTTCAGATTTAGTTAATTTATTTATCTCATTTATTTCAAGTTCATTATATCCTTTAGCTTTTAGAGAATCTTTGTTTTTATTACTGAAACATAAAATAAGTCCAATAATAATAAATAATATAAATAAAACAAGTACAACTTTTACACTTTTCTTTAATTTTTTCTTTTTTATTTTCATATCATCACCTTAATTATTATATCATAAATTATAAAAAAAGGATATAAATCCCTTAATCTAAATAATATGCATAATATTCATCAAATGTAATATTATTTTCTTTTATGTATGTGGCAACTTCAACTCCAACATAACGATAATGCCATGATTCATAATTATATCCAGTTAAATATTCTTTATCTTTAGGATACCTTAAAATGAAACCATATTTATGAGCATTTTCTTGTAACCATTTAAATTCTTCAAACTCTTCAAATGTAGCGGCTCTAGAACCTGGAGCTTGGATATCTATTGCCATACCTGTTTGATGTTCAGAAAATCCTGGTTTAGCAGCAATCGCATCAGCATATTCCTCACCCTTAGAATTTTTATACATATTATAAATTTCTTCTTGATCTTCATAACTTCTAAAAGAAGAATTAATTATGAGTTTTAAACCAGCTTCTTTAGCAGCTTTAAACATTTTAATAAATTCATTATAAGTTTCACTAGTTAACATTTGATTTTCACCATAACTATATTGTTTACTTACAACAAACATTTTATCTGAATTATAAGTATTATCTAAATAATTAAATTTATTAGTAAGCATAAGAATACCTTTACTAATATCAGTTTTTTTAGGATCCTTATAAAATTCTTTATCAGCTCCTACATTCACTATAGCTATAACATCAGAAAAACTTTTATCGTTATTTTTATTATATTCTATATACTTTTTTAGATTCTTTTCTAAAAAATATTTTTCATTTATAATCTTTATTATATCTTTGTTATAATCTATTGATAGTAAATAATCTTTTGATGTGTTATCTAATTTTTCTATTTTGTTTAAATCATTTTTTACATATCCATGTTTTAATAATTTGTATTCATAAGTTTTATGATAATTAATAGTTTTTACTAAAAATATAACTCCTATAATAATACCTATTAAAATAATAATACCTAAAATAATTAAAGGCAGTTTTTTAAATTTTCTTCCTCTCATACCATCACCACTATTATTGTAACACATTTCTTACCAATTTTATACATTTTAAATAGAAAAAGTGTTATAATTAAATAGGTGGTTGTATGATAGGGATAATAGTAGCTGAAGAAAAAGAATTAGAAGAAGTACTTAATATAACATTGATAAAAAATAAAAGAGATATATTTGATAAAACGTTTTATATTGGATCTATAAATAAAAAAGAAGTAGTTATTGTAAAAAGTAATGTAGGCAAGGTAAATAGTGCGAGGAGTGCTCAAATGCTTATAGATAATTTCGATATTAGGATAGTTATAAATATAGGTACATCTGGTAGTGTAGATAATAATTTAAATATTGGTGATGTTGTTGTTGCAGATAGATTATATCAATATGATTTTGATGTAACAGCTTTTGGAAGAAAATTAGGTGAAATAGAAAATATTGGTGAATGTATTTATACTGATAAAAATATATTGAACAAAATAAGTAAAGATTTAATAGTAGGTGGGATAGCTTCTGGAGATAAATTTATAACATGTATGGAAGATAAAACATTTATAAGAGATAAATTTAATGTGATGTGTATTGAGATGGAAGGAGCAAGTATTGCTCAAGTGTGTTATTTATCAAATATACCATTCTTAGTGATTAGATCTGTAACAGATAAATTAGATGGTACATCAGAGGTTGATTTTGTTAAATTTTTGGAGTATTCATCACGTAAAGTAGCTAATATACTAAAAGATATAATAGAAGATATATAGTGTAAACTATGTATCTTTTTGTAAATAATCAGTAGAATTTACATAAAATTATTTGAATAAATTATAAATTATAGTAAAATTAAATTGTAAGGAGGATATTATGAGTATAATAAAACTAAAAAATGTATCTAAATTTTATTATAAAAAAGGTGTGATTGCTAGTGGATTTACTCGTGTTAATTTAGAGCTTAATATGGGTGAATTTGTAGCTATAACAGGAGAAAGTGGTAGTGGTAAATCAACCCTTTTAAATGTAATAAGTGGACTTGATACATATGAAGAAGGAGAAATGTATATAAATGGTGAAGAGACAAGCCATTATACAGAAAAAGATTTTGAAGATTATAGAAGAAAATATGTAGGTAATATCTTTCAAAATTTTAATTTAGTAAATAGTTATACAGTATATCAAAATATAGAACTTGTATTATTATTGAATGGTAAAAAGAAAAAAGAAATAAAAAATGAAGTTCTAAGTTTGATAAAAAAAGTAGGTCTTTATAAATTTAGAAGAACTAAAGTGTCTAGATTATCAGGTGGACAAAAACAAAGAGTAGCTATTGCTCGTGCACTTGCAAAAGATACACCTATGATAATAGCAGATGAGCCAACTGGTAACTTAGATAGTAAATCGGCTCGCGAAATTATTAAATTATTAAGTGAAATATCTAAAGATAAGTTGGTTGTTGTAGTAACACACAATTATGAGCAAGTAGAAGAGTATGTAACTCGTAAAATAAAAATGCATGATGGACGTATTTTGGAAGATAAAAAAATCAAAGAAAAAGAATTAGTTACAAATGTAAAAGAATCTTCACATAAAACAATAACACATTTAAATAAGGTTAGATTGGCTCTTAGAAATACATTTAATATAGTACCTAAATTCTTATTAATACTTTTAGTTTATTTATTTATAGTTGTTTCATTAATCAGTGAATATGCTTCATTTAAAGAACAAGAGTATATAGAATCTAAATCAGGAGATAATTATATATTTAATAATATAAGTGATGCTAGAATTGTACTAAAAAAGAAAGATAGAAGTGCTTTTACTAAAGAAGATTATGAATCTATAAAAAAGCTAGATAATATAGATTATATAGTTTATAATGATTTACTTCTAGATTCTTATATAAGTTTAAGTGATGATGCTAATTTTGAATTTGGTGGAAGTGTTAATGATATAGCTAATTTTAGAGGAAAACTAGATGTAGGTAGAATGCCTAATAATCCTAGTGAAATAGTTATAGAGGGTAGTAAATATGACTATTATTTAGCAACTACTAGTGAAGAACTTATGAATCATGATTTGTATTTTAGATCATTTTATGGTAATGATCTAGATAAATCAAATAAATTAAGAATAGTAGGAATTAAATATAATGAAAATGAGAATGATTACAATTACAGATTTTATGTAAATGAGTCTTTAATAAATAATTTTTCTTTCCAAGTTAATCAAAGTTTTAGTACTGTAAAATATTTATTTCAAAATAAATATTATGATACAAATAATTGGAATCCATCAAATAGAATAACTTATAATTCTAATGTAAGTGATGGATATGCATATATATCAGATGATAATAATTATATATGTCCTAAAGAAAATTGCATAAACGAACAAATTATAATAGAAGTAAAAAATCTATATTATAAAGATAGTATAGATTTAAGAGTTAATAAAGTTTATAATAAAAAAACAATACCTTCATTACTTGGAATAGATAATTATGAAGAAGTTAATGGAACTATATTTATAAGTGTTAATGATTATAATAGTTTATTTAATAAAGATAATTATCAAAGTAGTGTATTTGTAAAAGATGTTAAACTACTAGATAAAACAGCAAGTAAGTTAGATGATTTAGGATTTAATGTATTACCAATAAAGAATACTTTAGTAAGTTCTGGAGGACAACAATTTATAAAAATTTTAAGTACAGTAGTAACAATTATTTTAGTTATAGTATTATTCTTTATTTCTTACTTTGTAATAAGAGTAATATTAAAATCAAGAAACAAATATTTTTCAACAATAAGAATACTTGGAGCAACTCAAAGTACAGCTAGACAATTACTTATATTAGAGCTTTTTATAGTATCTAATATAGCATTCTTTGCATTTTTAGTATTTGTATATATGTGTAGTTTAAATATATTTGATGTAAAATTTGTACATACAATTATTAATTATTTAAAAGTTAAAGATTATATTATTTTATATATAATACTTATAATAATGTCTTATTTAATTAGTATGAAGTTTGCTAAAAATCTATTTAAGAAAAGTGCGATGGTAACACTCGGAGAGGAGGTATAAAATGATAATACTAGATAAAGTTAATAAATACTTCAATAAGGGTAGAAAAAATGAAGTACATGTTATTGATAATACAACTCTTACTTTAGGAGATACTGGACTTGTCGCACTCTTAGGTCCTAGTGGATGTGGAAAGACTACATTACTTAATACTATAGGTGGATTAGACAGAATAAAAAGGGGAAAAATAATAATAGATGGTAAAAAGATTAGTAGTAGATCTTATAGAAAAGTAGATAAAATAAGAAATTTAAATATAGGTTATATATTTCAAGATTATAAATTAATTGATAATTTAAGTGTTTATGATAATGTTGCTTTAGTACTTAAAATGATTGGTATTAAAGATAAAAAAGAAATCAAAAAAAGAGTAGAATATGTACTTGATAAAACAGGAATGTTAAGATATAAAAGAAGACCTGCGAGTATGTTATCAGGTGGAGAAAGACAGAGAGTAGGTATAGCGCGTGCTATAGTAAAAGATCCAAGTATAATTTTAGCAGATGAACCTACAGGAAATTTGGATAGTAAAAATTCACTTGAAATCATGAAAATAATTGCTTCAATTTCAAAAGAAAGACTTGTAATACTTGTAACACATGAACAAGATCTCGCACATTTCTATGCATCAAGAATAATAGAAATAAGCGATGGTAAAATAATTCGTGATTATGAAAATGATATAGAAGATGCTCTAGATTATAAAATGGATAATTCTTTTTACTTAAAAGATTTTAAAAATAACAGTAAATTGAAAGAGAATAATGTAGATATAGATGTTTATAGTGATTCTTTTAAAGAATTAAAATTAGATATAGTCCTTAAGAATGGTAATATTTATATTAAAAGTAATACGAGTGATAAAATAGAAATAGTAGATGAGTCATCTAGTATAGAATTTATAGATGATAATTATAAAAAAATAGAGAAAAAAGATATAGATACTTATAAATTTAAGTTTAATGATATAATAAATAAAAATATAAAAAAGAAATATTCATCTATATTAAATCCAATAACACTCTTAATAAATGGATTTAAAAAAGTATTTGATTATACATTTTTAAAAAAGATACTTTTAATAGGTTTCTTAGTATCAGGTTCATTTATAATGTTTGCAACCAGTAGAATTTGTTCTACATTTAGGGTACCTGATGAAGATTTTGTTAAATATAATAAAAATTATTTATTAGTAGAAAAAAAGAAAATAAAAGTAGAAGACTATTTGAACTATGAATCATTAGATTATGTAAATTATATATTACCAGGAAGTTCTATTGTTAAATTTAATTTAAGTTTAGATGATTATTATCAATCTATTAATAATAAAGAAAATTTAACAGGTTCTATAACTTCTATAGATACGATAAGTAAAGAGGATCTAATATTAGGTGTAATGCCAGAAAATAGTAGTCAAATAGTAGTAGATAAATTAACTATTGAAAATATGTTGAAAAGGTCTGAATTACTAACTATGATAGGTATTAATGATTATACTAAATTATTAAATAGAATAGTTAATATTCCTAATGTAGGAAACTTTGAAATAGTAGGTATAACAAACTTTAAAAGTCCTTCTATATATGTAAATAAAGATTCTATTATAAATATAATATATAATAATAAAGATTCTAATGAATATAGTGTAGAAGAAAGTGAATTAACAGGTATACAGGATTATAATTTATTTAAAGATAAAATAGAATTAAAAGAGGGTAGATATCCTGAAAATAATTATGAGACTATAGTAAATATAAGTAATAAAGAATCAATGAAATTAAATAAAGAAATATCTGAAAAAGTAAATGATACTAAGCTTACAGTAGTAGGATATTATTATAGTAAAGATAATTTAGATATGTATTTAGTAAATAATAATACTATTAAATATAATTTAATAACAAAAACATCAAATATAGTATTATATCCAAAAGATAAAAATGAGACTATTAATAAATTTAGAGAATTTAATTTAAATATAAAGGATAGTTATGAATCAAGTAAAGCAGAATATAAAAGAGCTTTAGCTGATAATAATAAAAGTGTTATAGTAGTATCAAGTATAATGATTTTAATATCACTAATAGAAATGTTTTTAATGAGTAGATCTTCATTTTTATCTAGAATAAAGGAAATTGGTATATATCGTGCGATAGGTGTTAAAAGAATAGATATTTATAAAATGTTTTATGGTGAAATATTTGCTATTACAACATTAGCTTCATTACCAGGAATTATATTTATGGCATATTGTTTAAGTTTAGTTACTAAAATTAAATATTTAAAAGGTATGTTTGTAATAAATCCTTTGGTAGTAATTATAGCTATAGTATTTGTTTATTTATTTAATTTAATTATAGGACTTATCCCTGTATTTAATGTAATAAGAAAAACTCCAGCTCAAATATTATCTAGAACAGATGCAGAATAGAAACTTAATGTTTCTTTTTTAATAAGCTTATAAATATTTACAACAAAAATTGTATATGATAAAATAATTGCAACGGAAAGTTTACAAAAAGAAAATGATAATTGGTGTTGCACATCCTCATAAAAAATATATAATTGTAACTGGAGGTGGAAATATGAGATTTTGTGATAAACTTGCAAAATTAAGAAAAAATAATAATTTAAGTCAAGAACAACTTGCAGAAATGATGAATGTATCAAGACAATCAATTTCTAAATGGGAGAGTGGTTCTACATATCCTGATATGGATAAAATGTTGCAACTTTGTAAAATATTAGACTGTAAATTAGATGAATTAATGGATGATGGAGTAATAGGTAATGTTGAAGTAAATAAAAAAAGAGATAATATATTTAATAAAATCTTAAATACAATTACAAAAATATATAATATGTTTTGCAGTATGACTACACAAGAAAAATTTAAATGTTTATTAGAACTTTTCTTTATCGCATTTATAGTATTTATACTTGGTAGTATTATTAATATGATATGTGGTAAATTAGTTTATAATTTATTAAATATTATTCCTTTTTATTTTAGTTATAGCTTTATAGATTTTATAAATTCTATACTAGGATTTATAATAAATATATTTGAACTTATAATTATATTTCATTTATTTAAAGTTAGATATTTAGATTATTACATAATAGATAATAAAGAAAATAATAATACATATATAGAACCACAAAAAGAAAAAATAATTATAAGAGATTCAAAATATTCTAATGATAATATTTTAAAAAGTATAAAGAAATTAATAAAAATATGTATAAAAATATTTTTAATATCTATAATATTCCCAATTATGTTTGTATTCCTTTTAAGTATATTTGGATTTATATTATCTATGTGGCATATAAATTATGGAAAGATATTTGTATTTGGTACGATTTTGTGTTTGTCAACTTCTTTATTTATATACGTAATAATAGAATTTATATTTAAATTTATATTTAATAGAACACAAAATTTAAAAAGATTATTTATTATGTTTATATGTAGTTTGTCTTTAATAGGTATAACTTCAGGAGGTATTTTTCTATCTACATTAGAATTTAAATATGTAGATGAAAATGCATTAGAAAAGCTTGAAAAACATACTGTAACTAAATATATAGATATGGAAGATGATGTATTAATTTTTGATTGCAGAAATATAGAATATAAAATAGATGATTCTATAGATAATATAAAGTTTGATATAAATTATATAGATGATTTTGATTATTATTTATATTATAATAAAATATACGAAATAAATAATCATGAGAAAGTATATTTTAGTTTATTAGATTTTAATATAACTAAAAAAGATTTTCCATATAATGATATATATAATATATTTATTAATGATATAAAAAACAAGATTATTAGAAATTATAGAGATACAAGTGAAGATAAAATTATTGTAACTCTTTCACAGAAAAATTATGATAAGCTAAAACATAATCAAGAAAAGTATGATTATATAATAAATAATTAATTTGAATTTTTTTAAAACCTTTCTCATATTTTTTATTAGAGGTGAAATATGAAAAAGGTTTTTGTTTTATTTATAGCTTTATTTTTATTTCTTCCAACATTAAAAGCAGAAGAAAATAATACGCTTGCTAAAAGTGCTAAGAGTGCAATTTTAATAGAAGAAAGCACAGGACAAATTTTATATGAGTTTAATTCACATGAAAAACAAGCTCCAGCATCTATGACAAAAATGATGAGTTTAGTTTTAATAATGGAAGCAATAGAAAAGAATGTAATTAAATGGGATGATATTATTACTGTATCAGAAAATGCATCTAGTATGGGAGGTTCTCAAATTCTTCTTGAAACTGGAGAGAAAATGAGTGTAGATGACCTCATTAAAGGTATAACAATTGCAAGTGGAAATGATGCTGTTGTAGCTATAAGGAAGTCATAAGTTTTAAAAGGAGAAGAGCAAATATAAGTACTTCAAAATCGTATTATGTAGAGTATTATTGTAAGTTTTATATATAAAGCCATTTATTGGCTTTATTTGTTGCTTTTTATGATATAATATTTGATAAATGAGGCGATACTATGGGTAAATTATCAAATATGATGTATATGATAGATTTATTAAATACAGGAAACATTTATACATTAAAAGAGTTATCAGAAAAAATAGGCGTAACTGAGAGAATGATACGTTATTATAAAAATGAAATTTGTGCTAATGGAATTGCTATTGAATCATTTAAAGGGCCAAATGGTGGATACTTTATGATAGATAAAATTAAGAATTATACTAGTATTAACAAGTATGATATTCAATTGTTAGAAAATATATATAATTTGTTATTAAACGATGATTTTAAATATTTAGATAAATTTAAAGAACTTTTAGATAAATCAAAAAAAATGTATTCTATTTATGATGAAACAAGTAAGTATATTGCAAATATAAATATAAGTACACCAGGCGAAATAGAAAAGTTGATTGAAAATGCAATAAATAAAAATTATAAAATAGAGATAATCTATAATGATATTAATGGTGGTCAATCAAAAAGGGTAATTCATCCGATTCATTTGTTTAAGTATAAGGATAATTACTATGTTACAGCATTTTGTGAACTAAGAGACGACATAAGGCATTTTGAATTAAAAAGAATTGTAAACATTAAATAAAAAAGACAAAATATTTCAATTTTGCGTGTTATAATGTATTTAAGGGGGAAATGTGGTTATGACAAATGATTATACATTCATTGATTTTGATGGGGTAATATTAGATTCTGAAGAAAGAATGTTAGAAAGAAAATATAATTTAGGACTGCATGATCATAAAAATGAAAGTGAATTTGATACATATTTTGAATATACAAATTTACATCCAGAAGAATGGGAATATATCTTAAAAGAAGCTAAGTCAATCAATAACTCTGCTGAAATAATAAAAGAACTTGAAAGTTTAAAAAAGAATATAGCAATTTTAACAAAAATTCATACGCTTCAAGAAATGAAAGTAAAAACTGAAGTATTGAGAGAAGATTTAAAAATCTTTTGCCCAGTTATTTTTGTTCCGCCTGGTGTAAAAAAACATCAAGTAGTAATTCCAAATCATCAATTATTAATTGATGATTCTAAAAAGAATATTAAGAGATGGATTGAAAATGGAGGAAGAGGTTTAATTTTTGATTCGACAATTGATAATGATACTGATGAAAAAGTAAAAAGTTTAGAATTTTTGATAAAGAGGTAGATACAATGGAAAGAAATATTTTGCTTGAAAATTATCTTAAATCATTAGAGCAAAAATATAATGCAGTATGTTTTGACATAGATGGTACATTAACTACTAGAGATACTAAAAATATTGATGATAGAGCAATAGACATGATTATTGATTTGTTAGTAAGGAAAATTCCAGTTGTGTTTATAACAGGTCGCGGTGAAACTGGATTAGAAGATTTAAAACGTGATATTTATCTCCGCATTAAAACTAGTGAAAGCATTACTGATAGTGATATGAAAAGAATATATGTTTTGACTAATGATGGTGCAAGATTATTCTATAGTAATGTAATTTCACAAGAAGAATTTTTAGGTGAAAATGTTTATATAACGACAGAAGAAGAATTAAATCAGTTACTAATAGTAGACCAAATGATTAAGGAAATTAAAAATAAATTAGAAAATAATGATTATTTTCGTATAACTTACTCTAAAGACTTAAAAACAAATCAAATTTTAAACGTAAGAATGGTATTTAATACACATGATGATGGAATAATTAATTCAATGTTTGATAATATAGATAAATATATAATAAACAATGGTTTAAATGGTATTCATCTAACAAGAGGAATGTACACGGATAATCCTGTTATTCAGATAGGTACTGCAACAAAAGATAAAGCTATTAAAAGAACAGAAAAAATAATTGGTGTCCCTCAAAATTCTATGATTAGAATTGGAGATTGTGGAGACTCACGTGGTAACGATTATGCAATGTTAAACTGTAATCAAGGTTATAGTGTTGATAAAACAAGCGGTTCTAATGATTCATGTTTCCCAATCTTTGATGATTATGGAAATGTTTTAAAAGGAGTAGAAGCAACACTAAAATTGGTAAAAAGTGCTAAAATTTTACCTACTGTATCATTGGAAAAAGCGGTTAAAGATACTTATAAATATAATCTTGCTAAAGTTGAAAGTGATATTGTATCAGTAAGACAATCACTTTTAAAAAAATATAATAATTTGATAAGTAGCAATTTTAATAATTGTAATGGAATTGATGATTTGTTTGATAAAGAAAGTGGAAGTATAATTATACCGATGTATGAGATGGAATTATTACAAAATAGTCCATTAAAAGATTTTTGGATATCCTCAGAGAATGGATCATTAATATATTCATTAAGAGATAATAATAATTATCTTCTTAGAGGATCAAAAACTTATTATTATTTTATATCAAACAGGATAAGTATTAATAGAAAAGATATTACTTCTAAAGAAGATGTAATAAGTTGGTATAAAAATAACGAAAAGTTTTTGAATGATTCTATAAATGTAATTTTATCTACTGAAAACTTGAATAATCAAATTAATAAAAAACTATTATTAGGAGTTTTGGATAATTGTAGAAATATTTTACTAGTTTTAATTAATCATTATTTGGTATCTAACTACTTTGATAAAAATATTTTATTTGATATTTCTTTGGAGGGTGAAAATCGTAACAATAAATTATATAATACCATTATGGAAATTGAAAGATTAATGAGTGGAATTTGTTTTGAAAGCCAATATATTGTTGATAAAGAAAAAACTATAGAAATAATAAATAATACAAGAAAAGTATTACTTAATAATATGATACAGGAATTAGAAAAAGATGATGAAAAAGACTATTCTAAGAATTATAGAGCATATAGAGAAATAGATAACTTTGCAGAAAACTATATTGCTGTATCTTTATATAAAGAAAAATGTGATAACAATAGATTTGCAAATGCATGTGGTTTAAGTTATGGTGGTATAGAACTTCCAATACTGGCTAAAATAGTTGATCAAAATAGAATTGAAAAATTATTAATTTTAAAATTTAATAAAGAAGTATCTGGATACAAGAACAAACAACTATTGGATTTACGAAAATTTAATATTAAAAATTTTAATGGTTTAATAAATTCTGAATTTTTTGAAAACTCAAATGTAGACTTGTTTGATGATAATATTTTAACAGGAAAAACGTTACAAATAGCGATTAATGCGTTATATGATTGTAATATTAATGTTAATAATATTTGCATTGTTAGATATCCTAGTATTAATAGAATTGATCAAATGTTTTTAGATAATCCATCAGCAGTTGATTACAATTTGTTCTTTAACTACATATATGGATTATGCTTTAGTAGTCCATATAGTTGGAAAGATAATAATTGGAAAAATGAAAAAGGAGAAACTGATTATACAGATTCGTTAGGTGTATTTGATTTAAATAGAAAAAAAATAGTAGAGTGCTTAATAAAGAATCATGATTATAAAGAGGAAAGTGAAGTTGGAAAATATAGAAGGAGTTTTATAAAATGAATGTTGATGTTGAAAAAATAATAGATATAATAAATAGTATTTCAAATGATGTCATTATTTGTGGTCATAAAAACGCAGATTATGATTCAATGTGTTCTTCGTTAGCATTAGGCTATTTTTTAAAACAATTAAATAAAAATGTTATAGTATACATAGAACCAGAAAGCATACACAAAATAAAATATTTTAATTGTGATTATCTTTTATATAGTGATATCAAAACAAATGATTATACATTTATTGCTGTTGATTTAAATAGAACATCACGACTACCATCAAATATGGAAAAATATTATAATGATGCAAATTATACAATAAATATTGATCATCATAATGGAAATACAACTAATGCAAATGCTATTTTAAGTATTCCTGATATAAGTTCAACTTGCGAGATAATATACGCCATATTGAAAAAGATGAATTTTAACATAAATAAATTAATTTCAGAACTATTATTTACGGGTATAGTAAGTGACACAAATTTATTTAGTAATAATACATCCCCTGAAACTCACATTATAGTAAGTAAATTATTAAAAAATAAAATAGATAGTGAATATATTATAAATAAGTTTTACTTAGAAAAAACACAGAATGAACTTGAAATTATATCATATATAATTAACAATTTAAGACATGAAAACTTTTATTATTCGGTGTTAGATATGAATAAAGAACCATTTAGTTTAGTATCATATTCTGATATTTCCAAAAAATGTATTCCTTTTATTTTAAACAGAGAAGATATTGATGTTTTAATGATTATTATGGATTATGGAAATAAAATGAAAGGTGAAATTAGAAGCAAAAATGATATAGATGTAAGTAAAATAGCTTCATTATTAACAGGTGGTGGCCATACCCATGCCGCAGGATTTGCTAATAAAAAAAAGCTAAATGAAATAATAACAATAACTAATAATTTTTTGGAGGATATAAATAATGGAAACTGAATTGATAAAAAAAATAAAAGATAATTATGGATTAGAAATAATAAATGTTCAAGTTTTATCTGGCGGTTGGATGAATAAAAAATATTTGGTCACTACTATAGATAATAAAAAATATGTAGTTAAACTTTTCAGCCCAGAGAAAGTAAAAAAAATGAGTAAAGGAGAATTTTCGGCTGATTATTTAGATGAACAGCTTGTTAATAATTTAAAAATAGAAAACTACATGTATGGTAATTGTTTAAATTGTGAAAAGATTAATTTAACACACGATAATAAATTGGTATTTGTATATAACGGATATAGAGTTGCTATTATTGATTACATAAGTGGTATATATGTTCCTAGAGAATATATTAGTAATGAGCAATTGCATAAATTAGGACAAGAATGTGCAAAAATGCATTTGCTTTTTAAAAATGTTGATAGTTCAAAATATATTGGTGAATATTTAAAACTTCCATCCATTGAAAAATTATTTAATAACTATCAAAATAAAATATCTAATAAAATAGGTGAAGTAAGTGATGAATACTTAGAGTTATTATCAGTACAAGGCAAAGGATTAAGATGCTTAAAAGATAAAAGTATAATTAATGAAATACCAATTGCTGTAACCCACGGTGATTTTGCTGATGACAATATTCTTTTTGATGGTGAAATTCCACATATTTTAGATTTTGAATTAGTTAGAGTAAATTCACCACTTCTTGATGTTGGAAGAATTATTATGTCATATTGTTTTGAGTATGATTGTATTAATTATAATAAGATGAATTCTTTTATATTAGGATATGATAAAGAACTTAGTATACAAGATAATGATATTTTTCTTTCACTAATAACGGTTTGGATAAATGAAGTAGATATGTGGATTAAAGAAAATTACTTTAATAAACCTTTAACCGAAAAAGCAAAAAGATTTCAAGACGAATTGATATATTTAACAAATAATTTAATTCCTATTATTGAACAATATAAAAATGGCGGTAATTTAAAAGATTTTTGTGATAATAAAAGCAAACAAAGGAGATTATTAAAATGAGAGTAGTTAGTATAGGTGATTTAGTAACAGATTATTATTATAAAAACGAAAAGTTTTTAGGAATAAATGGTGGGATGACTTCTCACAATATCATTGCTAATTTAGCAAAAATGGGTATTAATACTGTAGTGTTTGGTACATGTGGTAATGATATGCAAGGTGAAATAGCAATTAAAAGTCTTGAAAAATTGGATGTTGATACAAATAATATTGTAGTTTTAGATGATGTGAGAACAAGATGCTTTCACGTATCATACTTTGATAACGAAGATAAATTATCATTTACTTCAAAAAAAAGATGCCCTTTTTGTAATAATAAAAAGTGGTATGAAGATAGTTTGATTGATACAGATGATATTATAAAAAAAATTAATAATGATGATATTTTAGTATTTGATAATTTAAATAGTAGAAATCAAATATTGATTGATAAAACTCGTAATAAAAAAATAATTGATTTAGGACAATATTTTGAATTAGAAAATATGTCTGATAAAGAAATAATAAATAAGATAAAAAATAAGTTTGAAATCATTAACTTTAATGAAAGAGTATCAAAGTATTTAGTTAAACGATTAAATTTAAATACTGATATAGATTTATATAACATTTTAAATCCAAACTTTATGACGATTACGCGTGGAGAAAACGGTGCTACTTTTATTTGTGGAGGAAAAGAATATAATTTTAACTTAAAAAGTAAAGGAAAAGTTGTAGATTCTACTGGCGCTGGTGATGCTTTTATTTCTAGCATAATAAAAGATTGTATAAAAAATAATTTTGTTTATGATCAAGATATGTTTGAAAAATGGTATGAAAACTCAAACAAACTAACAGCTAAAGTTGTTTCCAAAATGGGAGCAAGGGGCCACATTAATTCTCTATTTAAAGTTAAAAAGATAGATAATGAATGTACTTGTAATAATTTCATATATAATGAAAGAAAAAAAATCAAACGATGTAATATAAATATTAACAATCTCGAAACAAGAATTATCAATGCAGTCAATTCTTCAGCAAGCAGTAAAATTGAAGATATTTCTTTTAATGAAAATGATAATTGTTTATTTATTGGAACTGGTGGTTCATATGCTGGATCATATTTTTCCGCTAAAATTATAAATTTATTATACGGATGCAATACATATTCAATGTATCCAAGAGATGTTTTATATAGAAATAATAATAATATAAATAAAGTTGTATTATTTTCTTATTCTGGTACAACAAATGATATTATTACAAGTGTCAAAGATTTAGATAAGAAAAAAATATATATTGTTACTAAAGGAGAATTACAAAATATTGTATTAAAAACAGGAATTCTAAAAAAGAATATTTTAAGTTATAGAACTTCTTCCAATAAAGGTAAAGAACGTGGATTTTTATCATTTGAAGGTGCAGTTGCTCCAGCAGTAATCTTCTTAAAACACTATCTTGAAAAAACTAATTATAGTATTAATATTGAAAATTTTATAAAAAAGTCAATTAATTATTGGAATGAAAAAATAGAAAGTGTAATAACTAAAGATATAATAATAAATATAAAAGAACATGGGACACTAAATTTGTTTCGTGGTGACTATACTGATACAGCTTGTTATGATTTAGAAAGCAAAATTATTGAATCTGGTATATTCAATTGTATAATTCATGAAAAGAAGAATTTTTCGCATGGAAGGTTTATTAATTATGAAAACTTAAATAATTCTATTTCTATATATTTTAAGCAAAAATCAACAACAAAGTATGAACAAGAGTTATTAAAATATTTGGGAGATAATAATGTTATAATTGAAAGTAATTATGATGGTATTTTGGCAGAATTTGATTTGTTGATTGCTTCACAATTTATCATTTATTATATTGGAAAGTTTCTCAACATTGATGTTTCAAAACCTAATTATTCTGAAAACGCTATGAAAATATATTTTTATAAAGGTGATTTGTAATCAATTATTTAGGAGAACATTTATATAAGTATTAAAATATAAAAATGAGATTAATTTGTAGAACTCGGAGTTATGAGTTCTTTTTTTCATTTATTCTAATAAGTTTAAATGAGGTGGATAAAACTTGGATAATAATCCTGAAACTCTAATTGCAAAAAAAATGATACAAAAAAAGTTACTGAATGAACTTTGTGGCAAAGGTTTAATTGATTTTACAAATACAAGTAATATTATTAAAAAGCTAGATGAAGATATTAATAAATTAAAAGAATTACAAGAAAAAGATAAAGATCTAAAAAATATAATAGTTAAAATTCCAGTTTAGAAGGAGGTATTAAAATTTATGAATCTGTATCAAATTAGAAATATTTTAGCTACTGGTAAAAAACTTGTTGAATTACCACTTCGTGTTACATTTTATGCTCGTGTATCAACAGATCATGAAGAACAATTAAATTCATTAGAAAATCAAGTTATGTATTTTGAAAATTATATAAAAGGACAAGATAATTGGACATTTGTTGCTGGTTATGTAGATGAGGGTATATCAGGTACTAGTGTAAATAAACGTGATAATTTTCTTAAAATGATTAATGATGCAAAGACAGGTAAATTTAATTTAATATTAACAAAAGAAATATCGAGGTTTTCAAGAAATACTGTTGATAGTATAAAATATACACAAGAATTATTAGCTAATAATGTAGGTGTATTTTTCTTAAATGATAACATAAACACATTTGATTCAGACTCAGAACTCCGTTTAACTATTATGTCATCTATTGCACAAGATGAAGTACGAAAACTATCAGAAAGAATTAGATTTGGATATAAAAGGAGTATAGAAAAAGGTGTGGTTCCTGGAAATGACAATTTTTATGGTTATAAAAAGAATAAAGGTAAGTTAGAAATAGTTGAAGAAGAGGCAGAGTTAATTAGACTTATATTTAATGAATATAGTAAAGAACATATGGGAACATCTAAACTAGGTCATTACTTGTTTAATAAATATAATATTAAGAGTAAAACTAATAAGCCACTTGCAGGAACTGTTATTGGAAGAATAATTAGAAACCCAAAATATAAAGGTTATTTTTGTGCTCATAAAGAAACTACAGTTGATTATCATTCTAAAAAAAGAATTAGATTTAAACCTGAAGAATGGATAGTTTATAAAGATAATGAGAGTTGTCCTCCGATTGTATCGGAAGAATTATGGGAAAAATGTAATGAAATATTAAACAAAAACTCTCATAAACATAAAACACATACTAGAACAGATATGAGATATGCCTTATCTGGTAAGATTAAATGTTATCATGATGGAGCAACTTTTATAAAAGGTGGTTATAAGAATAAAAGAACAGGGGTGGAAAGTAAATATTGGGGTTGCTCTAATTACAGAAAATATGGAAAGGAAAAAATAAATGGCTGTAATACACCAATTATTCATTATGAAGAATTATCAGATATATTTAAAAAAATGGCGAGTATTTTCTTAAATAAAGAAAGTAAAATTATAAAAGAAATATATGATTTAATAAGTGAAACAAAAATAAAAAATGATTATACTAAAGAGGTAAATGACATAGATAAAAAAATAGAAGATATTAAGAGTGCTAAAATAGAACTAATTAACATGAGAGCTAGAAAAGAAATAGATTCAGAAGAATATAATATTGGAAGAGAAAAATATAATTCTGATTTAAAAATTTTAGAAAAGAAAAAGAACGATTATTTATCAATTTCAAAAGAAGATGATTATAAGGATAGTATAGATAATTTTTATAAAAAAATAAAAAGTGTAATTTTAGAAGATGATGAATCAGTATTTAGAATATTTGGAAGTATAATAGATACCATATATGTTGAAAGATTACAAGAAGAGAATAACATTCATAAAGTAATGTTACATTTTAAACTAAATATACTCAGTCACAATGATAGTGACTTAAATTTAAATGATTTTTTACTGCTTTTTAACAACAGCGATAGATGCGGTAGTCGCACTAGCTGAGGCAATTGCTGGAACTGAGGAAAACTTTGTTAAAATGATGAATGATAAAGTACAACAATTGGGTCTTAAAGATACAAATTTCAAAAATTGTCATGGATTAGATGAAGAAGGACATTATTCTAGTGCATATGATATGGCTTATATAGGTAGGGAACTTGTTAGACATCAAAAAATATTAGATTATTCTAGTATATATGAAACTTATTTAAGAGAAGGCACAGATAAAAAAATATGGTTAGTGAATACCAATAAACTTGTAAGATTCAAAGATGGAGTAGATGGTCTTAAAACTGGATATACAAAAGAAGCAGGTTTTTGTCTTACAGCAACCATGAAAAAAGATGGTATGAGAGTAATAGGTACATTAATGGGCGAACCAGATAGTAATACAAGGAATAGTGAAATGTCATCTATGTTAGATTATGCTTTCGCACAAGTAGGATTAAAGAAAGTTTTATCAAAAAATAGTGTAGTTGAAAAAATAACTTTACCAAAAGCAAAAGTAGATAAAATAGAGGTAGTACCTGTAAAAGATGTAAACGTTTTATATAAAAAAATAGAAGGAGAAATAACTCCTACATATGATATAAAATTAAAAGATGTAAAATTACCAATAAAAAAAGGAGATGTAGTTGGAACTTTATATGTACAAAATAACGATGATATTATAAATGAAATAGATCTAACAGTAAAAGAGGATATTGATAAATGTAATTTATTAGAACTTTATATAAAAAATTTAAAAAATATATTAGTTGGTAATATAAAAATTAATTAATAAATACTTAGAATACTAATTTAAATATTATGAAATTTATCAATAATTAAGAAGAATAAAAGAATTATTAAATAACAAAAAAAGAAGAAAGTTATTATTTTCATTCTTTTTTTTTAATAAGTTTAGCATGAACTACCATTTTATCACTATTACTATAACAGTAGATAAAGTAAGAATATTATTGTTAGAATTAACACTTGTATTAAAGTTATGACTACTTCTATCTTTTATTATGTTTAAAAATTCTAGATATTCATCATCGCTATTAAATTCAGTTTGTAAATAATCACTAGTAGTAGGTATGTGATAAGTACTAAATATCTGCCATAAAGAGTTTTATTTTTCAGTAGATATTTTAATTACATAGTTATTTGAATTAGATAACCAGTTTTTAGTTAATACAATTCTTAATGATCTAAACATAGTCTTATCATTCCTACCATGTGCATAAATAATAGTATTTTTGTTATTATTTATATTATTTCTATAATCTAAAAATAACCAACCAGCTGAATTATAAGATTTATCAAAACTATGTGTTAAATAATATTTATTATTATTAGATTGAACGAAAGGATAATTTATATTAGTACCATTTACTTTAATTCAACCTTTAACATCTTTATTGATGTTTTTTCATTCATTAAAGTTAATATCTATCATATTCATAGCAATATAATCTCAATACGGATTAGATTTTGGTATTTCTTCTTCTTATTCAATTACTTTTGTATTTTCAGTATCTATAACTTCTTCAACTTTAATTATTTCTTGAACATCTTCTATTTGTTTATTTGTATTATTAGAATCTAACTTCCATATAATTATATTATAAATAGAATATGATAAAATAAAAGTATATAAAATTATTTTATTTCTTAATTTCAATATAATAATCATAAATATTATAACTCAAAAATTAAATTAAAAAAATATAAATTGTATTTATATATAAAAACAAATGCGCTATAATTAAATTGTTGGTAGTAGTAGCCGATTTAACTTTGTTTTTGATTGATTTCATCAAAAATTCCTCGAAACAAAAATCAAAACATAAATATTGGAAATGTGAGTTCAATCAAAATACAATTTATGGCAGTATTTTGTCACATTTCCTTTTTATAGCAAAAATATATATAAATACTAATAATTATTTATTTTAAATAATAATGAGAATAATTTTTAATCCTAATTGTTAAAAATATATTTTAGAAATAAAAATAATATGATATAATATAATAGAGAGGAGGAATATTTGATGTTAAAATCAAAAAATGTAGTTAAAAAATTAACTATGATATTATTTACATTAGTAGCAGTTTTCACCATTGGACTAACTAATGTAAATGCAAAAACAATCACAGTAGAGACTGAAGAAGAACTAATTAATGCATCAAAAGGAATTGATTCTGAGATAAATGAAATTAAACTGGCAAAAGATATTACTTTAACAAACCACCTACAATTTTATGTTGTAAATGACATTACTCTAGAATTGAATGGTCGTTCATTAGATACAGGAACATATAATCTTGAATTTGAATATGGAATGTCTGAGTATGATGAATCAGTTAATGATTACTATTATGGTTTTAATAGTAAATTAACAATTAAAGATAGTAGTAGTGGTAAAACCGGTAAGATTCTTACAAGAAAAAGTATTCTTTTTGCTACTCATGATACTATCCATGATGAGGAAATAAAAAAATATGGATTGACTATTGATGGTGGATATTATGAGATTATTAGTTCAACAACTACATTCATTTCTTTATTTACCAATGAAAGCTATACAAATGGTAAAAATATTACTGTTGATGTAAAAGTAAAAGATGCGGTATTTAATGTCGGTGATCAGAAGTCTCTTTTTGGCACTAGTCCAGATTCTGATTCAGATATTAAATTCAATTTTAATTTTGAGTCATTGAAAGCTATGGGACTTGCAAGTAAATTAGGAAGTAATAAATTAGGAAAAATGAAAATAGATAATGTAATTGATCCTAATTCTAAAGCATATTTCCAAGAACTACCTTATACAACAGGAGCTGCAGTTTTAACTGAAAAAGATAGAAATACTTTGGTTGATGATTTCTATGCAACTGGAGGAGAAAATCCTTACATTATTATAAAAAAAGTTAATGGCTTTGAAGTAAATAATGTAGAAATAAATGAAACTTATAAGGAAACACCTAGTCTTAATAGTATATCAATTAAAAATATAAGTGGTTCTGATTTACAAATTCAAAATGTAACAGTAGATAGTTCTAATTTTACTGTTGAAGGACCTAGTACATCACCAACAGTTAGTGCTGGTGCAACAAATACAGATTATAAAATTAAGGCAAAAGAAGGACTTCCTGTTGGAACTTACACAGCAACAATTACTGTAACTGATAGTAATGGTAGTTATACGGCAACAGTTACATTAAAAGTAGAACAAAAAAAAGTAACTGACTTTGATATTTCTCTGGATAATTGGACATATGGAGAAACAGCTAAAGATGCTGTTATAACTTATGGTTCTCAACTTACACCTGCTGATGGTTCATTAGTATATAAAGCAAAAAATAGTGAATCATGGACAAACTTTAAACCAACCACTGCTGGTAATTATCAAGTAAAATTCAAGTTAAAAAATGAAAATTATACTATGGATGATAAAATAGTGGATTTTGAGATTCTTAAAAACAATACTGAAGTTAAAATAGTAACTAAGACAAATTCTTGGGAATATGATGGAACAGAACATAGTGAACCTGGATTTGATGTATATTATGGTGGTACTAAACTTAGTTATTTAACTGGTGAAAATGCATATAGTTTACCTAATGGAGACAAAATTTCTGTTATTACTAAAGGATCTGTTAAAGATGTATCACAAGGAGAAGTAGAAAATACTATATTTGATTGTGCTTTTCTAAATGAAAGTAGCTATAGTAATATCGTAAAAGAAACAGGTAAATTAACAGTAACACCAAT
>CAKPKL010000009.1 GCA_934167485.1 uncultured Bacilli bacterium
TATTTAAATGAAGATCCAGAGTTTGTTAGATATATGAGTGATGAAGATGAAGCTAGACTTCTTAAGAATACATTAAAAACTGATGCTTACGAAGAAGGCATTCAAAAAGGAATAGAGCAACAAAAAATTTCTACAGTTAAAACATTAAAAGAAAACAATGTTTCTATAGATATAATAGTTAAATCAACAGGACTTACAGAAGATGAAATAAACAGCATATAAAAGAATTGGAACAACAATCCAATTCTTTTTATTCTATAATTTTATTATTGCTTTCTATTTTATATAAATTTTTATATGCTTTACAACTTTGTAATAATTTTTTATGGGTAGCACTTCCTACTAAAACTCCTTTGTTTATTACATTTATTATGTCTGCATCTATAATTGTTGATAGTCTATGAGCCACTATTATAACGGTATGATCTTTAACTAAATTATCTATTGTCTTTTTTATATATTCTTGAGATTCATTATCTAGTGCACTTGTTGCTTCATCGAATAAAATAACTTTTGTATTTAAAATTAGAGTTCTAGCAATTGCAAGTCTTTGTTTTTGCCCACCTGATAAATTTATACCACCTTCACCTATAACAGTTTCATATTTCTTTGGTAATGATTCTATATATTTATCAATATATGCCATTTTGCACACTTTTTTTACTTCTTCTAAGGTTACATCTGGTTTAACTAATCTAAAATTATCCATTATAGTTAAATTAAATAAAAATGGAGATTGTCTAATTATTGAAATATTACTTCTTAAACTTTCTTCTGTTAGTTCTTTGATATTTACCCCATCTATTAATATTTCACCATCAGTTGAATCAAAATACCTTAGTAGCAAATTAAACAAAGTAGATTTACCATTACCACTTCTACCTACTATTGCTATTTTTTTATTTGGTTCCAATTTTAAATTTAATCCCTTTAAAGTAAAATCTTCATCATCTCTATATTTAAATTTAACGTTTTTAAATTCAATTACTCCTGTAGAATTCACAAGAACTTTATTACCAAACTTTTCGTCTTCATAAAGCCTATTATTTACTATTTCATCTATTCTTTTTAGTGAAACCTTTACTTTATTATAGTTAACTCCAAAATCACTTATACTTTCTACTATATAATCTATTCTCCATATGTAATTTTCAATCATCAAGAATAAGGCATAACCCATTTTACCATTCATAACTAAATATCCACAACTAAATAAGAGTATAAATTGTAATATATAAAATATGAGATTATTTATATTTTGATAATTTATTTCATAAATTTTTATTCTACTATTATCTCTAAACAAACTATCAATATTTTTAAATACTCGATTTTCTATATTTTTCTTTATACCAAGTGCTTTTATTTCCCTTATACCAGTAATATTTTCTGTTGCTTCTTTTACATATTTATCGGATTTCTTCTTAATTTTTTCTTGCGTTTTTTTTATTTTTGGAAGATATTTATAAGATATAAATCCCATAATAAAAGCAAATATAACTATTTCTATACCTAAAACTAAAGATGTTTTAAAAGTGATAAATATAACAACAAATACGACAAGTGATCTTGATATCATAGTTATTAATTTCGAAAGTAAATCTAAAACTCTTTCAGGATCTGACACCATCCTATTTATAAATTCTCCGACACCTATTTCTTCATGCGCAACACATGGAAGATCAGTTACTTTTTTATATAAATCTTTTATTACATTTTTATTAAATTTGATATTTAAATAAGAAAATAATCTTTCTCTTGGAACCTGAAGTATACAATAAAATATTATATACATGGATGACCAAATTGATAAATATAAAATAAAATTACCAAAATTCTTATCAATAAGACCTTCTAATGCCATTCCTATAAAATAAGCTGAACATAAAGATGGCAACGTTCCTATAAAAGCCAAAAACAGATAAATAAATAATTTTAATTTTTCATCTTTTAAATAATACCACAACAATTTAAAATTTTTAATCATAAAGCATACCTCACTTGATTCAATATAACATACTTTATATTATTTTACAATGAATATATATAAATTGTATTAATTTATTTTTTTTGGTAAAATATATTTATGGAGGATATAAATATGGAAAATATAAATAAAAATTTTGATGAAAAAATTCTAAATGGTATATGTATTGTTGATTTTTGGGCAGAATGGTGTGGACCTTGTAAAATGATGGGGCCTATATTTGAAAGAGTAAGTCTTGAATACGATAAATTTAATTTTTATAAATTTAATGTTGATGAAGATGAATCCAATATTTGTAAAAAATATGGGATTATGTCTATTCCAACTATAATAGTTTTTAAAGATGGAGTAGAAATTAAAAGAAATGTCGGATTTATTAATGATGACAAATTAAAAAGTTTATTGGAGGATTTATAATGTATGATATTATAATAGTTGGAGGTGGTCCAGCTGGAATGACTGCAGCTATATATGGAGCGAGTGCTAGAAAAAAAGTTTTAATTCTTGAAAAAGATTCTATGGGTGGACAAATACTAAAAACAACTAAAATTAAAAACTATCCTGGATTTGAAGAAATATCTGGGTTTGATTATTCAAATAATTTATTTAATCAAGTTAAAAAATTAGGTGTTGAAGTTAAATTTGAAGAAGTTTTAAAAATTAACAAAGATAAAAGTATTATAACAAATAAAAGCAAATATAATGCAGGCGCTATAATAATTGCAACCGGTTCTAAAAATAAAACCCTAAATATTTTAAATGAAGATAAATTTCTTGGAAAAGGTATTTCTTATTGTGCTACATGTGATGGAATGTTCTTTAAAGGCAAAAATGTCGCAATTGTAGGTGGGGGAAATTCTTCTATAAGTGAAGCATTATATCTAAGTAATATAGTTAAAAACTTATATGTAATATATAGACAAAAAGAGTTTAAATTTGATTCAATTGATTTAGAGACATTAAAGAAAAAAGATAACGTTACTTTTATATTTAATTCTACTGTAAGCAAATTAAACGGAAACGAATTTATAGAAAGTATTACTGTAAAAAATAATGAAGATAATAATGAATCAGAAATAAGTGTTGACGGATTATTTATTTCTATTGGATTTACTCCTTTATCTAGTTTATGTGAAGAAATTCTTGAATTAAGTGATAACGGGTACATTCTTTCTAATGAAGAATGCACTACAAATATTGATGGTGTTTTCGTTGCAGGTGATGTTAGAAAAAAAAGCATAAGACAACTTACAACTGCATGTAGTGATGGCACAATTGCAGCTATTAAAGCTTTTAACTATTTAAACAGAAAAAAATAAGAATTCAATCTTATTTTTTTATTTAATTAAAATAATTATATTTTAAATCTTTTTATATAATAATTTTATTTATATCATATGTTTTAATTTGGTTAACGTAAAACTCTAAACGAGGTAGTAGCTCTTTGTTCATTATATTTTTATCTTTTATTTCAGAGAAGAAAGTGTTAACTATATTATATATTTTATCGCTTTTATTTATTAATGTATCTTCTGATAAATTGCCTAAAAGACAGAAAACATAGTAATAATATGATAAAGGAATTTGAGATGAATTATTTACACAAACAAGACTCTCCATAGTTCTATCATTTTTTTCTAGAAATTTACTTATTCGTGTTAAAAACTTTTTAGTTTCATTTATAGAATTCAAATACTTAAATCTAAGTTTTTCTATTTCTTCTTGATTACTATAAAAATTTTTGTCTTTAAATTTATTAAACTCATTTAACCAATTACTAACTTTTACATTTCTATATTCACTATAATTTATTTCATCAAATAGTTTATTATAAAACAAATATGATAATCTAAGCATTATTAAATATGGCTTACCATTTTTATTTGGTTTTGGAAGTATATCATTTAAAAATTCTTGTGAAGCTTTAATACAACAATCAATAATAGTTTTATCAGAAGTTAAACTCATCATTCTATAAGAATTTTCTTTAATAAGAGTAGCTTTTTTATTTAATCTAACAAATCTATCAATCGTATTAAAACCATTATCACCTACTTCTTTTGTTTTATAGATACATAAATTACTATTTAAAATTTTATTTATATATTCAATAGAAAGAGATTTATCCTTTTTCTTGCCTTTAAAAGACAAACCATTTAATTCATTTAAAATTCTCAAATTCTTTAAGCTATAACCATTTTTATTAGAATATTCTAATTCACCATTTTGATTCATAAAAGGTGATTCCAACATACCTAAAATTGATAATAGTCTCTGTTGCCCATCTACTACTTCCGTCACATAATTATTTTCCACTAATCTATCACAAGTAAGTATATATGGTATATTTATACCAAGTAAAATACTTTCGATTATTTTAGATGATAGTGATGCATTCATAACTTCTTTTCTTTGGTAATAAGGGCGCAAATTATTACTTGAATTTTTTAGTTGTACAAGTAAACTAGATATTTTAATTTTTTCAGGTGTAAAATTAAAGTCCTTTCTATAAAGTTCAGCAAAGTCTTTAATTAAACTAGTTCCATTATTTTTAGGTGCGTTTTCATCAAAATACTTACTCATTTTAATATTGTATTCATTTTCAAAATACTTAGATACAACTAAAAACTTTTTATAAATATTTTTACTATAATGTGCATGGTATATATCAAAGTTCTTTTCTGCTTCTTCTCTTTGACCAAAATAATCTAAATATTTCATAAAATCAAATGAAAATGGATCTATTAAATTATCCTTTCTTATTACTGATATAAGCCAATAAGTTGCTTCAATAAAGGGTTTACAATTTAAGTTAGGGTAATTTTGCCACTTTTGTGTATTGATAAGGCCATTATAAATTTGATTAATATTAATTATAAAATCATTAAATATTTTATTCTTGTTTAAATTATCTATATTAGGTAAATAATTTTCTTCTATTCTCGTTTGTATATCTTGAGTATATGAAAAATTATAAATATTAGAATAAGTAGATGAAATTAATAATCTACAATTTAATAAGATATTTTCTATTTTATTTCTTTCTCTCTTACCATTATATAATTTTAATTTTTCTAAAATATCTAAAAACAAATACTCCTTATTTATTTTATTTCTTATTTCAGTAGTTATATAATCATCATAAAATTGGGCATTTTGTATTTCTTCTATTTCTAATTTTAAACCTGTATTATAAATAGTATACAAATACTTTAGTACTTCTAATTCTTCTTCATCTGTTAAATAGTTTTTTTCTTCTAATTTTAATTCACATGAATAATCTATCACCTTTAAACAGGCATTTTTATTAAAAAAGTTTCTTTCTTCTTGACTCAAATCTTCATATTTCTTATCAGATAAAAATTTCAATTGATTTAAACCTTGTTCGTTTAAAACAAGTTCATTATTATAAAAACTTTTTATTGTTAAATATCTATTATATCCATCTACTATTACAATGTGATTATTATTTTTAAATCTTATAATAGGTTGTAAAGCACAACTTAAAAATATACTTTCTATATAATTTGTTTTTTCTTTTTTATTCCACTTTTTATCTTTTTCAAATGTTCTTTCTTTCAAATTAATAGTTTCATCTAATCCTAATGAAACTGGGCTTACATCGTGTTCTTCACTTTTTAAATTATTGTTAATCAGTGCGCGCAAATCAATTTCTTTTATCATATTTTTCCCTTCTCTTTCTAATAATTAGTTATGTATGCTATCATAATAAAGGAGGTGATGTAAACCGTATATATACGGTATTTTATGAAAAGGATTGATAGATTTAGAATTGTTCTAAAGCAATTGAGGAAAGAAAAAGGATTTACTCAGGAAAAATTTGCAGAAAAATCATCTATTGATTCAAAATATTATTGGAGAATAGAAAAGGGACTTAGTATTCCAACAATTAATAAGATGGATGGTATCTATGATGCATTAAACTTAACATCTGAAGAATTTTGGAGAGAAGTTGAGAATTGTGAAAAAATAAATAAAAAATAAGATCACACTCTTATTTTTTTATTCATGTATTTTCTTTATCAATAAGTTTACATCAGATATTACAACATTAGATGTAGCTTCTTCTCCCAATATTGATGATAAAACTTGCAAAATCGTAACATCTTCAAATCTAAACAATATTGTTTGGGAAAAATGCATTTGTTTTCCAGTATTTATTGGAAGTTCAAATGATAAATCTTTTATAGCTGCACCTTCATTTGTTTGAAGATAAAAAGTTGCACCGTGTAATTCATCTGCATTTTTAATTAAACCGCTTAAAGTAATTTCATATATTCCTGGTTGTATTTGAATATCACTTTGATTTAATATTTCAAAATATTGAGAAGGATTAGGTATTACCCAAACATCTTGAAGAATTAATGTCTCTGTAGTATTAGTGTCAATAAAACCCATTGATAATAATCCTTCTGTATTTGAAGGAATAATTGGCCCTGCAGGACCTGTATCACCCTTGTCACCTTTATCTCCTTTAGGACCTATTTGTCCAGAATCTCCTTTAGGTCCTGTTGGTCCAATAGATGGGCAACCTATTCCTAATTTAAATATTTTATTTCTTAATTCTATATTGTTTAATAATTCTTGATATTTTTGTGGATCCATAAAACTTGCCTCCTATTTCAATATATGTTAAAAACATTTTGTTGACTAAACCAATATATTGCAAAAAAGCGTTAAATAATAAAAAAAGATTATTACTAATCTTTATTCATCTAAAAGTATTTTACCAATTTCTTTCCAATTATTAACTCTTATCATACCATTATTTTTTAATTCTTCTTCACTTAAGTCTTTATTATGCCAAGCTGTAAATAATAATTTAGTTTCAGCACCTTCTAAATTAATTGGTTTATCATCTATTCTAATATCACAGTTTACTACTGATTTATCAGCAGTAAATATATAGTTTCTAGGATTAATAAAATCTAATTTCTTATATAAAAATTGATATTTGTTTTTTAAATTATTTCCAGCATACTCAACAATTTCTCTCCATATATAATCTGTGCATATATATATTTTATATTTATTACTAAGTTTTTTTAATATATCGTAACAATCAGGTAATAATGTAGCATTTTTATAAATATCTATATCTTTAAATTTATTAAAAAAATCATCTTTTTTATCTTTTAAAATATCTTGTATATAATAATTTTTAATATTATCATAATCTGTTTTATATCCAAGATACTCTTCTAATATTTTAGGAAAATCACCATATGTTATAACATCATCCATATCTACCATTATTGTTTTCATAACTACCTACTTTCTATTTATTTAAATTTAAAAAAAACAGCTAAAGCTGTTAATTTCAATATGGGGCGGTTATAGGGATTCGAACCCTAGCATAACGGAACCACAATCCGCCGTGTTAACCCCTTCACCATAACCGCCACGCAAAACATAAAATGTAAGTAAAAATAACTTACGAAATATATTTTAACAAATTATTATCATTTTGTCTACTATTTTTTAACATTTATTACAATTAGACATTAACCCATACATAAATTTGCCTATTTCATATTATAAAGCGAGGAGGAAAATTATGAATAACTACCCTAATTTCAAAAATTATAATTATGCTGATATGTATAATAATCAATTAAACACTTATAATGAAAAAAATTATAGTCAATCAAATGAATACTTATTTGATGCGTATAATGGTTTTATTAGAGGTAATTTATTTAAAAAATCATATGATCCTTACTTAAGACAAGAACCATATGATGTTAAACCTATGAATGAGCAAGCAGAACTTCTAACTAATATTGATGCTTTATGTTTTGCTATGACTGATTTAAATCTTTATCTTGATATTTATAGTGATGATACTAATATGATTAATTTATTTAATCAATATCGTATCCAAAAAGAAAATCTTACAAAGGAATATGAATCTAAATATGGACCTATTACTTTAAATAGTGATTCATTAAATTCATATCCATGGGCATGGGATGATATGCCATGGCCTTGGGATAATTAGGAGGTTTATATGTGGAAATATGAAAAAAAATTAGAATATCCTATTAATATTAAGAAAAAAGATTTAAAAATGGCTAAAAATATTCTTGCTCAATATGGCGGACCTGATGGAGAATTTGCTGCAGCTATGAGATATTTAAATCAAAGATATACAATGCCTGATGAAAAGGGATACGCTCTATTAAATGATATAGGTACTGAAGAACTTGCTCATGTTGAAATGATTGCAACCATGGTAACTCAACTTATGAAAGGTGCGAGTGTCGAAGAATTAATGGCTAATGGGCTTTCTGCTCAATATGTTCAACACGATCATGCAATATTTCCAACTGATGCGAATGGAGTTCCTTTTACTTCTGCTTACTTTGCTACAACTGGAGATTGGAATGCTGATTTAACAGAGGATATGGCTGCAGAACAAAAAGCTAGAGTTACTTATGAACATTTAATGGATATGACAACCGATCCTGATTTGTTAGCTCCTTTATCTTTTTTAAGACAAAGAGAAGTTGTTCACTTTGATAGGTTTAAAGAATTAAGAGATTATTATTTAAAAAAATACAAAAAAAATATCAAATAAGATATTTTTTTATTTTCTTTCTAATACATGAATATTCTCTAAAAGAACTCCTGTTCCTTCTACTACACAAGTTAACGGACTTTCTGCAATAAATACTGGAACTTTTAATTCATGAGATAATAAATCTTCAAATCCATGAACAAGTGCTCCTCCGCCTGTTACCACTATTCCTTTATCTATTATATCAGCAGCAAGTTCTGGTGGTGTTTGTTCTAATACATTTTTTGCAGCATGTATTATTGTATATACACTCTCTCTTAGAGCTTCTTCAACCTCTTCACTGCATAAAGTTATTGAATGAGGTAGACCAGTAACTAAATCTCTACCTTTAACTTCCATTTTATCATTTCTATCTTCTGGATATACAGAACCTATTTCGAATTTAATATCTTCAGCAGTTCTATCACCTACCAATAATTTATACTTATTTTTTATATATTTAATTATATCATTATCAAAAGTATTTCCAGCTATTTTTATTGAATCACTTGTAACAATATCTCCTAATGAAAGTACCGCTATATCAGTAGTACCACCACCAATATCTATTACCATATTACCACTCGGTTTTGATATATCAAGTCCTGCACCTATAGCAGCTACTTTTGGTTCTTCTTCCAAATAAACCTTTCTAGCACCTGTTCTTTCTGCAGCTTCTTTTATAGCATTCTTCTCTACTGGAGTTATATTTGATGGACAACATATCAATATACGAGGTCTAGATAAAAAACTTCTACCATTTACTTTTTTAATAAAACTGTTTAGCATCATCTCAGTAACTTCAAAATCCGCTATTACACCATCTTTTAATGGTTTTATAGCTTGTACTTTACCAGGAGTTCTTCCAAGCATTTCTTTCGCTTGGCTTCCAACGGCAAGTATTTTTTTTGTATCCGAATCTATAGCAACTATACTTGGTTCATTTAAAACAATTCCTTGATCCTTTATATAAATAAGTACATTTGCTGTTCCTAAGTCTATTCCTATGTCTTTAGCAAACAATTTATCTACCTCCCATCATTTATATATTATACCATACTTTACCTTATTTAATTAGTCTAAATTAACTTTTTATACTTTTTTTTAGTAGATTCTCCACCTCTTATATGCCTTATATCAATATGATACTTAAGAATACTATCTATTTCCTCATATAAACCATAATTTATATCTTGTAATCTCTCATGTAAATCTTTATGTACAGTACTTTTTGATACATTAAAAATCTTAGCTATATTTCTTATTGTATCCTCTGTTTTTAACATATAATTAGCTTCTTCTATTACTCTTTTTCTAATAACAGAATTCATTTAACACCTCTTAGTTAATTATATATTTTTATTATAAGTTTATACATAAAAAGGGCTCCTGCCCTATATTTCACTAATAGATTTATCATAATAATTTTCTGGATTAACACAAGATCCATTTATTATTAATTCAAAATAAACATGGTTATTTAAATCTGTAGAAATATTTGATGTAGCACTCTTAGCTATGACAAAACCTTGTTCTACTTTATCGCCTGCTTTTACAGTTATATCACTAAGGCTTTGATATACACTAGTAATACCCTTTTCATGTTCAATTGTTATAACATTTCCTAAAGTAGTATCTTCTTTAACTTCTTTTACTGTACCTGGTAATATCGCAACTATATCAAAAGCTTCACCCTTAGAATAAGCTACACCACTACTTTGCATATAAGTTCCTTCATAGTATATTAGGGATCTTTCTTGAGATTCTGCTTCTGCTTTATAGTCATAATAATTTTTAACTATTTTTACTTCAGTATCATTGTAAGGTCTAATTATTTTATCCCCAACATTTACAACTTTTACATTCTCTTCGTAATCTAAAATGCCCTTAGAAACATACTCAAATTCTGGTTCTGATACTTTCTTAGTGGCAAACCCAAGAAGTGCGATTCCTCCTAATAAAAGCGCAAAAGATATACCATATAAAGAATATACAACTGATTTTTTTAACTGTCTCTTCATTTTATTCACCTCATTTTTAAGTGTGAACAAATTTTTAAATTTTATACATTTTTTAAAATTTTTTTATTTCAATTCCTTGATAATAATGTTTTAATATTTCATCATATTTGTATCCTTCTTTTGCCATACCGTTTGCTCCATATTGACTCATACCAACACCATGTCCATATCCTTTGTTTTTTATAATAATTTTATTATCTTCTTGTGTTATTTCAAAATATGTTGATCTAAGTCCTAATTTAGAACATATATAATTACCTGTTAATTCTTTAGCATTTATTCTTATAAGTTTTATTCTACCTGTACTTGTTTGTTTTAATACTTTTATTTCTAAATTTTCATTACACTTTATTTCTAATGAATTACAAAACTCATTTTTTGTATACGTTGTTGTTGTGCTGAAAACCGGTGATTCTTTATCCCAATGACTATCGACACTTCTTAAATAATCTTCTTTACTTGTAAATATCTCTTCACTATTTTCTGTTACACCAGGACTTGTTGAGAAAAAAAGTGCTTCTGCTACTTTACCATTATATGATAGATATTCTCCTTTTGTTGATAAAACTGCTTGCTTTACTTTATTTATGTTGTCAGTATAGGATTCCTTCCAGGTTGCTACTAATGTTTCTTTATCTAAATAAACTTGATTCATTATTGTATCTACAACATCATATTCCTTATTTATATTTCTTTCTATTTGTCTCATAACATATGAACGTGCAGCTACTGCTTGAGCTTTTAATGCTTCTATTTCAAAACTTATAGGCATTTCCCCAGCTAAAACTCCAACTACATATTCTTCTATAGGAACTCTGTCTATTATATTTTCTTCTTCTCTATAAACCCTAACTACACTATTTTTTGAAAAATTAAAAGTTATTTCGTTATCTTCTATAAATAGAGTTACTATTATAAATGGTATAAATAGTATTAAACATGAAAAAAGTAGTATTTTTTTAAACAAGATATCATCTCCTATAAAAACATACTACCTAAAACTCATTACAAAATCATATATAAAATTAGTTACTAAATATGAAATAGAGATACTAATCAATATATATATTATCCTAGCTTGAATTACTCTATTTTGTTTAAATAATTTATTTAAATTTAAACCCTCCATTGACCAAATTGTAAATAAAAATACAAAAACATAAAGAAATGATTTAGTCATTTTCATATTCCATTATCTGATCTACCCTCTTTTTGTATGCTGGATCTGTTGTATTTTCATGAGCATTCAAAAATGCATCTATTATTTTTTTGTTTTCTTCTAATGGAGTTACTCCTGATAAAGCTATTATATTTATAAAATCACATTCTCTTCCATGGATTGCCTCTTCTTCTGTATTTACTTTACCACATCTAATTCCTTTTACTTTATTACAAGCTATTGATATACCTATAGCGCTACCACAGATTGCTATACCATAATCTACTTCTTTATCTCTTACTTTTTCTCCCAATAAAAATCCATATTTAGTATAATCAACTCTATCACTTGAATTAGTACCATAATTAATTACAGTATAACCCTTATCCTCTAAATATTTTGTCAAATTTTGTTTAGTTTCATAACCTCTATGATCACTTGCTATTCCTATTTTCATATATTCTCCTATCTTTTATTAATCTTTTAATTTTATATAAAATTGATGTTGGTAAATAAAAATCACCTATTAATTCCTCTACTACGCCACCAAAACCTTTTTTAAATTCGTATACACCATATTCACTATCTTTTTTATCGAATATACCACTTATACCAAAGAAATTATATTTTTTATAATTGTTTTCTATAGCGTATTTTATCATATGCCATTGAATTAAATATTGGGCATATAAATTTTTATATTCACTTAAACTACCACTAAATAAATAATCTACTTCTCCATTATATAACATAAACATCGCACAAGATATTGGTATTTGTTTTTCTTTTAAACGATTACTCTCATCTAATCTTTTTATAAGTCCATCTATTGTTATTTTTAATTCTTTTGCTTTACCTGTTGTTGTATCGCTTAATAACTTATATTTATTTTGATTAATCTCTAATTCTTCTTTTAATTTTTCTTTATATTTATCAACATTTAAATAAGCAATTAAGTATTTTACTTCATCCTTGAAAGAATCATACATAGTTTGATAGTATACCAAACTTTTATCACTAAAACCTATTCTAGCGCTCGTATCCTCTGTTATATGTTTAAATGTAGGTAAATCATTATATTCAATTTGTTTTATCTCAACACCATACTTTTCAGCTTTTCTAATTATATTTCTATGATTAGCTTTCATACCTTTTTGTATATCGTCAAGTGATTTATTTTCTAAATCTAATACAAAATACCATCTACCTTGGCCACTTAAATCGTATCCTCTTGTAAATCCTCCATGAATGAATCCTAATTTTTTTAAATTATTTACTATATTAAAATTATTTATTTCCTTTGTTTCATTACCTTCTATATCTCTACTTTTATATATTATATATGGATCTATCTTTAAAACTAAACCATTTTTAGTTTTAATATATTTTTTTAAGTTATTAACAAAAAATTCTAACAATTCAAAATTATTATAATCTACAAGTAAACCTCTAGGTGAAGAAAAATTATATTTACCAAATTTACTCTTTTTAGCGAGTAATCTTGCGGCTGCTACTACACTCTCATTCTCTTCTACACCGACATAATAACTTATATATCCTTTAAGTTTACTATAATTATCCATCCTATTATCTTGAAAGAAATTACTATTTTTATAATTTTTTATAAATTTTTTATATTCATCTATAGATAGTTCTCTAAATTTCATATTTCACCTTCTAAAATTACTTAATATTTTTTTAAATGTTTTTGTTTTAAATAATATTCCTCCATATATTATTATACCAATTATTACATATAAAATAACTTCTAATATACTCATAAATCTTGATGTTCCAAAGTTAATATAATGACTTAGCATATATATTACTACAAACATTATAACAGCTGCTATTAAACTTAATAATGTACTTTTTAATATTTCTTTTACATTTATATTAAATTGTTTTTTTAAATCTATAAAGCATACTATTAAAGATATAACATATCCAAGCATAGTAGATATACTAGCTCCCCAATATGCATTAAGTCCTATTTTATCAAACAATAACATCATAGGAACATTAATAATTATTTTAGTTAATATTCCTAAAACTAAACATAAATATACTTTTTTATATCTATTTACTGATTGCATTATTATTATAACTATATTAAATAAACTACAGAATAAAGCAGTAAATATACTAACACTAAATACTGATACGCCTAAATTATTTACCCCATAAAATATATTCCAAACAGGACTAGCCAAAACACTTAAACCAAATACCATAGGTATTACGATAAACAATAAAGTTATAATTGTATTTTCTGTTTTATTTTTTAATTCTTTATAATTTTTTGTTGAAAAATCAGCTGCTATATTTGGCAATAAACTTACTCCAATACCTGTTGATATACTTGTTACTATAACATTTAATTTTGCTCCCCAAGTAGATATACAACTCATAATATATTCAGCATTAGTAATTTTATATCCTAACTTATTTACCAAACACTTTATAACTGTAGAAAGATCTACCATAATATATAAAGATACAATAACACTCATAATTATTAAAGGAATACTATATGTAACAAGTTTTTTTACTAATACTTTATTAGTAATTTTTTTTTCTTCATTTTTTATTTTATATTTAGAATCATTAATTTTAAGATTTTTTCTATGCACAATATAAAGGTATACAAGACCTACTAATCCTCCTATAGTAGCACCAAAGATTGCTATACCTACAGCTTCTTTTACTCCAAACAATTTTATAAATATATAAGAACCCGCTATTATTACAATAATCCTTACAAATTGTTCTATAACTTGACTAATAGAAGAGTGTTTTATATATTTTTGTCCTTGAAGATAACCCCTTACATCAGCAAGTATAGTAGTAATTAAAATTGCACTCGCACTTATTCTTATTACATAGGATATATCTTCTATAGAATTACCACCAACAATATCACCTTTAATCATTCTAGCT
The DNA here is from genome assembly GCA_934167485.1 of uncultured Bacilli bacterium. Classification (GTDB taxonomy): domain Bacteria; phylum Bacillota_I; class Bacilli_A; order RF39; family UBA660; genus UMGS1613. The sequence continues at coordinate 14,688 of CAKPKL010000009.1, forward strand.
AAAGATGGCGCAAATATTATTAATACAAGTGTACAAATAAGAGCTAAAACACTAGTAATAGTAAGTGCAACTTTATAACTACGCCTACTTACATCCATATAATCTAGTGATGAATATTCACTAACTAATTTTGAAATAGCAAGTGGTATACCAACAGTAGATAAATTTAAAAATAAATTATATATATTATATGCATATCCATATAAAGATCCACCTGCTTCACCTATTATAGCATTAAAAGGTATTACATATATTATACCTAATATTTTAGCAAGTATTATACATATAGTTGATATAACTGCTCCTTTTACAAATGTATCTTTTTTCATTTTATCACCTATATAAATTATACAATAAAAAAGATATTATTTAAATATCTTTCTTTAATTTAGTTTAGATTTTAGAATTATTATAACTTAGTCAATAATAATTCTAATACAGTTTAATCTTGGTTTATAATTACTATAATCCATATGTAATTTTATATATTTTCTATTATTTAAAAAACATTCGTATAGTCCTCACTCTCGTTTGGAGCTCATCTACCGAATGTTTTTAATCGATACTAAATTCGGAAAGCCACAGCCACGCCATTGGTAATATTAGCCATGTTGCTGTTCTGATCGCCAGTGTCGTCCAAGAGGTAGAAAATGTCAGTACAATCGGAATAAGCAGAACGGAGCCACCAAAATGCTGAACTTCCATTGTAGTTCTTGAGTGCTCCTGAATAACTTGCTGTTGTTACTCCATTTGTTTTATAATAATCTAATTGTCTTGTCTCTGCTTCTGCTGTATCATAATTTATTGTATTAGTTGTTCCTTCTTTTCCCCATACTTCTTTTGTTGATAATAAGTATATTTTATCTTCTGATGTGAAATTTTTCTCTCCACTTGTAGAACCATGACTTGACACTACTTTTGTATTTATTATATTTTCTTTTAATCCCTCTGGTAATGCATTATATATATCATTATTTACATATGTTCTCATCTCACTTGCTGGCCATCCATCTACATTCCATCCAAATTCATATTGTGTCCCTTTATATTCTCCTGATGGATTCATATTATGTGTTGTTATTATATCCACAAATTCTATTACAAATCCACATGCTGTTTGTGAAAAGCCTTCCGTATTACATTCTTCTGGTGTTTTAGTATTTGCTACTCTTATTGTATATAATCCATTACTATTTTCTTCTGTATTTGTAAATCCTGTAAGTGCTATTTCTTTTGTATCTCCTACTTTATATGCGCTTGTATTTCCTGCTTTTACATTTGCTACTATTGTTTCCCAAGAATCTTCACTAAATGATTTTGGGGTTGGTATTGTTGTATACACTAATTTACCCTGTGCATTTTTTACTATTGTTTTTCCTTCTTCATATTTTAATGTTACATCTTTTATATCACCATTTGAAAATGTTATATTTCCACTTTCTGGCATTTCTCCTTCTACATCTACTTTTAACTCTTCAGTAATTCCATCACAGTATAATTTTTTATTTTCTATTTTACATGTATTAGGATTATATGTTGCATCTTTCATTTTTTCTTTTGCCACTGAGTTTTCTACTGCACTTATATAAAATTCTGCACTTCTAAGTAAACTTGACTCTTTTGTATCTTTTATTATATCCAATACTATTGGTGTAGCTATAAGTGCGATTATAGCTAATATTACTATGACTGCTAACAACTCTATTAAAGTAAAACCTTTCTTCATGTTATCCTCCTATTCTATGTAAATTATACTAAAAAAATATAGATTAATCAATAACCTATATTTAAAAATTTAATTCTATTTCTTTATTACTATTAATGGTAATTCATATATTTCTGACAATTCTTTAGCCTTATTTTGTTTTTCTGGATTACCATCATCTATTAAATATACAGCTTCTAATTTAGTATTATATCCATTTAAAGATATTCTGTTGCTCGCATCAAAATTAACAAACTCATCCTCTACATCGTATGGAGTTTTAAAATTAATTATTTCTTTATGTTGTACTTCCATTACATCTTGTCTTTCTGTTATATACATAATGTTATCTTTATAACCACAAATGAATCCTATTTGATAATCAAAATATTTATCTGTATTTAATATTTCTTTACGTGTAAGTAATATTGTTTCATATTTTTCATCTATAAACTGATTGTTTGAACATATAAAATAAAAATCTTCATTTTCTTTATAATCTTTTATATTAGTTATGGTACTTTGCCATATATTTCTAATTACAAGTCCTAAAGCCATTTCTAAATCTTTTATATTATATTTTTTTGTACTTAAACTATCTAAAATGTAATTTAATATATTTGTATTTTCTTCATCTATTTTATAATTACATTTCTTTATTAGTAAATCTATATAATTGTTAAAATCAGTTGATTTTAAAGGTAAAGATTTTTTTATTTCCAATTCATCTAATATTTTACCCTTTAATTTATCAAAATTTACTTTAAATTTTGTTAATTTATTATATATATTATCTATTTCTATTTTATTTTTATTATTATATCCTTTTATACTATCAATCGTTGTTTGATATTCATTTAAATCTTTTTTATATTTACTATTATTTATAATTATTTTATTTAAATACTTTAAATAATCTTGATAATTAGTTAATTCTATTTCTATTTTATTATTTATTAATTCTAGTTGTTGTTTTTTAAAATTAATTAGTTTTTCTTTTTCATCATCATTTAATAAATTTAATATTTTTGTTATATATTTTTTTCTAATATCTTGTAATTTATAATTTTCATAATCATCATAACTAAATTCTATTGATGTGTTTATCAATTTAGAATATATGTTTAATAATTGTTTTTTTAAAGATTCTTCTATGTCTAAACTATTAAAATAATCTACACTAAATAAATCTTGATAATTATCATTTGATTCAGATATATCCTTTAATTTTAATTTAACTATTCTATCTAAAGTGTCTAAGTCTTTTTGTATTATATTAATTAACTTACTACTATGTTGAGCAGCTTCTAAAGTTTCTGTTAATAATTGTGAAGGATTTATTGAATTATAGTTTTGTTCTATATTTTTTATCAACTCATTAAATTCACTTGGTAATTTAAATATTCTAGATATATTTATTTTATAATATTTAATATGATTATTATTTCTTAATTTGTTTAATTTTTCATGGTTATCTAGGGTATCAAATGCCTCATAATTACCGATAACATCATAAAAACTTTTCATTTCATTATTTAAATCTATTTTATATATAGAGGTATCAAAAAAAGAATCATTATCTAATATTTTATTGTCATCCATAATTCCACCTCTTTATTCTAAAAATATTTTAACACATTTTAATTTTTTTTACAATAAAAGAAGATAATTATTCACTATCTTCCTCTATTGCTTTTTCTAATTCTTTTTTCTTCATTTTTGAAGCATTTTTTATGCCTTTTTCACGAGCTAAATCTCTTAAATCATCTAAGCTTAAATCAGATATTGAAGCTTCTTTATATTCTGTTTGATCTATCTCACCATCTTCATCAGGCATACAACCATTTTTTACTAAGTATTCTATTTGTTCTTTAGTAATTGTCTCGTATTCTAATAAAGTTTTTGCGATTAGATCTAATAAATCTCTATTTTCTTTTATTATTTTTTGTGTTTTAGCGTAACACTCGTTAATTATTTTTCTTTGTTCTTGATCTATTTCAAATGCTACTTGGCTAGAGAAATTACGACTCTTATTATAATCTCTACCTAAGAAAACACTTGATTCTTGATGTTCAAATTGAATAGGTCCTAAATCACTCATACCATATTCAGTAACCATTGAACGAGCTATTTTTGTAGCTTTTTCAAAGTCATTATGAGCACCTGTTGTTACTTCATTAAATACTATTTCCTCAGCAACTCTACCTCCAAGTAATCCACTTATTGTTTCTAATAATTCTTTCTTTGTAGAAAGGAACGTTTCTTCTCTTGGAAGCATTAGATTATATCCACCAGCTTGACCACGAGGAATTATAGTTATTTTTTGTACTTCATTTGCACCTTCTAATTTAATTCCTACTACAGCATGACCTGCTTCATGATAAGCTACAAGTTTTTTCTCTTTTTCTGTATATTTCTTAGTTACTTTTGCTGGACCCATTAAAACTCTATCATGTGCTTCATCTATTTCAGACATTGTTATTGCTTTTTTATTTCTTCTTACTGTAAGAAGTGCGGCTTCGTTTAATAAATTCTCTAAATCAGCTCCACTGAATCCTACTGTTCTTTTTGCAATATTCTCTAATTTAACTCCTTTAGCAAATGTTTTACCTTTTGCATGTACTTGTAATATTTCTTCTCTTCCTTTAACATCTGGTAAATTAACTGTTATTTGTCTATCAAATCTACCTGGTCTTAAAAGAGCTGGATCAAGTACATCTGGACGGTTTGTAGCTGCTATTACTATTATACCTTCATTAGCTCCAAATCCATCCATTTCTGTTAATAATTGATTAAGTGTTTGTTCTCTTTCATCATGGCCACCACCTAGACCAGTTCCTCTTTGACGTCCAACTGCATCTATTTCATCTATAAATATTAAACATGGTGCATTTTGTTTTGCTTGTTTAAACATGTCACGAACACGACTAGCTCCTACACCTACAAATAATTCAACAAAATCTGAACCACTTATAAAGTAGAATGGAACATCAGCTTCACCTGCTACTGCTTTGGCAAGTAATGTTTTACCTGTTCCTGGAGGACCTACTAATAGAACTCCTTTAGGTATTCTTGCTCCCATTTTTTGAAATTTCTTTGGTTCTTTTAAGAAATCTATTAATTCTTGAACTTCTTCTTTTTCCTCTGTTAATCCTGCAACCTTATCAAATTTTACTTTATCCTTATCTGTTGTAAGACGTGCTCTACTTCTACCAAAATCCATAGATTTATTAGCACCACCCATTTGTTTAGAAATAAACAAATAAGCTACAACACCAACTCCAAGTAATAATAATGTAGGTAATATATTAACAACTACGAATAAAAGTACACTAGATTGTGGATCATTTGAAACTTTAATTTCTATATCATTTGAAGATTTTGCTTCATCAATTTGCTTTAAAGTTTCTTCACTAAGTGTTCCTGAAGATGAGAATGTCTCATTTTCTTTGTAACCTTTTAACTTTCCTGTTAAATTATATACTCCTTGATTACTATTTTGTTTTATAGTTAATTCTGTTACTTTATTTTCTTCTAAAGCTTTTATAAATTCACTATAAGATAATTCATTTACTTTAGTATTTAATGTGTTTAGAAAATAAAATACTCCTAGTATTACTATAAATAAAAATATATATGAAAATAAACTCCTTTTAACTACTTTTTTATCCATACTATTCCTCCTTTAATTGTACTTTAATATTATATCATACTTTTCTTGTTTTTTTCTATCTAAATGTGATTTTTTAATACCAGGAATCCAAATTATTTCTCCAGTACTGTCTGTTACAATAGGATATTCTCCTCTTTGTTCTTTTGGTATCTTTGAATCTATAAATATATCACTTACTTTTTTAGTACCTAACATATTCTTTACGCGCATTACATCTCCAGGTTTCCTGTTTCTAACATAAAATGGTAATTTTATATCTTTGCTATTTAAATGTATTACATAATTTGTTGTAAGTGTTGTACTTATATCATTTTCTATTACTTTACCATTTGGTAATTTAACATAATCTGTAAATTCTAAGTTATAATTAGTTATTTTATTTTTATTTATAACTCTAAAATTATTATATTCTATTACTGCTTTTTTATTAAGTGGTAAATCAAACTCCATATTTTTTCTTTTAGATATTCTATTTATAATTATATCTATATGTTTGTTATTTATATAGGTAATATTTTGTTCATAAATGTTTTTAAAAAAACGTTCTAATAAATATATTTTAATTATTATATCTTGTTTATTAAATTCATCTATATTTATTTCATTTTTAAATACTATATTATCATATATTTTATCTGTTACTTTTTCTAAAAAAGAATGTGCTAAAATTAGTTTTTCATTGTATTCTATAAATTTATAATGTACATTAGGATTTTCTTTTTTTAATTCAGGTAATATTTTATTTCTATATCTATTTCTTGTATATTTTAAATCTGAATTAGATGAATCTATGGCATACCATATACCTCTACTATCTAATTCTTTAAGTATTTTATCCTTTGTTAAAAATATTAGTGGTCTTGCGATTTTATAACCTCTATCATTTGATATTCTTTCAAAGCCTGCATATCCTTTTAAGTTAGAACCTCTAGATATTTTCATTAAAACTGTCTCTATTAGGTCATCTCCATGGTGAGCTGTAAAGAGAATGTCAGCACTATGTTTTCTCACTATTTTATCAAAAAAATCATATCTTATTTTGCGTGCGGCTTCTTCGCTAAATTTGTCATTTGGATAATTTTCTATTTTATGGAATTCAAAAGTAATATTATTTTTATTACAATATTCTTCTACTCTAATTGCTTCCTCTTCACTTTCAGCTCTTAAATTATGATGTACATGTGCAGCAACTATTTTTAAATTTAATTTATCTTTTAAAGTTAATAATATATCTATAAGCAACATTGAATCTGGACCACCACTCAAAGCTACCACTACACACTTATTTTTTAAGTTTAATTCTTCTAAAAATTTATATACTTCATCCATAAAATCACCTGACCTATATTGTATTATAAAAGTTTTTATTTTTCAATATTTTTTTTAAAAAACCAAAGTAAATCTTTGGTTATTCATTATTTGTATCTTTTGCATCATCATTAATAATAATATTAGTTCCTGATATTGTATAGCTTGTAGTAATTATATTTTTGTCTTTTTCATTCTCTTCTATTATTGCTTTTTTATCTTTTTTATAAAGAATAGCAAATATAATTCCAACAATTAATAATATAAAACCTATTAATATTAACCATATATAATTAGTGTTCATAATTCGTGTACAAGTTAAAGCACTTTCACTTGAATTTTTAGCAATATAAAATAGTTGGTGGTCACAAACAAAATAACTATATATTAAAATATCAATTACTATAAAAAAGAAAACACAACTTAAGAATATTGATACAATTGATGTAATTAAATTTTTATTTTTTATCATGCTATACCTCCTATTTATTCGAGTTAATTATATCATATTATAATTTTTTTATATATGTTTTTTTATAAAATATATTTTACTTTACATAAAAAGCACATCATTTATGATATGCTTCATTATTGTTTATCTTAAATGAACGATATATTTGTTCTAAAAGATTTACTCTAAATAATTGATGTGGAAATGTAAGTTTAGAAAAAGATAATTTATAATTACTTCTTTCTTTTATTGCTTCGTGTAATCCATATGATCCACCTATTATAAAAGTAATAGTAGAATGAGTATTAAATGTGTTATTGATTTTTTTTGCAAGTTCTACACTATTTAACATATTACCTTCAATTTCTAAAGTAATAACAAAATCTTTTGAATCTATATATTTTTCTATTAAATTTTTTTCTTTTTCTAAAATAATATCTTTACTTGGATTATCTATATCGTTTACTTCTATTATATCTAATTTTGTATATTTAGATAATCTTTTTTTATATTCATTTATAGCGTCTATTAAATATTTTTCTTTTATTTTTCCTACACAAATTATTTTTATCATACTGTGAACAACTCCGTCATTTCATTTTGTCTAGCTATCGTTATATTATCAAATTTTATATGCTTATTTTTTAATGTTTCTTTTAATGTCGTAAGCGCTAAATCTTCTGTATTATTTTGTTCACTTAAATGGGCTAATACTATTTGTTTTGTATTATTACCTATTAGTTTAGTTAAATAATATGAAGAATCTTTATTTGATAAATGGCCTTTATCACTCAATATTCTTATTTTAATATGGTGTGGATATTTAGGATTATTCATAAGTTTTTCTATATCGTGATTACTTTCAAATACATATAAATTTTTATTTTGTATATATTTAAAGTTACGTTCACTAATATATCCTGTATCTGTTATATATACCATAGAAGATTCTCCTTCTTCTATTACATAACCTCTAATATCTCGAACATCGTGTGATAATTTTATAGATTTAATTCTTATATCACTATCTATATTTACTTCATTTTCACTACATATATGTGTTAGATTTAGTTTTGCTTCTTCCATTATCTCAGTTGATATATATATTAAAGGATTATATTTTTTAGCAAATACCTTTAATCCTCCTACGTGATCTACATGAGAATGGGTAATTAAAACTATATCAATGTCACTCGGATCTATTCCTATCTGTTTTAAATTTTTTTCTACATATAAAGAACTGGTACCTATATCAATTAAAATTTTATGATTTTTTGTTTCGACATAAGTACAATTCCCTTTACTACCACTTGATAAAACTGATATTTTCATTAATAGAAATTAAATGGATTCGTATGGCATTTATATCCTGAACAATTTCTAATTTCAAAATGAAGATGGGGTCCTGTTGACCAACCACTAGAACCAACATACCCAATTACCTGGCCACGAGCTACTGTACTACCTATTGATAATCCTGGAGCAAACCTAGCCATATGAGCATAGAATGAATAATAACCATTATTGTGATTTATTTGAATATAATTACCATTATCTGATCTATATTCCATTTGATCTATGACACCATTATTTGCCGCATATACTGGAGAACCATATCCTGTTCCTGCTATATCTAAACCACTGTGGAAATTACCTTCTCCAAATACAGCCAATCTATATCCATAGTATGAAGATATTGTATATCCACTATTTGTTGGCCATCCCCAAGAAGTTGTACTACCAACTGATGGTACATATTTAGTTCCTATATTAATAATTTTAGATACTGGACTTTTTATTACTTCTTTATCTACTGGATCTACGTATGCAATCTCACCATTTACACTTTTAACATTTTGAGATACTCTCTCTACTCCTGTTTCTCCTTCTTGTGAAACAACCATACTACCTTGACTTATTGATTCATCATATTGTTCAACAACAGCAAAATCAGTAGTCTTATCTACAACTTCATATTTTTCTACAACTATTTGAATTTTTGGATCTATTTTTGATATAACTATATCTGTACCTGTTACAAGTAAATTATCTCTGCTTGTATATTGAGGATTAAAGATTAAAAACTCCTGTACACTTATCTGATTTTCAAAAGCTAAAGATTCTATTGAATCTCCAGGTTTTACTTGAACTATTCTCTCTTCGTAAGTATCACCATATAATAAGTATGCAGATAATGAAGTTGCATCTGTATATATTTTTTCTTCAACAGAAATATTTACGGCTTTATAAGTAATTTCTTGTTCTACATATATATTTTCTATAACTGATCCTGTTGATGTTATTTCTATTTGATTATCATTTTTATAAGCAACATAACTATTGTCATCTACAAATATTGTTATAAGATTCTCTATAGCATCTGAAAATATTTTTTTATCCATTGTATAAACAATTATATCATCTACACCCTCATTTGTACTTTTAATAGTAAATTTGTACCCTGGTACTGTACAAGATTTTTTTGCTATAATTCTTTTATATATTTCAGGAACTGCTATTATATCATCATGATATGTGTATACTTTTTTTATTTCTATTCCATTAGGAGTATATACATTATTTGTATGAGAATATATATCATTAGTATTAATATAATTTCTCATTTCTTGTATTTCTATATCAGTTAAATTAAATAACTTTTCTTCTAAATAAAATTTAATATTATCTAAATCTATATCACTTAAATTATAATTATCTTTATTTGTTAATAAAAATTTTGCTTTATCTCCATTACTATAGGTTTGTAATCCTTCCAAACCTATATACTTATTAAATGTATCTATAGCATCTATTTTAAGTTTATATTTTCTTAAATTTTTTCTAATTGAATCTGCTTGAGTATTTATATATTTTTCTAATTCTTCTTTTGATTCAATCATACCAATAAATTCACTATCTAAATATACATTATAGTATGTTTGTGGTTGTTTACTTGTTTTATAATTAAAACCAAATAAAAATATAACTACAGATAAAACAAATATTAAAAAATATATTCCTATTTTTTTCATGTGTCACCTAGCCTTCTTCTTGTACGTTTGCTACATTTACAAAAGTACTTGTACCCCTTTGAAATATTAATGGAACATCTGCTAAAGGACCATTACGATGTTTCCTTATAACAAATTCCATCAAACTATTTTCTTTTTCTCTTTCTTCATCAGAACAATGTAAGAATGCTACTATATCAGCATCCTGTTCTATTGCTCCTGACTCTCTTAAGTCGCTTAACATAGGCTTTTTATCTACCCTTTGCTCAATACCACGCGATAACTGTGATAGCGCTATTACAGGAACATTTAATTCCATTGCCATTGTCTTTAGCGCTCTTGAAATATCTGCTACTTCTTGTTGCCTATTCGCACCATTTTTACTACTACCTTGAATAAGTGTTAAATAGTCGATTACAACTATATCAAGTCCACTTGGACTTGTTGCAAGTTTTCTACATTTACTTCTTATTTCTCCAACAGTTTGTCCTGCTGTGTCATCTATAAAAATATTAGTACTTGAAAGTCTACTTATTGCTTCGTTTACTCTCTTCCAATCAGAGTGTTCTAGGTTACCAGTTTTAAGTTTATTTCCTTCAATTTGTCCAACACTAGCAAGCATACGGCTAGCTAATTGTTCCGCACCCATTTCCATATTAAATAAAGCGACTGTCTTTTTTGAATTAATCGCAATATTATTTACCATATTTAAAGCAATTGCTGTCTTTCCCATACCTGGACGAGCAGCTATTATTATTAATTCATGTGGATGAAATCCACTAGTTATTTTATCTAACTCATAAAATCCTGTTGGTATACCTGTAATATCTCCTTTATTTGCAGCAAGTTTTTCTAAATCTGCTTGAGTTTTATATAAAACGTCTTGTATAGATTTAAATTCTGTACTTCTAAGACTTTTTGATACATCAAAGATTTTCTTTTCTGCTTCTTCAATTACATCACTTATACTATTTGATGTATTATAACTATCAGTAATTATTGAAGTAGCTTCATCAATAAGTCTTCTTAAAATAGCCTTATCTTCAACTATTTTAATATATTCATCAATATTTGCAGCACTCGGAACACTTTCTATTATTTCAGTTAAATATTCTATATCACCTACAGTTTTTAACCAATTTCTATTATTTAGCTCTTCTGCTACTGTTGTTAAATCAACAACACTTCCCCTAGAATCAACTGATTTTATACACTCAAAAATTTTAGAATGATTATCTGAATAAAATTCACTACCATTTAATAATTCTAAACCTTTTTGTAATGCTTTCTTAGTAAGAAACATTGAACCTAATACTGATTGTTCTGCATCTATATTATTAGGTATTTCTCTATTCATACTTCACCTACTTTTTTAATTCTATTTTTAATTTAGCTATAACTTTTTTATGTAATTCAATATCTATATTATGAATTCCCAATGAAGCTATCGCTCCTTCAAATTTTATTTGTTTTTTATCAATATTATAACCCCTACGTTTTAATTCTTCAACTATTTGTTTAGGACTAACACTTCCAAAAACTCTATCTTGTTGTCCTGTTTTTACTTTAAATGATATTATATCTTTTTCTATTTTTTGTTTTAATGCTTCGCATTTTTTTATTGTTTCTTCCTCTTCTTGTTTTCTTTTTTTATTATCACTATCTAATCTATTTAGTCCCCCCTGAGTTGCCAAAACTGCATCTCCCTTATTTATTAAAAATACTCCATATCCATCTTTTACATCTAGGATATCTCCACTTTTACCTTGTTTTTTTACATCTTTTATCAAAATTATTTTCATTTAATAACCTCCTTAAAAGTATATATTTATTATACTATAAAATAAACAAAAAAGATAGAATTTTCTATCTTTTCTTTAAGTTATCATCATATACCAGTTGCATATTAAAAGTTAAATCCAATATCATAGGATCACTAGTCTCAATACTTAATGTATCAACTTTATCCTTATCTACTTCATCTACTTCTAAAAAATCATTAGCTAATTTCATTGCATATAGTTTTTCATTTATTCTTGATACGCCTGTTTTAGTTAACGGAGCTGCTTTTCTTGTACCATCAGAATATGCATCTGTAACGCAAATTTCTTGGTATCCACTAGGTCCTATAAAAAACATATCCTCTAATTGTTCACACAATTTAAATTTTCTATAAAGTTTACTATTTTCAAATTGTGGGTATGAAATCATATTGGGATCTTGTAGAATTTGATCACTAATTGATAGAATAAGTGTCAACTCTTGTCTTCTAGACCTTATATACTCCTCTATAAGCTTAACAAAATACTCACGTTTATCTTGCGTTATAGGTAACTTTATCATTAAATCATCTAATTTTTCTCTATTAGCTCTTGTGTATACAATTTTATTTACATTAATATCTCCACTTGCCTCTTTTGACTTAAGCTCTTTAATCATATTTATTAGAATATTTAATTGTTTATTATAAAAAACTTGCATTTCAATAAAATTTGACTCATTATATTTATACTGACTATCAAAAAAATTTTTAGCTGATTCTTTCGAATCTAAATATTTTTCAAACTTTTCATAAGCATCATATAATTGCTCAAGTTTTAATAAATTATCTTTACTCATCTTTATATTAGTAGAATTTTCTATATTTTTGGCTGATTGTCTTATCTGTGATTCAACATAAGAAATGTTTTCTTGGTAATCTTTTAACTCTTCTTTTGTTTTTACTTTTGCATTAAAAGTCTTATCTACTCCCCTATTATATGAGATTATTCTTCCCTTAGTATCTAAACATTCTTCAAGTTGATTTGATATATTACTACAAAGAATACCCAAATCTTCTCTAAATATTTCTTTTAATATTTTAATTACTTCATCTTTCCATCTTACATGTTCTTTTTTGGATCCATAAATATCATCTATGCTTGTTTCATATATAAAATTACTAGCATCTAATTTTCTCATATTTTTTCTCCTTTATTTATTATATCAACTATATCTTGTTTCACTTCTTTTATTGTTTTATTAAGAATTTGGGCAGCTGCATTTGAGCTATGACCTCCACCACCCATTTGTTTCATAACATTACTTACATCATAATCTCCTAATGATCTTGCGCTTACACCTATTTTTCCATCTTCTAATTTACCTATTGAGAAAGATACTTTAACATCTTCAAACGTTAATAATTCTTCTGCTATTTCAGCTAATTCCACATTAGTACAAGTCCTACTTATTATACACATAGCAATATTTTCTGTAACCATAAAACTATTTCTTATAAAGTTTGCTCTCTTCATATATTCTTCTTTTGTTTCTTTTAATAATTCCTGTTTTAATATTGAATCTGCGCCCATTTCCATTAAAGTTGATGCCGCTTCATATGTTCTACTTGTTGTTTTTAAATTAAAACCATTTGTGTCTATTTCTATACCAGCCAAAAGTATTGTAGCTATTACATTATCTAAATCAAGATTACAATACTCTGCATAATACGTTATTAATTCTGACATGCTTGATAGATTTGAATCTATATATAAAAACTTACTATTTTTTATATATGATTTATTTTTAATATGATGATCTAAAATAATTGTATCATATTCATCAACTGCTTTTGGATATTCTACTCTTTCTTGTTGATGTACATCTGTTATTATAAGTAAAACATTACCTGTCAATTTTTTATAAGTTTCTGCATCTACACAAATTATATCTTTTTCCATTTTATTAAATGCTTGTTTAATATTTGAATTATATTTATCTAAATGTTTAATATTTAAAAATAAATACGCAGTTTTGCCAAATGATTCAATAATTTCACATAAACCAAGAGAAGAGCCTAAGGAATCTAAATCTGGATCTTTGTGCCCCATTACTATAAAATTATCATATTTACTTATTAAATCATTTAATTTTTGAAATAGTTTTTCCATGGTATCACCACTATTATTGTACAATAAAATATAAAATATAAAAATACAAATTACTAAAAAGGACAAATATTTACATATATCTTGTAAATACTTGCCCTACATATCACTATTTCTAATTTTATTAGCTAACTCTTTTATTTTAGTAAATCTATGATGTAATCCAGATTTAGTTATAGGTGTTTGTGTTTCTATACTTATTATATTACTTAATTCAGTAAGCGATGCTTCTTTATACTTTAATCTATAAATTGCAGCTATCTTAGTTTTATCATCTAATAAATCTATACCACCTATACTATTTATAAGTTCTATATCTTGAACCTGTTTTGATGCTGTTTCTATTATTTTATCTACATTAGCCTGTTCACAATTGTTAAGTCTATTTGTCATGTTTTTATGATCTCTATAGATTCTTATGTCTTCATAATATAGAAGAGCTTGTATAGCATTTATCATTCTTAGGAAATCTCCTATTTTTTCTGCTTCTTTTATATATATCATAAATTTAGTTTCTCTTTTTATTACTTTACTGTTTAAATAATACATATTAAGTTTTTCTTTTATAAATTCTGCATATTCAAGATTATCCACTAAAAATTCTAAATGATATCTAGATTTTTTAGGATCATTTATACTACCTGTTGCGATAAATACTCCTCTTAAATATGTTCTTATCAAAACATCATCATCAACTATATAGTTAGCAGGTATATTAGTATTTAAACTTAAATCTTTTTTTATTAATTCAATTTTTTGAGTAATTTCTAATATATATATATAGTTTTTATTATAGTTATATCCATGACGCACTGTTATTTTAGGACTAATATTATATAACTCTTTTATGTAATTAAAAATATGTCTAGCTACACTTGAATTTTCTGTTGTTATTTTTATTTCTCTTGATGTTATAGTAGCATTGTTTCTTAAGATTGCTGAAAGTTCACTAGTAGCTTCTAATTTATCTATTTCTAATTTACTTAATTCGTTTTTTACTATGCCAGTGAATGACATAACACCACCTACTTTTTCATTAAATAATAAAATATATGGAACCCAAGTTTAATATTATCATGTCTTAATAAATGATTGTCAGTAATATAAGTGAGATCATCACCTATTGCTTCTAACTCATATTTTTTAAAGTTTTCTTTATCAAATTTTACTGCATCCTTTTGTTCTGCTGTTTCATAAACTTTTGCCATTTCATCATCTATTTTACCTGTGTTAGCAAGTACTACATCTACATGTCTTTTACCTAAATATCCATTTAATTTTTGTATATGATCTGTTACTTTAAAACCATCTGTTTCTCCTGGCTGAGTCATCATATTGCAAACATACATAATTTTTGCTGGACTTTTTTCTATTTCTTTTACTACGTCATCTATTAGTAAATTTGGAATAATACTTGTAAATAAGCTACCCATACTAAGTATTATTAAATCTGCATCTTTTATTGCTTTTAATGCTTCTTTAGTAGGTATTGCAGGTTCTTTATAATAAACCTTTCTTATTTTACCTTTATGCCCAGTAATATTATGTTCTCCCACTATTGTTGTACCATCTTCCATGTCTGCTACTAAAGTTACATTATCTTCTGTAAGAGGAACTACTTTTCCTTTTAAATTTAAAACTTTGCTCAATGCCTCTATACCATCAGATAAATTACCACTTACCTCAGCTGCAGCTGTTAAAAGAAGGTTCCCCACTGTATGTCCATCAAGATCACTTGTAGTAGAAAATCTATAATTAAATAAATCCATAACAAGTGGTTCTGTTTCGGATAAAGCCACTAAAACTCTTCTAATATCTCCAACTGCAGGAATACTAAATTCTTCTCTTAGTATACCTGTACTTTTACCGTCATCACAAACTGTTACTATTGCAGTTATATCAAGAGGATATTGTTTTAATCCTCTAAGCAGATTAGACATTCCTGTTCCACCACCAAGTACTACAACTTTTTTCATTTTCATCACCTAATTAATTATACTAAAAAAAGACTGATATTTCAATCTTTTAAATTATTTGATATTTCTACAAATATTTCTATAGGTAATTGTTCTGCGCGTGCTGTTAAATCTAAATTATGTTTTTGTAAAATTGGTTCTATTTGTTCTAAATCATATCCTTTAAGATTATTTCTTAAATTTTTTCTTTTTTGTTTAAATGAATCTCTTACTAATCTAAAAAACAAACTTTGATTATTTAATTTTATTAAATTTTCACGTCTAGTAAATTCTATAACTATACTATCAACATTAGGTTTTGGTATAAATACATTTCTAGATACATCTAATAGTTTTTTTACATCAAAATAATAGTTTAAATATACAGATAAAGAGTTATATTCTTTTGTTTTTGGTACTGCTTTAAATCTATCTCCAACTTCCTTTTGTACCATTACAACTAATTTATCTACTGGAACACTCTCTTCTATGAATTTCATAATTATAGGAGTTGTAATGTAGTATGGTAAATTAGCAACTACATATAATTTTTTATAATTATATTTTTTTATATCCTCATTAGGATTTGATTTTAGAAAATCTTCAAATTTTATCTCTACATTATTTAAACCTTTTAAATTATCATTTAATAAGTCTTTCAATGTTGTATCTATTTCATAGCATAATACATTTTTAGCATACTCTGAAAGTTTATATGTAAGAGACCCTGCCCCTGGTCCAATTTCAATTACAAGAGTATCCTTGTCTATACCTGATTTTGAGATTATGTTACCTATTATATTTTCATCTATTATAAAATTTTGTCCAAACATTTTCTTTAAGTTAAATCCATATTTATTCATTTTTTCTTTAAATTTAATTAGTGAATATTCCATACAATCATTCCTTCTCCATTATAATAGCACAAAAAAAGGATTTTACCAACCCCATCTTTGTACACTAAATGATGTATTTGAACTTGTAGCTCCTCCATTAATGGCTTCTGCTTGTGAAGAAAAAGCAACATCCATCCACACTACACCTTGTGCCCAAGCATCTCTCATAGATGATCCACTATCAAGTACAATACCTACAAATTCATCAAGTACTCCATTATTTATTTTAACTATAGTTCCGCAAGGAAAAGCTGAATTATCTGCTGCAAGTATTCTTACATTTCCATAGCTATAATCATTATAATATACTCCATCATTAATTAAACTATGATTCACTCCTTCACGAGTTAAACAAGATACATTTCCTACCATACTACATCCAGGGCAATCTGGACCATATCCAGTTAATTTACCACTATAAGATCCCTCTCTACCAGAACCTAATTCAACAACTTCATTTCTCATATCACTTATATGAGTATAGGCAAGACCATCATAAGTATAATCAAGACCATTAACACCTTCTACAAGAACCACAGGATCTGCATTTGAAGGTTTATTCTCATTATAAACATAATCTGTATTATAAGCAACAATTTCATTTATTATAGTCGCAGTTTTATCTTTTGTTGGATTATATAATGTAGTTCCTGTATTTAACATAGTAACTGTTATTATCGTAATCATCCCAACAATTGATAAGATTAATGAAAATTTTACTTTTGTTGTCATCTTATCACCTCTACATTGGTAACCCAATTATAGCATATTTATATTTTTAAGTCAAATCCATGTAAAGTATTAAAAATATTAAGAATTATCTATTGACTTTATAAAAAAAATTAAAATCATAGTTAATTTTTAGCTAACTATGATTTAAGTTTTAGTTTAATTTAGATTTTAAGACAGCTATAACTGGACGAACGCCATAGCTGAAGCCGTCGGCGACGCTGTTGCCTACCAAGGTGCCACCATAGTACACAAGCCACGCGCTGCCAGAAGTAGACGCAAGAGGGGAAATTGTCCAATAACCAACTGTGGCTACATCTGAATTATTTAAACAGCCTCTATCTGTACAATTTTGGCTTGTTCTATCATATAACCATCCATATTTAAATCCTGTTGTACTTTTTTCTTTTGTATTTGTATCAAAATAAAATTCTGAACCTGATGTTTTTTCATCCCAAGTTGTGTTTCCTGTGATTTGAGCAACCTCCTGAGCTGTAATTACTCTTGCTTTATAACTACTATAATCTATTGTATATTTTGCTTTACTTGTTTGGCCTGTTTGATCTATTGAATAATTTGTTGGAACTTCTGTACCAATCCAATCTTTTGTATCTTCATTTAATTTATTTAAAAATTCTTCACTTGGACCACTTGCATTACTCACACTTGAATTCCATGCTATAGTTGCTGTTGTATTATGATCCAATATTAAATTTACTTTATCACTTCCATCATCATTAAATGCATAGAATTTCATACATCCACTATTTACACCTGTATTACTTTGTGTTTCTGTATAAGTATCACAACTCTTACCTGTTGTTACATCAAAATATACTACTTCTCCATTTGTATATGTTTTGTTATTTGCATCTTCAATTTTTCCATATGTATATTCTGTTTCTTTTCCATTTACTTTACAACTTTTTAATAATATTTCTCCTTGTGTTGTTATATTTACTTCACATACTACTTTAGCTCCATTATAATCTACTTTTAATGTTGTATCTCCTTGGGTTAATGTTTTTCCATCTTCTGTTATATATTTTCCACTTGGTATTGCCTGTCCATTTAGTTGGGCTTTTGCTACTGAGTTTTCTACTGCATCTGCATATAATTCTATACTTCTTTTTATACTAGAATTTTTACTATCTTCTATTATATCTAATACTATTGGAGTTGCAATTAGTGCGATTATTGCGAGTATTACTATGACTGCTAATAACTCTATTAAAGTAAAACCATTTCTTTTCATGTTATCCTCCTATATTTTACTATCTAAATTATATATTATCTTGTCCTATTAGTCAATATTTATACTAAATTCTTTTAATGCATTTTCCCCCGTTTGATTTATTATATCTTCTATACTTAAATTTTTTAATTCAGCTAATTTTAAAGCGACATAATATACATTTGAAGGTTTATTTTTTTGTCCTCTATATGGTTCTGGTGTTAAATAGGGACTGTCTGTTTCAAGTAATATATATTTTAAATCAATATCTTTTACTATTTCCTGTAATTTTTTTGAATTTTTAAAAGTTAATACTCCTCCTACACCAATTTTATAACCTATCTTTATAAATTCACGTGCCATTTCTAAACTAGAATTAAAACAATGTATTGAACCCTTTAAATTATATTTTTTTAATATATCATAAGTATCTTGTATTGCTTCTCTAGAATGTACTATAACGGCCTTATTATATTTTTTAGCTATATCTAATTGTTTAATAAATAATTCTTTTTGTTGTTCTTTATTGTCTTTTACCCAGTAATAATCTAAACCTATTTCTCCTATACCAACTATTTTTTTATTATTTAAGTTATCTTCTATAAATTTTAAATCAGATTCTTTAAAATTTTCTATTTCTTCAGGATGAATGCCCAATGTACCATATACATTGTCATATTTATTTACAAGTTCTATAACTTCTTTATTTGTTTTTAAATCACAACCACTTGCAATCATTATTCCATCAAATTCATTTATTATCTCATCTAAATTATTATAGTCATCACATGATAGATGACAATGAGTATCTATTAACATTTTATCACCAAAAAAATTATACCATAAACAGTATAATTTTTCTATTACTTTGATATTTTACCAATTATTAAAAATATATAAAAGGTAATTAAATAAGCTAAATCATACAAATCCTTGCTAACAACGAAACTACCTAAGAATAGATATGTAATAAATACTACTGTAAGTATCCATAAATATTCTCCAATACTTTTATTTGTTATCATACTCTCTCCTTATATTTAGCGCAACAATAAAACTATAACACATATAATAATTTTAATAAATAGTTATTTAAATAATTTAGTCGACAAAATAATACAATTTACATATTATTTTACAAAAAAAGAGTTAATTTGCTAACTCTTCTAATTTTTTATCTTTATCTATTCTTATAAATAAAGGTTCTGGATCATTTAATTCCTTTTGAGGTTCTAGTTTTCCAAATTTCTCTGTTGTACTTATATCTTTAATATTCGTATTTAATTGTTCAAATATTCTATCACTAGTACTTGGAAGATATGGTGATAATAATATTGCACCAATTCTAATAGATTCTAGTAAATTATATATAACTGTTTTTAATCTATCAGTTTTTCCTTCTTTAGCAAGTGTCCATGGTGTTGTTTCATCAATATATTTATTACATCTTTTAAATATTTCAAATACCTCATCTATTGCTTCTGATACTTTTAGATCATCCATTTTTTCTATACATTTTTTATAAGCACCTGTAACTATTTCAATTAAATCATCATCTATTGTTTCTTTTATACCTATATCAGGAACTATACCATTAAAATATTTTTTAGCCATTGAAATTGTTCTGTTAACTAAATTTCCAAGAATGTTTGCTAAATCTGAATTGAATCTTTCAATAAGTAATTCATAAGTTATATTTCCATCGTTTGCAAAAGGTATTTCATGTAGAACATAATATCTTACAGCATCTACTCCAAACTCATTTACTAAATCATCTGCATATATAGCATTACCTCTACTTTTACCTATTTTATCGTTATTAGATAGCAACCAAGGATGTCCAAATATTTGATGTGGTAATTCCAAATCTAAACTCCATAAGAATGCAGGCCAATATATACTATGAAATCTAACTATATCTTTCCCTATTAAATGAAGATCTGCTGGCCACCATTTTTTAAATTCTTCACTTGGAGCATCTACATCATATCCTATGTTTGTAATATAATTTGTAAGAGCATCTAACCATACGTATATAACATGTTTTGAATCAAAATCTACTGGTATACCCCAATCAAAAGATGTACGTGAAACACATAAATCTTGTAATCCAGGTTTTATAAAATTGTTTAACATTTCATTTTTCCTTGACTCTGGTTGAATAAAATGAGGATGTTCTTCAATATATTTTTCTAACTTTTTTTGATACTTAGATAATTTAAAGAAATATGCTTCTTCACATTTTTCACTTACTTCTCTACCACAATCAGGACATTTTCCATCTACTAGTTGTGATTCTGTCCAAAATGATTCACAAGGTGTACAATATAATCCCTTATATTCCCCTAAATATATATCACCTTTATCATACATTTTTTTAAATATTTTTTGAACTTGTTTTTCATGTATTTTATCTGTTGTTCTTACAAATTTATCATATGAGGTATTCATAATATCCCATATTTTTTTTATTTCAGTTGATATTTCATCTACAAATTGTTTAGGTGTTTTACCTAAATCTTTAGCTTTTAATTCTATTTTTTCTCCATGTTCATCTGTTCCTGTTTGAAAATAAACATCATAACCTTCTAATCTTTTAAATCTAGCAATCGCGTCTGCAAGAACTATTTCATAAGTATTACCTATATGTGGCTTTCCAGATGTATATGCGATTGCTGTTGATATATAATATTTTTGTTTTTCCATATTATCCCTCTTTCTTTGATGTTGAACCTATACCACCCATTCTCGTAGTACTAACCTCATCATCATCTACCATTAAATATTTCATAAATATTCCTTGAATCATAGCTTCTCCTTTTTTTACACTATAATCCTTATCTCCTTCATTTTGAATTTTTATCCAAATATGACCCTCATTATCACTATTATTATAATAATCTGCATCTATTACTCCAACTTGATTGCACATTCGAACATTCCATTTAAATCCCATGCTACTTCTATCTATTAAAAATAAAACTTCATCATTATTGAATTGAGACTTAATTCCTGTTGGTATTTTCATAATTTCTCCAGGTTTTAATGTATAATCAAAAAGTGCAAAAAAATCATATCCTGCTGAACTTTTAGTTCCTCTTTTTGGTAAATTATATGTCTCGTATAACTCCTTGTTATCACTAATATCCTTTTTAAATTGTTCAAAACTTATTTTTTCAAACTTTCTCATATAACCTCCTATAAAAAAAATTCACTTCCAGATAAGGACGTGAATTTACGTGGTACCACCTTAATTTGTGCTAAAGCACCTTAAAACTATAACGTAGTTAACGTACAGCTCCAGACCCATTCGAAATATTTTAGTATTGTTTGTTTTCACCTTATCAAACTCTCTTATAAATACCTTGATATTTTTCTTTCCTTCTTCGCCTTTAATAACCATATTTTAGCACATTTCAAATTATTGTTCAAGATATTTTGTCATAAATGATGAAACAATTCCAGCCATTTGAATTTCTGGCTCTCCTAATTTTTCATCTTCGCTTATTATTAATATCATTCCAGCAGCTTCACCATTTACAAGAATTGTACACATTACATAGCTGCAAACTAACTCTTCATCCTCTACAAAATTTAATTCTTTAAAATGGTTTTGCATAATTTTATCTCTTCTTTGTATTGATTCTGTTATAAAACTACTTATGTTTTTACCTATATATTTCTTTTTTAATGGGCCACTTCCAGATACAACGGTGTCTGTATCTGTTATAAATATACTATGTTTCATAAATGTATATATCGCATCTGTTAATTCTTGCGCTAAATCATTTATTTTATTCATCATTGAATATTTTTTTAGTATTACTTCTTCATCACGTACAAATATCTCTAAGTTGTCTCCTTCCTTTATTCTTAAATTTTTTCTTATCTCTTTTGGTATAACCACACGACCTAAATCATCAATCCTTCTTATTATTCCAGTTGCTTTCATGTTTACCTCCTAAATTTATTTTGTATTAAATATTGGGTTTTATTCTAAAATTTGGTATAATGTTTATGGTGATAGTATGAAATTTGATATTCTCGTTGAAGAAGAAGATAATTCTTTAATTTTTAAACCTATGTTACCTATTGATTTTTCTACAATAAATATGGATGCATGTATGAAATATGATGATTGTATATTACTTAAAACATCAAATAGTGATTTAAATTTAAAAAAATTATATGATAACATTATAAAAACTAAGGATGAAATAGTTAAAGATTTTGATATTAAAGAAAAAGGTACTTTGGAAATTTCTTTTAATATTAATAAAGATGGTTTAAAAAATAAATTATTAGAATTTGTAAAAAAATATAAGGATTTTAATATTGTAATATATGAAAAAAATTTTAAAGATATAATTGATGCTTTAGGAAATGAAAATTACCCTAATTTGAAAATAGAATTTCCTAATAGTGAAAAACCCATTTCATATAAAGAATTTTATGATATGTATCAAAAATTAATTGATATAATAGATTTTGTTAAACATTATAATCTAAGTCAATTAGAACAAACAATGTTAGTATATGATATAGTTAAATCTAATAAATACAAAAGGGAAGATTCAGGAGAAGACTATAGTACTTCTAGGGATTTGAATAAAATTATTTCAAATGATAAAATTGTTTGTGTCGGATTTTCAAATTTAATGGCTTTTATATTAACAAATTTAGATATAAAATGTAAAAGTGCGATATATGACTATTCTGATAAAAATAATATTGGACATCAAAGAAATTTTGTGCATTTAATTGATAATAAATATAATATAGATGGAATATTCTTTCTAGATGCAACATGGGATTCTAGAAAAAATGATGGATATTTAGATAATTATCAATTCTTTTTAAAACCATTTAGATTTTTTAAGTTTATTACCAAAACCGAAAATATAATATCTCCTGATAAATTTTCTATACTAGAAAAAAGTAATGAAGAGATTCTTAAAGAATTTGATAAGCCTATGAATTTTAAAGCAATAGCTAGTATATGTATGTTAAATAATGAAATTAATCCTAATGAATTATCGCTTCCTAATTTATTTTCTAAATCAAAGGAAGAATTAAAAGAAATAGCAAGTAATGTTTTGCTAAAATTCAATAAAAAAATAAATATAAATGCATTTAAAAATGCTCTATACAAAGTTAGAAAAATTGAATATATAAATGGAATTATTGATAAACCTTTGAATGAAAGTGATATTGATTCTATCTGTAATAAATATTATAAAGAAAATAGCGAAACAAAACTATTAAAGGTACTTGGATTATATCAAAAACCTACTTTAGATAAAGATTTAAAAGAAGCAAAAGCTAGTAGCATTGAAGAGGATTTGCTTAGAATGAAACTACTAAAATCAATGAAAGCTAAACTAAATGATTTACCAACAAATGATTATATTAAAAGGATGTAAGTTATTTACATCTTATTTTTTTAACTTTTTTAGCACTCTTACTTGACAAGTGCTAAAATATGAGTATAATGTATATATAAGGAGATGATTTTATGAATAACAACGGATATGAAGAAAATTTACAAAATGTACTTGAAAAATATGGTCGTGATATTGTTGCTGCTGCTAAAGACGGAAAAATTGATCCCGTAATTGGTAGAGATGAAGAAATTCGTAATATCACCAGAATATTATCAAGGAAAACTAAAAATAATCCAGTATTAATAGGTGAACCTGGAGTTGGTAAAACTGCTATTGTAGAGGGACTTGCACTTCGTATTGTTAAGGGAGATGTTCCTAATAGTTTAAAAGATAAAACAATTTGGGAACTTGATATGGGAGCACTTATTGCTGGTGCGAAATATCGTGGTGAATTTGAAGAAAGGCTTAAAGCTGTTTTAAAAGAAATAAAAGATTCTGATGGGAAAATTATTTTGTTTATAGATGAAATTCATTTAATAGTAGGTGCTGGAGCTCTTGAAGGTGCTATGGATGCTGGTAATTTACTTAAACCAATGTTAGCGCGTGGAGAAATTTTATGTATCGGAGCAACAACTTTAAACGAATATAGAAAATATATTGAAAAAGATGGCGCTCTTGAACGTAGATTTCAAAAAGTTTTAGTAGGTGCTCCAACAGTACAAGATACTGTTACAATACTAAGAGGTCTTAAATCTAGGTTTGAAGTTTATCATGGAGTAACAATTAAAGATAAAGCCTTAATTGCTGCTGCAACTTTATCTGATAGATACATAACAGATAGATTTTTGCCTGATAAAGCTATTGATTTAGTTGATGAAGCATGTGCTACTATTAAAGTTCAAATGGAATCTGTTCCAGTTGAGCTTGATACATTAACCCGTGAAATTATGCAATTACAAATAGAAAAAGAAGCTTTAAAAAAGGAAAAAGATGAAATTTCTAAAAATAGAATTAACGAAATTAATTCTAAACTAGAAACTTTAAAAGCTAAAGAAACTAAATTAAGAAGTGATTGGGAAGATGAAAAAAATATCAATGTTAAAATAAATAAGAAAAAAGAAGAAATTGAAAAAACTTCTTTTGAACTTGAAAAAGCTGAAGATAATTATGATTATGAAAAAGCAGCAATATTAAGACATGGTACTCTTCCTAAGTTAAAAAAAGAATTAGAAGAATTAAACTTAAAAAATAAAAACGACATATTAAGTGATACTGTAGATGATGAGTCTATAGCTGCTATTGTTTCTAAATGGACAAATATTCCAGTAAGTAAATTAGTTGGTGGAGAAAAAGAAAAATTGCTTCATTTAAAGGATAATATGGCTAAAAGAGTTAAAGGTCAAGATCAAGCTCTTGAACTTGTATCTGAAGCTATTAAAAGAGCTCGTGCTGGTATTAAAGATCCTAATAGACCAATTGGTTCATTTATATTTTTAGGCCCTACTGGTGTTGGTAAAACTGAAGTTGCTCGTACATTAGCTAGTGAACTTTTTGATGATGAAAAACATATAGTTAGAATTGATATGAGTGAATATATGGAAGCTCATTCTGTATCAAGACTTGTAGGAGCTCCTCCAGGATATGTTGGATATGATGAGGGTGGACAATTAACAGAGGCAGTTAGAAGAAATCCTTACAGCATAGTTTTATTTGATGAAATTGAAAAAGCTCACAAAGATGTATTTAATATATTACTTCAAATATTGGATGATGGTAGAATTACTGATTCCCAAGGTAGAACGGTAGATTTTAAAAACACAATAATTATTATGACATCTAATTTAGGTAGTGAATACATTTTAGAGAATAATAAAGATTCAAATAAATTAATTATGGAAGAATTAAGACATACATTTAAACCAGAATTTATAAATAGGATTGATGAGATAATTATATTTAATCCATTAAATAAAGATGTTTTATATAGTATTCTTGATAATATAATTCATAATATAGAAAAAAGACTTGATAATATGCATATTTCAATTAATTTAACAGATAAAGCTAAAAAATATGTTATTGATAATTCTTTTGATGAAAAATATGGCGCAAGACCTATGAAAAGATTTGTAAGTAAAAACATTGAATCATTGCTTGCCAATAACATTATTGAAGATAATATTAAATTTGGTGAAAATATTGTTATTGATATTGATAATGATAAATTTGTAATAAAAAATGGCTAATTATTTAGCCATTTTTTGATATTTTAATTCACCCATTTGTGATGTTGGAATAAATCCAGGTTTTGCTTTAATAACATCTGGTATTCTATTAACAACAGATGCACAAGTAAGTTCTACTGTATTTGGTCTAGTAATAACTATTGTTGTATCTGGATCTCCATATATTGTCCATTCATTTTTATCACAATCTTCAGGAGCATAAACTTTTCCTATACATTCACTTTCTATAATTATTCCTTCTTTTGTTGTTGTTGTAACAACAGCACTCATTCCTGTTGCCATACCAGCTTTAACAGTCATATTAAGTGTTGTTGAGTTTATATCTTCATCATGAGTTTGTGGTACACATTTTTGTGTTTGAGATAATACATTTAATTTTAATTTATCACATAACCAACCATTAGTATTCCACATATAGCTTGGTAAGTATTCACCATTGTCTATTAATTTTTGTCTTTCCTCATCTGTAATTCTATCTACACTAGCTACTTCTTTATCAAATTCTTCCAAAGTAAGACCAGCACCATGTGCTTTTGCTAAAGCTATACCATAATCTTCTACATTATAAGATGAACTTCCTTTTATCTTTGTAATATTATGTGTTGCACCAGCAAGTGTTGTAATTAAATTACCCCAAAATGCATCTTGATAACCACTTCCAGTAATAGTACAATTATTTTTACGAGCTAACTCAGCGATTTCTTTTGTAAGATTAGGTGATGAATTAAATGGATAAAATGCTTCCTCACAAGTTGTAATAGCATTTACACCACATTTAGCACATGTTAAAAGTGCTTCTTTTACATCGTTCATCAAACTCATAGTAGTAACAAGGGCAACATCAGGTTTAGTTTCATTAAGTAAGTTCTCTAATTCTTTAGCATCACGAATTATTACTCCTACTTTATCACAACCTATTACCTCGCTTACATCACATCCTATAACACTAGGGTTAACATCTACTGCTCCAACTATTTCATGTCCATTTTCCATGGCATACTTCATAGTATATATTGACATTTTCCCACAACCAATTTGAACAAATTTTATTTTTTCCATATTATCCTCCTCTTATTATCTTAAGTATATAATGAACTTTGCGCGAATTCAATAGAATTTTAGATGTTTTTTACAAATTTAACACTTATTTACAATAAGTATTTTAATCCAATTTATTTTAATCTAACCAAAATCTCAGCAATGTATAAATAGTATATTTTAAAACTTTAACTCTCACTAATATATATTATCGAAAAAATTTTTATGCCTTGCTTAAATTTAAGTTAAAAAGCAAAATTAACCAAATAATACTATTAAAAAGATAACATTTTTGTTACCTTTTAAATAATCATAAACCTATTTAATTGTTATTTGAATTCCTTTTACAAGTTTTGCATTATCGTCCAACATAAATAAAACTTGTCCATATGATTCATAATATGAAATACTATTATGATATTCAGCTTTAATACTTTTGTCAGTTTCATCTATTTCGTAATTCTTTGTTCCAAACAATCTTTTTACATCTTCTATTGTAGAATTATTTTTTATTCCATAAAATGAAAAGTTTGCGTTGCTTGTCGATAAATAAATGACATTAGCATTTTTAACTAAAGTTTCACTCGGAGTATTATCAACGCAAAGATAAATTGTGGAATTATTTTTATTTAAATAAATACAAATATTGTTTTGAATACTTTCAATATCTATATTATTTTGCTCATATAATTCCTTTTCTTCTTCAGTTAGCTCGACTTTCCCTGCCTTAGAAACTGTTTGATTTATTATATCTGTATACTCTTCATCTATTTGCCAATTGTTTGCCAAAAATTGTGAAATACTATATGGATGATTATAATCCATACTATCTAAATTGATTTTAAATTCACTCCAATCAACAACATCAGTTGATTGCATATCTTTATCTTTTGAACCATTACTATTTGCTTGTTTTCCACATCCTGTAGTAATGCCTAATATTAATAATCCACATATTAAACTTAATAATATTTTATTTTTCATTTTTTCCACCTCAATTTTTAATTATTTGTAAATTTGAATCTATATGATATTCTTCTTCTGAAACAAGTAATTCGGATGTATTATTTAATATATCACTTAACGTATAGTTAGATAATAGATCTGAATAGTTAGTAACATCAAAGTTAAAGTAACCATATATTTTATCATCCACTATTTTATTTAAAATAGTATTAATATTATCACTCGTTAATTTTGTATTTGAAAAGAAATAAACTTCAACACTACATTTTCCACTATTTATATATTCATCAAAAGTATATATTTGAGTAGAAAGTGTCGGACTTCCAAATCTAACTTTTATTTCAAATTTGCCATAATTACTAGCAATATCATAAAAATACTTTTCCGCATCATCCTTCATATACAACTTAAAATAGTCATCTTTAAAAGAATAATTATTATTTTCTTCTGATAAATAAACTGTCACAACTTCATTGTATTTTTCTGATTTAAAATAACATCGATCATTCCATCCAGGAAACAAATCATATCCACAATTAACAAACGTAAAATTATCATTTTCATTAGAATAATTATTATTTAAATATTCTAAAGTTAAACTTTCATTAGATTTATTATTTTTATTATTTTTGTTAAAACAACCTGTTAAACACAATACAAATATTGTTATGCATAATATTAATAATATAATTCCGACAACAACATAATTTTTGCTTGTTTTATTAGAATTATTAATTACATAATTTTCATTACTAGCAATATCTTTTATAAAATCAAAATCCATTTTTGCGTTTGTTTCTTTTGATAAGGTAGTTAAAGTTTTATTAGATTCATTTATACCACTTGTTCCATCTTTAATAAAACTCTTCCTCTATATAAATTCCAATATATGCAACTTATAATAGAAAGTATAGAGTCTTTATCATCTTTTACAAACAATTCATACTCATCCTCAAAATTTTTAACAATCATTTTGCTTGATAAAACAGCAATAGTATTATCATTTTCTTTTATTACTAAATAAAAACCCTTACTACCAAATCATACTTCATATAATTTAAAATTTCTATTATCAATATCTAAATTCCACCAATAATTAGTGCTAATAAATTTATTATCACCACTAAAACTTATTGTTCCAATCTCGGTATTATTAGTCATTAATTTAGATGTTTCATTAAAATTTTTATATGGTACTATAAGAGATATATTGTTATTTTTATAATTAATATTTCCTATAATATTATTATTATCTAAAATAAAGTCATAGTTGTTTATTATGTTATTATTTTTATCACTTAATGTATATTGCTCTTTTGTTACTTTATAAATTGTTCTTTTTACTTTTAAAATCATATTATATACCACCTTTTTTATTATTAATTTTTTTACGCCTTTTAGGTTTTGAAAATATAAAAAATATAATAACAAATATTAAATGCAATACATAAGTTATATACACACCTAAATCTAGATTGATAATATTATTTGCTGAATAAATTATTATTCCAATTAAATTTAAAAAATAAACAATACTATGTATAAAAACTATTGGTTTTTTTACAGTCCTTAAATTAACAAATAGCAATATAAATTGTACAACAGTAGAAACTAATATTAAATAACTATTCATTGATGAAATTGCAACTAAAGATAATATTAAACATAATAACACACTAATTATTACTGGTTTATATTCTTTAGTTATTTCATCTAATTTTTTCTTTGAATCAATATATGTTTCTCTATCGATATATTGAAGATCATCTATATAAACAAAATCATAATTATCATCTACGTAAAAAATATCCGTTTCTTCGTTCAATGCAGGATATGTATTTGGAAAGTCCATATAACATTCTCCAATCTTTAAAACATTTTCTTTTGTTTTATATTCAATAGTGATTATAATTCCTTTTTTGCCATTTCTTGCATATTCTGGCATAAATATGTTTACAACTTTGCCTTTTACTTTCTTTTTATTTTTTGATTGTATTACTGCAATGCATTTATTAAAATTTTTTCTATATTCTTTAAAATAGTTAATCCTATCTTTTGGAAGGGTAAATGGATACTCTTTCATATTTTCCTCCTTTTACTTTGTTTCAATTTCCACATTTTTTATCAAAATATTAATTTTTTCTTTTATTATTAATCTTTTTACGCCTTTTAGGTTTTGAAAATGGATTTTCTAGAATTGCAAGTGATGTCAGTGCAAGTAGACAAAAACAGTTAATTAATATATTTTTATTTATGTTAAAAGTATAGTACATAGGATTTTTTGGTGAATAATAAATTGTCTTTTTGTCTCCATATTTAGTTTTTGAAGATACATTTAATTGACTTGCTTCATAAAAAACATTATTAACCTCATAATTATATAAAGCCCCAGTTTCTTGATAACTACATTTTTGAGAAACATTTTCGGCTCCCATAGTACAATCTTTTTCTATAGAATAAGTATATGTCCTATCAACAATAGCATTGGTTTTTTTATAATTAATTTTTGATTCAAATATATTAACTGTATTATTCAAAAAATACAAATCCCCAAAGATACATATTACAAACATTATAAATGAAATTGAATTTTTCTTTTTTCTAACAATTACAAAATAAGATGCAAGTGTGAGTAAAAGTAAAATATTTATGCACACACACTTTATCAAAGAAAAATTGTTTAATACTACCTGTTCAGGATTTTCAGGAGAAAAATAAATAATTTGAGTATCACCAATGTTATGAACTTTGTCAGTTAATGCACCCTTATATTCATACTTATACTCTTTTTCATTAACAAAATAAGAATATTTAATTTTTAAACCAACATAATTTTTAGATGATTCTTTATAATTATATTGTTCTATATTTGTTATTGTAGATTTTACATTAGTGTATTTATTATAGAATTTTAAACAATTCAAACTTGTTGCTAAAATTATGTATATTATGAAAATCAAAAACACCACATTAAAAATAATACTGATATAATTTTTACTTAAAAGCTTTTTTATTTTTTGTATAAACTGTTTCATTTTATATACCTTCTTTATTTAAAATAATATTATTAACATCATACACTTTTATCGGTTCTTTTTCACCTTTAACAAATACTAAATAAAACTTATCACCGATTTTAGAATCTAAATAATCTTTTTTATCAGCATAAACAATTTTTTTATAATTTTTAAATTTAAAAGAAATCATTTTGTTTGAATCACTAAATTGAAGATTATTATTTAAGGAAACAACTTCATCTTCTTTGATTATAAAATTTCCTTTTTTAATATTATTAATAACAGTTAATAAATGTTTAATATGCAATATAGCATTCAATAAGGCAAATATAAACATTAAAGAAGTAATTATCAATCCTGCCCAATTAAAATAAAACGTATAAGATGCAATCATAACAGGTGCTATTACAAGTACAGCCAAAATATCAAATAATACAGTTTGTTTTTGCTTTTTATCAAAAAAGTCACCGATAATTGTTTCTTTATTTACAATGATTTTCTTATTATGATTTTCTTTTTCTAAATTAAATTCTTCTAGTTTTATATAATCTTTTACTTCATTTATAGTTTTTAATTTATCTTTTTCACTTTGTGCTAAAGTATACTCATTGGCATGAAAGATATAAGGAATGCTTGTACCTTTTATGAAAACCAAATAAAATTTATCCCCAATTTTATATTCATCACCTTCCTTTAAATCTCTAAAAAATATATGTTTATCATACGCTTTAAAAAAATCCTTAAAATATAATCTCCAACCAGAACGATCGACATTTTCACCACTAAAAGCACGATCGTTATAATAATATTTATCCATCAATTCATCTAAAATGATAACATATTTATTATTTCTAACTATTATTGCTGTTTTTATTGTTTTCAAACTTATAATTATAGGTATTAAACACATTGCTATTCCAAAAATAATACCAGATATCATTGTAAAGTTGTTTTCTGCATACTTTATTGCTAAATAAATTAAAATTAAACCAATTGTAAAAAATATTAAAAGAAATAAATTTAATCCAACATTATAATAAATACCTGAATCAACCATTATTGTTTTTTTATTTAATATATCTTTTTTTACCTTTCTTTTCTTCCTTTTGATTAATGTATGAATTATTGGAATAATAAAACATAAAACCACAATTATAAGCATTATTATATGAAAATTTTCAAATAAATTTATTATTAATTTTTCCATTTTTCAACTCCTATCACTAACTTAAAATTTATTTTTTTGTATTTCTTCTTAAAACTAAAAGTATAACACCAAATAATATTAAACATATACCTAATAATATAGGTAAAACCAAATTAGTATTAAATATAGATGTACAACCCAAGATTGGTCCTTCACCATCATTAATTACATAGAAAGGTTTCCCACATACAAAACTACCAATCAATGCAAATACTAAAAATATTCCACTATTAATTGCTCCTAAAACAATTAATATAATTGATAAAGTTAAACTAAATTTTTTATTTATTTAAACCACCTTTACTAATCCAATCAGGATCGTATTTTGAAATTAAATCTTTATTAGAATCTTTTTGATAATATTTAACAACTGATTTAGTTACTTTAACTCCTGGTTTAAATTTCCCAATAACATACAAATAATAAGTTAATAGTATTGATATAAAAGTGTTATCATCATCTTTAATATAAATAATGTAATCATGTAGATCATTATAAATAACATTACTAAACTCTATTTGAGATATTTGAACATCATTTTTATATATGACACATACCTGTTTATCCCCAAACCCTATTGAATAAAGTTTAAATTTCTCTTCATTATAATTACACTTTATATATTTATATTTAGAAAAGAAGTTTTTCTTAAATATTGTTTGGAATATTTCACCTGTTATATTTTTATTTTCTATTATGTTATAAGGTCTAAATTTTTTGTTTGAACCTGGCAATACCTTATTTGCAAATTTTAAGGAAAAGTTTTTATTATGAAATGTACCATCTACGATTGCATCTATGGAACCAACCTTTCCGTTTATAAAAACTTGTCCTACGACACTATCATTTTCTAATATTTCAAATTCTGCACTATACATTTCTTTGTTTTTTTGTTTTAATAATATTTTCTTCATATCAATCACCACTTTCTAATTCTTAAACTATCATCACTTACCATAAAATTGGAAGCATTTTAAACTCAATTTTATTTATACAATCTATATTTTCATCCAAACTTCCCTTATAATCAATTCATTTCTAAGGTATTATTTGTAATACTAAAAGATTTTGAAGCGACAGAAATTGATGTCATATCTTTATAATTATTTTTTGTTATATTATAAAAATCTTTTTCATCAACAATATATATAACTCCACTTATAAATTGACCCTCAAACAATACACTATCTAATTTACTTTTTATAATATTTAAATCATTATCAGTAGTATATATTGCAATACTTAAAGATGGAACACTATTCATATAATCTTTAACTTCCAAATATTTTTGATTTTCATTAGTAAAATAACTTTCAGATGAAGCAAATATTTTATAATTTTTAGTAAATTGATTTTGATAATATTTAGAAATCTCATCATCATAAATTATTGAATAATATGTATCCGCTATATAATCACTAAAAACTTTAACTTCAAATTCTCGATTATTATTATCTGAAAATATTTTTGTTTCTGATTTTGATGACCAAACATCATCACGTGAAGAAACATAACTAAAACTTTGATTATATTTATTCTCTAAATATGTAATTATTTTATCATTATCAATTTTTGAACTACATCCAGTAACAAACATTAAGAAACCTATAATCAAACATATATATTTTTTCATTGCTTTCCTCCTTAAAACCTTCTTAACGTTTATTTGAATCATTAATTCTTTTATAAATTATTAAAATTGTTAACATAAATATCGCATAAATAGGTATTAATATCATATAATCTATTTTATATACAATATGAAGAAAAAATTTGCTAATAATAAAATTTAACAAAAATGATACTATTTTTAAAATTTGACCAATTATAGAAAATAAATATATTTCTTTTTTATCAAATATAGCAATAATAGACATTACTAATGAAATCAATAATAACATTATCACAGGTAACTGAATAAATAATTCAATTAACTGTCCAAATCCGTACTCATAACTTTCTGTTATTTGATATTTATAAAAGAAAAAAATTACAAAAATAATTGACATTATCAAATCTACTATTTTTAAGCATTTTATATTATTTGTTTTTGAATCAATTTTTTTGTTTATTCTTTTTGATTTGTAATCAAAATTTGAACCCTGAATCATTTTTTACCTCCTCCTATCATACATTATATCACACTTTGTCGTATTTTCTTACACAAATTCGATTTTAAGTATTTTTGATGGGAAAATTGACATGGTGATTAATATGAATTTTGAAAGATTATTCTTTTTAAGAGAAGAAAAAGACTTAACACAGGAAGATATAGGAAAAATGTTAAATGTCAGTAGGACTGCAATTTCTCAATGGGAAACAAGTAAAGAAATTATACCGCTAGAGCAACTTAATGCATATGCTAATTATTTTAATGTCAGTTTAGATTACATTGTACAAATAAGCAATGTAAAAGAATATAAAATTTTAAATAAATCATTAAATCCTAAAATAGTAGGAAAAAGATTACTCTATATACGCCATAAATTTGGTATAACACAAGAAGAACTTGCCAATAATTTAAATACCACTCATTCAACTATTAGTGCTTATGAAACAGGTAAAAATTTAATCTTAACTGTTTTTGCTTATCAAATATGTGTTAAATTTAATGTATCAATGGATTGGTTATGTGGTAGAGTAGATTAAATAATTTTGAATTGATTACAAAAAAAAGCAATAAATTTAATTTTTTATTGCTCTTTTTAATATGTCTATCATATCACTTAAATAATATATGAAATGTTTATCTAATCCTACTGTATCTAATGTTATAGTAAGTTCATTATCTTTCATAGAAAATCTAAATTTTCTAGATAGGCTTAACACATCCATAAATAATAATTCTCCATCTATTTTTTGTGTTATTTCTCTAGTTAAAGTAATAGAAATAAAATTCTTTGTTTGATTTACTTTCTTAATATCTATTGTTTGTAATTTTTTTTCTAATAGTTCTTCATACATATAAATAATTATATTTTCATCTAGTGTTCCAAACCTATCTTGCAATTCTTGTTTTGTCTTTTCTAAATTTTCTACTGAATCTATGTTATTTATTTTCTTATGTATTTCTATTTTTATTTCTTCTTCTTTAGCATACTTATCTCCAATAGTTGTTTCTACTTCTATGTATGGCATTATATCTGTTTCCTCTTTTTTTATTGGAATTCCTTTTAATTTATTTACTTCATCATTTAACATATCAAGAAATAATTCTACACCTATGTCATCAATAAACCCTGATTGTGAGGCACCTAATATATCTCCCGCTCCTCTTATTGATAAGTCTCTCATAGCTATACTAAAGCCACTTCCAAGTTCTGTAAATTCTTTTATAACATTAAGTCTTTTTTTTGCTACGTCTGTAAGTATTTTACCTTTGTTATACATTAAATACGAATAAGCTATTTTATTTGATCTACCTACTCTACCTCTTATTTGATATAACTGAGATAATCCATATCTATCTGCATCTATTATAATCAATGTATTAACATTTGGTATATCTATGCCTGTTTCAATTATCGTTGTACATAAAAGGACATCATATTCATGATTCATAAATTTATACATAACATCTTCTAGTTCATCACGAGATAGTTTTCCATGTCCTGTAATAATTTTTGCTTCTGGAACTAATCTTTCTAATTCTTTTTTCTTTGCTTCCATACTTGCAATGTCATTATAAAGAATGAAAACTTGACCATTACGAGCCAATTCTTTATATATAGCATCTTTTATTACGTTTTTGTTTTCTTCTAACACATAAGTTTGAATAGGATATCTATCTACAGGAGGAGTTTCTATTAATGACAAGCTTCTAATACCTGCAAGTGACATTTGAAGTGTTCTAGGAATTGGAGTTGCTGATAATGTAAGTACATCTATATTATTTTTATAAGATTTAATTTTTTCTTTATGTTTAACTCCAAATCTTTGCTCTTCATCTATTATCAATAATCCCAATCTTTTAGGATTAATATCTTCACTAAGTATTCTATGAGTACCAATAAGTATATCCACTTTACCTTCGCTCAAATCATTAATTATCTTATTTTGTTTACTTTTTGGGACGAACCTATTTAATAGTTCTATTCTAACAGGAAATTCTTTAAATCGTTCTATAGCATTTTGGTAATGTTGATTTGAAAGAATTGTTGTTGGACAAAGAAATAAAACTTGTTTATTTGACATTACAGCCTTAAATATTGCCCTGAAAGCTACCTCCGTTTTTCCATATCCTACGTCACCACATAGTAATCTATCCATTGGAACATTTCTTTCCATATCCTTCTTTATTTCTTCTGTTACTTTTAATTGGTCTTTTGTTTCAACAAACGGAAATTCTTTTTCAAATTCTAATTGCTCTTGACTATCTTTTTCAAATGCATACCCTATTGCCATTTCTCTTTCTGAATAAAGTTTTAACAAATCACCTGCTATACTTTCTATTTTCTTTTGTATATGTAATTTTGTCTTTTTCCATTCTGTTCCACCTAATTTATTTATTTTTGGTTGTATTCCTTCATTTGAAGAATATTTATTTACAAGTTCAAGTTTTTCAACTGGAATATACAATTTATCGTGATCCTTATACTCTATGGTAAGATAATCCTTTTTCAAGCCATTTTTTGTTAATGTTTTTATACCAGTATAAATGCCTATACCATGTAATATATGAACTACATAATCTCCTACATTTAATTTATTTATATCTCTAATTTTTGAACCTATTTTAAAATTTGATTTATAGGCGGTAGATAAATCTTTTTTATTAAATAATTCTTTCTCTGAAACTACAACATATTTATCTAATATATACCCATTATTTATTTTTTTTACTACTAAGTTTATTTTGTTATCTATTATATCTTTTATACTACTTACAATTACATGTTTACTATTTAATTCATCTTCTAATTTTTGAACCTTATACCTATCACTCAAACATACAATAACAGTTTTATTATCTTTTATATATGATTCCAATTTCTTTTTTATAGATTCTATACCACCTACAAAATTTTCTAATTCATATGAGATATATTTAATACTATTTTTATAATTAACTGTATTATCAAAAGATACAAAATTTATTTCTTCATAAGGATATGAAGTTTTTAAATCAAACATAAATTTTGTTTTAATATCTAAATTGTTATTTTTTTTATAATCATCCATTTCATCTAATAATAATTTATAATTTGTTAAAATAGAATCTTTATCATCATAGAAAATTATTGGATTATCAAGATAGTCTAATATAGAACTAGGAGTTATGTAATTAATTATTTCTCTATATTTAATATCCTCCTCTATCACTTTATCTATTATAAATTCTGATGATGGCTTTATTTCTACATCTGTTAATCTATTTTTGGATATTTGTGAATCAATATCAAATTCACTAATACGTTCAACATCATCTCCCCAAAATTCTATTCGTATTGGGTTTTGATAATTTATTGGAAATATATCAACAATAAAACCTCTAACAGCCACCTCACCTGTTTTTGTTACTATTGACTCTCTTTTATAACCAATTTTATATAAATTCTCTACTAATTCATCCATTTTATACTCTTTATTAACTTCTATATTTATAAACGAATTTATATATGTTTGTTTTGATGGTAAATATCTTAAAAATCCCATCAAATTTGTTATAACAATTCTCTTTTCTTTTAATACATTATTTAGAGTATCTAGTCTAGTGAATTTAAACTCAGGACTAATAGCCAGTGCTTCACTAGTTAAAAAATCATCCATTGGAAAGAAAGATACTAAATTAGTGTAATTATTTAATGTTTGATATATTTTATTTGCCTCATATAATGATGAGGTAACACAAATTATAGATTTATTTTCTTTTTTAAATTTTTTATACAAAAATAAACCTTTTAATTCTGTGGTAAGGCCACATACAGAATCTCCATCCAAATTCATTAATATGTTATCAAAAAAATTCATAGTATCCTCCTTTCACGAACAAAATGATACAAAACTGTATCATTAATTATATTTATTCATTAAATTATCAAAAGGTAATTTAAGATAATCCTCTATAATATTTGGCATATTATCTATTATTGGTTGCAATAATTTTAATTCTTCTTTAGTAAATTTTCCTAAAACATAATCCTTGGTATCAATTAGTTTATTATTTGATATGCCTATTTTTATTCTCTTATATTCTTGTGTCGATAAATGTTGTTCTATATTCTTAAGTCCATTATGTCCTCCACTTGAACCTTTGTATCTCAATCTATAAGTTCCAACAGGAGTATCTAAATCATCACAAATTACTAGTATATCATCTATATTTATTTTAAAGAAATTTACAAAATCTCTTACAACTTCACCAGATAAATTCATATATTTACCTGGTTTTAAAAGTAATACTTTTTCTTGATTATAACTAAATTGTGCATACTCACCTTTAAATTTATTGGAATCAAATTTTATATTAAAATGTTTTGCTATACTATCAACACACATAAATCCCACATTATGCCTTGTGTTATTGTATAACTTTCCAGGGTTCCCTAATCCTACTATAAGTTTCATGTTTCACTTCTTTTCTATATTATGATATATATCATAAACTTCGCTTTTTTTCATTCCACGTTCACGAGCTACTATTTTTATTGCATCCATTACACTCTTATTATCTTCTATATATAAATTAACATGTTCTGGTATTGTTAAATTTTTATATTGTATTGTTTCTTTGTTACCTTCAATAACCAAAACCAATTCACCTTTATAGTCATTGTTTTGATTAATTAATTCTTCGATTGTACCTCTATAAATTTCTTCATATTTTTTTGTTATTTCCCGGGAAATTGCAATTTTACGATTATTTCCCAAGATATTTCCCAAATCTTTTAATGTTTTATTTATTCGATGAGGTGCCTCATATATTATTAAAGTTGCTTCTATATTTTTCAATATTTCTAATTCTTTTTTTCGCGCACTATCTTTATTATTTAAAAAACCATAATAGTAAAATGGCATGGGACTTATTCCTGATGAAGTAAGTGCTGGTATTAAAGCAGTTGCTCCTGGTAAACTTACTACGTTAAATCCATTATCTATAGCACATTTTGCAAGTTCAAATCCAGGATCACTTATTATAGGAGTTCCTCTATCACTTACAAGTCCTACGTTTGAACCATTATTTAAATAATCTAATAATTTATTAATATTTTTTGATTCATTAAAATTATGGCTAGATATTAATTTTTTATTTATATCATAATATTTTAATAATTGTCCTGTAACTCTTGTATCTTCACAAAATACTACATCCACTAGCTTTAAAATATTTAAAGACCTCATAGTTATATCTTCCATGTTTCCTATTGGAGTTGGGATTAAATAAAGAGTTGGACTGTTATCATAACTTTTTTGAGACATTGTTTCCTCCTATTCAAAATATTTTTTTATTGTTTCAGTATACTCACCATTTTTTTCATGTGTATATAGCGGTGGCATTATTTTCAATCCTGGTTTACCATTTTTTGTTCCTTCTATAAGCATTATATTAGCTTCCATATCTATTTTAGGATATATAAATTGAACTCGTTTTGGTTCAATATTGTTTTTTTTCATTTCCTCTATAATTTCAACAAATCTCTCTGGTCTATGTACTATTGCGATTACCCCATTATTTTTCAATAATTTTTTTGCTATAGTAAATAATTGACTTATATTTAGTGTGACTTCATGTCTAGCTATAGTTTTATAATCATTTTTATTTATGTTAGATGTTTCAATATATTTAAAAAATGGTGGGTTACACGTTATTATATCATAAGTATCAGTTTCTTCATTTTTATAAAAATCATTTATATCTTGATTTATTATTTTAATTTGATCTTGTTTATTATTAATCATTATAGATTCACAAGCCAACTCATATACACTTTTTTGTATTTCTACTCCTAATATTTCAGCTTTTGTTTTTGTTGAAAGTATTAAAGGTATAGGTGCATTACCACAGCCTATATCAAGTATTTTAGATATATTTTTATTTATAGTAACGAAATTTGGAAGTAATACTGAATCTAATGAAAAATTAAACATTTCATTGTCTTGAACTATTTTTAAATTTTTATAACCTAATAAATAATTAGTTACTTTCATTTATACCAACTTCTATTATCCCTTTATCTTTTATATTTACTTTGTATTTTTGAGCCAAAATATCAACGCTTATTACTTTACCAGCTCCTTCAGATGTTTCTACTGTCTTTCCTACTTTAGGAAGTTTCTTGCTACATTCCTTATAACATTCATCTTCATATTTAAAACAACACAATAATCTACCACATACACCGTTAATTTTATTTGGATTAAGTGCAATATTTTGATCTTTAGCCATATTTATTGAAACTGAATCAAAATCACTTAAAAACTTTGAACAACAAAGAGGTCTTCCACAACAACCATAGCCACCTATTTCTTTTGCTTTATCTCTAACTCCTACTTGTCTTAATTCTATTCTAGTTTTATAAAGAGTCGCTAAATCTTTAGCTAACTTTCTAAAATCTACTCTATTATCAGATAAAAAAGTAAATAGTAATTGTGATCTATCAAATGTGTAACTCGCATCCAATATTACCATATTTAATTCATATTTTTCTACCAATTCCTTGCACTTATTTAATGCTTTCTTTACATCTCTTTCATTTTTTAAATGTGTATTAAAATCGTTTTTAGAAGCAATTCTTACTACCTCATTCAATGATGATTTTAATTTTTTTTCTTCTATTTGAAAGTTTTCTAATTCTACCTTACCAAATTGTAATCCTCTTTCAGTCTTAACAATTACATTTATACCTTTTTTTATTTTTAAACCATTAGGAGAAAAATAATATATTTTACCATTATGTTTAAAAGTAACCCCTACTACTTCTATCATTTATCTTCACATCCTTTCAACCCTATTATAAGCTTGTCCATAAGAGAGTTATTGTTTATATTAAATTTAATTTTATTTGTAATTTCAGTTACAAAACTTATTTTATTTGTCAATACTTCTATTGTATTTTTATTACTAATTTTTTCTATTTCATTTTTATAGTCATTAAAAAATTCAATTTTTCTATTTAATTTTTTATTTAATATATCTTTATATAATAAAATAATTAAAGAAAATGCATCTATTAGATCTTTTCTTTCTTTAAAATAATTATTCCATAATTTATTTATATATACTAATGTCATCATTCCATTTGTTTCAAAATAACTTATAAAGTCTACTACTTGTTTAATATTTAAAGATATTTCTTCTTTTGTTTCTACATTTTCTATTTCTAAGTTTTCATGTAAAATTTCAGTAATTTTTTGATCATTTTCTAAATTATCATATTTTTTTCTACTTCTTAACGACAAAATTTGACATCTAGATACTATTGTACTTAATAATTGTGAAATATTCTCAACCATTAAAATTGCAATGATTCCTGGTTCAGGTTCTTCTAAAAATTTTAATAAAGAATTAGAAGATGAAACATTTAATTTAGAAGCATCTTTTATTACATATATTTTTCTATTTCCTTCTATGGATTTTTTTGAAAATTCTAATTGCAAATCTTCTAATTGTGATTTTTTTATCCACTGACCATCTGCTTCTATTATCTTAAGTTCTATAAATTCATTATTATCTATTTTTTTGCATATAGAACATTCCTTACATCCATCATCATTACTTTTTTTATTAGGACATATAATACATTTTACCATTGAAAGCACAAAATCAAATGATTTATTATAACCATTTGTTTCTATTATATATGCATGTGATAACCTATCATTATATATAGAATTTTTTATTATTCTATATATAATAGGTTGATCAGTTTTATAATCATCCAACATACTTTCCTCCTAATAAATAAAAACTAATACAAATATTAAAGCCATAAGAGCTGGCATTCCTAGTATACTAATTGAAATTACAGTGAAAATATTAATTGGTATTACTAAACCTATGGGTTGTACTAATATATTGTATCCATATAACAAAAAAGAACTAATTATAATACGCTTTATTAGCTTTATTAGTTTATTCATAATATTTAACATATTGGTCACCTAATCAACTATATGTTATAAATTAAGATTTATGATTCGTTTTTTGTAGATATATCCATTCTATTTTCTAAAGCCATTTCAAGGGTTAAAGAATCGACATAATCGATTTCTGCTCCCAAAGGTATCCCATGGGCTATTTTAGTAATTTTAACATTGAATGGTTCAAGAATCTTAGATATATAAAGTGAAGTTGTTTCCCCTTCAATACTTGGTTTTAAAGCTAGTATTACTTCCTCTACTTTATCTTTTTTAATTCTTTCTTTTAAAGACTCTATATTTATATCTTCTGGGTTAATTCCATCTATTGGAGAAATTAAACCATCTAATACGTGATAATAACCATCAAATATATTTAATTTTTCAAATAATAT
The DNA here is from genome assembly GCA_934167485.1 of uncultured Bacilli bacterium. Classification (GTDB taxonomy): domain Bacteria; phylum Bacillota_I; class Bacilli_A; order RF39; family UBA660; genus UMGS1613. The sequence continues at coordinate 57,909 of CAKPKL010000009.1, forward strand.
AACATTTTTAGGTTCTTCAACAATACATAATATTTTATTATTTCTTGTCTTATCTTTACAAACCTCACAAAGTTCTTCCTCACTTAAATTATTACATTTTTTACATCGTTTAATTTTTGTTTTTGAATCTTTTAATGACTTTGAAAATAATTCAACTATGTCATTATCAAATTCTAACACTGATAGTGCTAATCTCTCTGCTGTTTTTTCTCCTATACCTGGTAATTTTTTAAAACACTCAATTAAATTTGCGATTGTTGTTGGATATTTCATTAAAATAATCCTGGCATACCTTTTGTATAGGCTCCCATTTTTGACTCTGTTTCTTTATTAATTTGATTCATAGCATCATTAACAGCTACTATTAACATATCTTGTAATAATTCAATTTCATCTTTATCTATTGCATCCATATCTATTTTACAGTCTAGCATTTCTCTTTTACCATTAAATTCAACAGTTACATTTGATGATTTACCAGTAAATGTTTTATTATTAATCTCCTCTTGTGTTTTTAACATATCATTTTGTAATTTTTGTGCTTGTTTTAGCATTGCTTGCATATTCATATTTATCCCTCTTTCTAACTATACTCTATTATATTTTCAAACATATTTTCTATTTCATTTTGTGTATCATTTTCTTCTTCTGGTTTATATAAACTTACTAAATCAATATTTTCTTCTTGATATTCAAATATTTTTTTACCTTGTTTTAAACTATTGTTAAAATTTGTTTTTATTATTTCCCATTCTTCGTTTGAAACTGCGATTGGTTTATAATTGCATTCAAATGCCTTATAAAAGGCTTTTTCTACATCAATTAAACTACTATTAAAACATTCTTCTAAATTTGAATTATTATATACAATAATCAAATCTTTATCACCTTTTGCTTTTATTTCACCATCTATTATTAATGAAACTATTGAACTATATTCTGGATCCATTAATAGTGTTTTTATCTCTTCAAAATTATTTTTAAATGAAATTAAAGATTTTTTATCAAATTTTGACAATGTATTATTAATTCTTATTTTTTTTAATTCTTGAATTTTTTTCTTAATATTCTCATTTATTTCTTTTTTTTCTATTGGTTTTTCTATCTTTATTTCTTTTTTTTCATCAAGTATAGGAATTTCTTGTTTTAAATTAACAGAATTATTAGATTGTAAATTTAATATTTGTATTATTGATAATTCCATTAAAAGTTTTATGTTATTTGTGCTCTTGCTATTATTTAATGTAAATAAAAGTATATCTATTATTTTATAAATTTTATCTTCTTCTATCGCATTGCAAATTTTTTCATATATTTCCTTTTCTTCTTTGCTTTTAAAATAATCAGAACTATTATAATAAATTAATGTATTTTTTAACATTTCTATAATATTTTCCATTATTTTATTCAAATTTTTTCCATCTGAATCATATTTATCAATTAATTCAAATGTTTCATCTAATTTTTTTTCAAAAATTCCAGTTACAAATGAACTTAATTCACTTAAAGATAATGTACCATATACTTCATTTACATCTTGCGTTGTTATTTTATCATTTGTATAAGCAGTTAGTTGATCTAATAAACCAATTGAATCTCTTAATCCACCATCAGATAATTTAGCTATTAATTCTAATGCATCTTCTTCAATACTAATATTTTCACTGTCACATATAGATTTTAATCTCAATTTAATATCAGTTATACTAATTTTTTTGAAATCAAATCTTTGGCAACGAGATAATATTGTTGAAGGTATTTTATGGGGTTCTGTGGTTGCTAATATAAAAATTATATGTTTAGGGGGTTCTTCTAATGTTTTTAACAAAGCATTGAATGCTGCCGTTGTAAGCATGTGTACCTCATCTATTATATATACTTTATATTTTCCATAAGATGGTACTAACCCCACCTTATCTCTTAATTCGCGTATTTCATCAACTCCATTATTAGAAGCTGCATCTATTTCTATAATATCAGTATTTTGTTTATTATTTATTTGTGTACAACTTACACATTTATTACAAGGTGTTATTCCATCCAAATTTTCACAATTTACTATTTTAGCTAGTATTTTTGCAATACTTGTTTTTCCTGTACCTCTTGGACCAGAAAATAAATATGCATGGGAAATTTTTTTATTTTCAATTGCATTTGTTAATGTTTGAATTATTACTTTTTGTCCTGCAACATTTGAAAAATTTGTTGGTCTATATTTTCTATACAAAGCTTGGTACATCTTATCACCTCTAATATTTATATTATACACTTAAAATTTATAAAAAAAAAGAGCTTCTATCTCTTATTTTTAAAAAAGGATTGAATTATTTTTTTACATTCTTTTTCTTTTATATCACTAATTATTTCTATATTTTTTAATTTATCTGTATATCCAAACTTTTCATTTTTTACACCATATATTATTTTTTTAATTCTTGCTTGTTCTATTGCTCCGCAACACATCATACAAGGTTCCATGGTAATATATATTTCACAATCATCCAATCGCCAATTTTTTAGTTTTTTACATGCCTTTGTAATAGCTATTATTTCAGCATGTTTTATTACATTTTTACTTTTTTCTTTTTTATTATATGCTTGGGAAATAATTTTATTATTTTTTACTATTATTGCTCCAACTGGTACTTCATTGTGTTTTTGAGCTTTTTTTGCTTGTTTTAAAGCTAAATCCATATATCTTTCTTTCATTTTTCCTCCAATGTTTCACGTGGAACATTGTATTTTATTTTTTATCTATGTTTCACGTGGAACATTGTTTTTTCTTTAATATAATTTTTACAAATATATGTTATATTTATGTTTC
>CAKPKL010000010.1 GCA_934167485.1 uncultured Bacilli bacterium
CCCCCATTGACGAATATTCCTAACTGCTGTCTCCCGTAGGAGTTTGGGCCGTGTCTCAGTCCCAATGTGGCCGATCAACCTCTCAGTTCGGCTACGCATCGTCACCTTGGTAGGCCATTACCCCACCAACTAGTTAATACGCCGCAAGCTCATCTCGAAGTGGAGCAAACGCTCCTTTTAGCATATCTAGTTATCCAAATATGAATTATCCAGTATTAGTGTTCGTTTCCAAACATTATTCCAGTCTTCGAGGTAGATTACTTACGTGTTACTCACCCGTCTGCCACTAAGTGGAAATTCCATCGCAAACTTTGTGCAAGCACTCAGTCATTGTTGGGCCACTTCGTTCGACTTGCATGTCTTAGGCATGCCGCCAGCGTTCATCCTGAGCCAGGATCAAACTCTCCAAAAAAAAATTATTTTTGAAATTTGAATTGTTTTTTCCTAGCTAATAGTGAATTGACATTTTGCTCAGTTTTCAAAGATCATTCTTGCTTCTTTTCAGAAGCGCAATCCAAGTATATCAAATCATTTAATCAAAGTCAATAGTTTTTTTAAACTTTTTTAAATTTTTTCGATTTGTCATTTTTTGCTGTTCGGTTTTAGCCTTTTTCAAGCCTTTCCCTCGCAACGTGATATTAATATAACAAATTTAAAATTTAAAGTCAATAGTTTTTTTAAACTTTTTTAAATTTTATTTTTTTGTTACATTTTTATGTATACTGCATTGCTTTTTTAATGCTTTCCTCGTGAAAGCTTTTCTAATATAACAAATAAAAAAAAGAAAGTCAATAGTATTTTTTCATTTTTTTCATTTTACTTAATTATATTCACTTTTTTACATAAAATTACTATTTTCATTTTCTTTTTTTAATTCTAAATAAGTTTTTAAATATTCTGTATTTAATCCCGGATTAAACATAATAGCGCCCTTTTTATATTCTGATATTAATTCTTTTAATGCATTATTTACAACTATATCTAAATCATTAGAATATTTCATTTTCTTTTTATGATATTCATATTCTAATTTATCAAGTATTTTATATTCTCCTTTTGGGAATATTCTCAAGTCCAAATCGTAATCAATATATTTGATCGTATTTTCTTCTATTATATATGGAGTTGCAATATTACAATAATAATATATACCATCACTTTTCATTTGTGCTATTATATTAAACCATTTGTTTTTAAAAAAATACATTATTGCTGGTTCCTTAGTTCTCCAAGTCGTTCCTTCCGATTCAGTTACTAATGTTTTATTATTTCCAAAAACCATATAATCTTTTTTTATATCTAATAATACAGCCTCTGACCATGATCTATGTACTTTTTTATCGTGTTTATAACATTGTATTTCAAACTTATCACCTATACACATGTTTTTCAAAATAATCACCTGAAATAATTATACCATATTTTTTATAAATAAAAAAGGCAAGTTCATAACTTACCTAAATTTGTAATCACCAATATAATCATTTACCTTCTATATAATCAAAAGCTGCTTGAAGTTGCGTATCATCTTGAATTTCTCCAGTTTCATAATATTTATCAGATAAATCTACATCAATGTCAGGTTTTATCCCTTTTGTATCATTTATCCAATTACCTTTTGGAGTTAACCATTTTTTTACAGTTATTTTATATTGTGTTCCATCTGACAAGTTAACCATTTCTTGAACGGTTCCTTTTCCATATGTTTGTTTACCAATTAATTTAGAATTTAAATTCTCTTTTAAGCCAGCTATTAATACTTCTGAAGCTGATGCACTCGAGTTATCGCCTAATAGTACAATTTCATATTTTTTATTTTCTTTTCCTGTTCCATATATAGATGTAACTTTTTTATTTTGTTCAAATTTATACATTACTTGCTTACTATTTAAGAATATATCAAGTATTCCATCTACAGAAGTTAAATGTCCACCTGTATTTTGCCTTACATCTATTATCAAATAATCTATTTTTTCTTTTTCTAAAGCATCTAATTTTTGTTTAAATTGGTCACAAGTGTTATTAGCAAATATTCCTATATATATATATCCTATTTTTTTACCATTTCGCTCATACATTTCAGAAGCAACAGAATCTAATGTCACCGTGCTTCTTTTTAAAGTAATATCAATTTCTTTTTCATCTCTTAATACTTTTAAACTAAATTGTTTGTTATCACCAATTTTTACTAAATCACTAAATTCTTTTGTTGTAAGTTCTACTACAGATTTACCATCTATAGATATAACTTCATCTCCAGCTTTTAATCCAGCCTCTTCTGCAGGTGAATTTTTAAAAACAGCAGTTATCAACATATAACCATTTTCTTCTTTACCAATTTGTATACCAACACCTTTGTAACTTCCATTTAATGTGATAGAAAAATTATCACTTTCGTTTTCATTAAAATAAGTTGAATAAGGATCATCCAAAGACTCTGTCATTCCTTTAATAGCTTTGTCTATTAATTTAGATTTATCAACCTCTTCATAATAATTATTTACTATGTATTCATAATTGTCAACAAATTCTTTTAAATATGCATCATCAATAATTTGATTTTTTGTGATAACACTCGTTTTACTTAAAAGTAAACTTGCAGACAAACCTATTAACAGTGACATTATAACAAGTAAAATTACTTCTGATGTTGTAAAAGTTTTCTTATTATTATCTTTATTTTGTACTGTTTGTTCATTTTTTAATTCTTCACTATCTATATTAGTATTATTTTCCATATTATCTACCTTCCATTTAAAACTATATCATAATCAAAATAAAAAGTCCATAAAATATTTACAATTAAAATTTAAAATTATATAATTTATTTAGGTGATTATGTGAAAAGATTTAATATGATTGATGAAGAATTTATTTGTGAAAATTGTGGAAAACGAGTTACAAAATTAAACTATAGTGCGAGAGATCACTGCCCATTTTGCTTATATTCAAAACATGTAGACATAAACCCTGGGGATAGATTAAATGAATGTAGGGGTTTATTAGAGCCAATAGGTATAGAAAAATTTAAAAATACATATAAAATTATTTACAAATGCAAAAAATGTGGTGAATTACATAAAAACGTTGCATCTAAAGATGATGATTTTAATATTATTATAGATTTATCAATAAACAAAAATAGAGATTTTGATTAATTCAAATCTCTATTTTTTCCAAACATCTTTTTTACTAGATTCCATTTTTCTTATTTTTGGCAATTCAACATTATCCAAGTCTGGAACATCTTTAAGTTCTTTTTTCTTCTTTTTTGGTTTATCCAGTTTTATATCTTGAATATCACTAAGTAAATCATTTTCTAAAATATCTTTCTTGGGTACCAAAGAATTAAATTCGTCATCAAAAGCGCTAAAAGCATCTGATTTAGAATTATCTTTGTTAAGTTCTTCATTTATTTCACTTTTTTGTTCCATTAAACTTTTTCTTATTTCATCTAGTTTTTTTGTATCTATTTGTTTCATTTTTTTCTTTTTTGTAACTTTTGGTTTAGGTTGTTCAACTATAACTTCTTCATTAGTATTTGTATTTTCAATATTATTAGTTACATCATTAAGATTATTTGTATCTATATTATTATCATTTGAAACACTTTCACTAGGATATTGTTCTATATCATTTGAAGAAATTTCTGAATAAGGTTCTTCATTTATATTTTCATTTTGTGGTTTCAAATTAGCATTATCGCTAGTTAATCCTTCTTCCTGAATTGGTTGCTCTTCTGATATTTGGTTATTTGTTTCAATTTGAAGAGGATCAACCAAATTTAATGAATCATCTATTGTGGAATCTTCTACTTTTTCTTCCTCTACCTCTGAATCTTCAAACTCAACAGGTTCTATTCTATTTTCTTCCAAAGCTTTATCATTGTCTTTGTTTTTATTATCATCATCTTTTTTAGGTTTGCCTTGCCCAAAATTTGTCTTATCGGCATAATATCCTATTATGGCTAGGAGAATTAAAATTGCTCCACCCAAAAACCAAGTATAATTTAAAGTAATATACTCTAGTATCTTAGTCATAATTCCCCTCCCTATTCTTACAATATATATAATATCATTTTTAGAAAATAAATTCAACTATTATTTTTCTAAATAATCAGCGCCTTTTATTATTTCAACTTTTGATAAATCTGGATAATCTTGTTGTCTTAAAACTTCAAACAATACAATTGCTACACAATTTGATAGATTAAGTGCTCTAATATTACCATTAGTGGGAATCCTTAGACATCTATCTAAATGTTTAGATAATATTTCTTTAGGTATACCTGTACTTTCTTTTCCAAATATTAAATATATATTCTTATCTCTATTCGAAAAATTAAAAGATGTATGTGGTTTTTTACCATACCTAGTTAAATAATAAAAATCTCCATCTTTATTTTTACTTAAAAAATCTTCATAATTTTCATAAATTGTATAGTCACAATGTTCTATATAATTTACTCCACTTCTTTTTAAATATCTATCATCTAATGAAAAGCCTAATGGTTTAATTAAATGTAATTTTGCATACGTACCTGCACAAGTTCTCATTATATTTCCTGTGTTTTGTGGTATTTCTGGTTCAAATAAAACTATATTAATCATCAAAAACCTCTTCACTTATAAATTCATTTAATTCTAAATTATCTTTTAAATATACTACTTTATTAATTTTTTTATCTACAACAACTAATAATACTGGTGTTTTTTTCTTATTTATTGATTTACCATATTTAGATTTTAAACTTGATAGAAACTTTTTAGATAAAGTACTCTTTTCTAAATAAACTATTTTATTTTTTAGTCCCTTTTTCTCTATCTCATCCTTAAGAGCAGATTCTTGTTCTTTAAAATCTAAGTCATTCTTATCACCTATATATATTATGGAATCAGGATTCTCTATTATAAATTCATCAAATTCATTAGAATTTATTTTATTACAATATTCATAAAAATCCGATACTACGTTATTTCTACTTTTATATAAGCTAGATAAGAAAAAAGTTAAAAAAACAGTTACAACTAATAATACTGCAAGTAATATATAATTTTTATATTTCATGGATCCTCCTATTCAACATTACTAATTTCTTTTATATCTACAACAGGAAGTGATATTCCTTCTTGTGTGCATACGTCTTTAAATTTTTCTCTAAAAGCATTTAGCTCTCTTATAATAGAATCAGGATATATTCTTTTGCTATTTTTAATTGCATTATAAACATCTTCTACATTTACAAATTGTCTATTTTGAAACAAAGCCTCAGAGAAAGCTGCTGTTAGGACTGAAAATGCAATATCAGGGTACATTGCCCCCAAACCATAAACTCTTTTGTATTCACTAGTAGCACTTACTATAGATTCTAAAAGCATTTTGGTAACATATTCATTATATTTAAACCTAATACCTGTAGATGCCACTATTTTTGGTAAACTTCTAAAAAGAATTTCAACAGTCATTTGTTCTGTTGGTTCTGCAACATCTATTTTTTCAAATCTTCTTAAAAAAGCTCTATCTCGTATTAAATATGTATTATATTCAACATCAGTTGTCGCACCTATTAATTTTACGGCGCCCCTATCTATTGCAGGTTTCAAAATGTTAGCTAAATCCATAGACACACCATTATTGCTTGTACCTATTAAAGTATGTATTTCATCTATAAATAGTATTACCTTACTTACATGCTTTAATTCCTCAACAAGTAATGTTATTATTAAATCTTCTCTACCATTATAACTTATCTTACCTAATAATGATGATGAATTTATCTTAAATACTCTATATCCTTGAAGAGCAATTGGAACTTGTTTTAAAAGAATTCTATATGAAAGGCCCTCTACTATTGAAGTTTTACCAACACCAGCTTTTCCTACCAACAATCCAGATTTTTCTGGGGTTAATAATATCATCATTAGTTTTTTTAATTCTAGATCTCTTGCTATAGATGGATCAGTAACATAAGACTTAGCCGTTAAATCTTCACCATAATTTTTAAGTACACTAAATCCATTATAAGTATTCTCTTGCATAAAATCATACCTTTCAAAATATTATTTCAATTTAATTATAACTTATTTTAATCAAAAAAAAAAGAGTTATTTATCTATTTGTCTCTTTTTTATGTACAACTAACTGATCTTCTACTACAAAAATTCTCTCATTTTCATTATTAAAAGTATTTGCGTCTATACCTAAATTTTTAATAATAGCATCCACAGTATCTCCTTCTCTTGTTACATAAATAGCAACATCCTCTCTTGGTACCATAATTTCTTGATTTGGATATATATATTCATTTTTATTTAAACCATTTAATAAAAGTAAAGTTTCTGGATCAACATTATACATTTTTGCTATCGAATATACTGAATCACCTTGTTTTATTTTATAAATTTGAAAAACTTGGCGTTCTTCTTTTGGTACAACAATTAATCCACCAACAACTAAATCAGAATCATTATTAAATCCATTTATATTTTTTAAATTATCTACAGTAGTTCCAACCTTTCTAGCTATACTATCTATAGTGTCTCCATATTCTACTTGATATATTCTATACATAAACTCACCTCAATATACTATATGACAAATTAACTATTAAGTTCTATTTTAAAAATAAATTAATACAATTAATTAGAGGTGGAACATGAAAGATTTACCTAAAGTATTTCATAATAAAGTTAATAAAAACTTTAATAATAATAGAAGTTTTTATTATAGTAATAATGAACCTATAGAAGAAGAAAAAAAGGATACTAGAACAATTACTCAAAAGATTAATGATATTTTTTCTTCCCCAAATTATATTTATAAAGCTAATGTAGAAATTACATTAAAAGATAAAAAAATTGTCAAAAGAATTATTGGAAGAAATAAAAATTATATTATTACTATGGATAATGATTTAATTTCTATAAACGATATTATTGATATTAAATCATTAAAAAAATAAGCCTTAAAGACTTATTTTTTTATAAACATTCTACATAAGTATCTGGTAAACATCTAAGACAGCAGCAGCAATTTAAGTTCATAGTAAAGAATGAGTTAGTTGCTACATAAGGATATAAACTTGTAGAATCTGGATTGTCTGCTAAAACTCTGAATGTTGCACAACATCCATCTATTTTTTCAACCCTAAATACATTTGAACAAGTAACTCCTGATTCACCACATACTACATTTTCACGAGTTGTTGGCATACTCCAAGGAGTACCGTTACCACAGCAAGTATATAAAACTACTGGTCTAGTATTGCAACCAAGTGTTGTTGTTCCGCATCCTAAAAATCCTCTATCACAAGTCTCTAAACAAGTATCTCCACAACAATTAGCATTTTGTTGTAATACATTTATTACTGTAAGGATTTCTGCTATGCAACGGCAGCTTTCTGCATCATTATTGTTATTGCACATATATAATCCACCCTTTCATTATTTCTAATATAATGTATTCAAACTAATAAAAAGTGTGTAAATATTTGCCCAACTTTAAATAATTACATTTAATTCTTGATTAATACTTAAATTTCTTCTATAATTGAATTAGGAGTGAGCTTATGAAAAAAAATAACGATTGTATTTTAGAAAGAGATGAATATACAATATCAAAAGGTAGAGAAAAAGATATATCTGTAAGAGAGCTACAACTTGAAGTATTATCAATTATGGATGAAGTACATAGAGTATGTGAAAAAAACAATATTAAGTACTGTTTAATAGCAGGTAGTGCGCTAGGGATTGTAAATTATAAAGGATTTATTCCTTGGGATGACGATATGGATATATGTATAGAAAGAAAAGATTGGAATAGATTTATTGAAGCTTTAGAAAAAGATCTTAGTGATAAATTTTATTTTCAATGTTTTGAAAAAGATAAAAGATATAATACAATTATGGGTCCAACAATGAAAATAAGAAAAAAGAATACTTATATAAAAGAAGTAAACTCTTTACTTAAGAATAAATGTAAATCTGGAGATGGAATTTTTCTAGACGTAATAATATATGATAATATATGCGAAAATAAATTTATTGATGAATTAAATAGAACAGTTATTAAAATTATTATGCCTTTTATTGTTTTATTAGATAATTTACATATTAATCCAGTACATTTAAAAAAATTTGTAGTTTGGTATTCTAATCGTTATTCAAGAAAATATGAAAACAGTCGCCTTATGAGTCAACCTATATCTGTACCATGGGAAAAATTTTTACATGAACCAGTTTTTCTTAAAGAAGATATCTTACCATTCAAGAAATATGAATTTGAAGGTAGACAATTTTATTCTTATAATAATATAGAAAAAATATTAAAAGAATGGTATGGACCAAACTGTTTAAAAAAATGGGATGGAAAGAAATGGGTAGAAACATTACCTAAAGAAAAAAGAAAACCTAAACATACTGTTGATCTTAATTTAAATGGAAGCGGTCCTGTTGATAAAAAATAATTTAATTAAATATGTTTTGATACTAAGTATTTTATTTATATTTTTATCTTTAGTATTATTTAATCAAGTAAGTTTTTGGTTTCTCGGTATAGGTATAGTATTAATAGGTTTTATTATTTTACATGTAATCAATCACAAGTAACATAGTGATTGATTTTTTTTGTTACTATTAAGCCTAATATTAAAAATATAATAGATATAATAAGTTCTATCAAAGAATAACTAGATTTTAAACATTTTATTCCTATTACAAATATTGTAGATATACTAAAGCCATATATCGCACTATATGTTTTGCTTTTATAATATTTAAATAAAAAACTAATTAATTTAACTGTTATTATAACTCCTATAAATATACCTAAAACAAATGGAAATAATATTTTAATATTATCTAAAAATATATTAAAATTAAATATATTTGAAAAACACTCTATAAGTGTATTATAAGCCCCTATAACCATTAAAGTAGCAGTACCACTTATACCTGGAACTACCATTGTAAAAGCATCTAAAAAACCTGCAAAAACGAAATATATAAAATTTAATAAACTATTCCCTATAAATATATTATTGTCTATATTTATAAAACCTAACAAAATAAAAACTATAAATGATATATATATAATTATATTATTTTTTTTATCTAAATTATTTTTTATATCATTCATACTTCCAAGTATTAATCCAATAAAGAAAAACATAGTAATTAAATAATAATTATTAAGTGCATAAATAATAATATTACTAAAAAACACAATAGATATTAAAACACCTATTCCAATTTTAAATAAAAATTTAAAATTATCACGTTTATTGTCAAAAAAATAATTAATCGAATCTATCATTTTTTGATACAATCCCATAGAAATAGCTAATAAGGACCCACTTACTCCTGGGATAATCTTACCTATACCAACAATAATTCCTTTTAATACTAACATATAATCACCAATTAATTATATTTATTTAGCTATACCAAAATACCCATTTTGTACATATTTAGTCTCATTTACAACTATAAAAGCTTTACTATCTAATTTCATTACTAAATTTTTTAATTTTTCTAAAGAGCTTCCCATTATTTGTATATATAACATATATTTATTATCTTTATATCCCTTAACTGAAATAGCAGTTACACCATATCCATTATCTCTAATTTTTTGCACTACCTCATCATTTTCACTAGATAGTATTATTTGTACTTCTAAATTTGATTTAATAAATTTTTTAGATAATTTTCCACCTATATATGTACCTATTGAAAATCCAAGTGCATACGAAGCAACTATCCAAAAACTATTATTTTCTGTATTCAAAGCTTCCTTTACAACTAAAAACCAAACAGTTATTTCTATAAGGCCTATTAAAGCTGATATTAAATCTTGCCCTTTAACACTAATAATAGTCCTTATAGTACCTAATGATACATCTATTAGTCTAGCAAAAAATATTTTCATACAAGTTAAGAAAAGAGTCATATTATCACCTTTATTAGTATTATTTATTATTTTTTTTATATACTAAAAAAAGAGCTATTAACTCTTTAATCTTGATAATTTATCTACTATTTTTGAATTACCAACATAATATTTTTCTATTTTTTTATTATTTATTTTAAATAATACTTCATCATTAAGTGTTAAAGCGTTCAAATCATCTGTTATATTTAATTTATCTGATACATATTTTTTATTTAATGCATCATCTAAATTTACTCTATAAATTTTTAAAGCATTTTCATCTTTTTGATAATCGTTTATATAATTATCATAAATTTTAGTGTAATTAGCACTCGAATTATATAAACTTTCTTTTGTAATTAATACATAGTATTCATTTTCTGGTCTATCTAATAAATTACCTAAAGTAATTTTATTTGAATCTATTTGAGCTGGAGTAGTTGCCTCATCAACTTTCTTTGGATGAGCAAACTTTACTGTTATAAAATAGAATACAACAAATATTACAGATAAAATTAATAATATAATTATCATATTTTTTAATGAATACTCATCATTTGTGTAACCTTTTTGTTCTTTTATTTTGTTATTTTCTCTAATACGTGCCACTTTCATTTTAATCACCAGATAATATTATAGCACATATTAATTAAAAATTTCAATTATTTTCCAACAGCTTTAACACTTATAGATTGAGCAACAGTTAAAAGTTCGTCAACATTCATAGTATCAGACATAACTGAATACTCTATTCCATTACTAATCCATGATACAGAATAATCAGTAATAGAGCCTACAGTATCTAAAATTAAATATGGATCACCATAAATATAGTTTGTTGAATTAACATCTTCTAATGTTTCTTGAACAACAGTAAACGAAGATTCTCCTGTAAATGTTAAAATTACTCTTTCTCCATCATCTGTCTTAACAACGTCTTGAGCAGTTAAATATGTATCTACAGGAACATACATAGGATATACAATATCCTCTACTTTAGAAGTTTTTGAATCTTTTTCTTCGTTTTTAGAATTATCATTGCTTTCTATTACTTTTAAATATTTAGATGCTTCAAATGTATCTTTATCTATTTTTTTATTAAATTCAATATCTATTACATTAAGCATCATCTTAATATTATTATCCTTATCAAGTATTTCAACCTTAGTTATATTTTTTTCTGCATCAACATATACTTTTTGCTTACAAAAATCTTTTTCAGTTGAATAATTAACTTTACTTGTTATTATATATCCATCTTTCTTTTTTTCAAAAGTTCTATCCTTATCACTATTAAGATCAGTTATTATAGGTTGCAATAAATATATTTGTGAATTATTATATGGCCAATCACTTTGAAATTTAAAACTCTTATTAAGTGATGGAGTTAATACATATATTCCTTCAGCATTTCTTAATATTATTTGTTCATGATTATTGTTTTTATTAAGTAAATTTACTTTAAAATAGTCTCCTTTCATATATGTTGAATCAACATCATAACTATATTTTTCTTCATTCCTATAAATTTCAAGTGTACCAGTTAAATGATATGAACTAGAACTTTCAACTTTTTTACTCAAGTCTTTAACCAAATTCTTATCATTATACTTTCCACATCCTGCAAGTAATAAAACTGCACCTAAAAATATAAATATTTTTTTCATTATTCACCTCATTTTTCAATTAATTATATGGTAGATAATATCAAATATGAATAATTTAGAAAAATATGTAAAAAATAAAAAATGATAGAAAGGATGGTTTTATGGAAACATTACAAAAAATTTGTTTAGTTTTTACAATAATAGGAGCAATAGTATGGGGATTAATAGGTTTCTTTGATTTTAACCTAGTAGAGTGGATATTTGGAACTTCTATTATATCTCGAATTATATATATTATAGTAGGAATTTGTGGACTTATAAACATTGGTTTATTATTCAATCATATAGAATCAAAATAAAAAAAGCACTTTAAAAAATGTGCTTTTAATTTTTTCTAGTTATATCTACTGTAGCCTCAGTTCTCTTAGCTTTATATGTTACAAGTGGATTAGAACCTTTTACTATAACTTCTTTAGTATACCTTCCCTCAGTTAATCCTTGTAAATCAACATAAGCCTTGATATCTGTTTCATCTATCGTAGCAAGTACTGAACTTGCACCTTGAACTTCTACAACTATGAATCCATTTTCACTATCTATTGGTTGAGCATTCAATCCTTCTCCTACATTTATACCAGTCAATGGTATATTAAACTTAATAGGTTCTGATGATGAATCAGTAATAGTAAGTGATACAGTTACATAATTTGTACTTAATGATTTAACTCCAGCAGGTTTCTTTATTTCAGCCTTAAATGAAGAATCTGATGTTAAATTAGAAATATCAACTATAACATCCAAACTATTAATATTGGCAAGTGTTTCACTATCACCATAAATAGTTATTTCATTTTGACTAAATGAATATCCACCAATAGCTTTACCTGTAGCAAGTTTACCCTTTGGTGAGAAGTTTAATGAAACTTTCTTAGACGGAGATGCTAAATCTACCTCTGCGCTTATCTTAGATGGTACAAATTCCACATCTACAACATTACCTTTAGCATCATAAGCTTTTAATTCAACATTATTTAATGTATGAGTTCCTGCTGATTTATCAGATAATTGATCAACATCAATAAGAGCTTTAATAGTAGCAACTTGATCAATCTTATATTCAGCTCCTCTTATCGTAACTTCATCAGTACTAAGTTTTACACTATTTACTAATAACGTATTATCTAATTTATTATTATTTACAATATCATAAGTTAAACTTCTAGTATCAGATACCTTTTTATAAATTATTACAGTAGCAACACTAGGGTTAACACTATATTCAATTCCAGATAACCCATGATTATACTCTATACTAACCTTATGAGTTCCAGGAGTAAGACCTGTAAGATCTACAGTAACTCCATTATTTGATGATTGTTTAGCAATATATAAATCAGCTTTACTACCAATTAAAGTAACATCTACCTTTTCTGGTAAACCTTCTACCACATATTGTTCTTCATTATATATAACATTTACCTTTTGATCTTTAAACACTTCTGCTGATTGGCTAGAAAATGTTATAATTTTTCTATCAACTACTATAAAAATTGTAATAGCTAAAAATAATGATAAAAACAAAAGAGTAGTAGATTTTGACAACCAAGTTTCAAACTTTTTATTTGGTTTACTCATTTTTTTAGTTACATTAAATATAAATCTAGTTATTGGCATAATAATATATCTATCGAAGAAGTTAAATAGGATTTTAAAGAAATTATTGGTCTTTTTCATCTGAAATACCCTCCTCTTCTTCTATTAATACAGCTTTCTTAGGACTTAACTCCTCTAAAAGTAAAACTTTTATTTCATCTGGAGTTAAATTATAATGTAATTTACCATCAATAGCCATAGAAAGCCTACCTGTTTCCTCAGAAACAACTAAAGATATACAGTCTGTTATTTCAGATATACCTAAAGCAGCTCTATGTCTAGTTCCAAGTCTTTTAATAACTTTTGAATTCTCACTAGTTGGGAAAACTGCTCTTGCGCATGTTATTTTATCGCCTTGGATAATTACGCCACCATCGTGTAATGGATTATTTGGAAAAAATATAGACATTAATAAATCACTAGACATATCCGCATATATTTTTTTTGCCTTTTGAATATAATCATTTAAACTATTATCTCTTTCAATAACAATAAGAGCTCCTGTTCTTGTCTTTCTAAGAGAATCCATAGCGCTTACGATTTCATAAACAACTCTTTCTCTTTCATCAACAGTAAGAACCTTGTGTCTTCCTAATAATTGACTTCTACCTAATTGTTCAAGTACGTTACGAATTTCAGGTTGGAAAATAACAATAAGAGCTAAAATTCCCCATTCAATTACATAATCTAAAAGAAAGCCAATTGTAGCTAGACTAAACGCATCACTTACAAGTTTTAAAATAAAGATAAAGATTATACCTTTAAATAACAATACCATTTTTACATTTTTACTAAGACTTTTTAAAACATAATAAAGTACTAACCAAACTAATAGTACATCTATTATTTTTTTTACTAGATCAACAACACTATCAAATGTCATATCATACCTCCTTATTCTTTTACAATTATATCATATTAATAAAAAAAAGAAAATAATTATTAAAAAATTATATTATTTAACGAATTTATTACTTTTTGTGACTTTAGTCATATATTTGGATAAAATAAAAGTATTTATTAGGTTTATATATTAAAACACTTGATAAATACTTTACATTATTAATACTTAAACAAAAAGAGCAAAATAAAACCCTAAAAATTTAGGGTAAATAATCATACTGGTGGAGAATAAGGGACTCGAACCCTTGACCCCCTGCGTGCAAGGCAGATGCTCTAGCCAACTGAGCTAATTCCCCAGTAGTAACAAAGTTACTAATAAAGTATAGCATTTTTTTATATATGTGTCAATACTTTTTTAAAAATTAATGAATTTCTGGACATATATTAGGATCAGGTTCATAAAAACAATGATTTTTATACTTACCAGAATTTCTTTGATCATACCAAGTTGGTCTACATGACACACCAGTACCTGGTGCATAAAACCATAAGGCATTAGTAGCGGGATAATAATATTCTCCTTTTAATACTCTATCCGCAAGTTCTCTTTCTTTACTTGTTGGATTACTGAAAAATAACGGACTATCTACACCCGAAAAACCTCCTGGATTTTGATATATCATCGCACTTATAGTATTAATATTTTTAAAAGTTAAACATCTACCTATTGCTCTATTAACCCCAACATTACCTACCATAAGCATACCTAAATTGCCCTCGCCTACAGCCTCAGCTCTCATAAGTCTAGCAAGTAAATCTCGCTCATTTGATGTATAATTAATTATAGACATTTTATCACCTATCATATAATATGCAAAAAAATGTTGAAGATTATCAAAAAGTATGATATAATGAACTAGTCACAGGGGTATAGTTCAATGGTAGAATAACGGTCTCCAAAACCGCTGATGTGAGTTCGACTCTTGCTACCCCTGCCATTTGAAAGATTCGAACTTTTAGTTCGTTAAATAAAATTGATACAAAATATCAAGTGAAAGACTAACCACTACCAGTGTTAGTCTTTTATTTAAAATGGAGGTACACATGAACATACAAAATCTTTGTTTATCTTTTGGATTGCAAACAATATTTGATAATGTTTCAGTCAAAATAAATGAATATGATAAAGTTGGAATTGTTGGTGTTAATGGTGCGGGCAAATCTACATTATTTAATGTAATACTAGGTAAAGTATTACCTGATAGTGGAAGAATAATTATTAAAAATAATTCAAATATTGGTTTTTTACCTCAAGTTATAACCGATGAGATTCCAAATGACGATATAACCGTATTTGAATATTTATTACTTGGCAGACCTATAGAAAAATTGAACGACAAATTAACAAAACTTTATAAAGAAATAGCTTTAATTAACGATGATTCAAAAATGAAGCAAAAATTAAAAGAGGTTTCAAAAATTCAAGATAAGCTAATTTATTATGATGAATATAATGCTGAAAATACTTTATTAAAAATTATAACAGGAATGAATATTGACAATAATCTTTTAGATTTAAAATTAAAAAATGTATCTGGTGGTCAAAAATCTAAAATTGCATTTGCAAGATTGTTATATTCAAAACCTGAAATAATGCTTTTAGATGAACCTACTAATCATCTTGACATTGACACAAAAGATTATATTATAAACTACTTAAAAAAATATCATGGATTAGTTCTTGTTATCTCTCATGATACTGATTTTTTAAATGAAATAACAAATAAAACTTTACATATAGATAAAATTAAACACAACATTGAATTTTTTAATGGCAATTATAAAAAATATATAGAAGTGAAAAACGAAAGAAAAATAGCGCAAGAAAAACTTTATGCAAAACAAATAAAAGAAGAAGAGAAATTAAAAAAAATAATTAGTAAATATATTAGAGGAAATGAAAAAAAAGCTAATATCGCTAAAGATAGAATTAAAAAACTTGAAAGGCTAGAAAAAGAAAAGGTTGTTCTAGAAAAAAACGATAGATATGCAAAAATTAAAATGAAAATTGATTACCCTAGTTATTCTATACCACTAGCTTGTAAGAATTTAACATTTGGATATACAAGTGATAATTTATTATATGAAAACTTAACTTTCGATTTAAGCAGAGGTGAAAAATTTTTAATAGTAGGTGAAAATGGTATTGGTAAAACAACTCTATTAAAACTAATTATGAATTATTTAACACCTAACTCTGGTGAGGTAATGATCGGTGAAAAAACTAAAATAGCATACTATGCTCAAGAGCATGAAATACTAGAAAACGATAAAACTATTATAGAAAATTTTAACAAATTTAACAAAGAAGAATATGAATTAAGAAAAATTCTTGGTGGATTTTTATTTTCAGGAGATGATGTATATAAAAAAATTAATATCTTATCTCCAGGAGAAAGAAGTAGAGTTGCTTTAGCAAAAATATCTTTAAGTGGCGCTAATACATTACTTTTAGATGAACCTACTAACCACTTAGATCCTATGACTCAAATAATTATAGCTGATACTTTTAAAGATTTTGAAGGAACTATACTTGTAGTATCACATAATTTAGAATTTGTAGATAATTTAAATATAAAAAGAATGCTATTATTACCAAGTGGAAAAATTATGGATTATGATAGAAACATAGTTATGCATTATGAACAATTAAATCAAAATGAGCCTATAACATAGACTCATTTTTTAATATAAACTTTTTCATTATTCAATTGTTCTTGATAATTACAAATATCTTCTATAGTTGTCTCTTTCCAGTTACTAAGTATTCCATAATCATACAAAGTAGATATAGCCTCATCAACATTTCCAATAAGTGATTTTTTAATATTATTACATTCACACCCTATACCCGTTTGTTTATAGGCTACAAGGTTATTTTTATAATAAATTGCAACACTACTCATACTATCATCAGTTTGAAATTTATTATCAATATCCTTCTTTAAAATTATTTTAGTCCTTATTATATTATAAGTATCACCCAAGCAATCTTGTAACTCTTCATATTCTAAAATACAATCAAAATCATCGCAATTAAACCAATCTTTATTTTGATTATCAAAACTATCTGGTAATATAATTTTCATATTCTTTTTATACCAATCACATGATCTTTTTTCTAAACTACTATCGCCGTATTTTCTAACTCCATTAGATTTTGCGATACTTATTATATTTTTGTGTTCTATCTTGTCTTGCCTAAAACCTTTTTTATTTATAATATATGAATACATTCCACTTTCAGATTTAACACCACTAGAACCACTAACATAAAAACCAATTTGACCTTTAACAGAATTATTCTTTTTACTACTTTCTTTTGCGCACACTAACAAAGCTCCTGCAGCTATTAAAGCACACAATCTTGATCCTATAATTTTTAATTTAAGATTCATAATACACTCCCAATCCAGTAGTATATTACACTTATATTCTTTTTATGTCAATTAAATTTTATATTAAATTTAATTTTTACTTTACTTTCAAATTTATAATATGATAAAATAAATGTGAAAGTAGGAGTGTATATGGAAGAATTGTCAAAATTGGTTATGTTATATTTTAAAAATGAAAACAAATTTCACACATCAAATGAAATCAAAAAGAAATTAAATATTAAAGGCTTAGAGCAAACTGAAATTTTTAATAGGGTAATTGACTCCCTTATCGAAAATGGAAGTTTGTTTTTTGATGATAAAAAGGGATACAGAATATTTACTAATGAATTAGGTTTTGCATATGGAAAAATAGAAATAAACAAAACAGGTAATGGATTTGTTCATACAAAAGATGGCTATACTATATTTATTAATAATGAAAATTTAAATGGGGCTCTAAATGGGGATACAGTTATTGTTCATTCAATTACAAATGGTAGAAACAAAAATTTTGAAGGAAAAATTAAAAGTATTTTGAAAAGAGAAACAGGTAATATTATATATCAAGTTATAATTGATGAAAATGGAATAAATCTCAAACCCTACAATAACTATGAACATATAAAAATCGATATAAATAAAAATGAACTAAGAAACTTAGTAGATGGTCAAATGGTATTAGTAAATGTTAGCACTGAACTAAAAAATGGATGTTACAAAGCAGAAATAATTAAAACTATTGGTCATAAAAATGACCCTGGAATAGATGTTAGATTAATAGCTATTAAATACAATGTACCTATTGATTTTTCAAAAGAGGTATTAGAAGAGGCAAATAAATTACCAAAAGAAGTAAGCCCTAAAGACATCATAAACAGAATTGATTTAAGAGAAAAACAAATATTTACTATAGATTGTGATGATACAAAAGATAGAGATGATGCAATTTTTGTAGAAAAATTAGAAAATGGTAATTACAAATTAATAGTAAGTATTGCTGATGTAAGTCATTATGTTAAGAGAGGATCAAAATTATTTGATGAAGCATTAAATAGATGCACAAGTCATTATATAAACAATACCTGCATCCCTATGTTTCCTCACATTCTATCAAATGGTATTTGTTCTTTAAATGAAGGAGTAGATAGATTAACTAAATCTTGTGAAATGGAAATAAATTCAAATGGGGATATCATTAATTATAATATTTATGATTCCGTTATTAATTCTAGAAAAGCTATGAAATATAGCGAAGTTAACAAAGTTTTAAATGGAGAAAAATTAGATAAATATACACCTTTCCTAGATCAATTAAAAATAATGAATGAATTAAATAATATCCTAGAAAGAAAAAAAGAAGAAAGAAATTATCTTGATTTTGATATTTCTGATATAAAACTTATACAAAATGATTATGGAAAACCAGTTGATTTTAAAACTGATGAAAGAGGTGTTGCTGAGAAATTAATTGAAAATTTTATGGTCATAACAAATACAACAGTAGCTCAAAATTATTCTTGGTTACCTTTTATATTCAGAGTGCATGAATATCCAAAAGAAGAAAAAATTAATTCAATTATAGATTTATTAAAAGCATCTGGAGTTAACATTAATAAATGCAAATCAATAAATGAATACTCAATAAACAGTATTCTTGAACAAATAAAAAAGGTAGACTCGAACGGTATATTTAGAAATTATTTATTAAAGGCAATGGAAAGGGCTAAATATGATATTTTAAATTGTGGTCATTTTGCTCTACAATTACCTTTATATTGTCATTTTACCTCTCCTATAAGAAGGGTAGCTGACTTTATGATTCATACAGTAATATCTGAATTAAATGATTTTGATTATAGTAAAGAAAGCATAGATAATTTAGAAAATGAATTAAATGAAATAAGTAAATCTGCATCTAAATTAGAAAAAATAGATTTTGATATGGAAAATGAAGGAAAAGCTATGGCAATGGCTGAATATATGGAAAATCATATAGGAGATAGATTTGAAGGAATTGTAAGTGAGGTATATCAACATGGTATGTTTGTAAGAACAAACAATAATATATCTGGTAAAGTAAGTTTTGAAAACATGTTAGATGATAAATATAGTTTTGATAATGATAGAAAACTAATAATAGGAAAAAATACAAAAAACAAGTATAAAATTGGTGATAAAGTAATAGTACTTGTTAAAGATGCTAGTAAAGAAAATAGGACAATTAATTTCCAAATAGGTAAACAAAAGAGTTTAAGCTATGCTTAAACCCTTTTTATTTATTAATAACATTCTCAAAATCATCTACTTTAGATTCTTTTTCATCTTGCTCTTTTTTCTGATCATCGTCTTCTAATTTAGAAGTCTCTGCCTTAGAATCATCAATTTTATCATCGTTATTTAAATTATCATTTTCATTTTTTTCTTCTTCTATTTTTTCTATTTCTTTAGAAACTTGTTTTACCTCTTGTTTAGGTGTCAAATTATTATTAGTTTGATTAGAATTTACTTTTTTTACACTATTAGATTCATCACTAATATTGTTATAAGTAGAATCTAATACATTCCCTCTTAAAACACTATTAATTAAACTTTTTGCACTTTCAACACTTTCATTATCTGGTTCCATTACATATAATAATTGATTATATGTATAAGTATAATTACTACTATCAGTACCTGATAAACTATAAGAAGTCACATTCCATTTAGGCATATCATTTAACTGCATTTTAATTAGTGCTGTTATTTTTTTTATACTCATATTAGTTTGATATTTGCCATCTATTGCAGATAATAAAGAATTGTATTTAGTAATGATAGATTTATCTGTAGCCTTTCTTATTAAAGCCTCTATTAAAGCTTGTTGATTTTTACCTCTTTGTCTATCTCCATCTGCAAATGCTTTTCTAGTCCTTACAAAATCTAATGCTTCTTCACCATCTACTTTATTCATTCCGGCTTTAAAACTATATCCAGAATATGACACAAACGTATATTCAGAATATATATCAACTCCACCCAAAGCATTAACTATATCAATAACAGAAGTGAAATTGACTTTAATATAATAATTAATTTTTGTATCTAATAGATCTTCTAAAGTTTTAACCGACATATCTATTCCATAAATTCCCGCATGAGTTAATTTATCCTTAACTCCAGTTGTACCATGTAATTGAACATAATAATCTCTAGGAATTGAAATTAATAAAACCTGTTTTGTAGATGGATTTACAAGCATAACAATATTAACATCACTTCTTGATACAGAAGAAATTTCGCCATAAGTATCAATACCGCTTATATAAATTGCAAAAGGTTCTTTAGTGACTTTGACATCCTTTAAAGTGGATTCAACTTTAACCTTTACTGTAAATTTTGTTAATTCCTTAGTCAAACTTGAAAAATCAGAATGTTCTTCTTCAACTAATTTTTTTATAGAATCTTCAATCATAATAACATTTATTTTTTTATTTAATAAGTCTTCTACTAATGAATCAGAATTTTTATATGCCTTATAATCAACCTTTACAGTTTTACTCAATCTTTTTTTAGCCTCTTCCGATCCTTTTGAATTTTCAAAAAATCCAACAGTTTCACCTTCAATATCCTTTAATTTATCAAATTTTGAATCTTTTAAAACAATTATTGAATAATGCTCTAATTTATATTTACTATCACCATTACTAGATAAAACTCCCAAAGTTCTACAAATATAAAAATTAGCAATAGAAAATAATAAAATTAAAATTATAGAAAAGACAGAAATTATATTTTTTGGTTTCTTTTTTAATCTTTTAAAATTTAAAAATGGCACACAAATTACATTTATAACAGCTATCACAATTGCTATAATAATTAAATATTTAGTTGGAAGTAAATCTATATATAATAAAACTCCCAAAAATCCTAAAGAATTAAGTAAAAGTAATATACTCAATATCTTGTGGAATATTCCTTTTTTATTTTTTACATTTGTTTTCTTTTTTTTCATTATACATCACCCTATAATTATATCACGATAAAAGTGTTATTTTGGATTTTCTGCATTCTTTTTTATAAACTTTACATTATTCAAAATATTTTTTATATTGCTTTATAAAGAAATCATCTGTCATTCCTGCCATATAATCTATAACTTTACGAGCTTGTGAAGTCTCATCTATATATGATTTATCCATGTTAAGTAAGTAAACTTTAAATATGTCTTCATCATAAGCCTTTTCAACTACTTGTTTATAATACAAATCAAATAATTTTTTAAACATTAATTTAATATTATTTAATTCTTTAGTAGTATTTGCTTTATTATATATATTGATGTAATTAAATTCAATTAGTTTATTAAGAGCTATATTTATATTAGAAGACATTTTAATATAATTTTTATCAATACTGTTATTTATAATATCGGTAACAATAGTATTTACAATATCAGAATTAGTAATACCTAAAACATCTACAATCTCTTTTGGTATTTCTTCAAGTCCTACGACACCCAATCTTACTGCATCTTCTATATCTCTACCTATATATGCGATGATATCACTTATTCTAACAACACATCCTTCAAGTGTCATCGGTTTTACTTCCTTTAATATATTCTTGTCAGTATAACTTTTTTTATACTCTTCAAAGAACTGTTCTTTTGTTTTTTTTACTGGAGCATACTCACCTTCGAGAATTTCCCCATTATGGCAAAAAATTGCATCCAAAACTTGTATAGTTATATTGCTTCCTAATCCATTATTTTCAATATTTAAAAGAGTTCTAACGCTTTGTACATTATGATTAAAATAACCCTCTCCAAACTCTTGACTTAATTCACTTAAAATTTTTTCTCCAACATGCCCGTATGGCACATGACCTAAATCATGCCCCAAACTTGCTGCCTCAATTAAATCTTCATTCAAGTTAAGAGCTCTTCCTATCGTACGGGCTATTCTACTTACCATTTGTACGTGAGTCATTCTTTTACTAATCATATCATTTTCTCTATTAGTGAATACTTGTGTTTTATCTATATATCTAACATATGATAAAGAATAAATTACCTTATCAATATCTCTAAAAAAAGGAGTTCTAAAACTTTCTTTTATATCCTTTAATCTATAAGCATCCTCATCTCTACAAGCATATTTAGACAAATTTTTATTATTTTTTTTCATATTTTCAATTATTTTATTATCCATAGACATCACCATATATTATTATAACATAGATACAAACAAAATTCATCTTAAAGACATTATGTACATTTAGTGAAATATGTAGAAATTTTTATAAAAAAAAGGATTTAAATAATTAAAATAGTATGATATATATATGAGGTGAAATTATGAAAGATGAAATATTAAAAATTAAAGAAAAATTTGACAAAATAAAAAAGATTGGCTGGATAGAAAGCAAAAGAGTTGGAAGTACAGGAGTTGGATACACATTAGAATTTATGTTTAATACTGATGAAAACAATTTAGAAATACCTGATTTAAATATATTTGAATTAAAGGCACATAGAAATTTTTCCAATTCATATATAACACTTTTTAATGCCACTCCAGATGGTGATTATTTATTTGAAATCGAGAGATTAAGAAAACAATATGGATACCCAGACAAAGATTTCAAACAATATAAAATCGTAAATTGTGATGTGTTTGCTAATAAAATTACAAACCTAGGTGCAAAATATAAACAAACAATAAAAATAAATACAGATGAGGAAAAAATTAGACTGAACATTTTAAATAATGATTTAAACTTAATAGACAATGAGATTAGCTGGTCTTTCAAATTAATTAAGGATAAATTTAAAAGAAAATTACAATTTTTAACGTTTGTTGAAGCAGAAAAAAAGACAGTTAATGGCAAAGAATATTTTAAATATAAAGATATTGTTTTTTACGAAGCTTATTCTTTTGATAAATTTATAGAATTATTAAATAAAGGAATAATTAAAATAACTTTTAAAATTGGTATATTTAAATCTGGAAAAAGACAAGGACAAGTACACGATCATGGTACAGGATTTTCAATAAAAAAAGAAAATTTAAATTTTTTATATAAAAAAATTATATAGTGAATTTTAACTTTGGATATTACGGGAAATGTTTTGCTTTTATGTATATTAGAAATATATAAGTATAATATAGTTAAATAGTTTATAGGTTTGGAATCAAGGGGGATAAAAAAACTATCAACAATGTGATAGTTTAATAACTTAAATGGTCGGGAAAACAGGATTTGAACCTGCAACCCCTTGGTCCCAAACCAAGTGCTCTACCAAGTTGAGCCATTTCCCGAAATATGGTGCGCTCGAAGGGATTCGAACCCCTGACCTTTTGGTTCGTAGCCAAACACTCTATCCAGCTGAGCTACGAGCGCATTGCCACGTTATATATTTAAAATGGTGGCTCCAGCGGGAATTGAACCAGCGACACAAGGATTTTCAGTCCTCTGCTCTACCGACTGAGCTATGGAGCCAAAAAAAATGGCGGTTCCGACGAGAATCGAACTCGCGATCTTCTGCGTGACAGGCAGACGTGATAACCGCTACACCACGGAACCATTTGGTTGCGGGAGATGGATTTGAACCAACGACCTCTGGGTTATGAGCCCAGCGAGCTACCAAGCTGCTCCATCCCGCGATATTACTTAACAACATTAAATGGCGGAGAAAGAGGGATTCGAACCCCCGCGCCGTCGCCGACCTCCCGGTTTTCAAGACCGGTCCCTTCAACCAGACTTGGGTATTTCTCCAAAATGTGTTGACAAGAGAAATTATAACACACCATGACACTGTTGTCAATAAATTTTATGAAAAAAATTCACTAAAATTACATTTTTATCATATTTTGATTAAAATACAAAAAAAGAACCTCAAGAGAAGTTCGTTTTTTCTAATTGGTGCCTAAGGCCGGACTTGAACCGGCACGGGATTTGACTCCCGCAGGATTTTAAGTCCTGTGCGTCTACCAATTTCGCCACTCAGGCACAGATGGTGTCCCGCTGGAGATTCGAACTCCAGACCCTTTGATTAAAAGTCAAATGCTCTACCGACTGAGCTAGCGGAACAAATTTAGTGGTTGCCTCGGCTAGATTCGAACTAGCGCATGCCACAGTCAAAGTGTGGTGCCTTACCGCTTGGCTACGAGGCAATCTTACTGATAGCATGTCAATTAAAGTGGTGGAAGGAGATGGAGTCGAACCATCGAACCCGAAGGAACAGATTTACAGTCTGCCGCGTTTGACCACTTCGCTATCCTTCCATAAGTGGTGCCGGAAATAGGACTTGAACCCACAACCTACTGATTACAAGTCAGTTGCTCTACCAATTGAGCTATTCCGGCAAAAAAAATGGTGGGCGATATAGGACTCGAACCTATGACCCCTTGCTTGTAAGGCAAGTGCTCTAACCAACTGAGCTAATCGCCCGTAAAAACTTGACATAATTAACTATACCATGCTAAATATAATTTGTCAATCTTTTTTTATTTATTTTTTATTTTTTTTAATGATTCTTCAATCCAAATAGGTAATTTATACTCTAAAGTTCTAAATCCTAAAGACGTTTCTTTTATTTTTTTTCTTTTAATTGCTACTTTTCTTTTATATTCTATATTTTTAATACTCAATTTTAAATGACCTAACTCTTCATCGACATCGAGAATTTCAACAAATATGACATCACCAATATGGACAAAATCATTTATACTTTTCACAAAACCATAAGATATTTCAGATATATGTATGAGTCCTGTATAATAATCGTCACAAGAAACAAACACTCCATAAGATTCAATCCCTGTAACGGTTCCTCTTATAATTCTTCCTTTCTTAATTTTAGACATTTTACCACCCACAAAAATTATAGCACATTTTGTCGAATAAAAAAAGGCTTTACAAATCTATATCATTATTATATAATACGATTTAGGTGATGAAGATGAAAAAACAAGAAGAAAAAATAATTGGCATTATAGATAAATTAAGACCATATTTAGTTAGTGAGGGTGGAAATATTGAATTTGTTAAATATGAAGATAACATAGTATATATAAGGATGATGGGAGCATGCGCTAATTGTCAAATGCTAGATTACACACTAAAAGATGGTATTGAAGCGGCTATCATGAATGAAGTACCTGAAGTTATTGAAGTAATTAATATACCTTAGTTTCTAGCCATTCAATTTCAGGTATATTATATCTATTTCGTATGTAAGTATATATAGATTTTAAAAATGTTTCATAGTAAGCATTTTTTTTTGTATATTTTAGCACTTTATCTTCAGTACATTTACCTTGAATTATTTTATCATATATATCAAAATAATATGATGGATAAAATAATCTTGCTAAAAGAAGTAAACTCTCATTATAACTAAAATCTATACTATTTAATATATTATAAACATTATTTATATCTAAATTGTTATTTAAATAGTTGATTTTTAAATATTCAGATATATCCCTTACTCTACTATCTATCATTAAATTAATAGGATTATAAAATTTATCTAAAGATTCTTTATAATTTATTCGTTTATGGCCTATATAACTTTTTATTTGATCGTTATCTACATAATTAAGTATATTGATAGCAAGTTCACTTAGCCCAAGATAATAGCTAAAGTTTTGTCTTATTATTGGATATTTAAAACCCAGTTGATTTATTTGATATTCATAATAATCATTTTTTTCTTTCCACAAATTTTTCCAATTCATTTCATATTTATTAAAAACTAGTATGTCATATTCTAATATATCATCAATATTTAGCGCTCTTTTAGAAATCAAATCTTTTTTTATCAAAACATATGGCATATTCTCGTAATATGTAATAATCGAATTATCTTTATTTACAATTACTTCATGACAATATTTATATGTTTTAACCAGTGCATATGTTTTATAAAATAAATTGATATCACTTTCAAGTGGTAAAAATTCATAATAATTATTATTGCTCTTAAAAACAAAATAGTTATCTATCTTTTTAAATTCATCTATTAATATATTGTAATAATAGTTAATTAGATTCTTCATAGTTTTTTCCTCTATTAATTTTATGTAAAAAAAATAGAATAAATTAATTATTCTACTAATTTTTTTATTGAATTTAATTTTTCTGTTAATTCATCTATTTTAGATTGTAAACTCTTATTTTTTTCTTGTTCCTCAAAGAAACTAGTTCTGTAATCAATTACAACATCATTTTGAACCGTTTGAGCTGGTTCTACTGGTTGTACCTGCTCCACATTTGTTAATGGTATAGAATCTCCGTTATTTGTAACATCAGCCTCTACCACAGGGGCAATTGGAGCTGGAGTTGGTACAGGTGCGACTGGAACAACTGGTTCCAATGGCATTGAAGCTATAGATGGAACAACTTCCTCATTTTTTTTCTCTTCAACAGTTATTCCAAAAGATTCTGCTACTAGTGTTGGTTTTAATCTAAATACTTTCTTACCTACAATTTTTAAATTTACCAACATTGTCAAAGGTAAATACTGTATTTTAGGGCTTGATACTTTATTCTTTTTATCTGATATAATTTCAGTTATAGAACTTTGTACATTAGCCCATTCTTGTGGATCAGTTATTTCTACACCAACCATATTTCCTGTTTCTACTATACCAGTTGTGGAATTTGCAGTCTCCTTACCAACTTGGCAAACATATAAAATTACATATCCATTTTCGTCTAATTCTTTTGTAGTATATATGAAATAATACTTAGAATTAAATATATAAAAAATACTAGGTACTTCTTGCTCTACTCCATTCTCTAAAAATATCTTTACACTATCCATTATATCACCCTTTATTCTAGAATAATTATAATCTATTATGAAAAAAAAATCAATAGAAAAATGATGTTAATAATAAACATCATTCAAATAAAGTCCACATGCTGGAGCACATATCCCTGCTTTAGTTCTATCTTGAGCCTTTAATATATCTATTACATCTTCACTTTTGTACTTACCTTCGCCTACTTCTATTAATAATCCTACAATATTTCTTACCATGTATCTCATAAAGCCAGTACCTAAAATAGATATTGTAATCTCATTTACATCTTTAACATCCCTATTAAGTGATGTCTGAACTATTGTCCTTACATAATCTGTTATTTCTTTATCAGGATCTGATTTTACACAAGATTTAAAATTATGAGTACCCTCTATATATTTAAGTGCTCTTTCCATTTCTGGTATATCTAATTTTTTATTATATTGATAAACATAATCCTTCTCTATAGGATTGTAATGGCCCATATTAATTTTATATATATATTCCTTAGCTTTTACATTGAATCTTGCATGAAAGTCATCAGAGACTTCATATATCCCTTTTATATATATACTATCTGGTATTAAACTATTTAATCCTTGCCTTAGTTTAGAACAAGTAATATTGGTATCCATATCAAAATGAGCTCTTTGATTATAGGCATGAACTCCTGCATCGGTTCTTCCCGATGCCACTAAAGAAACTGCATTACCAGAGTTAATTTGCTTTAAAGCTTTCTCTATTTCACCCTGAATAGTTTTACATCTAGGTTGTTTTTGATAACCATTATATTTTGATCCATCATATGAAAAAGTCATAAAATATCTCACAAAATCACTTCCTTAACCAAAACACTTATAAACATACATATAGATATTATTAAAGTTAAAATAGATATAAAATTAATTGGCTCTAAATGTGTTGTATAATGGTTTAACACCAAACTCATATCCTTTTCCTTTATTTTGTTTGTGCAAAATAGAATTCTAGGAAACAAATAGTATTTAATATTGTATCTATTAACAAATTTTTTACTTTGCATACATTTAATATCTTCTTTCGAATATATTAAATACTTTATAAAACATAAATATATGCTAATATTATATGATAATTTTTTTGTATCAAACTTCTTTAATGGTCTTAGTATTCCATATATACCACTATCTAAGGTACTAAAATTAAGTTTAAATGCAAAAGAACGTATTAAAAGTGTAATTAAAACTAATTTATAGGAAAACAATATCACTCCTATTATATTTCTATAAATAATTATATATATTAATGTCCAAAATAACAAGCAACATAATATATTTTTTATGAATTGTACATAAGGTTTTACACCATATCCTAAATTTATTAAAATAATTAAGGTTAATATACTTATAAATATAATTAAATAGATAGATTTAGCTACTAAAATAGTAAAAATTAATATTAGTAAAGAGATAATTTTTATAGATGGTGTAACATCTTTAAATACTCTATTTAACACTTCTATAAATATCCTTTATTAAATCATTTATATTATCTCTATTACTTAATTTTACACCTTTTAGTTCTAATACCTTCTTTTGAAATTTAATTATATTTGGTATTTCAAAATCTATCTTATTCATTAACTTTTCATTACCTAAAACATTATATTTATTATCTTTAATAAGTATTTTTTTGTTATCTAATATAGCAACATCATCTGATGCTTGTAATACAAAATCACTATTATTTGAAGTTATTATAATTATTTTATCTTTTCTTTTTTCTTTTCTTATTAATTTTATTAAATTTTGTATACACTTATTATCTAAATACATAGTTGGATTATCTAGTAATATAATTTTAGAATTCTTTAAAAAAGTATAAACAAGTGCAACTTTTTGCTTTTCGCTTGTACTAATCTCCATATAATTTTTTCTTAAAATGTCGTTTTTTAAATTAAATGTATATAAAAGATCTTCTAAAATCTCAAAATTAGTACTATCTTGTCCATATTTTAAATCTTCTAGTATATTTATATTAAATAGTTCTTTATAACTGTTAGAACTCAAATATGATATATTTTTCCTAAAAGTATTTATTGCTTCTTTAGTACTATTTTTATTGATTTTTAAATCATCAATTCTTAATTCCTCATCTCCTAGCAAATTACCAGCAATTACACTCAAAAGCAAACTTTTACCTATTGAATTCTCACCTATTATACTTGTAACACTATTGCTTGATACATTAAAATTTAAGTTTGAAAATAAATTATTATATTCTAAACCATTTATCTTTAATTCCATAACTTATTCACCAACTTATCTATATCCAACTCTTCTTTATCTAATAATTCATACGATCTTAACTTGCTAGATAAATCCATAACAAATGGGCTTTTTAAATTGTATTTAGCAAGCACTTTACTATTATCTATAATCATTTTGTTAGGTACTTGTTCTACTTTACCATTTTTAATTAATAAAACACTATCGCACAATAATATATCCTCTTCATTATTTGTAACCATTAGTATAGTTATTTTTGACTTCTTTAAATATGAAATAAGTTTTTCTTTATGATTAGTATCTAAATCATCTAAAGCGATATCTAATATTAATAATTTGGGATTACTAGAAAGTACTATTGATATTTTAGATAATGTTTGTTCTGATGATGAAAATGTTGTACTATCCTTAGAAAGAATATTACTTATTCCAAGTTTTCTTGTAACTTCATAGGCTTTACTTCTAGCATCTAGATTAGAATATCCTAAATTGTTTAAATAAAAAATAATATTTGATAAAAGCGTACCTGAATCAAAAAAAGTAATATCCGTAACAAAACCTATATTTTTTCTAACACTTGAAATTGTAGTATCTGCAAGTAAGATATTATCAAAATAAATACTGCCACTATATTCAAGAATATTAAAAATACTTTTACATAATGTACTTTTGCCACTACTATTTTTACCCATTAATATATTAAAAGAATTTTCTTCTAAAGAAAAAGAAACATCATTAAGTATTTTTTTATAATTTAAATTTTCAACTTTCAATATAGATTTCACAATATCACCAGTTAATTATTATAGTATATATTGTTTTTAAAGTAAAGGAAAATAATATTTTTTTAAATATTGGAAATAATAAAATAGGTGAATATTATGGTATTAGATAAAGATATTGAAAAAGTTTTTAAAACTATTAAAAATAAATATGGAAATAGTAGTGATATTGTAACACGTATAATAGAAAAAAATAATAAGAAAATAGGGTATGTATATTTAGAAAGTGTAAGTAGTGACGACAAAATAAGTAACTTTTTAAATAAATCAATAGTTAATTTAGAAAAAAATAAATTATTTACAAGTTTGTATACTACAATTAATAATAGTATATTTAATAGTAATCTTAAAAGTTGTAATACGTATGAAGAATTATTTCGTTACCTATCAAGTGGTTTTACTGCTATTATAACAAATGATAAAAATAAAGCTATTGTAGTTGAAACTAAAGCTTGTCTTGATAGAGGCGTATCTGAGTCATCAAGTGAAACTATTGTTAGAGGTCCTAAAGATAGTTTTACTGAAAATCATAGTACAAATTTAGGTTTAATTAGAAAAAGAATAAAAGATGAAAATCTTTGGTATGAGGATGTTTTAGTTGGAAGAAGAACTAAAACAAAAGTTACAGTAGCATATATAAAAGACATTGTGGAAGATTATAAGATTAATATTATATTAGATAAATTAAACAATATAGATATAGATGGTATTTTAGATAGTGGTTATATTAGAGAATTAATAGAAGGTAATGAAAAAACTATTTTTCCTAAAGTAATCAGTAGTGAGAGACCAGATCTTGCATGTACATCACTTTTAAATGGAAAAATAGTTATACTAGTAGAAAATACACCTTTCGTATTAATATTACCTGCACTTCTTACAGATTTTATACATTCACCTGAAGATAATTATCAAAAGCCTGTTAATGTTTCATTTAGTAGAATAGTTCGTACTATATGCTTTTTTCTTTCTTTAATAACGCCTGCTTTATACATAGCCCTTATGACATTCAATCAAGAAATAATACCTGATCAATTATTAATATCTCTTGCCATACAAAGAGAAGGAGTTCCTTTCCCCACTGTTATTGAAGTGCTAATATTTATGATTACTTTTGATGTTTTAAGAGAAGCAGATATCCATTCCCCTAGTTTTTCTGGTAGTGCGATGAATGTTGTGGGTGCATTAATACTTGGTGATGCCGCTGTTGCTGCTGGAGTTGTATCACCTATTGTAATAATAATTGTGGCAACCACTTCTATTTCAGAACTAGTATTCTATGATATAGATATAATTGATGGTATTAGAGAATGGCGATTTATATTTGTAGTCGCTTCTACATTTTTAGGTATCATTGGTTTTACTGCTATATTTATAATTTTTATTGCTAAAATGTGTAGTATTGAATGTCTAGGAACACCTTATCTTACTCCTTTTAGTCCACTTAATATTAAAGGACTTAAAGATAGTATTATTAGAGTATCAAGAAAAAAATTAAAAACAAGACCATCATATTTGACAAAAAACACTGTAAGGATGAGTGATAATTATGAAAAAAATAATAATTAGTCTTATTTTATTATTTTGTTTGACAGGTTGCTGGAATTATAAAGAATTAAACGATTATTCAATAATATCTGGAATTGCAATTGATAAATCTGATGATGAATATGAAGTTAGTATATTAATTTCTAATTCATCCAAAACAAGTTCAAGTGAAACAAGCTCTAAGCCAAATGTTGTAGTTTATACGGGACGTGGGGACTCAATAGTAGCTGCTACTAAAGATATAGGGCTAATTTCGCCAAAAGAATTATATTTTGGTTCTTTTTCAATAGTAGTATTATCAGAAGAAATTGCAAAAGATGGTATTAGTGAACCTTTAGATTTTTTTCTAAGATATTCAAATATGGGTAAAAATTTCTATATAGTTATAGCTAAAGATTGTAAAGCTAAAGATACATTAAAAGTAATGACACCACTTACTAATTTTCCATCTCAAAATATTTCAGATAACCTAAGTTCTACAACAAAACTACAAGGTATCATAGCTAAAACTAATTTTAATGACATACTTTCTATAGTATTAAGAAACGGTGTGAACCCTGTAATTAATACTATTGAAATAAAAGGAAGTGTTAAAGATGGTGAGAAAAAAGAAAATTTAGAACACAGTGAACCAGAAGCATATACTAAACTTGGAACAATAGCAATATTTAAAGGTGATAAATTAGTTGATTTTACTAATCATAAAGAAAGTTTAGGAATTAATATTATTAATAACAGAATAGATGAAATGTATCTAAAAGTGGAAAACAATGATGGATATATAATAGCTGATACAACATATTTTAAGTCAAGTCGAACATCTACATTAAAAAATGATAAACCAATTATGAACTTAAATTTTAAAGGTGAAGCTAGAATAATAGAAGTAAATGGTAAATTTGATCTAGAAAACCCTAAAGAAATAAGTTATTTAGAAAGTAAAGCGTGTAAAGAAATTAAAAAGTTTGCAAATAAAGCTATTAAAAAATCAATAGAAAATAAAACAGATATATTTGGATTTGGATTAGATTTTTATAGAGAATACCCTAATTATTTTAATAAAGTTAAAAAAGAATGGGATAATAATTTAGAAGATATTAAAGTAAATATGAAATGTAATATAACATTTAAAAACAAAATGACTGCAAAGAATAGTTTGGAGGAAATTTATGATAAAGAAAAAATTAACTAACTTTGAATATGGTACACTTAGTTTCTTTATGACAAGAGCTTTCTTAATTAGAGGTACATTTGATTGTTTAATAAATGCATTAAGACAAGATAGTTGGATTGCACCCATATTAAGTATAATACCTGCTATAGCATACATACTTATAATTAATTATATTTCTAAATACAAAGAAAACTTAACTATAGCAGAAAAATTAAAAACTTTATTTTCAAAAAAAATAAGTATATTATTAATATCCATAATATCCCTATTCGCACTTACTCTAGCTATACTAAATCTATTTAATATAAGTATATTTATACAAAGTCAATTTTTATCTAAAACTCCAGTGTATTCTATAGCTATAACATTTGCTATAGTAGCTATATATGTACTTTCAAAAGGTATTAAAACAATCACAAGAACAAGTGTGATACTATTTTATTTAAGTATAATACTTTATATAATTATCTTTATAGGTTTAATTCCCAATTTAAATTTAGAAAACTTAAAACCGATCCTAAATTCAAAACCAACAGAATATCTAACAGCTATCAATTCCTTTTTTGCTTATAATACAATAGTAATATTTCCACTATTATCAATACCAAATAATAATATTGAAAAGCCAAAAATAAAAAAAACATTAATGCTATCTTATATACTTAGCGCTTTAACTATATTAGGTATAATATTTACAACAATAACAATATTTGGTTATGAATTAGCAGAACTATTTGAATATCCAATATTTCATACATTAAAATATATATCAATAATTGGTGTTACATCAAGAGTAGAAAGTATATTAGTTATGCAACTGTTATTTGATATATTTATGTCACTTGTAATTGTTACATATTTTATAGCAGATAACACAAGTTCAATATTAAACATTAAAAATAAAAACATTTTGTACTATATTTTATTTATTATATCAATAATAGGAGCTATATTACTTTCATTTAAAACTACTTTACTTGATGAAGTAGTACTTAAAATATTACCTATTATAACTACAATATTTACATTAACTCTAATAACTGTTATTTGTATTAAAATAAAAAAAGAAAAAAATCATGTTTAATGATTTTTTTAAATACTTACTTTCATATCATATATCTATACGCATAAAATGATTTTTTTCTATCTCTTCAATACTAATATTCAGTTTTTTTAATTTATCAAATTTCTTTTTATCTGAAATTAATACACCTTTTATTAAATCATATTGTCTTTGATAATTAACGCCTAATTCTTCAAGCGTATTATCCAACATTTTAATAGCTTCACTTTTGTATAATTTTTATTATTCTTTCTAGAAAAGCATTTTGAAGGATTCATATAGAGTACTCTAACCATATCCATCACTCTTTTCTCAAGCGCAGTGAGAGTTGCTCTTGACATTATTATTAACCATCTTCTAGTAACAAAATCTTCATACTTTGTCGGATATACTATTAGCCATATTTATTAAATCCGCTTGTAGACAGGCCATTCTATCAATTGGTTGTTGATATATTCTGGCCCATCTAGCAGATAACTTAGAGGCCAAATTCATAATTTCTTTTTGTAATTCTAAAGCATTATCTACATAATCTAATCCACTTGGTTTTCTTTTAAATTTTGGTATACTCATATTTCCCTCCAAAAATTTTTTTCTATATTTTTTTAAAAAAATATTATTATTTTAAAAACATTCGTATCGTCCTCACTCTCGTTCGGAGCTCATCTACCAAATGTTTTTAATCGATACTAAATTCGGAAAGCCACAGCCACGCCATAGGTACTAGAAGCAGAGTCCATGATCCAACCGTCAGTGCCATGCTGGCCGCAGAAAGAGTCAGTCCTTTCGAGATCAGCAGAACGAAACCACCAAATTGTTGAACTTCCATTATAGTTCTTAATTGCTCCTGAAGAACTTGCTGTTGTTACTCCATTTGCCTTATAATAATCTAATTGTCTTGTTTCTGCTTCTGCTGTATCATAATCTATTGTATTAGTTGTTCCTTCTTTTCCCCATACTTCTTTTGTTGATAATAAGTATATTTTATCTTCTGATGTGAAATTTGTCTCTCCATCTGTAGAACCATGACTTGATACTACTTTTGTATTTATTATATTTTCTTTTAAACCTTCTGGCAATGCATTATATATATCATTATTTACATATGTTCTCATTTCACTTGCTGGCCATCCGCCTACATTAGTATTACTTGAGTTCATTGCATGAGTTGTTATTATATCTACAAATTCTATCACAAATCCACATGCTGTTTGTGAAAAGCCTTCCGTATTACATTCTTCTGGTGTGGAATTGTTTGCTACTCTTATTGTATATAATCCATTACTATTTTCTTCTGTATTTGTAAATCCTGTAAGTGCTATTTCTTTTGTATCTCCTACTTTATATGCGCTTGTATTTCCTGCTTTTACATTTGCTACTATTGTTTCCCAAGAATCTTCACTAAATGATTTTGGGGTTGGTATTGTTGTATACACTAATTTACCCTGTGCATTTTTTACTATTGTTTTTCCTTCTTCATATTTTAATGTTACATCTTTTATATCACCATTTGAAAATGTTATATTTCCACTTTCTGGCTTTTCTCCTTCTACATCTACTTTTAACTCTTCGGTACTTCCATCACAATATAATTTCTTATTTTCTATTTTACATGTATTAGGATTATATGTTGCATCTTTCATTTTTTCTTTTGCTACTGAGTTTTCTACTGCACTTATATAAAATTCTGCACTTCTAAGTAAGCTTGACTCCTTTGTATCTTTTATTATATCTAATACTATTGGGGTTGCGATTAGTGCGATTATAGCTAGTATTACTATAACTGCTAATAACTCTATCAAAGTAAAACCATTTCTTTTCATGTTATCCTCCTATATTTTACTATCTAAATTATATATTTTCTTATCCTACTAGTCAATATGCATGTAATGGTAAACTAAATTAATATAATCAATTATTGAACTATATTATATCAATTGTCTATTTCGACTTGACCAATACATTAATCTAAATTAATAATATCTCTCCAATTATCTGGAAATCCAATCTTATTTAAAAAACAGCTTATTGGTAATATATTTGTCTTACCTTCTAACATGTCTAATTCATATCCTACTTCATTTATAAATTCTCTAAATTCATTTTCTGTTAACATTTGTTTCATTATAATAACTACTGAAAATAAATCATTTTTACCATAATTGTATTCATCATCTGTCATATCTATATTAAGTAAATAATGATATCTTGTATCTGGTATAACCTTTTGAGTTCTATGATCATATAATATATCTTCATGTGCACAAAGATTTCTATAATTAGAAAGTATAGCTAAATATATTGATAACGTTTCAACATCTATATTATATATACCTGCTATAACTGATTGATCGGATTCATCTAATATATTGTATAATTCACTTACTATACCAAATGATAATACCTTAACTAAGATCCATAATGGTATATAACCATAATTAGTAATATAGTGCATTGTAGCTGAATGTTGTTTTCCATTTACTCTAATTTGCCTTTTTACTTTATTAAGTACATCATGTACTTGTCTTATTTTTATTGGATCTTTAGAAAAATTCTTAGGATTTAAATAATCTTTTTCTTTAAAACCATATTTTTTAGATAATTGATAACTTATTAAGGATTTCATATTATTTTCTATTATAAGTAAATTTTTAAAAAATATATTTCTAACTCTTCTATCAAATACAAACATTGCATACAATTCTTCAAATGTTGTACCTGGTATAAAGTTTGAATCTTTCCAAGATTTCATAAATAAATGTCTATATCCACTTATAAAGAAATAATTTTCTCTAAGTAGTATATTTTTTGTTTTTTCTAGATCTGTTATCACTAGTCCTCTTGATTTTAATATATCTATTTGTTCGTCAAGAGTTTTAAACGTCTTTTTACTCATATTATCCACCTTAATAATTATAATATAAAATTTAAAAAAATACTAGATATTTTCTAGTATTCATAAATTCCAAGTATTTTTTCTTCTTCTGAATCTGTTAAATCATCTAATTTCCATTCACCATCTACTTTTGTTAATGAAAAATAAATTGTATATTTAACTCTTTCTTTATTTGATTTTAATAAATTTAATTTATAGTCATTAAATTTTGTTTCATCAAATTTATTATCATCACCTAAGAATTCTTTTTCATTAGTTGTTCTATAATTTTCTGCCTCTTTTAAAGCTTTTGTATAATCATTTACTTCTATTTCTGTTTCTACTGTAGCTTTATCTCCATTTACAGTTTCTTCTTTAATAGTATAAGTTAAATCTTGATAATGTTTTTTTAATATATCTTTATATGTTATTTTTTGATCATCATCAAATAATTCTTCTTGATCTACTAAAGAATCTAACTTAGTTAATACATTTGAATCTAATGTTTGGTATTGATTCAAGTAAGTTTCGACTTGTTTTGTTGGAGTATTACGCATATCTTTACCAAGAGAACAACCTGTAAGTATTAAACCTATACTTAATATTGATAATATTTTTTTCATTATTTCCCTCCCTTTATAATATGAGGAAAATTTTGTATATTATTCACTTTTTTTAAATTTGTTATATATATTTGTTATTGTTTCTTTATCATTATAGTAAATTTCATTAGCGTTTTCTACCAATTCTTGTTTATTCTCATTATACCAAGAACTTGCTTTATCTTTAATATTTGTTATTGTATTTTTATCCTCTTCTAGAATCTCTTTTGAAGTTTCTTTCAACTCATCTTTGTTTTCATTATACCAATTTTTTGCTTGATTATATTTTTCTTTAATTTTTGATGTTTTTTTATTTTCTTGTTCTTGAGTTTTACTTTCTATTATTTGTGTCTCATTTACATCTACATTTTTTTGTTCTTTAGATTGTTCTATTTCTTTTTGCTTAGTATCTACTTCATCTTTTTGTTTTTCTTTTATTTCTTCTTTTACCTCTTCTTTATTTGTTCTATTATCATATATATTTATTGTTACATTTTTATCTTCTTTTCCACATCCAAAACAGAATAAAGTAAGTATTAAAATTATTATAACTTTTTTCACACACATCACCCACTTCAAGTGTGTATTCTAACACGATTTTCTATTATTGTCAAACTCCAGTATTTAAATTTTTTCTCTTTAAAATTATTTTTCTCAACCAATCAAATGGAATTACACTAAAGGCAAAAAGTAACATAATCTCAAATTCGAATACTGTTAGACCTGATGTTCTAAATACTGTTCCACCATAATATATAAGCAATATTTGAACTAATGCAACAAAAAGTATAATTAAGATAAATATTTTATTTTTTAATATATTAGCAAACAAATTTAATCTATGTGTTCTTGCATTAAAACTATTAAATATATCTATAAATATAAATAATCCAAAGAATGCAGTATACAAGTATTTATCATTTGGATCACTTCTAAATAGTGTCTTAATAAAAGGTAGTTTTAAAAATAATATACATATAAGTGAGGAATATATACCTGTAAAAAATATTTCATTTAACATATATTTATTTATTATAGATTCATCTTTTTTCTTTGGTTTTTCATTCATATATTCTATAAGAGGTGGTTCAAATGAGAATGCTAAACCTGCAAGTGTATCCATTACCATGTTTATCCATAACATTTGTATAACTGTTATTGGCATTTCTATGTTTATAAAAGGTCCTATTATTGATAAAGATAGTGCACATAAATTTATTGTCAATTGAAGAATTATAAATTTTCTTATACTTTTAAATATAGTCCTTCCATATAATATGGACTTTGATATTGACATAAAATTATCATCAAGTATTACTATATCACTTGCTTCTTTAGCAACTTCTGTTCCACTACCCATACTAAACCCAACATCAGCTTTTTTAAGTGCTGGAGCATCATTTACTCCATCTCCTGTCATTCCTACAACTAGATTTAATTCTTGACTAACACGAACCAATCTACTCTTATCACTTGGTAAACTCCTAGCTACTATAGATAAATTTGGTAAAGCTTTTTTTAATTCTTCATCACTTAATTTATTTAATTCATCACTTGTAAGAACTATATCATAATCTTTATAAATTCCTACCTCGCGTGCTATAGATATTGCAGTATCTTTATTATCACCCGTAATCATAACTGTCTTTATATTAGCATTACTTACCATTTTAACACCTTCTATAGCTTCTTTTCTTACCTCATCTTTTATAAGAACTATACCTACGAGTGTTAAAGAATTTATATTTGATATTTCACCTCTATATGTAGCAAGAACCAAAACTCTAATTCCACATTTAGTATACTCATTAATTTTGTTTTCTAACACTTTTACATTATTAATTATTTTTTTGTTGCCTTTTAAATCATAATAAGTAGTACATTTTTTTATTAATATTTCAGCTGCTCCTTTTATATAATTAACATTATCTATTCTAGTTATAGAATATTTTAATTTACTATCAAAAGGAATTACTTTATCTTTTTTTATTATTTTTTTATCATTTTTAAAAAATGATAAGAGTGCTCTATCAGTAATGTTACCTCCAACTATTTTAGATTCGTTGTATGCACTAGCATTATTACCTACACAAGATAATTTAACAATATCATAGTATTTTTTGTTGTTTAACAAACTTTTTTCGTTTTTAAACGACTTTAAATCTCCATTTATAATATCTACTACTTCTAAAATTCCTTTGGTAAGAGTTCCTGTTTTATCTGTAAATAATATATTTAAACTCCCACTTGTTTCTATCCCTATAAGTTTTCTAACAAGCACATTATCCTTTAACATTCTCTTCATATTAGAAGATAGTACTAAAGTTATCATCATAGGTAAACCTTCTGGTACAGCAACTATTATTATTGTTACACAAAGAGTTAGTGCATAAAGAATATATCCTGTTATTATAGGAAAATTAGTTACTGTATTTATAATACTATCAATATTAAAATTATTATTTATTACTATTACTTTAAATAAATATGAAAAAAATATTAAAAATGCACCCACATAACCTATTTTACTTATGAATTTAGCAAGTTCTCTTAATCTTAATTTTAGAGGAGTCTCTGGTTGCTTTTCTTGTAATTCTAAAGCTATTTTTCCATAAAAAGTATTTTCTCCTACCTTAGTTGCTTTCATAAGTGCAGTATTACTATAAACTACACTACCTTTATAAACAATATTTTTACTATTACATGAATTAAGATTTATACAGGCATCCTTATATGCTTCTTTAGTTTCTCCATTTAAACTAGATTCATCTACACTTATAGATCCTTTAACAAGTACACCATCTGCAGGAACCTTATCTCCTGTCTCTAAACTTACTATATCACCAACTACAACATCTTCTATAGGTACTTCTTTTTTTATTCCATTTCTTATTACTTTACAATTTATTTTTGATACTTCCTCTTGTAATTTTTCAAATGATTTTTCACTACCATATTCAGATATTGTAGATATTAAAGACGCTAAAAGGATTGCTAAAACTATACCTATTGTTTCATACCAATCAAAATTTTTAAATAAAAAAACTGTTTTTATAGCGAGTGCTATTAATAGTATTTTTATTATAGGATCACCTAAAGTGCTTATTAATAATTTAAAAAAACTATCTTTCTTTACTTTACTTAATACATTACTACCATTAACTTTTCTACTTTCTATTACTTCTTCTTCTGATAGTCCATTATACATATAAACCTCCATAGTAAAATATATGGACGAGTTATATTTTTATGAAC
The DNA here is from genome assembly GCA_934167485.1 of uncultured Bacilli bacterium. Classification (GTDB taxonomy): domain Bacteria; phylum Bacillota_I; class Bacilli_A; order RF39; family UBA660; genus UMGS1613. The sequence goes on from CAKPKL010000010.1 coordinate 40,837, forward strand.
AAAAAAGACACATTATTGTGCCTTTAATATTTCTATATATCTATTTACATTATTAGACCAATTTGGGTCTTCTGCATATTTAGGATTCATTTGATCAGCTGTAAGTAATCCATAACTAACATAATTGTTATATATATTATCTATGAATGCCATAATACCTGAATCTAATGATTCAAAGTAACTATAACTACCACAACCAGTTCCTTTTTGTCCACCTACATTGTTACAAGCATTTACTAAATAACTACATCCCCATTTACAACCAGTTTCTTGTAAAATAATAGCGGTTGCTAAATAAGGGTCTACTCCTTTTTGTATGGAATAATTAGCTATTAAATCCCCTTTACCAGTTAAAGTAGAACCTAAATGTACATTTAATAATGAACTTACTTCTTCCAATGTTTTTCCCTCATATAATATAGGTTCATCTTTTACTTCTTCTATTTCTTCTACTACTTCTTCATTTTGTTCTTGTTCAATTTCTTTAAAAGCTATTCTATTATTTAAATCAACATAATTAGCTGTGGACTTAGTTCCATTAGCACGTATAGTTCTATTAGAACTTGCATTCAAATTAATTAAATATGCATTTAATAACATTACTGTAACAAATGTAGTTGCTACAAGTAATTTCAGTTTTGCTTTCACATTAACACCTCTTCTTTTTCGGAAAAGCAAATCTATCATATCATATTTTATTTATGGATGTCAAATTGAGCAAATATCGCATTTTGTTATATTTTTAGTAATATATAGGTAACATTTAGTAAAAATCAATTAAATTTGGTATAAATTGTAAACTAAATGTGTTCTATATACTTACTATTATATTTTATTAATTCACTAACAAATATAGAAGGGTTATTTTTATCAACCAATAAATATACATCACTTTTTGTCCTAGTTAAAGCTACATAAAATAATCTTCTCTCTTCTTCAAATGGATATATATCTACATTATTATTAACATACTTTAATATTTTATCATCTTCCAATTTACAAGGTATTCCCAATGTATCATTAGTTAAATTTATTAATATAACGCATTCTTCTTCTAATCCCTTAGAAGCATGCATGGTTAAATACCTAATCTGTGTATTTTTATATATAAAATAACCTTCTTTATCAATATTAAAATATTTATTTATATCAAAGTTATTTCTACCAAGTATTAATATGTTTTTATGTTTTTTTAACACTTCATCTAATAGTTTATTTAAACTTTTACCATAAAATATTTTAATAGGCTTGTCTATTCTTTTATTACTTTTTAATTTTTTATATAATTGTCTTTTATTTTTCATAATAAATGAACCTGCTACATTTATAAGTTCTTGACTATTTCTATAAGTATTATTTATTTTTAGTATTTTTGAATATCCAAAATATTTTTTAAAATTTAAAAACATATTTAAATTACAACCATTAAATCTATAAATTGATTGATAATCATCCCCAACACATATTATTTTAGCTTGTGTTTTGTTTATTATTTCTTTTAGTAGTAAATATCTTATATATGATGTATCTTGGTATTCATCTACTATTATGTATTTATATTTTTTTATTTCATTTTCTTTTACATAGTCTGTCGCCATGGTAATCATATCATTAAAATCTATACTATTTGTACTTTTTAATTCTTCTTCATATAAATAATATATATCTATTATAATTAACATTATATTCTTATATTTATTTATCTTTAAAAAATAATCTATTTTATAATTATTAGTTTTAAATAAGTTTATAAATGTTATTATTGTTCTTTTAAATTTTTGTAATTCTTTAGATTCTAATATTATTTTATAAGGTGTATCTATCATACATAATATTTGTTTTATTTTATATTTAATTTCTTTGTTATATTTAACTAAATTAAAATATTCATCAACTATATATTCTAAAGTATAGTTTTCTGATATTGTTACCTTTTTATCTTTAATAAGTTCAAGTGACAAAGCATGAAAAGTATATACTTTTATATTATAATTATAATTTTTTTTAATGTTCTTTTCTAAATTACAAGCTGCATCTCTTGTAAAAGTAATACAAAGTATTTCATTCTCTTTGATGTTTTTTCGTTCTATCAAATATCTAATTTTTCCTATCATAGTGAGACTTTTTCCTGCTCCAGCACCTGCTACTATCAGGGTTGCTACTTCATCTGTTATTACTGCAATTCTTTGTTCTTTATCTAAAGAATATCCATTTATGTTTGATAATATATAGTTGCTTTCTATAAATTCTTTTTTTATATATTTTTTGTTTAATCTATTTATTTTTATTCTATTAAGATTATTTTTGTGATTGTTATCAATATATTCAATACTACACCTCCTATATATATGATACTGTAATACTTTTCTATTTCCTTTTTTTATAAAAAAATATTACAGTTAATTACTGTAATACTTTTTAGGATTATTTACTGTACTCTTAGTAAATTTTAATTCTTTAATTTTTTCATTGTTTAATACTCTTTCCATGGCATCTTCTAAAGCATCATCAACAGCCCTATCTAAACCTCTTACACCTAAATTAAATTCTTCAGCTTTCTTTGCAGCTTCTATTTTAAATGAATCTGTAAATGTTACTTTAATACCTTTATCTAGTTCAAAAAATTCTTTATTTATTTTAATTGGACTGTTATTTGAATAATTTAATATTTGTACATAATCTTTTTGTTTTAAAGGATTGAGTACTACTATCTTTTTTATACGTCCTATAAGCTCTGGAATTAAACCATATTGTGTTAAAAGATTTGTTGTTATTTTATTATCTTCTTCTTTTGATTCTTTAGAATCATTTATAAATCCAATATGTTTTATATAATCTTTTTTATTCAATTTATTTATTCCTTCAAATGCACCAGTAAATACTATTGTAAGGTTAGATGTATCAAAATCAATAGTGGACTTTGAACCTTTATAATCTATATCTACTTCAACCAAGCCTCTACCTGTTAACTTTAATAAAGCCTGTTGCACTGCTGTAGTGGCTATAGAATCTTTATCACCTTTTGCTTTTTTATCTATTTCGTCAATTACTATTATGCCTTTTTGAGCTTTTGATATGTTATAATTTGCAGCATAGATTAACTTTTGTAATATTTCATCAGTATTTCTACCAACATATCCTGTTTGTGTATAACTTGTTGAATCAACCTTACAAAAAGGCACATCCAAATATTTACATATAAGTTCAATTGTACTTGTTTTTCCTACTCCAGTTGGTCCCATAATTAAAATATGTGATTTCATTTTTGGATTAGTTGCTTCCATATTTTTCATTATAGTAGTTGTTATACTTTTTACAGCTTCATCTTGAGCTACTATTTCTTTTAACACAAAATCTCTCATATTTTTTAAATTAAATTTTTTTGATTCTTCTTTTTTGATTACTTTTTTAGGTTTTGGTTCTTCTTCCACTACTCTAGAATCATCCATCTCAAAAAGACTTCTATCTTGAGAATTTTCTATACTTTTAACAGTATTTTTTACATATTCACCAGATGTTATTAATTGATCTATAAAATTTCTAACATCTTCTATATTTTCATAGTCTTTTAAACTTAATAAACTTTTTAAATCAAAAACAAATTTTTCGTTTTTTTCTAAATCAAATTCTATTGTTTCTTCAGTGTTTTCTTTTGGATTAGATAAAGTTTCTTCTAGTCTATCAAAATCTATTTTTATTGTTTTTATCTTTCCTAATATCTCATCAAAATAACCAAGATAATAACAGTTAATATGTTCTGATAAATACTCGTTTAATATTTCTTCTTCAGACAAATAAGATTCATATTCCTCTTTAAGATCTTCTAAATATATTGGTGCCCAAAAATAATTTTCTTCATACATACTAGTTCCATCAATAACACTATATTGAAAATCTAATTCATCATAAAATATTTGTTCATTTTTATCATATGTTCCTTTTATAATTCCAATTGATTTAAAAACAATCCTATCATTTCCTAATTCAATTTTTTGCATTCTTATAGCTATATCCATAAATACCCCCATACTACTTATTTGTATTATTATAATAATTATATTCACTTAAATTAGCTGAAACCCACTCTAAATCGCTTAATTCATCATATGAATCATTTAAGTACTCTTCTATCACATACATAAGTTCTTCTATATTTATATATTTGTCTACATCTATATCATATTTTTTTAATATGTTTACTTGTTCATCTGTTATATAAAAATTATTATGTTTATGAAGAAATTTATCACTTGTACCAATAACAGAATTTTCATCCAATTCAACACCGTTAATAATCATACTATCACCTATTGATTAATTATTATATCATATTTTTTATTATAGAACAAAAAAATAATCGATTTGATTATTTTATATTAAAATTATTATCATCAAATATTATATCAGGCATTTTGGGATATGTCTTTTTATCATATTTTTTCAATTTTAATTTTGCTGATATAAACAATTTTATAAGTATCCAAGATGTAAAAATAGCTGTACTAAGTTCTAATAAAACAAGTAATGTTGTATTTGAATAAATTTTTAACGAATCATTTATATCAATATTATTCTTACTAACTGTATCAATTATTAGTATTAAAAACACATCTAATATAATAGTACTTATAACATTTATTATTTTGTTTATTTTAATTGTTTTTCTACTGAATAATGAATATATCAAAGTAAAATTTGATATTATTAATATACTCATATATACCGCTAAATTTGGGAAGTATAATGCCATAAATACAGCATCTAAAAAATCATTTATCAAACTTAAAAATACATCATTGTACGCTATTAATAATATTAAAATTATAAGTAAAATAATACTCAAAAACATCCAACTATTAATTTTTTTATCTTTTTTAATATTTATAATAAAAAATATTAAAAGAGCGATTGCTAACATTATGCAACATAAAAAAAGAGGTGAAGATAATACTAAATTCATTAATATTCTTAATTTTTCTATTAATGAAAAGTTTTGCATAATCTCACCTCTTTTAATATTCTTCTTGATTTATTAATTCAAATATAAACACAGTTTGTTTAGTATCACTATTTCTTGTACAAGTAATAAGTACTAAACCTTTTTTACTATAATCTCTATGAATTGTTACTGTACCTACTTTATCAACTTCATATATATCAACTAAACTATATATATATTTAATGTTATTATAATATACATAAGCTTGATTACCAAATGATAAATTAAATAAATTATTGAAATAACATATAGAACAAACTCCTGAATGAGCAGCTAAAATTAAACTACTATTTTCATTATCAGGAAATGTCGAACCTTTAATTAAAGTTACATTATAATCTACATTATTATATCTTGAATTTAAATCTAAAAAACCTCTCTTTAAATTTATTTTTGGTATTTCTAAAACTCCTATATAATTATAATTTGTATCTACACTATTTGTTTGATTATTATCATCTTCTTTTGGAGTATCCTCACTATTATTAGCATCTATATTTGTACTTTGATCTTGTTTATCAATATTTTTGGGTTTTTCATTTTCATAAAGCATTATATTCATTTCAGAAAATGCATTATTTTTTCTTTCATAAAAATACTCATATAACCCAAAAGCAACACCAAGTACAATTAATAGTATGCCTATTAACAATACTGTACTATTCTTCAATTTTATTCCTTTTGACATATACTAAAACCCCTATACCTAAAGCAATATCAAACATAGCAATAGATAATAACAATACTGATTTAGAACTTAATGTATTTGGTACTTCCACTATTAATTCATTGTTCATCTTAACATTAACAATTTCATCTTTACCATTTATATTAAATTCTACCATTTCTTGATTTAAAGTATATCCTTCTGGAGCTATAGTTTCTTTTAAGTAATACTTACCATTCAAAAGTCCCAATATTGTTATAGGTTTATCACCTGATATCCAACTACATTCATCTAATACTTTTTCTTTTCCATCTTTATCTAATATAGTACATGACATTTTCTCTTTTTTTTCATTTAACACTTCTAAAGTAGCACCTGGTAGCTCTTTTCCATCTACGGCATTAACTTTACTAATAACAGTCTTATTAAAATTATTTTTAAACGTAACTGTTTTTATTAAGTCATTTTCTGTAAAAGTTACTTCTTGTGGTTTATTATCTAAAACGTATTTATCTGGAGCAGATAATTCAGTAATTGTATATTTTCCAAAAGGTAGACCTACTAATTCTATTGGATTTTTTGTTGTTATAAATTCTTCACTATAACTTTTATCTTCTTTTTCTATTCTTATTTTAGCACCAGCAAGTGCTTTGCCATTTTGATCTAATTTAATTACTTTTAACTGTGTCGTTCCCACGACACCAGATAAACTAACATTTGCTGTTCTTTGATTGGTTTTATTATCTGTTATTACATTTTGATAAGTTATAGTAAGTCCATTACTATCTGTTCCACCTGTAGCATTAGTTTTATATTCTGTTGCATATCTATAAGCTTTTTGTTTCAAATCTATACTTAGATTAACTGTATTTTTTTTTGTTAAATTAATTTTAGGAACTCTTATATAGAAATTATCAATTGATCCCACTACTTCTAATCCTGTTACACCTGTAACACTTGCATTGCTTAATGTTGTAGACTCTATATAAGCACCTACTATTTTCATATTATTAGTTCTATAATAATCTCCATCTATAAAGAAATCAAGAGAACCTAAACTTTCACCACTCACCATTTGTAGTGAAGGTGAAAATGTACTTCTATATATTAAAGTATTTTCGCTTGATTCTATAGAATTTATTATTGTTGTTCCTGCTATAGCTGGAGCATTTCCTAAATTTTTACCCAAATATGAATTTATCGCAACTTCAGTATTAAAATAATTTTCCATACTAAAATTTGAACCAGAACCTAAACCAATTATACTTGCTAGTATTACCCTTTGTTCATCAGTTAATCCAGCTATTTCAAAATAATCAGCACCACTTGTAGGCGGACCATAAACAGTAAGTCCTCCAGTACAATAATATATAGTATTATCATCGTCATATTTTTTTGAAACTTCCTGACCATTAGTATATTTTTCTGTACTAGATGATCTAACAGTAAAAGCCATAACCTTACTATTAAAAACTAATAAAGAAAGTATTGTGGCAATAATTAATTTTTTCTTCATTCTATCACCATTATTCTTCAATTCTATTTCTTTTAACATATACTAGAATTCCTATACCTAGAGCAATATCAAACATAGCTATTGCAACTAACATAGCAGATTTCGTACTTAATGTATTAGGGACTTCTACGATAAGTTCATTTTTCATTTCAACTTTACCAGTTGTTCCATTTGCAGTAACCTCAAATTCAACCATTTCTTGATTTAATACAAATCCTTCTGGAGCTATAGTTTCTTTTAAATAATACTTTCCTTTATTTAATCCAATAATTGTTACAGGTGTATCTCCTGATACCCAACTACATTCATCTAATACTTTTTCTTTCCCATCTTTATCTAATATAGTACATGACATTTTTTCTTTTTTTTCATTTAATATCTCTAATGTTGCTCCTGGTAGTTCTTTTCCATCTACAGCATTTATTTTGCTTATTTTTGTTTCTGTTTTTGTATTTGTAACTTTTATAGTATTATTATCTAATTTTTTTACATTTACATAAGCCTGCCCAGCATCATCTATAGTAACAGTTATAATTTGAGTATATTCATTATAACCATCAGCAGGTTTAATTTCTTTTAAATAGTACTTTCCTGCAGTTAAATTATCAAAAACCAAATCATTAGTTCCATCAGTTACTTTAACCACTCCATTTACATTATTTTTGTATTGAGATTCTGTTTGTAACATAAATTGTGCATCTTTAATTTTTTTATTTTTTGCATCAACTTTATTAACTTTAATTTTTGACAATTCTCGTGTAATAGATCCATTAGCGTATTTTTTATCACTAATTTCTACGGATTCAGTTACAGGAGGCGTTAATGTTTGATAACTTCCACAAGTATAATTTCTTGCTACATTATATGAAACTTTTCCACTAGTAATAGTTACATTAACATTAGTTGTATTACCCATTGAGGTTGAACTTACAGGTACTATAACTTTAAAAGAATTACCATTTTTTTCTATAGAACCAACATTAGTTGAAACATCATATCCAGTATTAGACGTTACTGTTACTGTGTTTGATACATAATTATCGCCTGATCTAGTGAATGTTAAATCTGTAGTATCTATTGAAAACGAAAAACTTATATCTTTATCATATGCTGTTCTAGCTGTTGTCAAATATGTATTATATAAGGTTTTATACGAACTGCCTAAATTATTTATACCAGGAAGATTGTTAGCCTCTTTTCCACCATCTTTTTCGTAAAGGAATTGATTAATTGCTAATTCGGCAGCGAAGTATTCATTAGTTACTTCTGTTATAGAAAATTTGTTACTAGCAACATTAATAATTGCAGCTACACCCATTCTTGTTTTTAAATCCCAATCGTCGTTCAAAGTACAACTTATATTATGACCGGCTGGTGAGTCAATGTGATATGCTGTACATATATATGCCTTATTATCAGCCACCTTAACAGCTAATCCATACCCTGATGAACTATCTGTAACAACTGAAGTGCCATTTTGAGTAATCACTCCTGTAGAACCACTAAAAGCATGAACATTACTCATGCAAAAAAACATAATTACTAAAACCAATAAATAACCTTTTAATTTATTCATAATACCCTCCTATTTTTATACATATTAATTGTAACACAAAATAAAAGATATATCAATTATTTTCAAATCAATATACCTTTTTTTGAGCAGTATTGCTTATATTAATACAAACTTTATTTCCAGCATTATTTACACTTGTTATATTACAATCAGATCCATACCAAGATAATACATGTTCTAAATATTTTTGATCTCCTACTTTTATTAAATTTCTATAATCTAACCAACCAGTATCTTCTGTATCATTTAATATTGAATTTTTGTCTTTTCCCGTAATTTTTGAATAATTATTTAATATCTTTTGCATATTTCCATAGCCCATATTATAACATTGAATAGCCGCAGGTATATTGTAATTCATATTTTTTAAAGCATTTTGAAGTACCATACAACCAAGTTTAATATTTGTATTCAAATCAGATAACATGGAATTTGTCACCTTGAAAGTTTCTTTTGATTTTGTATTAAAGTTATATGCAGTAATATCTTGCCCAACCCAAACACTATTTTGTATTTGCATTAAACCAGTTGCTCCACCTTTATCCATTGTAGCAGAATGCTCCCCACGTTCTTGTGTAGCTATAGCCGTTACAAGTTTTGAATCTAATCCATACATTTTTGCATATTTATTTATAATAGAACCATAATTATTTCTAGTATTATTAGCCTTATTTGTATTTGATCTATCTTCATAATTAATAACAATATGATTAACACTAGTATTCATAGGTATACTTTGTTCTATTTCATTATTTGTATTAACAACTTCATTTTCATTAGTACTCAAAATCATTTTCTTTAATAGATTATAATCTTCTTCTGTATAACTTACTGAATTAGTTGATGTAACATCAATACTACCATTTAATAATTTTTTTAAATTAGGAATTGCTATAGTACCAATCACAATAGCAGCAAGACCTGTCGCTATTAATTTTCTCTTTGTATACTTGTTTTTTCTTACAACTTTTTTTGATTTAACTTTTTTTAACGATTCATTTTCATAAAAATTTTCGATATTAAGTACTATAGGTTTCATACCTAACTTTTCCAACAAATATTCATATTCATTTAGTGTTACTATATAATTATTATATTCAAGAGTAACATCACTTTTATTTGGGTTTTCATAAATATCTAATACTTTATTATTTGATATTTTTTTTATTACGTCATAGCAAGCCTTACCCTTAAATTTTTTTGATTCATAATCAGATTCAATATCAGAATATACATCTATATTTAATCTATTATCATTATCTAAATATATTTCAAATCTCTTCATTTCAATCCATTCCCCTACTTTTAGATTCTATCATATTATCTATCAAATTCCATTCATATTCTTCTTCTATATCATTTAATATATAATTATTATTTTCTAATATATATCTAGATGCATATATTTCATTATTTACTTCGTATACAATATAATTAATTCCGTTATTATCATCTCTAAAAGTTAAAATAATATTACAAATAATTTCTCTACCATTATCAATAATTTTAAAATTCATGCTATCACCTATTATTTATAATTATAGCAACAAAAAAAGTAATTATCAATAAAATCAATAACTACTTTACATTATTTTACTTAAATAACTGTATAAAAGATGATGGTATATCAATATCTATTACTATTTTTTCATGTGTTTTAGGATGAATAAATTCTAAAGTGTTCGCAACCAATGCCATTCTTCTTATTGGATTTTTTTTAGCGCCATACTTTTTATCGCCTACTATTGGATTACCCATATCAGAAAGTTGTACTCTTATTTGATTTTTTCTACCTGTTTTTAAATTTAAACTAAGCATAGTATATTGATTATTTTCTAATACTTTTTCATACTCTGTTATTGCAAGTTTCCCATTTTTATCATTTACTGAATATGTATATAATGTCTTAGTTTCTTGTAAATAACTTTTTAATACACCTTTTTTATTTTTAACTTTTCCTTCTACTATTGCAACATAATTTCTTTTAAAACTATCCCAATTATCTTGTAAATAAAACTTAGTTTTTTCATCTTTAGCAAACATAATTATACCACTTGTATCTTTATCTAATCTATGTACAATAAACACTTTATTATTCTTGTTTTTCTTTTTTAAATAATCATACACATATGAAAATAAAGTTCTATTTTTTTCTTTTTCTGTAGATATAGTAAGTAAATGTGCTGGTTTATTGATAATTATTATATATTTATCTTCATATAAGATATCCATTTTACCTTTTTTAGCCATATTATCTCCTATTTTTCTAGCATTTCTATTGCTTTTATTAATCCTAATTTACCATATTCATAAGTAAGTCCACCCTGTTGATATGCAATATATGGTTCTCTTAGAGGTCCATCACAAGAAAACTCTATAGAGGATCCTTGAGTAAATGCGCCTGATGCCATTATAACTTGATCTTCATATCCTGGCATATCTGATGGAATTGGAAGTACATTTGAATCTATTGGGGATCCCATTTGTATTCCTTGACAATACTTTATAAGTTTTTCTTTATCTCTAAAAATTATGTTTTGAACAATATCAGCTCTTGTATCATTATATTTAGGTTCTACTTCATAACCTTTTTCTTCCATTATATAACTTGTAAGAATTGCTGTTTTAAGTGCACTGCCAACTACACTAGGTGCCATAAATAATCCTTGTAAAATACTTTTATTCATTCCTAAGCTAGGTCCTACCTCTTTACCTTCTCCAGGAGTAGTTAATCGTTCTGCTATAAGATGAATTAAATCTTTTCTACCAACTACATAAGCACCATTAGGAGCAATACCGCCACCTAAATTTTTTATAAGAGAACCAACACAAATATCTGCTCCTAATTCTATTGGTTCTTTGTCTGTTACAAATTCGCAATAACAATTATCAACCATTATTATAGAATCATTATTTACTTTTCTTATTTCTCTTATTACTTTTTCTAGTTTTGTTATATTAATACTCTTTCTAGTTGAATATCCTTTTGATCTTTGTATATAAATAACTTTTATATTATTTTCTTTAACACGATCTAATATTTTTTTATAATCAAAATCACTATCAATTAGATCTATTTGCTCATATTTTACTCCAAAAGATTTTAAAGAACTATCATTATCAACAATTCCTATTACTTCATGTAATGTATCATATGGAGTTCCAGTTATACAAAGCATAGTATCTCCAGGTCTTAATACGCCAAATAAAGAAACAGTTAGCGCATGTGTTCCAGAAATAAATTGACTTCTGACAAGAGCATCTTCACTTTTAAATATTCTAGAATAAATATTTTCTATAGTATCCCTTCCTAAATCATTAAGACCATAACCTGTTGTACTATTAAAGTGATATTCACTCAAATTTTCTTCTCTAAAAGCATTCAATACTTTTTCACTATTTTTTAAAACTACCTCATCTACTCTCTTTAATTCTTTAGATATAGCCTCTTCACATTTATTTATATATTCAAACATATTATCCCTCCATAACTATTACACTACCACTAGGTTTATTAGATAAAATAAGATTTAAAACCTTATTTGAAACTTCACTAGGTTCAATCAATTTAGTTTGTCCTACTCTTTTTAATTCCTCTTCTAAATAATCGCTATTCATTTCTCTTACACTTTCTGTATTTACCCAATTAGGACAAAGTGCATAAATTCTTGAACTAAGTATTAAAGATAAACTTTTTGTTAAATTTATAAGAGCCGCTTTTGATGCAGAATAATCTACATTATATTCTGTATATGTATTTATCCCATCAGTGGATGCTATATTTATAATAACATCTGCTATATTTAATTTTTGAATTAATAGAAAAGGTGCGATTAAGTTAACTTCTAAAACTTTTATAAATTCATCCTTAGTTTTATTTTTAAATTCACAATCAAGAGAAAGTGCAGCATTATTTATAAGCACATCTACATTTTTATAACTATCATTTATCTTTTGACAAAAATTATTTATATCTTCTTCGATAGATAAATCAACTTTATATAAATCACAATTTACACCAATGTTTTCTATATGATTTTTTAAATTAATTACCTCATCATAACTAGTATTATATGTTCCTATTATATTATAACCATCACGAGCTAAATCTAGAGCAATACTTTTTCCTATTCCTTTAGCGCATCCTGTTACTATTGCAGTCTTCCTCATCAAATCACCGTGATTATTATAACAAACAATCAAAAAAAAATAAACTAAAAGATTAGCTAAATTTAACAACTAATCTTTTTATTTATTATTAATATACTTCTTTATCTTCTGTAAGACTCACTTTACTTAAAACAATTGCCGAATATTTATTTTTATAATTCCAAATATAATAATCTGGTTGTACCACTGTAATTGCACTGCTTAAAATAAAATTATCATTACTTTTAAACTTAACAATTAAACCTTTAAACTCTTGTAGTTTTTCACCAGTTATTACATCATATATTACAGTTTTAATTCTTGAAGGAGTTTCTGCGACAAATACCACAAAATGATCTTCTGTTAATTCATAATTATATATTGTACCTTCATAATTATCATTTAATTTTTTTCCATCTGCTTCGATAATATACTCTTTATCCAATGACATATGTAGCCTATTTGACCTGTTTTCAGTAATTTTATATTTATTTACATCTATTACTGTTTGGGTAGGTACATCATTTTCTACATTATCATCTGGCTCATCTGATTTTATATTATCAGATTCTTCTTGTTTATTATCTAGCTCATTTTTATCTTCACTAACATCTTTCTTACATTCAGTATTATTTGAATTATCTATTTTAAAATAAACACAAAGTGCTATTGATGCAACCAATAGAATTGATAATATTATTATTGTTATATTTTTTTTCATAAATTCACCTCCCTTTTAAATTTTACTATAACTATATTACCTATCTTCCACTTAAGTATACAACATCTATATTTAAAAAACAATACATTTTTTAATTTATTTTCTTTACTCTACATCTAGATTCACTTGCTTGACATATATCAGGAATAAATACCATATGCTTTGCTTCTATAAATTCCATTTTTCCTTTCTCAAAATCTATTTTTAAATCTATAAAACCTGGTATTACTTCCTTTGTCTTATCTGGTGATACATAACTTAAGGATGGAACACATATATTTAATTTTTCATAGGCTTTTGTTTTCATCATATGACCATGACCTGTTAAAATTAAATTTGAATCATTTCCTACTGACGGAGCAAACTTGTCATGTAATTTATGCAACATTACTATATTATCTTGTTTTAATCCTACAGTACCAAAACCGTGTCCTATAGGTACAATATCATATCTTGCTTTCTTTATTCTTTCAGCAATATCTAATCCATCTGAAGTTAATGAATGATGGTCATGATTTCCTAAAATAATATAATTCAATATATTTTTGTCATATGGATGTTTTTTTACTAAAGTATCTATTTGTGAATATATATCCTTTAAATTTAAAGGATCATGAGTATAATCCCCTTCTATATTATCTCCACAATTTAATATTGTTCTTATCTCATTTTTTGCAGCATACTCATACACTTTACATAATAAATTTATATCTGATTTTATATTGCCAATATGCATATCAGATATAACTATGCTTCTAAAAGTTTTATTACTTGTTGACATATGAATTTTTACTTTATTTTCTTCTAATTTTTTTTGACTTAAAAATTCATACTTAATATCTCCACCATAATAATACTTAGTATCTATTTGATAACCATAATTTATTATTTGTTTAAGTCTTACATATAATTGTTTTTCAGAAATAGATAATATTTTACACATTTCTCTTAATGTTTTGTTTTCTTTTATAAGGTCTATTATTTTAATATTTGTATCTGTCATTCTAACACCCTTTTTATTATAACAAATTAATTAATAAGAATTCAATAAAAAAGGAATAATTTTTACTTATTCCATTTCCAATTTTTTACGTCAGGCATATCTTCACCATATTCACGTATATATTGATTATGTTCAATTAATTTATCTTTACACCATTGTATTAATCTAGAGCCTCTATTACCTAATTGTGGAAGATATTTTATCGCATCCATTACCAAATTATATCTATCTATTTTGTTTTGTACTCTCATATCAAATGGAGTTGTAATAGTTCCTTCTTCATTATAACCTTTAACATGTATATTATCGTTATCTCTATTATATACAAGTTGATGTATTAAAGATGGATACCCATGAAAAGCAAATATAATTGGTTTATCTTTTGTAAATAAAGCATTATAATCAGCATCACTAAGTCCATGAGGATGTTTCATATTTGATTCTAATCTCATTAGATCTACCACGTTTACAAATCTGATTTTAAGTTCAGGAAAATTTTCTCTTAATATTGAAGTTGCTGCAAGAGCCTCTAATGTAGGAGTATCTCCTGCACATGCCATAACTAAATCAGGTTCACAATCTTGATCATTGCTTGCCCAATCCCATATACCTATTCCATTTGTACAGTGTTTTACTGCCTGTTCCATCGTTAACCATTGTGGTCTTGGATGTTTTGAAGCTACTATTACATTTATATAATTTTTACTTCTAATACAGTGATCAAAACAAGATAATAAACAATTAGTATCTGGAGGCAAATACATTCTTACTATATCTGATTTTTTTGTTACTAAGTGGTTTAAGAAACCAGGATCTTGATGTGTATAACCGTTATGATCTTGTTGCCATACGTGTGAAGTTAATATATAGTTTAATGAAGCTATTTTTTGTCTCCAAGGTAGCTCACTTGTTACCTTTAGCCATTTAGCATGTTGACTTGTCATTGAATCAACTATTCTAATAAATGCCTCATAACAATCAAACACGCCATGTCTACCTGTTAAAAGATACCCTTCTAGCATACCTTCATTAGTATGTTCTGAAAGCATGGAATCAATTATTCTTCCAGATGAAGATAAGTATTCATCATTTGATACTCTAATACCCATAAATTGTCTATTAGTTTCTTCAAATACATGATTTAATCTATTAGACATAGCCTCATCAGGTCCAAAAATTCTAAAATTTTTAGTATCTTCATTATACTTTATTATATCTCTAATAAATTTACCAAGCTCCATCATGTCTTGTGCTTCAACACTACCAGGTTTATTTACTTTAACACCATATTTTCTAAAATCGGGCATTCTTAATTCTTTTAATAATAAACCTCCATTTGTGACTGGATTTGATCCCATTCTTCTATTACCCTTTGGACATAAATCTCTTAATTCTTCCTTTAAAGTACCAGTTGAATCAAATAATTCTTCTGGTCTATAACTTCTCATCCAATGTTCTAAAAGTTCAATATCTGAATTATCTTCAATTGTTATAGGAACTTGGTGAGCTCTAAATGTTCCCTCTATTTCTTTGTCTTTTACTATTTTAGGCCCAGTCCAGCCTTTAGGAGTTTTTAATACAATCATAGGCCATAAAGGTCGTGTTGTATTATTTCTTTCTATTGCATCTTTCTTTATCTCTTTAATAATTGAAATACACTCGTCCATAGCATTCGCCATTCTTGAATGTGTTTCATAAACATCAAGAGAATCATCTATTTCAACAATTATAGGTCTATAACCATTACCATAAAAGAAAAATTTTAACTCTTGTGGAGATATTCTGGAAAATACTGTAGGATTAGATATTTTATAACCGTTTAAATGTAGTATTGGTAAAACTACTCCATCAGTTTTTGGATTTATAAATTTATTTAATTGCCAAGAGGTCGCTAAAGGACCAGTTTCTGCTTCTCCATCACCAACTACACAAGCCACAATTAAATCTGGATTATCAAGTACAGCTCCATAAGAATGCGCTAAACTATAGCCAAGCTCTCCACCCTCATTTATAGAACCTGGAGTTTCTGGTGCCACATGGCTAGATACTCCACCTGGAAATGAAAATTGTTTAAATAATTTTTTCATTCCTTCTTCATCTAAAGTTATATTAGGATATACATCCGTATATGATCCCTCTAAGTAAGTATTAGAAATAAGAGCATTTCCGCCATGTCCTGGTCCTGATACATAAATCATATTTAAATCATATTTATTTATAACTCTATTAAGATGTGTATATATAAAATTTTGTCCTGGTACTGTTCCCCAGTGTCCCACTATCTTTCTTTTTATATCTTTTTTCTCTAATGGTTTTTTTAATAAAGGATTATCTAATAAATAAAGTTGTCCTACTGATAAATAATTAGCTGCTCTAAAGTAAGCATCCATTTTATAAGCCATTTCTTTACTCAAATTATTATCCATGTTATACCCTCCTTATTCTTAAATATATTATATACTATTTTAAAATTTATAACAATAGAAAAAATAAAAATCATAGAATAATTATATTTATAATTTAAATTTTAAAACATTTATAAATTTTTCATAAAAAAAAAGGAAATCAAGAAAAAAAATAGAATGATATATATGGAGGTGATGTTATAGTTAAATTTTATAAATTAAAA
>CAKPKL010000011.1 GCA_934167485.1 uncultured Bacilli bacterium
TAAGAAAAATACAGGTTGCTTTTGAGCAATTTTTAAAAAGACTTATGGGTATCACAAAAACAGGTCATACTGGTATGATGAAGAAATACCATTTGTTGAGGCTGCAGAAATTGGTACTGAAAAAGTTATAAAAGATCATTCTAGTATAGGAATTGTTGTTACTACTGATGGTTCTTTTGGTGAAATATCTAGATCAAGTTATGTAGAAGCTGAACAACGAATAGTTGAAGAACTAAGAGATATAGGTAAACCATTTATAGTAATATTAAATTCAGCACATCCTACCTTACCTGAAACTGAGAGAATGGCAGAAAAATTATCTAGTGATTATCAAGTACCTGTACTTCCTCTTTCTATTGAAACTATGACTGAAAAAGAAGTATTTAGTGTACTTAGAGAATCACTTTATGAATTCCCTGTTACTGAAGTTAAAGTAAATATGCCAGATTGGATAGCTTGCTTAAATCCAACTAATTCACTTAAGTCTGAATACATAGAAAAAATAAGAGAAAGTGTTATTGAAGTTGATAAGTTAAGGGATATAGAAAGTATTACTAATCACTTTTCAGATTGTGAACATATTAAAAAAGCATATATTTCAGATGTTGACACTTCAACTGGTATTGTTACTATAAATTTAGAAGCTCCAGATGGTTTATATGACGAAGTTCTAAAAAGTACTATGGGAATAGATGTTAGAAGTAAAGCAGATCTTCTTATGTTATTCCAAGACTACAATGAAGCTAAAGTGGAATATGATCAAATAAAAAGTGCGCTTAAAATGGTTAGAACAACAGGATATGGAGTTGCATCTCCTACATTAAATGATATGAAATTAGAAACACCTGAAATTATTAAACAAGGTTCTCGTTATGGTATTAAATTAAAAGCAGTTGCACCTTCTATACATATGATAAGAGTTGATGTAGAATCTACTTTTGAGCCTATTATTGGATCTGAATTACAAAGTAAACAATTAATAGATTATCTTATGAAAGATAAAGATACTGACCCTAGCGCTATATGGAAAAGTGAAATATTTGGAAGAAGTATAGATAATATAGTTAAAGAAGGTATCCAGGCTAAACTTTCATTAACACCTGAAAATGCAAGATACAAATTACAACAAACACTTACTAAATTAGTTAATAAAGGTTCTGGAAACTTGTTCGCTATAGTAATATAAAAACTGATTATTTAATCAGTTTTTTCATCTTTATATTCTCTTTTAATTTTTGTTCTATTAAAGGTATGTGCTCCATACAAAGTCCAAGTGGTAAACCATCTTTCTTATAAAAATTAGTTTTAATAAGTTTAGTATTTTCATATTTTTTCAAATGAAAAACTTCATCATCCAATATAACAAAATTATCAACGTCATGATTTTTCAAATAATCATCTATCTGTTCTTCTCTAAAACAAAAATCTGTAGTGGTGATATCATAAATTTCTATACCATATTTTTTAAACAAATCATATAAATCTTTACCTCTAATAGTTCTAGGTAAAATTTTATCATTTTCTTTATGAAAAAAATATCTCCAAGACGAACTTAATACTATTTTAGCTTTTGTATTATCTATTATTTCTTTTAAATATTCTAATCTAAAAACATCTATATCTAAATCTGTAGATTTCTCCATATATGTTTCTTCAGTATTTAAAACTCCATCTATATCAAGAAATATAACTTTCATAAAACCACCAATATGTATTATAGCACATATTAATATATTTTAATAACAAAAAGAAGATAATTATTATACTATCTTCAAAATAAATTATCTTTGGTGCCAATCTCTATATTTATAAATAGTAAAGCCATTTTTTGTTGTATCTTCAGAATATAAAAGTGGATTATAAACAGTACCTGTAAACCAAACTTCTTTAGTTTCTTTATCTCTAATAATAAACATATATGGTTTGTCAAATGTTAAATCAATTTCTTCTACTGGAACATCATATAAATAGTCAAAGCCCCCTGCCGCTCCATAACCACCAGCAGGAGTTGCAGCAGAAGCTTTTATTCCATCCTGAGTTAATTCGATATTTGATTTATGAACAGCTTCATTAATATATAACGATTTATCAGATGAGAGATTTTCTAATTTTGCTTTTCCTTTTTCAAAAACATTTGTTATTCCTAATTTCTTTAAATCCCCAACTAAATCCAATTGATATTCAAATTTGAATTTAGGAATAAATCCTCTTATCTTTGTAACAACACCTTCTTTAAAATTTTCTAATTTTAATTCTTTTAAGTTGCTTATAATATCATTAATATCTGATGCTTTCATATTATTAATATATGAATCTAATGATTCTGTTGTTGGCATTATACTTACATATTGTAATGTTGTACCATTATACTCTTTTAAATCCTTAGCAAATACTTTTACAGTATCGTCAACATAAAATGAAAATTCAGTGGTTTTTTTCTCACGTTTATAATTAGAATTTATATCTTTAATATATTGATCCAAATATATTTCCATCATTTCTTCTTCGCTTAAATTAGTAGTATCTACTAAATAACTTATATCATTAGAAATTTGATATCCTGGAGTTTCCTCTAAATATTTTTCGAATTCAGTTTTAACTGTTTTTCTTATATTTTCCTCGCCCAATGTATTTACTATGTCATACTTATTAAATGAAGCAATAACTTCCATTCCAGAAACATTTTCAGGCACATCTTTAAAATAATTTGAAACTACATCCTTATCTCCACTCCAAGAAAAATCTTCATGAAAATATTTTTCACCAACACCTCTAATAGGATATAATATAAATTTTTCGTTCCATTCCATATCAATAGCCAAAGAATTTATAAGTAAAAAGTTTTGACTTGATATATCTTGAAAAAGATTATTAATCAATCCTAATGTTTTATTATTCACCCAAGAATTTACTACATCTGGAGTTGCAAAAGAATCATATTGTACATCCGCATCATATTTACTTTTTAAAGTATTTAAATAATTGTTATTAATGATATCTTTATATGTATCTTTAATAAACATAGCATTTGCAAAAGACATATTTTCACTGTTAATATATTTTTTTGCCTCGTAATTTCCTATTATTTTTGATATTTGTTCTTTAGATTCCCCTGTAGTCCCCTCTTCAAGCATTTCTAATGCATATTTGATTGAAAGTGGACTATACACTTTATTTTGTTTCTCATTTTCTAATTGTAAAAAATATAAATCAAATGGTTCTAGGGAATTTCCTGAAATCCAATATGATGATTTTTTACCTTTAGATTTTACTGTACCTTCACTTTTTTCATTACCATTCATTATTGCAAAAAATATTCCGGCTATAAGAGCTAAAACTACAATTGCAACAGATACAATTAATATAATGGTTGTTTTTTTGTTTTCCTTTTTTGATGATTGTTTATTTGGTATATCATCAATACCATTTACATCTAAATTATCCATTCTTTTCCTACCTTTCTAGTATAAGTATACCATAGAAAAAAAAACAAGTAACTTTTTTATAAAATATACATACTTGTTTTTTACATTGCATTATAAGTAATAATACTATTCTCCATTAAGATCATCATTTCTATATCATTTAATTTCTTTTTTATTTTAATATATATATTATCATCACTATTAATAATTTCTATCTTATCTATTATATTTAGAGGTATATCATCCACTAAATATAAAAATTCAGTATCAGTTGTCATTATTCTCATATCTACTTGATTTTTAAAATAATCATAATAATCTAATTCTTCTTTTTCTAAGTGTAATATAACTCCATAAAATTTATCTACATATACTGTTATTTCATAGAATCCTTCTACTTTAATATTATATTTATTATTTAATATTTTAAATAATCTTTTAAAATATATTTCAAGTTCTTCCTTTTTATTGAAATCTATATCTTTTATAAAACTCTTTTTTAAATATATATCAAATTCTTTATCATCTATGAATTTTACACTCATTTTATTCACCTATTTTATAGTATGAAAAAAGAACAATTAAGCTACATTGTTCTTTCTATTTTTTCATATATTTCTTTTTTACCTATTTTAGTTACATTAGAGAACATTATAAAATCATCTCCAACTACTAAATCTAACTCATCTAATATTAAATTTCTTTGTTTTTGATGAAGAGTAATACCTATTTTATCTGTTTTAGTAGCAACTATTGTTACTGGTATTTTATAATGTTTTAAATAATTATACATCATAAGATCATCATTAGATGGTTTATGTCTAAAATCAATTAACATAAATACTTGTTTTAAATTAGGTCTGTTTTGTAAATAATCTTCCATCATTAAACCAAATTTTTTTTGTTTCTTTTTACTTAACATTGCAAATCCATATCCTGGAGCATCCACTAAATAAAATTTATCGTTTACATGATAAAAATTTATTGTTTGGGTTTTACCAGGTGTCGCACTTGTTCTAGCAAAGTTTTTTCTATTTATTAAAGTATTTATAAAACTACTTTTACCTACATTACTTTTACCTACCAATAAATACTCTGATTGTTCGTCTGTTGGATATTGACTACGTCTAACCGCACTAATTTTTAAATCTACGCTTGTAATTTTCAAATTACTTCACTCCTTTAAAAGATGTGATAATTATAACACTTTACATATTTTTTGTCAAAATTCCACACTTTTTTAATAAATTCTTTATGATTAAAATAATATAATATAGAAAGTATAATATATTACCAAATACTATAATTGGGTATATATTACCTATTATTACCAAATAATTAACTTTTAAATAATGAGTCATAAATATGGAAAATAATATAAAAACTATAGATATAAAATATAATATATAGTCTATTATATTATATTTTCTTTTTAATATTATAAAACTACTTATAACTAAATAAATAATACTATTTATAAAATAAACATAAATATTTCCTATAGGATTATAAAATTTAAAACCTATTATTTTTTGTATATAATAAAATAAAATTAATATTACAAGTGTTATATTTGTACTAATTAATATATATTTTGATATATTTCTATTACTATTTAAAATTAATAAAATAATAATTAATAATGAAAATAGTATTGTTGTTAAAAAAAACGGATAACTAATTAAATCTTTAAATAATTTTAGAGTATCAATCAAACTATAATTTAAACTCATATTATTCTTCTTTTAAATAATAATGTCTTATAGGTTTTAAATTATCATCTAATTCATAACAAATAGGATTACCTGTTTGAATCTCTAACTTCAAAACTTCATCATCTGTCATATTGTCTAAATATTTTATTAATCCTCTAAGACTATTTCCATGAGCTACTATTATTACTTTTTTACCACTCTTTATTTGTGGTTTTATCTCTTCATTCCAATATTCTATTACTCTTTTAATAGTATCTTGTAAGTTTTCACAACAAGGTAACTCTTCTTTTTTTAAATCTTTATATTTAGGGTCATTACCTGGATATCTTGCATCTGTTACATCAAGTTTAGGAGGTCTTACAGAGGCACTTCTTCTCCAAAGTAAAACTTGTTCTTCTCCATATTTATCAGCAGTTTCTTTTTTATTTAAACCTTGAAGAGCCCCATAATGACGCTCATTTAGTTTCCAACTTTTCTTTACTTCAATACCTTCTAAATTCATTTCATCTAATATTAAACTTAACGTATTAATAGCTCTTTTTAAAACAGAAGTAAAAGCTATATCAAAATTAAAGTTTTTTTCTTTTAAAACAATTCCTGCCTCTTTTGCTTCTCTTATTCCATTAACGGATAAATCTACATCTGTCCAGCCAGTAAATTTATTTTCTAAATTCCACTCGCTCTCTCCATGACGCACTAAAACTAACTTTATCATACCATCACCTATTATAATTTTAACATATTTTAATATAAAAAAAAAGAAGTTATTTCTTATTTTTATCATCAAATATACCATCACATAAATCATCCATAGTAACGCCAAGTATTTTAGCTATCTTATACATAGAATAAAAAGATAATGATTTTTGTCCTCCTATACTTACTATGTGTCTTAAATATTCATATGATATATCTATTTCTTCAGAAAACTCCATTAAATTAATATTTTTATCCTTACACATCTTTCTAACATTTGTACCTACTATATATTGAATATCGTCTTTTGATTTAAATTTTTTTGATCCTTGCATAATACCACCACACATATTATCTCATAAGAGAATTTAGTATGTATGCAAATGATTGTTTTGCACATTTTTTTGTAATATTTGGATTTTAAATAAATATAATCTATTAGATGAGACAGGAGGATCTTATGATAAATAAAAAAAGTTTATGGTTTTTAACCCTTTTTAGTTTAATTTTAGTATTAAGTATTTATTATATTACTATGCCAAGTGAGTTGTTACTTACAACAAATAAAGATGTTACCAAGGAAGAAAGTAAAGATGAGCCTACTATATCAATTAATGATAGTGATATTTTAGTAGCTCTCAGAGTTGAATCAGATGAGAAAATGTCTAAAGAAATAGAAGATTTACAATTAGTACTTACAAATGAGAAATCTTCTGTTGATGAAAAGAATAAAGCTTATGAAAAAATAAAAGAACTAAATGATAATCGTGGAGAAGAAGAAAAATTAGAGGCTCAAATCAAAGAAAGTTATAAACTTAGTTCTTTTATAAAAATAAAAGATGATGAGATAAGTGTTACTATAAATAGTGAAGAACATTCTGAAAATCTTGCTAATAATATAATGAGAACCATACAATCCAATTATGAAAACTATAAATATATTACTGTTAAATTTCAAAAATAACTTTAAGAGTTATTTTTTTAGGCTCTTATAAGCACTTAATCTTATAATCAACATAAAATAATATGAGAAAATATAAACCACTCTATAGGAAGTGAGGGAAAAATGAAAAAAAATATTCTAACAAAAAGAGAAAAAGAAGTATTTGAAATGTTAATATTAAATAAAACTACTAAGGAAATAGCTTCTAAACTTGAAATAAGTGAAAAAACTGTTAGAAATCATATATCAAATGCTATGCAAAAATTGGGTGTTAAAGGAAGAGCAAGCGCTGTAGTTGAATTGTTAAGACTTGGAGAAATTTCATTATAAAACGTATTTTTATACGTTTTTTTCATATAATTTAGTGGTGATAAAATGTTAAAAAGATTTTATAAAAAAAAGTTTATAGTATGTGGTGTAGTTATTTTTACTATATTATTACTCTATTTTATTCCAAGTGAAAAAAAAGAAACTAGTATAAAAGAAGAATTAAATTATGTTAATTCTAATATTGAAACTTCTGAAATATATTTATTAGATTCTAATAATTACTTGGCAAGTACTAAAATAGTCACAGAAAGCAAAAAAATTGAAGATAAAGCAAAGGAATTATTAGAAGCACTTATAATAGATAGTAAAAAACAAGATAGTATACCAAATGGGTTTAAAGCAGTTATACCATCAAACACTAAAATATTGAGTTTAAAATATGCAGATAATGTAATAAAAGTTGATTTTAATAGCGAGCTTATGAATACAACTAAAGAAAATGAAGAGATTATTATAGAATCTATCATTTATACATTAACTAGTATTGCTGACATAAAGCATGTAATAATTTATATGGATGGTGAAATTTTAACTACTCTACCACAATCAAAAATAAATCTACCATCTACATTAGATCGAAGCTTTGGTATAAATAAAGAATATGATGTAAAAAATACAAAAGATATAAACAAAACTACTGTATACTATATTAGTAAATTTAACGATAATGAATATTATGTTCCCGTAACGAAGATAAATAATGATGCAAGAGATAAAATTGAAGTTATTATAGATGAATTAAGTAGTAATAATGTATATAAACCTAACTTAATGAGTTACCTAAACAATAATACAAAAATTTTATCTGTAAATGAAGGAGAAGAATTCGTAGTTAATTTTAATAATGCTATATTTAATGATATAAATTCAAAAGAAATACTAGAAGAAGTTATTTATACAATTTCTATGTCAATATATGACAATTATGATGTAAATTCAGTAATTTTTAACGTAGAAGATGAAGAAATTTACAAAAGTGTATCAAAAAGTATTGAATAATATTGAAATTTATTATATAATTATCTTGTTCCTTGGAACGAGATGTCTCAGTAGCTCAGCTGGATAGAGCATCGCCCTTCTAAGGCGAGTGTCAGGGGTTCGAATCCCTTCTGGGACACCATTTAGAAATTAAACTCAAACTTTGTTTGAGTTTTAATTTAATTTATTATAGGAGAATTTATGAGAAATACACAAGAAGTAGAAAAATTTATAGAATTAGAGCAATTTTTAAAGGATAATATTTTAAAAACTATAACTATAAAAGAGGGCTTAGATTCACTCTTAAAATTAAATACAATCGAAAAAAATTATCTTATTCTTGCCTATTTACTGCCAAAGGAAGAAATAGAAGAAGCTATTAATTTATATGATAATACACACCCAAGAGTTGATGAATTATTGTTTGTACACAGTTTATCAATCAAATATAATGTAGATAAAAATACTATTATTAAAAGAATACAACAGGTAAGACGTATAATGAGATATGAAGAGAATTTGAGTAAAAAATCAAAAAAAACGAAATAATCGTTTTTTTCTTTATTCAAATATCTTTTATCTCAAAAAATCTATGTAACTATAAATTCTATTATTTTGTTTTTTTAATGATTTTTGTTTTAATATTATTTTGATTTTCAGTTTCAAGTATTTTTTTCATTTTAGGAATTAAACTACAATAAAATTTATATGTTTGCTCTCTGCTTAATTCTCTAAGCCTTGGATTGCTTAAATTTTTACCATATCTTGCTACAATTAATAATTTTTCATCTTCTGTAAGTTTTTCTAACATTTCATCTACTTGTTCTTTTGAATAATTATTAAAATACGCATAAATTGTTTTTATTTTTACTACACTTTTTTTATTTAATTGTTGCCCTATTTCTTTTACAATTTTTGTTGTTAATTGTGAAATACGTGATTGAGAAATAGATAACATATTTGCTATTTCTGTTTGAGTATAAATTTTATTATTATAAAAACCAAATTGAAGCATGATTATTTGTCTATCGCGATTTGGTAATTCTTTTAAAATTTCTTGTATGCTTTGATAGGTTTCTTTTTTCTCACAATTGTCAAAAACATTTGTTTCATCACTAATTGTTTGAGCAATGCTTAATTCTTTACCCTCTTTATCACGAATAAATATTTTATCTAAACTATCAACATTACGATATTTCTTAATACGTTTTAAAAAATCTAATATTTGATTATCTATACATTTCATCGCATATGTTGAAAAACTTATTTTTTTTGATAGATCAAAACTTTTTATAGCTTTAAGTAATCCAATATTACCTACTGAAATCAAGTCTTTTTTATCATATTCGACAGTTCCAAATTTTTTAGTTACTTCATATAAAACTAATCTAATATTATGTTCCACTACTATTTTTATTGCCTCTTTATCATCGTCTTGTCTTATTTTATCTAATAATTCATACAAACGAGAATTAGGTAATGTATCTGGTAATTTATCAGAATTTAGAAATAATTCATCTGTATTCATACAAACCTCCAATTTTCAAATCCTTATGTGATGACTATACTAACACCTTTTATATTTATTGTCAATGTTTTTTATTTTGAATGCTATACAAAAAGAGTCAAACTGACTCCTTATTGTTAAATTATTTTAATTCAATTTTCTCTTTACCACCCATATAAGGTTGAAGTGCTTTAGGTATTCTTATAGATCCATCTTTTTCATAATTATTTTCTAAGACAGCTATTAATCCACGAGGAGTAGCAAGTACTGTATTATTAAGTGTTGAAACTAAATAATTTCCATTTTCTCCCTTAGCTCTTATACCAAGACGTCTTGCTTGTGCATCTCCTAATGTTGAACAAGAACCAACTTCAAAATATTTTTTTTGTCTTGGACTCCAAGCCTCTACATCACAAGATTTAACCTTTAAATCAGCTAAATCACCACTACAACACTCAAGAGTTCTAACTGGAACATCTAAACTTCTAAAAAACTCTACAGTATAACTCCACATTTTATTATACCAATCCATAGCTTCTTCTGGTTTACAAAGGACTACCATTTCTTGTTTTTCAAATTGATGAACTCTATATAATCCTCTTTCTTCTAATCCATGAGCTCCTACTTCTTTTCTAAAACATGGTGAATAAGATGTTAAAGTTATTGGTAATTTATCCTCAGGTACTATTTGTCCTTTAAATTTACCTATCATAGAGTGTTCACTTGTACCTATTAAATATAAATCTTCGCCTTCTATTTTATACATCATTGCATCCATTTCAGCAAATGACATAACGCCAGTAACTACATCACTTCTAATCATAAAAGGTGGTATACAGTAAATAAACCCTTTATTAATCATAAAATCTCTTGCATATGAAAGCATTGCTGAATGAAGTCTTGCAATATCACCCATTAAGTAATAAAAACCATTTCCACTTGTTCTACCAGCAGATTCTTTATCTAATCCACTTAAAGCCTCACAAATATCTGCATGATATGGAATTTCATAATCAGGAACTACTGGTTCTCCAAATTTCTCAATTTCTACATTTTCACTATCATCACGTCCAATTGGTACAGAATCATCTATAATATTTGGAATAACCATCATTTTTTCTTTTAATTCTTCACTTAATTTTGTTTCTTGCGCTTCAATATCAGTTAGTTTAGTGTTTATTTCAACTACTCTAGCTTTTTTTTCATTTGCTTCATCTACTTTTTTTTCTCTGAATAAAGCTCCTATTTCATCACTTGTAGAATTTCTCTCTTGTCTTAAAGAATCTCCCTCAATTTTTAATTCTCTTATTTTTTTATCTAGTTCAATTACTTCATCAACAAGTGGAAGTTTTTGATCTTGAAACTTTTTCTTAATATTCTCTTTTACTTTTTCACTATTTTCTCTTACAAATTTTATATCTAACATATTATTTCTCCTTACTTTAATTCATTTAATCTATTCATTAATTTTTCATATGATGGTGTATATCTCTTTTCTACTCTTTCATAATCTTTTATAGTAGGATTTTTTATTCTAGACATATCCATATTATTTTTAAGATCTGCTAATTTAACATTTATTGCTTCAATAGAACCATTCTTTACGATGTTATCTATATACTTATTGTAATCCATAGGCTTTTTTCTACTTAAAATA
This sequence comes from uncultured Bacilli bacterium, assembly GCA_934167485.1. Taxonomy (GTDB): domain Bacteria; phylum Bacillota_I; class Bacilli_A; order RF39; family UBA660; genus UMGS1613. The sequence goes on from CAKPKL010000011.1 coordinate 11,252, forward strand.
AGTACATCATCAACTATCTTTTTAGGAAAACCTAGTTCTATTAATTCAGATGGTGTTACATCTTTATCTTCTATAGTATCATGAAGAAGCGCAATTACTTTTTCTTGTTCACTATATACATGTTTATATACATACATTAAGTGTAATAAATAATCAAAGCCACCTTTATCTTTATCATTTTCAAATAATATTGTAACAAGCTCTAATGCCTTATATATTAAGTTGTCACTATTTTTAATTTCTTCATACTTCTCTTCTTCTAAATATTTTTTTATCATAATTCCTCCTAAACAAATAAAAGACTAGTGTAGGAGTAAAATATTACGGTACCATCCTTACAATAGTCTTAATTAAGATAACGGCATACACCGGAAATGTTTACATTTCTCTCAAGAGTAGATTCATAAAATACAAGTATTAATTTTCACCAAACATTAACTCTCTTAAAAATAATATTTTATTACTATTCTCCATCAACAATTTACATATCAATTCTAACACTTTTTAGCTCTTAAGTCAATTAATTTTAATAATTGTATTGTATTAGAAATTATTATTATTGATTCTGTACAAATACAAGCATAAGAACCAACAAATATTGAGTATATTAACCACATTATAGAATTTACAATTCCACCTATAAGTAGTGCTTTTCTACTACCACTTGTCATTGATATTAGATATGAAGAATTACCCATCATTGGTAATAATGAATAAAAATTTTCATAAAATATAACCGTTACTGTTATATAAAGTGATAAAAATATAATTGTCCAAATAAGTTTATTATTTTTTATTTTCATAAACACAATATTTCTTATCATACCAATTACACTGCAGAATGCTCCAGATAATCCACCTAATAAAAAGTAATGTACTGCATATATGAAATTTGATGTTATTTGATAAGTAAGTATTGTCATTGTATTCTTTTTATAAAAAGATAAAACAAGAATACAAAAAGCAAGTATACCTAAAAGTTGTATATAAAACATAATTAAAATCTACTTAAATACTTAGCAGTTCTTACCATCTGAGCACTATAACTCATTTCATTATCATACCAAGCTATTATTTTTACTAATTGATGTCCATCTACTTCTATTACTTTAGTAAGTTGTCCATCTACAAGTCCACCTAAATGTGAACCTATTATATCACTAGATACAATTGGATCCATTGTAATATCTACTGTTTCATTAGCATTATTTTTAAATAAATTATTTATTTCTTCTACACTGGTATTTCTATTTAATTCTAAAGCCAAATCTATTACTGACCCTGTAGTTACAGGAACTCTTAGAGCTCCTCCATCCATTTTTCCCTTTAATGAAGGTATTACAAGCCCAATAGCACTAGCAGCTCCTGTTGAAGATGGAACTATATTTGCCGCACATGCACGCCCTCTTCTTGCATTTATACCTTTTTTATGTGCTATATCAAGAGTTGCTTGATCATTTGTATATGCATGAACTGTAGTCATAAAACCTTTCTTTATACCTATATTCTTTTCTATTATATTAAGCACAGGAGCAAGACAATTTGTTGTACAACTTGCAGCACTTATTATTTTATCAGTACTATCTAATGTATTTTCATTTACATTATATACTATTGTTTTTAAATCTCCTTTTGCTGGAGCACTTATTATAACCTTTTTTGCACCCGCTTCTATATGTAAATTTGCTTGTTCTTTTTCAGTAAATCTACCAGTACATTCAAATACTTCATCTATATTAAGTTCTCTCCAAGGTAATTTAGAAGGATCAGTTGAAGCATATACTTTAATCTTTCTTCCACCAACTATTAAATTATCTCCTTCAAAACTTATATCATTTACTCTATAATTGCCATGACTTGTATCATACTTAAGTAAATAAGCTAATTGCTCTGCATCAGTTAAATCATTAATTGCTACTACTTCAAAAGTAGGATCTTCCTCCATAATTCTAAAAACTAATCTTCCTATTCTTCCAAATCCATTAATTGCTACTCTTATCATTATATTCCTTCTTTCTAACTTTTAAAACAACTTCCACCGATGAATTCCCTAAGTACTGAATCTGATGGTACATCATCACTAGGTATTGGTAAAAAATTTCTTAAGAAATTAATTAATCTCAATGCCTCTGGATATTCTGGATCATCCTCATTAACATTGAAAAGTAACGGTTCTACATAAGTTTTTAATACACCTATTTCATAAATGAGTGCTGAATTTATTACAGTATCAACATCATCTTGGAATTTAAATATATTATTTCTTTCACCTGCTTTTATAGCTGGCCACATAGCAAGAGTTTCCCTAGCTCCAAAGCCTCTAGTTTTATTATCTCTTATTATTCTTCTTAATTTTCTTATATCACTTGTATGTATATGAGTATGATTATCAATATTTAATTGAGTTAAAGGACTAATAAATATCTTATATTTGTTATTTTTATTTATAGACATTGTAAGTTCATCATTCAAAGCATGAAGTCCCTCTACTATTATTATATCCTTTTCTCCTAATTTTAAATAATTATCATTATATTCTCTTTTACCTAATATAAAATTAAATTTAGGTAAGTTTACCCTTTTACCTTCTAAAAGTTGAGATATTTGTTTATTAAATAAATTTACATCAACTGCTCTTATAGATTCAAAATCTGGTTTTCCATTTTCATCAAGAGCCCTTTTATCTAAATCAGTAAAATAATTATCTAACTCTATTGGATGAGTTATAAAACCTTTACTTCTTAAATATACGTCCAACTTTTTACTAGTAGTAGTTTTACCACTTGAAGATGGTCCTGCTATTAAAACTATTTTAATATTTCTTGGACTATTGTATATTTCATCTGCTATCTTAGCTAATTGACTATCATAATGTGTTTCTGCTAAATTGACAAGTTCACATACTTTAGCACTTGATACTACTTGATTTAAATCAGCAGCATTTCTAAGTCCTAGTATTTTTCCCCATTTAGTATAATCCAAAAATTCATCAAAAACTTTAGCATGGTGTCTATAATCTAATGTACATTCAGGATTTACTATTTCAGGAAGAGATAATACAAAACCATTATCTTTTATATAAGTTAATTTAAAATCATTAATTTGACTTGTACTGTATGCCATTTTTCCATAGTAATAATCATACATATCATTTATTCTATATAAATTTATATAAGTGTTAGATATATATTTTAATACATGTACTTTATCCATTTTATTAATCTTTTTAAAATATTTTATTGCATCTATTCTAGAAACACTAAGCTTTGTATACAAATAATCTTGTTTTACTATAGCTCTCATTTCTTTATATATATTATTAATTACTTCTTTATTTATATCAGCACCTTCAATAGTACAGTAAACACCATGATCCATAGAATGTTCTGCTATTAATTCAACTTTAGGTCCTAAAACGTTTCTGATTGCTAATACTAATATAAATCTAGCACTTCTAGCATATATTGAATTACCAATAGAACTGCTTCTATCAAAAAATTCTATATTACACTTTTTCTTTAAAGTTTCACTTAAATCAACCATATCATTATCCACTTTAGCAGTTAATATTTCATAGTTATAACACTGTTTAAAGTATTCTGATATTTCTTTAAATGTTGTACCTTCCTTAAATTCTAAAGTTTGTTTTCCCCTAAAAGTAACTTTAAATTTTTTATCCATATTATTTACCTCTTATTCTATAAATATATTTTATCAAAAAATTAAATAATTGTCGACTTTTTTTATGTATAAAAATCCCCTTTACAACTATTATATACATAGGAGATGATTTTATGATTATACCAACAGTTATAGATAAAACCAATAATAGTGAAAGAGTTTATGATATTTATTCAAGATTATTAAAAGATAGAATAATTATTATTAATGGTGAAATTGATAATAATTTATCTAATAGTGTGGTCGCACAGTTATTATATTTAGATTCATTAAATAATGAAGATATTAGTATATATATAAATTCTCCAGGAGGAAGTGTTACAGATGGCATGGCTATATATGATACTATGAATTTTATTAAAAGCGATGTATCTACTATAGGTATGGGAATATGTGCTTCTATGGCAGCATTTCTACTTAGTAGTGGTAAAAAAGGTAAAAGATATATTTTACCTAATGCTGAGGTTATGATTCATCAACCTTTAGGTGGAGCACAAGGTCAAGCTACTGAAATAAAAATAGCTGCTGAGCATATATTAAAAACTAAAGAAAAATTAAATAAAATATTATCTAATAATACTGGCAAAGATTTAAGTGTTATAGAAAAAGATACTGATAGAGATAATTTTATGGATTCTAATGAAGCTTTTAATTATGGTATTATAGATAAAATTATAGAAAGAAAAAATATCAATTGACATGATATTTTTTTAGTTTATAGTAACACCTCTATAGTAATAACTTAAAATTTGTTTATAATTATATCCTTCAAGCGCCATACCATTCGCACCATACTGACTCATTCCAACGCCATGACCATATCCCCTTGTTGTAATATTAACCAAATTATCAGTAATAGATATATTAAAATCAGTTGATCTAAGACCTAAAATAGTTCTAAAGTCTTTACCACTAAACATTTTATCTCCTATCATTATACTATCTACTCTATTAGAACTATTTCTACTTAATATACTTATTTGATTATCACTAGATATATTAGTTTTAAACTTTAAGTTAAAATCTTCTAAACTTATACTAATTGTTCTTAAATAACTTGATGCATTTTTATCCCAAGGACTTTCAACACTTTTTAAGTATGGTATATCATTTCCCCAAACATTTATAGAATCTTCTGTATAACCATTATTAGTAGAATGATATACACAATCTATAAGTTCTTGATTATATTTAATGGTAATACCTTTTGTCTCATTAACCGCATCTTTTATTTTATTATAATACTTATCAAAATCGTTTCCCCATTTACTTTTCATACTGTTTATATCTATATAATTTTGAGTAGAATTATCTGATGTTAAAGTTCTTCCATTATTAATTAGATTTAAAGCATAGGTACGAGCTATTACACTTTGTGCCTTTAGAGCCTCAATATTAAAAGAAGCAGGCATTTCGGCAGCTACTACTCCTATAATATAATCTTCAAAATCAATACTTAAAGCAGTATTATTATAAATTATGGTAATATAATTTTTTGACGGTTCTTCTATATTATTGTTTAAATCTTTTGTATCATCGTTTGAATTTACTTCTTCATGTGTTTTTTCTATATTTATTGATTTCTCATTACTTTGATTAACATTTGTAGTATCTCTATCAGTACTTGGTATATCTTCATTTGAAATATTCTCATCTATATTAGAACTTTCATCATTTTTTTCTATTGCATAATCAAAACTATCTTGATTATATGATATCTCTTCATTGATAGTATTATTACTTTCTACTGGATCATAAATCTTAGTAATTTTATTTCCACTTAAAAGAAGTGTAACAACAATAATACTTCCTACCATAACTACTACTTTATTTCCTTTATAATTTATTTTATTTATATAATCTATTATTGTATCTATATAATTTCTTGATGTTTTTTTTATATTAAATTTACCAAATTCATAACTATATTCAAAATAAAGATATAATACTCCATTATCATATTTATGTTTACTTATCATAATCTCACCAGTATTATCTTTAACATAATTTTTATTTTTATAATTAAGTAAAAAGTTTAATAAAATACAATAGAGAGTTTAATCCCTAAAATTTTATAATATATACTATATAGCCATCTGAAAATCCATTGTCAAATTCTCTCCGCTTTTTACCCAAGTTTCTAAAATCAATTTTTTCATGTATTCTTATTTTGTTCTTTTAGTTTCAAAGTGTGACAATTTGTCACGGTTTCATTTCCTTCATTTCTCAACCTTCCCTTTAATACATTCCAATAATGTCTTGGGTTATTGCTATCTGTTAATGTGCTTATAATATCAACGGCACTTATAAAATACTTTTATGCTTCTTCATATCAAATGGTTTTAATAGTTTCATTATTAAATACAATTTATCTTCTTTCACTTTTTGCCTCCTCTACTATTTATTTCTAAATTCAGATATTTTTATAACAAAAAAAGTCATTTTAGAAACTTTATGATGTAATATAATTACACCGCAAGTATCTAATTAAATGACTTTTATTTTTTTAAGCTAATATTACCTATAAATCCTTAAAGATAAAATTACTTTATTTAATCAAATAAGCTTAATTGATTTGATTCACTCATTCCATCAAATATACCCATAAATTTCATTTTATCTATTAAAGTTCCTGATACCTTAGCTCTATATTGTACCTCTTCTATACTTAAGAAAGGTCTTTTTTGTCTTTCATCTACTAAGTTTTTAGCTACTGTATCACCTAATCCATCTATACTAGCAAATGGAGGTATTATAGATTTATCATCTGCTACTCCCCATACTGTAGCATTACTTGTATTTAAATCTACAGGTAAGAATTTAATACCACGAGCAGTTGCTTCTAAGCATACTTTTAAACTTTCAAGTTGGCCTAATTCTTTATTTGTAGCTTCAAATCCTTTATTTTGTATTTCTATTATTTTAGATTTAATAGCATCATATCCTTTAATCATAACTTCTACATCTACATCTGTTGCTTTTGAAGTAAGCCATGAGGCATAGAAATATACTGGCATATGTACTTTATACCAAGCTATTCTAAATGCACTTATAACATATGCAGCGGCATGAGCCTTAGGGAACATGTATTTAATTTTTCCGCAAGAATCTATAAACCATTTTTCAATTCCTGCATCTTCCATTGTTTTTTTATGTGTAGCCCAAGTTTCTGGATCTTTAGATGCTCTTCCCTTACGAACAAATTCCATTATTTTAAATGCTTTAATAGGCGCTACACCCTTATACATTAAATATACCATTATATCGTCACGACATCCAATAACCTCTTTAAATGGTACTACTTTATTTTTTATTAATTCCTGAGCATTTCCCAACCAAACATCAGTACCATGTGATAATCCTGAAATTTTAATAAGTTCGGCAAATGTAGTTGGTTTTGTTTCAGCTACCATTCCAATTGTAAAGTTAGTACCAAATTCTGGTATACCTAATGTACCTGTTTGACACATAATTTGTTCATTGGTAACACCAAGTGCCTTTGTGCTTGTAAATATACTCATTGTATCTTTATCATCTAATGGTACTTTTAATATGTCTGTTCCTGTTAAATCCTGTATCATACGTAATTGTGTTGGATCTGAATGTCCTAATATATCTAGTTTTAATAAATCTTGATCTATTGCATGGTAATCAAAATGTGTTGTTCTCCATGCACTTGTTGGATCCTCTGCTGGAAATTGAAAAGGAGTAAAATCTGAAACATCCATATAATCTGGTACTACTACTATACCTCCTGGATGTTGACCTGTCGTTCTTTTAACACCTGTACAACCTATAGCAAGTCTTTCTATCTCTGCAGAACGCATTACTATATTTTTATCTTCACAATATCCCTTTACAAATCCAAATGCTGTTTTTTCTGCTACTGTACCAATAGTACCTGCTCTATAAACATTATCAACACCAAATAATACTTTTGTATATTCATGTGCAGATGCTTGATTCAAATCTGAAAAATTAAGGTCTATATCTGGTACTTTATCTGCATTAAATCCAAGGAAAGTAGCAAATGGCATATCTTGACCATCTTTATACATTTCACTTCCACAGTTTGGACAAGTTTTATCTGGCAAATCAAATCCACTTGAATATTCTGCACCTAAATCTTTACCAAAATCATCTTTAAATATACTAGTCTTACATTTTAGACATCTATAATGAGCAGGTAATGGATTTACTTCAGTTATTCCCATCATTGTAGCTACAAATGATGATCCTACGGAACCACGAGAACCTACTAAATAGCCATCATCATTAGAGTGTTTAACAAGTCTTTGGGCAATTAGATATATAGGATCAAATCCTCCTCCTATTATTCCTCCCAATTCTTTCTTTAATTTTTTCTCTAATGAAGCATCTGTTAACTCACCATCTTCTTCACTCCAATTTTTCTTTAAGTGTGTGCATAACATTGATTTTACAGAATCAAATCCCTCTAATATAACTTTATGCACACTTTTAAAAGTTTCTTCTTCTTGAACTTCTATGGATGCTTGTGGATAACTTTCTTTTACATTGCTATTGCAGCACTTATACACAATATCTCCATATAATTCTTTAGCAATTCTCTCTTCTATGTTAAATGGCAACTTTTCCCCATACCAGTCTGAAGCTTTTTCATAAACTAAATCAGTAACTACGCGTGGACAATCTAGATAACTTTTACCATCATCACTCTTTACACGTGGAGAGAATGGTATTCCACCCGTATCAATAATTACTTCTATTTCATCTACCATATCTAATACTTTATTAGTATTTTCAACAACTATTTCATAAGATAGATCATCACCTAAAAATTCAAAATCTTCTAACATTTCACGTGTTGTACGAAAATGTTGTGAAGGTATTTTAGTTATACTCGATTTAGCAAGAGGATGTCTACCTCCACCAGGCACTTTTTGATTTACTATGATTTCCCTATAAATTTTATCTTCACGTGTAAAATGATGTACATCTCCAGTCGCAACTATTATTTTTCCAGCGGATTTTGTAGCTTCTACAATTTTTTTAATATGATTTTGAATTTCAAATTCATTTTTAAAATCACTTGTTTGTATTAAATGGCCATAAACTTCTGGAGGTTGAACTTCAACATAATCATAAAAATTAATAATATTAATTAATTCCTGACCTTCCTTACTACGAGATTCCAAAAACACTTCAGATTCGTAGCAACCGCTACCTATAAGTAATCCTTCTCGTAATTCTTCTAATTTACTTCTAAGTATTCTAGGTGTCTTATATAGATATGTTGTATTAGCTAGGGAAATTATTTTAAATAAATTCTTTAAACCTGTTTTATTCATAGCTATTGCATTGAAATGATATGTTCGACCAAATTTATGAATTTCTGCTTTTGATATTAATTTATCTAAATCTTTTAATGTTTTAAAATTTTGAGATTTCATCTTTTGCATCATACGATGAAAAACTAAAGCTGTTCCTTCAGCATCGTAATCTGCTCTATGGTGTGCATCCTCTTCCCAAGGAACATTATATCTTTTTACAAGAGCAGACAAACTATGTCTAGCAAATCCTTGATCAAGTGCACGAGATAGCTCTAATGTATCAACAACAGTATAATTAAAATCACCTAAATTATATTTTTTCATAGCACTTGTAATAAATGAAATATCAAATTTAGCATTATGAGCAACAAGTGGTAAATCTCCAACCCAATCAAGAAATTTTTTAGTAACAGTCTCTTCATTATCCTTACCTTTAACCATATCATCTGTAATGCAAGTAAGTTCTGTTATTTTATCTGGTATATGTCTTCCAGGATCTATCAATTCATCAAATCTGTCAATTATGTTACCTTCTTTTATTTTAACCGCACCTATCTCAATCATTTGATCTGAACCCGCAGCATTAAATCCTGTTGTCTCAGTATCGAATACTACATATGTAGATTCTAATAATGGTATATCTTTAGGTCTTACAACAATATTTACAGTATCATCAACGAGTGTTAACTCTGTCCCATACAATCCCTTAAATATTGGTGGATTTTCTATATTTTTTTTGACACTTTCTATTTCACTTTGTAACTCTTTATTATTTTCATCATTTTTTAATTTTTCTTCTAGTTCTTCTAGTTTTGCCTTAAGACCTTTTCTAATACCTTTATTATGAGAATTAATAATTCCATAAGCTATTGGAAAAGCTTGACAACCATTATGATCGGTTATTGCAACGCCTCTATATCCCATATCAATTGTTCTACTTATAAGTTCGCAAGTATGTTTACCAAGATCTAGCTTAGTTACTCCATCCATTTGACTCATCATAGTATGAGCATGAAGTTCTACTCTCTTAACAGGAGCATCATCAATTATTTTAACCTCTTCATGCTTACTAATATTTATATCTAATATACTTAATACATCTTCATTTGAATATTTATCTTCTTTTATTGAACCTCTAAATTTATACCATTTACCTGGTTTTAATAGTTTAGACAATCTATTTGTCTCCTCTTCACCATTTACAAATATTTTAGCATATATACTATCAGTTCTATCCGTAATCTTTAAAGTAAAAATTCTTAAATCAGTTCTTGTCTCTCTAATATCTATACCAAATATTTCAGCTTCTAATGTAATAAGGGGAGTCTTACCTACTATAGTATCCATTCTAGATACTTCAGTATCTATTATTCTTCCAAGAACTGCATCTGGGTCATTTACTGTCTCTATTCTTTTTGGAGTATAATTTTTCTTCCAAGCAGGTTTATTTTCTTCTACTGCTGGTTCCTGTTTTAATATAGATACATCTACATTAGTTCCATCAATTTTACTATTTTCTATTTCCTCTTGTATTTTTAAAGATTCTTCTTCATCAACAAAAATTTCTATATTTAAATTGCCAAATCCAATCCTATTAAAATACTCTTCGATTTTCAATTTGTATTCTTCTAATTTTTTTAATTCAGCTACATTATCTACAGATATTTTTAATATATTATCCACATATTCTACTTTGTTATCTATAAACATGCTTAACATTGAACTTTCTTTACTTAAAATATTAATTATCTCTTTAAAATAATCAACAATTATATCATAATTTTTATTGTTTACATTGAATACTACATTAATACTATCTATATTAGGAAAAGATTTTTTTAATTTTGAAGTAAATTCTAAATAATTTTCAATATTTAACATTTCATTAATCTCTATATAAAAACAATAATTTGTTTTTTCTAGATTACCTACTATTTTTGTTAATTTAGCACTTTCCAAAGAATTTTTACATTCTTCTGTTAGATTTAATTTTTCTATTAATGTCAACATTTTAGAATCCATACTACCACCTAATATATAGTATATCAAAAAACAAAATTATTTTAAAGAAATAACAAAAAAATAATCAAAGTTTTACCTTTGATTATCTTCTTATTAATTTAAAGTCATCATCTATTACATAATCACTACTTGAATAAACATCTTGGAATGAACGATTTTCTTCTTTTATAGGTGCCTTAGTCACACTATTTTTAATTTTAGTAGCGAAATCTTTTAACCAAGTAAATTTTTTACTTTCAAATAATTCATTTAAATTTCTTATTAATTCATTTCTAGAAATATACTGTCCTTGTTTAGCTTCTCCACGTACTTCACCAAGAGCTTTTGAAGTTACAGTAGTTTGTTCCCTACCTCTAATTGCTAATTTTGAAGCAACTTTTTTACCAAGATGAAGTATACTGCTACTATTTAAAGCCTTTTTAAATCTCTCTACATTAGTTATACGTAATTTATCATTTCTTTCTTTAACGACATAAGTTTTACCTTTTGATTTATTAATATATTTATCTAATGCATTCTCAAAATCATCTGAATTTACATACTCACCATTTGGTAAAGCCATAGAACCAACATCAACAGAACCTTTAATTTCATTATTTATTCCAATATATCTTTCAGTTTCTTTTAAATCACCTTTACTATCATGTAAAGTTATAGTATCCGTAGATTCTATTGTTTTCATAACATCATTATATATTAGTTTAACTAAATCTGCTCTAGTATCAACTTCTATTTTATTGCCTTTTTCTACATAGTTTGGTTCAGTAACTGAATCTGCATTATAAGCAACATCTGTTGCGTCATAATTGAAGCTTCTTAATTGTGGAATTGGTCCTTCAATAGTTTGAGAATTTTCTGGAACTGTAAAATTATCAACAGTTTCATTTTTTTCTTGTTGTTCTAATTCTTGCAAAATTTCTTTTTCTTGAGGTGTAATAGCTGTCATAACTACTCTAATTTCTTCTTCAGTCAATTCTGTTTCTAATAAATATTGTTTTAATTGGTTTAAGTTTGCTTTTAAACTATTCATTTTATCTGAAGAATCTGAACTTTTTTGATATAAAGCCTTCCATTCTGAAGCATTAATTGGAGTATGATTTTCATCATAAATATATTTGAATTGAGATAATTCTAGCATTATACTATCAAAATTTAATTTTTCTTTTGAAATAGCAAATTCTAATTCTTTTTGTTTAGCTATAAGTTTCTTTCTAATATCTTCTTTGATATCAACAGTCTTTCTTATGTAAGCTCTACTACGAAAATCTGTTTTTGATGAAACAACCGCTTTTTGTTTCATTGAATCTAATTCTTCTTCAGATCTTCTAGATAGATTTCTAATTTGACCTTCTAAATCTTTTTGTCTATCAGCATTAACTTTTTCCAAATCAGCTATTTGTTTCTCTAATTCTTCTTCTTTTTGTTTATATGCTGACTCTAAATCTTTTCTTATTGTAGCTACATGACCTGCATAAAAAGCATCCTTAGAGCCATTAATAAATTCCTCTATTTCTTTTTCTTTTCTATCTTTTAAATTATTTAATCTTAATTCTAATGCCTTTTTATCAGCTATAGCATTAGCTCTCAATTCATCTAATTTTGCTTCTAAAGTTTTCTTTACTAATAATCTTTCTTCTCTTAATTTTGATAAATTTTGATCTATATTAGAACTTTCGTTTTCTATAGATTTTGGATCATTTTTCATGTATTCTTTTATATCAAAATAAGGTTTCATTATTTGTTCAATTTCATTTTCCATACATTAACCTCCAAACAAATACAACTATTTTTCTTCTCTTTCCATTTGTGAAGAAAATTGACTTAAAATATATTCTAATTCATCATTATCTTTTATTTCATCTAAAACTATTTCACCATTAACAATTTTTTCAGTAACAATTAAGATTTCTAATGGTTTAGAAGTAGTAATTAAAAACACATAATTTACATTGTGCAAATTTATTTTATTTATTACTACATATTCTTTACTATCATCTAATGTTACTATTTCACCTATTTCTACCATATTCCCATCCTATTCTTCTTTATAATTACAATCAAGTCCTTCTAAAGTTACTTTGTATTCTAAGACATCTTTATCTACATTTTTATTTGTATTAGGATTTATTGTATTTTTATCTACATTACCATATAATATTAATTCACTAATATTGATATTTATAACACTATCAATATTGTTTAATTCATCATAATCACCCATATGTGAATAAATATAGGTCTCTCCTGCTTTACATAAGTTTTCTACCATTACATTATATTCCTTTTCTTTATCAACTCTAGTTGTATTTAACAAAGCTGGAAAGGTAAGTAGAAAAATTGCAGCTAAAACCAATACTATTCCTGTAAGTTCTATAAGTGTAAAACCACGATTATTCATATCATCACCCTACACTTTAATTCTAACACAAAATTTCATTTTATTCAATATAAAATATTACTATGCACGAGATGCATATTTGCCATCTGCAGTATAAACTGAGATAACCTCATCTTGTTCTATGAATAATGGAACTCTTACAACTAATCCAGTTTCTAATGTTGCATCTTTAGTTGCATTATTAGTAGTATTTCCTTTTACAGCTGGTTCAGTTTTAACAACTTTTAAATCTACTTGAGCTGGTAAGATTATTCCTAATAATTCACCTTCATAAAAAGATAATAATACATCTAAGCCTTCTTTTAAATAATTTACATTATCTCCTAATTGAGCTTTAGTTAATTCTATTTGTTCATATGTTTCCATATTCATAAAATTATAAGAATCTCCATTAGCATATAAAAATTGCATTCCTACTTTTTCAACCATTGCCTTTTCAAGTTTTACACCTGAATTAAATCTTTTTTCAACGATTGAACCTGTTCTTAAGTTTTTTAATTTTACTTGAACAAATGCAGCACCCTTACCAGGTTTTACATGTGAAAACTCAAGTACTGTATAAATATTATCTTCAAAAAGTATTGTCATACCATTTTTAATATCATTAACATTAAACATTATATTCCTCCTCCCTATAAATAAAGTTTAAATTATTTAGCTTCTTTATGAAGAGTTGTTTTTTTACATTTATCACAAAACTTATTTAATTCTAAACGTTCTGTAGTATTTCTTTTATTTTTTTCAGTACGATAATTTTCTCCACTACATTCAGTACATTTTAGAGTTACTCTTTGTCTTGCTTCTCCTTTTTTTGCCATAGTTTCTCCTCCTTTTTTCAATATTCCAATATATTATAACAAATTATCCGTAAATTTCAAAGTATTTTTCACTAACTTTTTGACTTATTCTCCTATTTACACTACTCATGTAGAGTGCATTTGCTTCTTCTGGAGCCACATCTGGAGATATTACAGTAAATACAACCTCTGGATTATCATAAGGTGCGAATGCAGAAAAGGTTGCTGTTATAGTCCCTGTATCTATAACTCCATCATTATTTGTATCCAAAAAACTCTGTGCAGTACCAGTTTTTCCTGCTGGTTTGTGATTATAATCTATATAACCATATCCTGTTCCACCTGGAGATAATACCTCTATAAAACCTTCTTTTACTCTATTTAAATATTTTTCTTCTGTATTTACTTTATTTAATTCCTTAGATTTAGTTTCATATACCAATTTATTCAAAGTTCCTTCTTTAGAATCAAATACTGCTTTAAGTAAATAAGGTTGCATTCTACTTCCTGAATTAGCAATCGTTGACATATATTGTGCGATTTGAATTGGTGTATATGTATCATACTGTCCAATAGAAAAATCTAAAAGTAATCCAGATAATCTATTTGTACCTTTATATCCTAAAGATTCATTTGGTAAATCAATCTCTGTTTTCACACCAAGTCCAAATTCTGCAAAAGTATTTCTATATGTATCAAAGGCTTTTTCATCTATTACAAGTGGACTATTATATTCATAAATACCATTTCCTACTTTTATGGCAGTTAAAAATTGATATGTATTTGATGAATACTTTAGTGCATCTAAATCATTTATATATCCATATTCTCTATATGAACATTTAAGTGGTGTTGCAGCTATTTTAATACAAGCATCATTTCTATATTCATCAATTTGAAGAGCTCCTGTATTATATCCAACAATATGAGAAGCACCTTTAACGATAGATCCTGGCGTTACTGAAGAAGTTATAACTCCAGGAGTATAATCCAAAATTTTATAATTGCCACTATCATCTAGTGTTATTTGTTTACCTGCCATAGCGAGTATCTCACCTGTTTTTGAATTATTTATTACAACATAACTTTTATCAAAATACTCTGTATTACTTTCCTGCTTAGCTATTTGTAATTCTTCTTCAATTATTCTTTCTACCTCTTTTTGCAATTCCATATCTATTGTAAGTACCAAATCATTACCACGTGATCCTTTTTTTACTTCAGTATAAGAACCATCATCATTTACTTCATACTTAGCCTTTTTACCCTTTAAATAATTTTCATATTGATATTCTATATAACTTGTACCTACCCTATCGGTTAAACTATAACCAAGAGATAAATAATAATCTTTTAAATTATATGGTATACCACTAGAACTAGAACTTACACTACCTAAAATAGTTTTAAAAACATTTCCATATGGATAATATCTTTCCCAATCTAACTTAACATTAAATCCTGGGATTTTATTTATATTCTCAGCTATCATAGAATATTCTAAATCAGAAACATTTTCATTTTTTATAATTTTTTCTGTATAGTAATAACCTTTATTCATTAAATTATAAATATAACAAGCTTCTTTATCTTTTTCTTCATACTTAGAAATTTCTTCATCAGTAACTCTTTCTACCTTTAAACTTTCTATCTCTTTATTAGTAATCTTTCTTTCTTCTAACTTTCTCCATTCTTCATTCGTTATCTTCTTTTTAGCTTTTTCTTCATTATTTAAAACCCAAAATTCTTTTAACATTTTATTTGTTAATTTAGAGTAATCAACATCAATATAATCAGCAACTATATATGCCATCTCTATTTCTTGCTTTACAGTTACTTTATTTTTTTTCTTATAATAAATAGTTTTAACAGATGTATTATCAACTATTAAATTACCATTTCTATCATAGATTCTTCCTCTTGGAGCAGAATCTCCCTCTATTATTTTTACTGTTAGAGTTTGCAATTTATCTATGTAATATTTATTTTTTATAACTTGTACAATAAACAATTTTGAAAGTAACAAAATCATTATAAATATTATAACTATCACAAGTATTTTATATCTTTTTTCAATTATTTCTTCTATATTTATTTTTCTTTTATGATACTTATATTTGTTTATTTTTTTCTTCATAAGTTATTAATTTTAATTGAAATAAGATATATTTATTTTTATACATTAGAATCACCTACTATTATTTTATTCATTATTATATTATTTAATCATATATTATATTGGTGAATAACATGAAAAGTATACTCAAAAATTATATTGATTTATTAACTTTAGATAAGCTAAAGACATTCGCGCAAAAGCAAAACATTCAATTAAATGAATTTGAATTTGAATTTATTTTAAAACTAGTAAAAGAAAATTTTGATGATATTTTAATAAATGATTCTAAATATCTAGATTTACTTGATAAAAATATAAATCATGATAGTTACTTAAAAATAAAAGATTTATATTTATATTATAAAAACAGATATAAAGGATATTTATTTTAAAATATCTTCTTTTAATTTAGGATTAAATTCTTTTTTTAGTATCATTTCAATTTCTTCCTTATATGGAGCTTTATCCTCTATATAAGGTGTTTCTAAAATTTTTGGAATACCTTCCAATTTTTTATTATAAATAATTTTAATTAGATTATCAAAACCGATTGTACCAAAACCTATATTTTCATGTCTATCTTTATGAGAATTGATTTCATTTTTAGAATCATTTATATGAATTACTTTTAAATACTTAATTCCTACTACATTATCAAACTCTTCTAATATTTTATCAAAATCATTTAAATCATAGCCAGCATCATTCAAGTGACAAGTATCCATACAAACACCTATCGCATCTTTATTTTTAACTCCGTCTATAATTCTTTTGATCTCTGAAAAGTTTTTACCTAATTCAGTTCCTTTTCCTGCCATAGTCTCTAAGCAAATTGTAACATTTTTACCAGTTATACTTAAATTTAGAGAATCAACAATATTCTTTATTCCTTCGTCTACTCCAAGACCTACATGACTTCCTGGATGAAGTACTAAGTTTTTTACTCCCAAGCTTTCTGTTCTAGAAAGTTCTTCTTTTAAAAATCTTACATTAAAATCAAAGTTTTTAGAATTAGCTAAATTTATTATATATGGTGCATGTACCACTACATTGTTTATATCTATATTATTTTTCTTCATAAGATTATGTGCTTCCAAAGTTTTATTTAAATCTATTGAACTGCGAGATGTATTTTGGGGAGCCCCCGTATAAAACATAAATGTAGTAGCATTATACTTTAATGTTTCAAGTACACTACCTAACATTTGATCTTGACCTTTAAAAGATACATGTGAACCAATTATTAATTTCATAAAATCACCTATTCAATTATATCAAAAAAACGTATTATTTTAAATACGTTTTATCATTTTTCTTCCAGAACATCACACATTTTATTTATAAATTGTGAACTTATATCTTGTAAAGTATTAATATAGGCAAAAAGTGCATGTAAAAACTCATCTTCTGTTAAATTTCTTTTATTTATATTTAACATTTCTTTATTTAAAACCATATCAGGCATTACTCCAAATTGTGTACATATTTTAGAATAACTTGAGATTATATCCTCTAATTCACTTATAATCTCTTTTCTTTTTAATTCAAGGGGTAAATGTTTATAATATTCCATTAAACCTCCAAAAGCTTCCTTTTGTACTTCCATTTATACCACTTTAACCTTTACAACTTCTTTTTCTGCTACATCATATTTTTTTCTATTAAATTCATCTATCTCATTTATCATTCTAGTAGTGGCAACTTTCATTTTATTGATTTTTTTATACTTATCCTTAAAAGAATAATAAGCGCTTATATTAGCTTGTTCTATTCCACTTTTTCTTTGTTTTAATTCTTTTTGTCTTTTTATTTCATTAGAACCTACAATTTTAGAAATTTGTTTATCTAAATATAGAATTTCTGCCTTTATACTATTTACTTCATCTTCTGAAAAGTTGCCTGATTTAATCAATTCACTTAATTTAACTTGTAATTGTTTTTTATCATGTTCTAATACATTTACATCAGTCCAACTAATCATAAATTGCCTCCTACCTAATATATTAAATATACTATAAATAGAGTTTCTTTTCAAGATTTTTTTATAATTTTTTTAAACTATTATGACCCTTCATAATTTTCTTTATACCATATGGATGTGGAAAAGCAATTGTAAGTATTGACTTATCTACAGTAATTATAACACCCTCTCCAAACTCATTGTGTAAAACTTTTCCTCCCACATTATACTCTTCATATTTGTTTATATTTTTGCTTGTAAATATTTTTTTCAAGCCAGTTGGTTCTTTCTTTTTTTCCTCTTTATCTAGATATTCTTCTCCTATTTCATTAATAAATCTACTTGGTGGATTATAACTATCTTGTCCATATAAAAGTCTTTTTTTAGAATTAATTATAGTTAATTTCTTTTTAGCTCTAGTAACAGCTACATAACATAGTCTTCTTTCTTCTTCTATTTCACTTGGGCTATATAAACACATACTATGTGGGAAAATTCCCTCTTCAAGACCTATTATATAAACATAGTCAAACTCTAAACCTTTTGCTGAATGAACTGTCATAAGTGTTACTACATCTGTCCTATTTTTATATTCTTCAACATCAGACACCAAACTTATTTCATCTAAGAATTCTGATAATGATATAACTCCATACTTTTCTTCATAACTCTTTGTAATAGATTTAAATTCTTCCAAGTTCTCTAATCTAGATTGAGATTCAATTGTATCCTCAAGTTCTAATTCCTTTTTTATACCTGTTTTATCTAATATTAAGTCTACCAATTCTGTAAGAGATAAATCCTCACTTAATTCTTTAAAACTTAATATAAGACGTTTAAACTCTAATTCTTTTCCGCCATCTATTGCATCAAACATACTTGTATTTAATATGGTTGCCTTTGTCGTAATGTTTTCTAGCGTCTTAAGTCCTATACCTCTTTTCGGTACATTAATAACTCTAGTTAAACTAACATCATCACTAGTATTATAAATAAGTTTTAAATAACTAATTAAATCTTTAACTTCTTTTCTATTATAGAAATAAAAACTACCAACTACTTTATATGGAATATTTTTTCTTAAAAAAGCTTCCTCTATATTTCTTGATTGAGCATTTGTTCTATAAAGAACTGCAATATCTTCAAGACCAATATTTTCATTCATTAACTTAGTTATTTCTGAGACTACATAATTAGATTCATCTTTTTCATCATCACATCTTTTATAAACTATTTTATCCCCTATATTATTATCTGTCCATAAATCTTTTTCTTTTCTATTTTTATTGTTTTTTATAATACTATTTGCAGCTCCTAATATATTTTTTGTTGAACGATAATTTTGTTCAAGTAATATTGTTTTAGTATTCTTATAATCTTTTTCAAAATTTAAAATATTTCTATAATTAGATCCTCTAAATCCATATATACTTTGATCTGGATCTCCTACTACACATATATTTTTATATTTAGCACTCAGCATTTTAGAAAGAATATACTGTACTTCATTTGTATCTTGATATTCATCTATTAAAATATATTTATATCTTTCTTGATAATAAGCTAGTACACTAGGATTTTCTTTAAATAATATTATAGGCAACATCAATAAATCATCAAAATCTAAACTATTATTTACCATTAGTTTATTTTGATACTCTCTATATACATTAACAGTTACCTCATCTAATTCACTATTTGAAAATTTAGATAATTCATCAGGTGTCATAAGTTCATTTTTCGCACTGCTTATTTTATTTCTTATAGTTTTTGGTGGATAAAATTTAGGATCTAAATTCATATCTTTCAATATCCTTTTTATAGTTGATAATACATCATCTGAATCAACTATAGTAAAATTAGATTTATATCCAAGTTTATCATAATGTCTTTTAATAATAGAAAGTCCAAAGGAGTGGAATGTGGATATTTGTATTCTATTTGAATCTATACCAAGCATACCCTCTACTCTACTTTTCATTTCGTTTGCAGCTTTATTTGTAAAAGTGATCGCTAAAATACTTGTAGGATCTATTCCCTGTTCTATTAAATAAGCTATTTTTGTAGTTAAAACCTTAGTTTTACCACTTCCTGCACCTGCAAGTACGAGCATAGGACCATCTATATTTAAAACTGCTTCTTTTTGTTCTTTATTTAATGTATCTAAATTCATAATGCACCTCTATAATAGACATTATACCAAACATTAGTTTATATCTCAAGACAAAAATATTATATATAAAAAAACTTAACAAAATATGTTAAGTAAAATTTTTATTTTTTTGAATATTTATTATTTACTATTTTATCAAAAGGCACTTTTTTATCCAATTTAGAAGAATTTTCCATAATAGATTCTACTCTTTCTAATCCTTCTTCTGTTATGTAAGTAGTTCTATACCAAGAATCATTTTCTCTATATCTTTTTACTACCTCAGTTAAATCATTTTTAGATATATCTGGAAAATGTTCTATTATAGCATCAGCTACTTCAGAATCACTATGACTAAATGTATAATCTAAACCTCTTTGTATAGCTTTATTAAATTTTTCTATTACATCATCATTTTTTTCTAAATAACTTTTTTTGGTTTGGAATGTAGTATATGGAACTTCTCCACCTAATTTTCCCAATGAAGCCACAACATATCCATAACCTTGTTTTTCTAATTGTAGAGCGGTTGGTTCAAATAAAGTTACGTAATCTCCAGTACCACCTATGAAAGCTCCTGACATAGAAGCAAAAGCTATAGAAGTATCAAAATTTAAATCACTTAATTCTATTCCATTTTCTTTTAGAGTGTATGCTAAAGTCATGGCAGGCATACCACCTTCGCGTCCGGCTATTAGATGTGCACCTCTTAAATCTTTAACATCAAATTTGCCCTTATTTCTACCTACTATAAAGCTACCATCTCTTTTAGTAAGGCCAGCAAAATTAACTAAATAATCTTTTTCTCCACCATTATATATATAAATAGATTGTTCACTACCACAAAAACCAATTTGGGCATCCCCACTCATTACTGCAGCAGCAACAGCGTCTGCACCACTTGTAAGAACTATATCAACATCAATTCCTTCATCTTCAAAATAACCTAATGAATCTGCTACATACATTGGTGCATAAAAAATACTATGTGCAACTTCAGCAACTGTTATTTTAGTTAAATCCTCTTTTTCTTTTTTCTTACCTTTTCCCATAAATATACCTATAGAAAGTAATATTATTAATAAAAAGGCTACCAAAGTAATTATAATTTTTTTCAAATTTATTCTCCTTCCAATCAATATATTATATTCTGAAGATTAAAATTTGTTAAATTATATTTTACTATAATACATAAATAAAAAAACAACACAAAGTTGTTCTTCATAATTATAATTTTTTATTCTTCATTTTTTGCTAAAAGAGCTACAGGTCCAAGATATTTCATTGTGACATTAAAATAGCCATAAGCAGATTCATAATCATCTATTGAAGTAAATGAAACTTTACCAGTAGATGGAGAAATATACATAAATAATAAATTATCAGCATCAAATTCTTTTGCAGCTTCAGAATATAATTTTAAATTAACTGGTTCTTCATTTTGAAAATCTAATGTTCCATTCTTTTTTATTCCTATATCAGAAAATGGTGTTATAAATTCATATTTAGTTAAATCTATTTTATTTCCTTTTTCATCTTTAGTGATAGAATTTATATCAAAATTCAGCAATAATAATATATCATTCAATGTTACTACGTCTTCTTCCTCAAAAGTTTTTATGGCATTTTTTACTTTTGGCTCAGAATATCTTATTGGATTAACTATATAAGACGCAATACTACTATCACCTTTTATAACATCATTTACAATCACCCAAACAGAAGTACAATTTGGTTCAGAACAAACTAAAATAGGATTATCATCTATACCACCATCAATTTTTATCTCACACTCATCTTCAGTTATGTTTTGATTATTTATAATACTATTATTCTTTATTTCTATACAATAACCGCTTATATACATTTTTCCTGATATATTACCATCACTATCAATAGTAAGATTACCTTTAGTTACTTTTTCACCATCATATTTAAGTGAATCACTACTTAAATCTATGGTACTTATTTTTTCATTATATAATAATTTAGATGCATAATACGTTTCTGCTGCACTTACTATATTTTTTGCGCTTTCTTCTACTGCACTTTTTTTAGAACTTTCTATTATATCCAATACTATTGGGGTAGCGATTAATGCAATTATTGCAAGTATTACTATGACTGCTAATAACTCTATTAGGGTAAATCCCATTCTTTTCATATTTCTTAACCCATCCTTTTTACTATTAATTTATATTTTTATACTTATCATCTTTATAAATAATATTATATCATTTTTTTAAATATTTTGCTACATTTATCAAAATATTTATATTTTGTTGATTTTGTCATTAACACTTAAAAGTACTTTTCATACTATAAATTAGCGAGGAGGCATCTTATGGAAAATATTTTACAAATTAAAAATCTAAAAAAAATATATCATAGCAAAAATGGAGAAACTCTTGCTGTTAAAGATTTCAGTTTAGATGTCAAAGAAGGTGAATTTATCGCCATTGTTGGACCTAGTGGTTGTGGAAAATCAACTATTCTTTCTATTTTATGCGGATTAGAAGATAAAACTAGTGGAGAAATTAATTTATGTAAAGGCGCTACTATAGGATATATGTTACAACAAGATTCTCTTTTTGAATGGAGAAATATATTAAAAAATTGCCTTTTAGGATTAGAGATTAATAAAAATTTAACTAAGGAAAAAGAAAACTATGTAAAAAAGCTATTAAATACTTACGGTTTAAAAGATTTTATATATAGTTATCCAGAAAGTTTATCGGGTGGCATGAGACAAAGAGTTGCTTTAATACGTACACTTGCTAATAATCCTTCACTTTTATTACTTGATGAACCCTTTTCAGCACTTGATTATCAAAGTAGATTAGTAATCTCAGATGATATATATAATATATTAAAAAAAGAAAAAAAGACTATGATAATAGTAACACATGATATAGCTGAAGCAATAAGTATGTGTGATAAAGTTATTGTTCTATCTAGTAGACCAGCTATTATAAAAAGTATTTATGATATAAAACTAGAAAAAAGATCAAATCCTATTAACAATAGAAAAGATAAAAATTTTTCTTATTACTATGATGCTATATGGAAGGATATTGATTTTTATGTTTAGTAGAGAGCAAGTTAAATATATAAAAAAAGAAAAAAGAAAAACTTTTTTTGTTATTTTTTTTCAAATACTAATTTTAATATTATTTATTACTA
Source organism: uncultured Bacilli bacterium (assembly GCA_934167485.1). Taxonomy (GTDB): domain Bacteria; phylum Bacillota_I; class Bacilli_A; order RF39; family UBA660; genus UMGS1613. The sequence goes on from CAKPKL010000011.1 coordinate 34,876, forward strand.
TTTGGCAAATACTTTCTGAAACTAATACAATAAATACTTTTATTTTTTCTAGTCCTAAAGAAGTTTTAAAAACTATTATTAATTTATATCATAAAAAAAATCTATTTGAACATATATGGGTTACTACTTATGAAACTTTTTTAAGTTTTAGTATAGCTACTATTCTTGGTACTTTGATTGCTACTATATTATGGTGGAATAAATACATACAAAAAATAATAGAACCATATCTTACAATATTAAATAGTTTGCCTAAAGTAGCTCTTGGGCCTATGATTATTATTTGGTTTGGTGCAGGTATAAAATCAATTATTTTTATGGCACTTTTAATTTCTCTTATTATAACAATTATTAATGTTTATGAAGGCTTTAATAATATTAATCCAAACAAAATTAAGCTTATGAAATCTTTTAAATGTACAAAATCACAATTATATTTTAAGTTAGTGTTTCCAAACAGTTTAAAAAGTATCATAAATGCTTTAAAAATAAATGTTAGTATGTCTTTAATTGGGCTAATGGTACAATGTAGAGAAAAAATATTTTTAAAATTAAGATATCTTATAAAATATCTCTATATCATTATCAGTTACCACAACTTTATCAACAATATGCATAATTATTATTCTTTTTTCTTCGAATGTCATTTTATTCCAAGTGTTTTGAAGATTTCTTAACTTTTCTAATGAATCTATATTTTGCTCTTCATTATTTTTAGCATTATCTATTATTTCTAATATTGACTTTCTTTCTTGTTCTAATTCTTCAATTTTCTTTTTAGTATCAAGAACTGCAATACCATCTGAAATAAAATTAATTAAATTGCCTATTTGTAATTTTATCTTTACTAATCTTTTTTCATATTCATTAATAACATCTACTTGTGTAATTTCGTATTTTTCTCTAAACATATCTTCATCAAGTGCCATTGAAAATAAGTTTTCTAATACCACATCTTCAATTTCAAAGGAATCCCATCTTTTATTTTTGCAATTTGGGTCTTTAATAAATTTGGGTTTACTTTTTTGTTGAGAATAGCAGTAACAAATCAATCTTTTTCCCCATTTTTGATATCTATATTTTGCACCACAGTATCCACAAAATATTTTTCCTGATAACAAATAATGACTTTCGGTTCTTGCTTTGCTTCGCAGTTTATTAGTTTCTATTATTTTATTATGTAATTCTTCTGATATTACTGCTTGATGTTTTCCTTCAAACTCTTGATCTTTATATGGTACAATACCTAATGTTCTTCTTGAAAGTATCCTTTTTTCTACCATACTTTCATCCATACCAACTATATTACTAATTTTTACAAAACTATAACCATTTAAATAAAGATTTATCATTTTATGTAACAATTCTACTTGTTCTGGTACAGGAATTAAAGTTCCTGTATTTTTATCATAGGTATAAGGGAATGGATCTTTGCCTCCACCTTTCCAATATCCATTTTCGGCTCTTTTTTGTATACCAATTTTTGTTCTTTCAAGTATCGTTTCTCTTTCAAGTTGTGCGAATATTGATAAAACACCGACCATTGCTTTACCGAATGGAGTTGTAGTATCGAAGTTTTCTCTCACAGAAACAAAACCAACATTATATTTATTAAATACCTCCTCAATTAAATATAAAGTATCCTTTTGACTTCTTGATATTCTATCTAGTTTAAATACAATTACACAATCTATCTTATGTTCTTTAACATCTCTTATGAGTTTTTGAATAGCTGGTCGTTCCAAGTCTTTACCACTATAACCACCATCTACATAATATTCATACTCGGTAAATTCTTTTGCTTTAGCATAGTTTAATAAAAATTCTTTCTGTGCATCAATCGAATAACCCTCTAATTGAATATCAGTTGAAACTCTGGCATATAATCCTGCTTTTATAGCAATTACCTCCTTCTAACTATAAAAGCAGTCACATACTATGTTTGATTGCTCTTACAGTATAACATAAATTTCACAATCTGTGTCTTAAATCAAAAAAATAAGGGAAAGTTCTGGTAAGCTCTCCCCTAAGTACAACTATTTTTGCTGTGAATATTTTTTAATTAGTTCATATATCAATGGAATCTTAATTACTATGTCTTTCGGGTTTATGATTTTACCATTTGAATCATAATTTGTTACTTTATTAGCCACTAATATATTCGCCCCTAATTAAGTCTATTTTTATTTCATATAAATTATTCAGCCATAATTCCTTTTATATCAAAGCACTCTTTATATACTAGGTTTTCAATAACATAATCAACGATATATTAGTATATTTCATATAAACTCTTCTAAATCATCTATAACAGAATTATGGTTATTAAATACGAATTGAGAAAATCCTCCATTTTGGGCTTGATAATTAAAATTACCAAACAACATTTTCAAAAAAGTCTTGCTTTATTTAGCAAGACTTAAAAAACTAATTAATCCTTTGAAATAACTATTTTTTTAACATTAGATAATTTAGCTGGTTCACTTGGTAACATCACATCAGATGAAGTAATAGTTACTTTTTGTTTTGCTTTTAATTTATCTGCAGTAGAATCTTCATTGTTATAAACTATTTTTGTGTCTTTATTTATTTCAAATTCGTACTCTATAGTATATTCTTTTTTCTTTTTATCATATTCTTCAACTAGGACAGTATATACATTATCATTTACTGTTACTTCTTTAATTCTTGCTTCAAAAACTAATTCTTTTTCTTTTGAAACATAATTTGCATATACGAAGTATCCTAATCCTGCAAGAACAACTACTGCTATAATTATTTTTACTAGTAAATCTTTCTTCATATTTTCCTCCTTTCCTAAATTAATTTATTAAACTTATATTATAAGAATCTATCCCAATAATATCTTCCTGTATTGGATAATGTGTTAAAATGTTCTTTAATTTGTGAACTAATTAATTTTGCTTTTTTGTTTATTGGAGTACCATCATTGTAAAATGGTTTTTTTATTGTTCTAGTCATCATATCAGAAAATAAAACAGCTCGATCTTCTAAATAATTTCTTTTTCCATAAGTTGATAAGAAGTAAGCATTATCTACACTCGTAAAATAATAAACATAATCATTACTTGTATCTCCATATGTAAAACCTACTGGATTTACATCTTTCATAGTATTATTTATATCAATAGGATATCCTTTATCTTTTATATAAGTATCTATATAATGCATTATTTCATGATTTAAAGTATTCTCAAATAAACTTGCTGGGGCAATCATTATTTTAATATCACTTTTATCTTTTGCATCAGTAAGTCCTGAAACATTACCACTAATACTATTTACTAAGTAAATAGTTAAAGGCATTCCATAATCTTTCATTTCCTTAAAAAAAACATTTGGATAGTTTTTAAGGGTTTTATCTATTTCGCCAAGACAATTATTTATCTTATTATCATCGTTAAGTTTATCTGAACCATAACCGTTTATAGTATAATTTCCCAACTCATTTTTATATGCTATTTTAACTGAATATTTATTTTGAAGTTGTTTTCTATACTCATCATTTTTCTCTGCTTGAGTTTTTTCTACAACAGGTGGCTTTTCTTCAGGTAAAATAACATTTTCACTATTTGTAGTATTAGTACTACCATTGCTATTGTTAGTATTAGTGTTTGTTTTAGGTTTTTCAGTTTTAGAACCATTTTTTTTATTTTCTACTTTTTCCCAAACAGCATAAAGAATTGTGTCTTCTGCAAGTAATACTTTGTTATAAATAGGGGTTTCATTTTTATCAACCCAACCTTTGAAAACATAACCATCACGTGTAGGCTCTTTTGGAAGTGTAAGCTCAGTATCTTTACTTATGGTAATACTGTTTATTTTACTTCCACCTTTAGTATCGAATGTAATTGTTATTGTATTACTAGTTTCATCTTTTTTCCAAACAGCATAAAGTGTTGTATCCTCTGCAAGTAATACTTTGTCATAAATTGGAGTTTCATTTTTATCAACCCAACCTTTAAAAACATAACCATCACGTGTAGGCTCTTTTGGAAGTGTAAGTTCAGTATCTTTACCAATAATAACACTATCTATTTTACTTCCACCTTTAGTATCAAAAGTAATTGTTATTGCTTCTTTTTTATCTTCCTCATTACTGTCTTTCATAGTGCAAACATTTTTAGTCGTTTTTAAAACTGTTTTAGTTTTACCATCAGAACATTTATAAGTATTTGTAAATATTCCTTTATCTTTGTAAACAGTAGAACCACCATTATTATAATCTCTAATTTTAATTATAGGACTATTATTAAATGATAGAGCGATTATAAAATCTAAAAATATTAAACCTATTATAGAACACAGTGAGATTATTACTATTTTTTTCTTCTTCATTATACCTCCTCACAAATAATAAACGAAATGTGATTTACTTCTTGTATATTAATTATATCATATATTTTTCGATTTCAGAAATGTTTTGTATATAGTCGTTTTTTTAGGTGTCAATATTTTAGAAAAAAAGACCAATATAAAATTGATCTTATTTATAAAATATATTATTAAATTAACACTTTCCACCATTGTCTTCAAAATATGATTCGATATATTTTACTAATATTTTGGCTTTGTTAAATTGTTTGTCTTTAACAACATTTATAATATAATCACTACCACTTGCATCAATAATATTATCATCTCTATCATATTCTATCAGATAAGTGTACTTTTCATCATTAAGTTGACAATTAAGAAGAACAGTTTGATTTTCTTTTATAGTCATAGAGCCTTTTTTAGCACCAAACATAATATTTATAAAAATAGTAATAGCAAAACCGACAACAAAAATTATTCCCAAGACTTTTAGTATTTTAATTATTATTTCTGCATGTTTTTCAGTATTATTTACTTTTTCTACTAATACTTGTTTAATGTCATTATTTAATAATTCATCAATACTAACATTAAGTGCTTTAGATAATAATTTTAACTGTTCAGGATTTGGAGAAGTTTCACCAAGCTCCCAATTTGATATTGTTTGTCTAGTAACATCAACTTTTTCTGCTAATTGTTCTTGTGAAAGTTTACAATCTTTTCTTAGCTTGAAAATATTATCTCCTAACTTCATTATTGTTCCTCCTTTCACTAACATTATATATATGTTAGTGGTGTATTTCTACCAAAAGTCTTTGGAACTTTGTCAAAGACTTTTAACAATTGTGATGTAGAATAATATTTATTTGGTAATTTACAATATTTGATTTTCTCCCCATACCTGTTATGACGGTGTTATAATGGGAGAATTTCTTGTATCAAAAAAAGGCATAGGATACCTAATTTTATATGGATCACAAGTATTTAATTTAAGTTTAGTTATTAGTGGAATTTTTATTCTTTGTGTTGTGGCGGCTGTTATGTATTATATGGTAAGTTTTATAGAAAAAATGATAATTAAAAAGAAATAAGTACATCGATTGATGTACTTATTTTACCTGTTTTTTTAATTTTTTAGCATCATCTATTTGTTTTAAACCTAAGTTTATGAAATAAATTATTACAACCCAAGCTGCAACTGTTAGACCAACTCTATATATTTCATAAGGTGTACTTATTGGTAAATCCCAAGCCCAGTGAAGAATGACTGGAATCAAGCAAATAAGTAAAAATCTTTTATCATTTAAATGTTTCTTATCAAGCTTTTCAAAACCTTTTACATACATAAGAGCTGCACCTTCTATTGTAGCCCAAGCAACATGCATTCCAGGAGCTAATATAGCACGTTGTTTTGCTACTTCTAACATTAACGTTAAACTATTACTACTAAGTCCATATCTTAATATATAACCAGCTGTTTCAAAAGCTCCAAAGCCAGCACCTACAGCAGCACCTATAAGTAATCCATTTAATATATATTTACAATTTTTATTTTTAAATAAGAAGAATGCTACTATACAAGCTTTAGCAGTTTCTTCTATTAAACTTACAAAGAAAGCACCTTTAAAATCTAACACAAGTGTATTTTGCTCAAAAAATGGAATAGAAAAATATAAGATTGCCACAAAAAGTGAGGCCGCTCCACCTATTACAAAGTATTTTAATACTTTATGAAAAGGAATATTTCTAAATAGATTAATTTCAAAAAAGAAAACTAAAACTGATACTGGAACTGCAAAAGCTGCTAAAATAATCATTGCAGGTAAAAAATTATTATTTCCATAATGAGCATATCCTAAATATGTTGGAATATATGCTACTACGAAAAATATTAATATTTTAAAATATACCCAAGCACTAGCCTTTCTTGGATTAATATCCTCTACTAAAGGTGTAGTATTCTTTGTTCCACATACGAAAACTTCATTTAATTCATCTTCTGTATGCTTTTTAAAAGTATTTTTAAATAAATCTTTAAAGGTTACATAATTCTCTGATTTAGCACCCGTTATTTTATCTAAATTTTCAGTTAGTATATTAGTCGCATTTTTTTTACCAACTGGATATCCACAATCAGGGCAATTAGATTCATCACCTTTTAATTTTCTTCCACATTCTGGACATTTACTTAAACTAATTTTTATTCCACAATGTGGACATGTTTTAGCGCTCGATGAAATATCTCCACCACACTCACTACATTTTATTAATGCCATTTTAAGCACCTCCTACTGTCAATGTTTCAATTATATGTCTCGCTACATTATTTATTTCAGTTGAATTAACATTTTCTTCTCTAGATGCAATCATATAAACAACATTATTTATAACTGTTGCATATCTATTATCTACAACCAAATGACCACTTGATGAATAATTATATGCTATACCATATACAAGTTTATCTCCTACTGTTCCAGATAATAAATCAATTGTTATTACAAGATCACTATAATCTTTTCTCATATAATCTGTAAAACTATTCAAAAATTGAACTGCATTATTAAATTTTTCATATTTGCCTACTATTATATAAGGTATTAAAGCTCCTTGATCATCTATATTTTTTCCAACATATATTAAACCATCGCTATCAACCATTGCTTTATAATTATTTGGAAATTCAAAAGCTAATCCCAAACTATTACTTGTATATATTGAATAACCACTATTTTGAGATTGTGTTATTCCATCATTTTGACCAGTATTCTGTTGATAATTATTTTGTTGATTATTATCTTGTTGTCTGTTATTTGAATTGTTTTGTTTTGTAAATATTCCAAATATCAATACCGCACCCAAAATAATTCCTACTAAAAAATAGTACTTTAAATTACCTTTATTTTTGTCTATATTAAAATTATTTGAACTTTTCTTTTTTAATTCATACCCACATTTTGGACAAGAATATGCCATATCACTTACCTTATTATCACATTCTGGACATTTTATTAATGCCATATACTCTCCTCCTTCTACCATATTACGATAAATATATTAATTATATATACAAAAGCACATAAAACTATTTTATCTATCAATTTAAGTATAATATAATTGCTTTATATTTTAAATAAAATTTACATATTAGTCATTGACTTTTTTGACAATTGAAAAATTTTTATTTTTTTGGTATGCTATTGATGGTGAAAAATATGAACTTTAATGACATTCTAATTAAATATATTAACTCAATTAATTGTACTTCTAAATCTTTGGCTAAGGAAGCAAATATTTCAGAATCTATATTAAGTAGATATAAAAGTGGTAATAGAACTCCTAACAAAGAAAATTTAAAAAAGATTTGTAAAGCTATTTCTAATCTATCAAATAATAAATATAAAGAAGAAGAACTTATACATGAATTTAACAAAATACTAAATGATTCGAGTATCGACTTTGAAATCATTAAAACTAATCTTAATAAACTAATTACTACGTTTGATATAAATGCTAGTGAACTTGCTAAATATCTAAATTTTGATGCTTCTTATTTATCAAGAATAAGAAATGGGGAAAGAGTTCCCTCAAATAAAGAAGAGTTTTTAAATTCATTAGTTAATTATATTTTAAAAAAGTATAATACAGAAAATTATAATAATTCTTTAAGTCTTTTACTGAATTGTAAAACTGATGAAATTAGTTTTAATAGAATATATAATTGGATTTTAAATACCAAAAATATAGAAAATAATAATATTGATAATTTTTTAAATAAATTAGATGGTTTTAATTTAAATGATTATATTAAGGCTATTAAATTTGATAAATTAAAAGTACCTACAATACCTTTTTACAAAGGTAAAACAAAAACTTATTATGGTATAGAAGAAATGAAAAAAGGAGAATTAGACTTTTTTAAAGCTACTGTTCTTTCAAAATCTAAAGAAGATATATTTATGTGTAGTGATATGCCTATGGAAGATATGGCAAAAGACGTTGATTTTGGTAAAAAATGGATGTTTGCTATAGCTATGAGTCTAAAAAAAGGATTACATTTAAATATAGTACATAATTTAGATAGACCTTTTAATGAGATGATGTTAGGCCTTGAAAGTTGGATACCAATATACATGACAGGTCTAATTTCACCTTACTATTTTAAGGACAACAAAAATAATATTTATAATCATTTAAATTATGTTTCTGGTATTGTAGCTTTAAATGGAGAATGTATCCAGGGATCTCACAATGAAGGAAAATATTATTTAACAAATAAACCAAAAGAAGTTAAATATTATAGAGAAAAAAGTGAATTGATATTAAAAAAAGCCAATTCACTTATGGATATATATACAGAAGAAAAAAAAGAGGAATTTAGAAAATTCATATTAAATGAAAAAATAAAAAGATATGATAGAACAAGAATATATTCCTCATTACCTTTGTTTACAATAAATGATGAATTATTATTAAAAATTTTAAAAAGAAATAAAATAAATAAGAATGATATCAATAGAATTTTGGAATATAAAAAAGAAGAGGAAAATAATACTAAACAAATATTAAGAAAAAATAAAATTAATGATATAATTTTTAATATAACTAAAAATGAATTTAATAATGAAGATATCTGTATATCTTTAGAAAATATTTTTTATAATAAAAAAATTAAGTATAATTATAATGAATATTTAAATCATTTAAATTCTACTAAAGAATATAAAAATAAAAACTATCATGTAAATATTAATGATTATAAAACTTTTAAAAATATAAATATTAATATATTAGAAAATAAATATGTAATTCTTTCTAAAAATTGTAATCCTACTATTCACTTTGTTATAAGACATCCAAAATTAATAGATGCTATAAAGAATTTTAATCCTATTGTAAAAGAATAAGCAGGACTATATGAGTCCTGCTTCTTTTAGTACTTGCCAGATACAGGAATAACTTCTTTTTCCATAAAATCTACAAAATTTTCTTATAGATGCATTACTTCGTTTATATAAACTAATTATATATTGTTTTTCTTCCTCTGTGATTGTATTTATAGGTTTTCTATTAGTATTACCATGAACTAATGATATTGTTCCATCTTCTAGTTCTTTTTTTAATTTAAGTAAGTATTTTTCATGATAACCTGTAATTTGTGCTATTTCTTTATAAGTTAAATAACTTTCTCCATTCATAGTTTTTTCCATTAATTTAACAGCTTCTTCTTTTCTACCCATACCATCACCTAAATTCAATATATCACAAAAGTAACAAATTTGCAAGATAAAATTATAATTTTTTAGTTAATGTTTTAACAAATTGTTTTGTATCTTCTACTTCATTTATAGCTTTATCATAAGTGACTTCTAAAGATATAGTTTCATCAACTTTTTTGCTTGAAGAAATAGAATTTTTATAGTAAATATTACAACTATTATCTTCTTTAATTAAAATATTGTTATTTTAATAAACACAATTAAATTCATTAAAACAAACTATTTATTCTCCTCTATTGATTTTTACTGAACAAGCATTTCAAGCCTATCAATGTATTAATCTTTCTTTAAACAATGTATATACTCTATTGTATAATTCTTTTTATATTCTCTATCGTTATCTGCTTTAAATCTTTTATGTCTTTTTTCATATCTTTTATAATATCCATAATGCTTCATTATTTCTTCTATTTTTTCTATAGGTATAATACCTTCATCATTATAACTTAATAATATATATTTAAATTTAGCATTTTTTATTAAATCTTCCAACTCTTCTGCTGCTTTGCTTTTTAAGCAATAATTTGATTTTTTTGTATCATCTACTCTAGTACCCGTTATACCTTTTATTTTAGGTTTATCATAAAGTGCGATAGTTTCTAACATGTGATAATTAGTATCGTATTTTCTAGTATTATATGGAGGATCTAAGTAAAGAACATCTCCTTTTATTTTTTCTATTAAATCTTTTGAATCTTCATTATAAATTTCATATTTTTTATTTTTAAAAATAAGTTCCAAAGGTTTTATTATTATTGGTTTTTCTGCACTTTTTTTTGTATTTTTTAAGAAAGCTTCATAAACAGATGCTGTGTTTGCTACTTTATCAGCAGCTTCTATAAGACAAGCTAATAGATAGTAGTATTCACCTTCTGTTATAATATTTTTCTTCTTCCATTTTTCTATTTTAATTCTAATAGCATCTATTTTTCTAGCATTCTCTGCTGTATAATAATTTCTTTGGTATTGTGATTTTCTAGTACCTTCCATTGTATAATTTTTATATATAAATCCTCTCTTTCCATGTAGTCCATTTAAACATGCAAAAGGGTCTATATGTCTTTTATATAATTTTTCAAATTTTAACTCTTCACTATTTTCTATTAAACCTTTTAAAGTAACATAACTAAAAAACTCAATATCATTACTTATAATATTATATCCTTTTTCCTTAAAATACTTTGATACTACTCCAGTACCAGCAAATATATCGCATAAAGTAATTGTACCTTTTGGGCATACAAAATCTTCTATTACTTCATCTATATAACTTAAAATTGAATATTTAGATCCTATATAATTCATAATATCACCTAAATATATTTTATCATAAAAAAGACTAGTGTTTCTAGTCTTTTAATGAATTTATTAAATCTATTTTATCGATTTTTTCCCAAGGAAGATTGTCTTTACCAAAATGTCCAAAACAAGTTGTTAAATTATAGATTGGTTCTTTTAAATTTAGTTCATTTATTATATTGGAAGGTTCAAAATTAAATACCTTATTTATAATATCTAAAATTTTATCTTCACTTATTTTATTAGTATTAAATGTATTAATATAAATTGAAACTGGTTTTGATACACCTATTGCATAAGCAACCTGAAGTTCTAATTTATCTGCTAAAGAGGCAGCTACTAGATTTTTTGCTACATATCTAGCATAATATGAAGCACTTCTATCTACTTTAGTATAATCTTTTCCAGAAAAAGCACCTCCACCATGCGGACAAGAACCTCCATAAGTATCTACAATTATTTTTCTTCCTGTAAGACCACTATCACCTACTGGACCACCTATTATAAATCTACCTGTAGGATTTATATATATCTTAGTTTTTTCATTTATCATACTATCTGGAATTACATAGTCTATAACATATTTTTTTATATCTTTTCTTAAAAGTCCTAAATCTACTAAATCATGTTGTGCTGAAATAACTATAGTATCTATATATTTAGGCTTATTATCTTCATATAACACTGTTACCTGAGTCTTTCCATCTGGTCTTAAGTATTTGATAGTTTTATTCTTAAAAACCTCATATAGGCGTTTAGAAAGCAAATTAGCCATATATATTGGATATGGCATATAACTCTTTGTCTCATTTATTGCATATCCAAACATTAAACCTTGATCCCCAGCTCCAATACTACCAGTATCAAGAGAATTATCAACTCCCATAGCAATATCATTAGATTGATGATTAATATTTAATTCAACTTTAACGTTATTACCATTGAATCCATACTTGTCATCATCATATCCAATATCAATAATTGTTTTTCTTACAATAGATTCTATATCGACATTGACTTTACTAGTAATTTCACCCATTACTACTATACCATTTTTATGAGCACACACTTCACATGCAACTCTAGAATTAGGATCTTCTTTCAAATATTCATCTAAAATCCTATCTGATATTTGATCACATAACTTATCTGGATGTCCAGGTGTTACTGATTCTGATGTAAATAATTTTTTCATAAATACCTCCTTTTTTACCTTAAAAAGAAAGCACATAGAATAATCTATGTGCTATATGATTATCCTTATCTTCCGATATAATATCGCAGGATTTAGCACCTAACTTAAATAGGTTGCCGGACTTCATAGGGCCTGTTCCCTCCATCACTCTTAATAAGGTAAATTTTTATTTACAAATATATTTTAATATTATTTATTATTTTTGTCAATTATTTTTTCTTAATAAATACTCTAACTGTATAAAAAAGGAAACATACCATAAATGCTACATATACCCATATCAATATAGTACATAATATTCCATTCGTATACTTAGATATTATAGATGGAATTGAACTTGGGAAAATACTATTTACCCATACGTCAAAACCTTTTATACCTATATTATTTGCTACAAAATGTAACAATCTTAAAAATATATCAATAATTGCAAAAGCATAAACTAACTTAGAAAACTTTCTAAACCAGCAAAGTGCAAAAATAACTAAAGCTACTACTATTATTGCATCTATATACATACAACCACCTCTATCATACTATTAAGTATAACATATTTATACTATAATTTCAAGCAATTATATTTTAACAAATTATAGTCTTTTTCCTGATTCGAACTCATTATTGTTTTCTTTTACATTTACATCTAAACTTATTATAGAATCACATATTTTATAAAGATAAAACTGTTTTATTCTTGTTAAATTTTCTTCACCAAGAGCATATTGCATTGCCTCGCCATACTTTTGTCTTTCTTTATTTTGTATATAAACTGGAGGTATATTAGCTAATCTAAACAACAAATTTATAAAAGCCCTAACACTTCTACCATTTCCATCTCCAAATGGATGAATTTTAATTAATTTACAATTTAGTTCTACACATCGATCTATATAAGATAATATCTTATGTGGATTATTATGTTTACCTAATTCAATACCATCTTGAACTAAACTACTTATTTCTGGTTTTAATAAATTCATTTCATGAACAATTAAGCTTGGAGAAACTATATCAATTCCTGTATTAGGTAGAAATCTTTCATCTTTTCTATATTTGCCACCAAATTCTGGAAAAGGAGTTTTAGAATATAAAATTTCATGAATATCTGATAAAGTATATAAACTAATATCATCAAAATTTTCTTTCTTTTGAATATAATCATAAACTAATCTTAGACCCTGCTGTTCTTCCTTAGTATGAACTTCCTCTAATTTATTTTCATTATATAAATATCTTTCTTTAAAATTTTTATCTGAAATATATTTATCTTTAAATTTATCATATATTTTTCCAAACATTGGATGTGTAATACAAGAATAATATGTTAATATTATTGTTTTAGGAACCTTATCTTCAATATCAAAAAGTCTGTGTTCTTGTTTTCTTTTTTCATACCCATCAAACATTAAACTTATATATATTCTAGCTTCATCTTCATCTAAAGTTTTAAGCGCATTTATCACTTCGTCCATATAATCCCCTCCTAGTAATATATTATCATTTTATTTTATTAAAGTCAAAAAAACAATCCCTAAGGATTATTTTAATGCATCTAATAATTCTGCCTTTTTCATTGTTGTATAGTTAGCAATATTTTTTTCACTTGCTAATTTTTTTAATTCAGCTACAGTTAATTTAGATAAATCAGTTTCTTCTTTTTTTACTGATTCTTTTACTTCTTTTTTAGGTTCAGCTTTCTTTTCTACCTTAACAGTTTTTCCTTCTAAAGCAGATTTAGCTGTTTCTACTAATTTAGTAAATGTAGCAGCATCATCTATAGCTATTTCACTTAACATTTTTCTATTAATCTCTATTCCAGCTTTATTTAATCCTGAAATAAATTTAGAATAACTAATATTATTCATGCGACATGCAGCATTAATTCTTGTAATCCATAATTTACGCATCTCTCTTTTATTTTGTTTTCTATCTCTATAAGCATATTTTAAAGAGTGCATAACTTGTTCTTTAGCAGTCTTATAAAGTTTATGTTTACTTCCAAAATAACCTTTTGCTAATTTTAAAACTTTTTTTCTTCTATTTTTGTGAATATTTCCACCTTTAACTCTTGCCATTTTGTATCCTCCTTCTTAATTAAAATTGTACTTTTTTAAATCTGTTAGCATCTGCTTTACTTAATGAAGATGCCTTTCTTCCTGCTCTATTTGAAGCAGTATTTTTCTTTCCTGTGTTATGTCTTGTTCCTGGATGTCCTATTTTAACATCATTTTTTCTAGCATTCAAAACTTTTTTAGTTCCTTTATGTGTTTTTAATTTTGGCATAATATTCCTCCTATTTTTCCTTTTTTGGCATAAGTATCATTGTCATGTTTCTACCTTCCAAAGTTGGTTTTTGTTCAATTTCAGCTACATCTGTTAATGCATCTGCAAATTTTAATAAAACATCTCTACCTAACTCAGTATGAGCCATTTCTCTTCCTTTAAAACGAATTGATGCTTTAACTTTATGACCTTTTTCTAAATATTTACTTGAATTTTTTACACGTGTATTAAAATCATGTATATCAATTGAAACAGATAAACGATATTCTTTCATTTCTAAATTTGCTTCTCTTTGTTTTTTTATATTTTCTTTTTGTTTCTTTTTATTTTCATATTTAAATTTGTTGTAATCCATAACCTTACATACTGGTGGATTACCATTTGGATTTATCATAACAAGATCAAACCCTGCATAGGTAGACAAAGTAATAGCGTCCTTTATTGATTTAATACCTAACTGTTCTCCATTTGGTCCAATAACCATAACTTCTTTAGCTCTAATTTGTTCATTTATAAACAAATTCTTTTCTTTGTTTGCGATAACAAACACCTCCTAATATCTTATACCATGAAAAAAGTGCATACACTAGTATCCACTTATATTAACCATTTAACTAACTAATTGGCATATACCCATTACCTTTGGTAATCAGGTGGATGTGGATACATCGCTTTCCTTTTTCATATGTATTGATTATACATTTAATTTATTGATTTGTCAATAGTTTTTATACTAATTATTAAATAAATTTGTAGTTGGAGTAGCTTTTAAATCCAGTCCTGCAATTTTACCTTTTTTATAAGCAAAATACCCTGCCGCAGCTATCATAGTCGCATTATCTGTACAATATTTTATGCTAGGTATTGATAAATTTATACCTTCTTTTTCACATAATTCTTTAAATTTATTTCTAATACCACTATTTGCAGATACTCCACCTGCTATTATTAGATTTTTAACGCTATATTCCTTTAAAGCTTTCATGGTTTTTTTTGATAAAATTTCTACAACTCTATTTTGAAATGAGCAAGCTATATCTTCTTTTCTAATTTTATTACCACGTTGTGTCTCATTATGCACAAGATTTATAACCGCACTTTTTATACCACTAAATGAAAAATTATATGAATTATCATCCATAGGTAATGGTAAATCATATGTATCCTTACCTTCGTAAGATAATTTATCTACTAAAGGACCACCTGGATATGGAACATTTATAACACGAGCTACTTTGTCGTAACACTCTCCAACTGCATCATCCAGTGTTCCACCTATTTTTTCAAACGAATAATGATCTTTCATATATACTAATTCCGTATGTCCACCAGATACAACGAGCGCTATTAAAGGAAACTTTATTTGATTATTAATATTATTCGCATATATGTGTCCAGCAATATGGTGTACTGGAATTAATGGTTTATTATAAATGTATGATAATGTAACTGCTGCCTCTACACCAATTAGAAGACAACCTATTAATCCAGGACCATAAGTAACTGCAATTAAATCTATATCATCCATTTTCATGTTTGCTTTATTTAAACATTCTTCTATAACTATAGTAATATTTTCAACGTGCATGCGACTTGCTATTTCAGGTACAACCCCTCCATAATTTGCATGTGTATCCATTTGTGATAAAACCACTGTTGCGATTTCATCACATCCATTTTTTACTATAGAAACACTTGTTTCATCACAACTACTTTCAATTCCTAATACATAAGTATCATTCATACTTATCACCTATTTCCTTTAACATCAAGTATCCATCTTCATCTTTATAATAGTTTTTTCTTACAGATACTATAGAAAAACCATTTTTATTATAAAAATTTATAGCTGGAATATTATTTTTTTTAACTTCCAAAGTAATATTCTTAGCTTTATAATTTTTTTCTATATATTTTAATAATTTTGTAGCTATGCCAATTTTTCTATATTTTGGATCTACTACAATATATTCAATTTCTATTCTATCATATATATAATCAAACACTAAAACACCTTTAATCATTTCATCAAAATATATAATAACTTTAGTAAATTGTTCACTAAATATTTTAGAATCTATAGAATAATTAAAACAATTTAATAATTCATTTACTTTTTTAAAATCACTTTCTTTTAATTCTCTAATCATTCTTCAATCTATTTTCCTCTGCTTCTGTTAATTTTAAATAATTTGGATTTAAATTATGTGGATTAACTCCAGCATCAAACTCATGCTTTTTTACTATCTTTATCAAATTCACATTAGGATTGATAACACTTACACCCGAAAAATCATCATAAGACACAAATTCATATCTTTGATCTTTTTCTTTCAATAATTCACTAATACTTATTAATCTATCACTCATAATACAATTTAAATTTTTATCATAAACGCCTGCAAAAACATTACCTCTTCTAGCATCTATCATAGGAACAATGAATTCTTTTGATGTCTCTGTTGTAGATAATATTTCTAAGCTAGATATAGGTACAATAGGCTTATTTAATGCCCATGCTATGGTTTTACATACAGTAACACCAACTCTAATACCAGTAAAGGAACCTGGTCCATTTGATACTAATATCTTATCTATATCATTTAAAGAAAAATTTAATTTTTTTAATAAATTATCTATTATTGGTAATATTCTAGAAGACATATCTGAGGTAATATATTCTTTATGCTCTAACAAAATTTCATTATTAGTTAAAATTGATACAACCATATGAGAAGATGTTGTATCAATTATCAAATATTTCATAATACAGCCTCACATAACTCTTCATACTTTTTGCCATAAGGAGTTATTATTAACAATCTTTTATTTTCATCAATTACCTTAAATTTTATTTCTAGTCTTTCTTCAGGCAAGATATCTTTAATTGTTTTAGCCCACTCAATTACTACAATACCACCTTTATTAAAATATTCCTCAATTCCTACACCTGTAGTATCACCATCTAATCTATACACATCCATATGATAAAGTGGCAATTCGCCATATAAATATTCTTTAATAATAGTAAAAGTTGGAGAAGTAATATTTTCTTCTATACCTAACCCATTAGCTAAACCTTTAGTAAATACAGTTTTTCCACTACCTAATTCACCATCTAAACATATTACCATGTTAGGAAATTTTTCTGATTCAAAATTTTGAGCTAACTCTATTGTTTCCATTTCATTTCTCGTAGTTATTCTATATTCCATTTCAATCACCATTATAATTATACATTAACAAATATATTATTTCAATATAAAATAATATAATTAATATTATATTTACACTCAAATAATATTAGTTAATAAAAAGTCTTGAATATATGCAATTCAAGACAAAAACACAAAAAAAATTGGCAACTTGCTATCTTCGCTGTAACACTATTTTCGCCGTAAAAGAGCTTAACTACTGTGTTCGAGATGGGAACAGGTGTATCCTCTTTGCTATCGTCACCAATAAATATAGAGAAATAATTCTCTGAAAACATGATAATGTGTAATCTATCAAATTAGAAATAATTATAGGATTAAATCCTCGATCTATTAGTACTGGTCAACTCAACGTATCACTACGCTTCCATCTCCAGCCTATCAACCTTGTAGTCTTCAAGGGATCTTACTTCTTAAAGAATGGGAAAACTCATCTTGAAGTTGGCTTCCCGCTTAGATGCTTTCAGCGGTTATCCATTCCGTACATAGCTACTCTGCACTGCCACTGGCGTGACAACAGATACACCAGAGGTACGTCCGATCCGGTCCTCTCGTACTAGGATCAGCTCTCCTCAATTTTCCTACGCCCACGACGGATAGGGACCGAACTGTCTCACGACGTTCTGAACCCAGCTCGCG
>CAKPKL010000012.1 GCA_934167485.1 uncultured Bacilli bacterium
TTTCTTGTTGTATTTATGTTTGAGTTAATTGAATTTCTTGTTGTATTTATGTTTGAGTTAATTGAGTTTCTTGTTGTATTTATGTTTGAGTTAATTGAATTTCTTGTTGTATTTATGTTTGAATTAATTGAATTTCTTGAATTATCAATATTTTCATTTATAGAATCCTTGGCAACATTAATTTCTTTTGTTAATTCTTTTTCTGCTTCATCAACATTTTTATTTATTGATTCAGTAGAATCTTTTATATCTTTTTTTATTTCTTTTTCTGCACTTACTATTTTACTGTAAGTTGAATAAAAATATTTTTCTTGATTTGAACCTAGATTTGATAGTGTTGTATCTTTTTTATCTAAATCCTCAAGAATTTCGTCAGTTAAACTTTTATTATTATCTTTAATATTTGTAGTATTTTTCTTCATATTATCTAATATTTCATTAGAAGTTGAAGGCATATACTTAAATTCTCTAAATATTAAAAGTCCTACACCAACTAGAATAACTGCTACTATTGCTGTAATAGTTATTCCTAATGCTTTATTTGTTCCTTTTGTTTTTGTTTTTACCATAAAACATACTCCTTCTCTTATAACTATATTTTTTTGTAAGCATCATGATAGATTATTTTTAAATCATCTAGGGTATCATTCAATGCTTTTAGAGCTTTTGCTTCTCTTAAAGTGTCAATGTATTCATCAAATTTGTTATCATCTAATTCCAATTTTTTTATTATATGAAAAGCGTATTTTGTTTGAATAACATCACTTATTTCATTTGTTTCTAGTTTTTCTATAGCCTGTTCCAATTCAGTTAATAACTCACCTTTTTTATAATAAACATAATAAGGTGGTTCCTTATCCTCTGCATCTTCACTATATTTTTTTATTAAGTCTTCAAATTTGGCACCTTCAACAGCCATAGAATAAATTGTATTTATCAATGTCTTTTTTTGATTGATTACCGTATCTGATAAACTTTTTCTAGTTTCCATATCTATTGTAGTTAAAATAACTTGTTCAATTTTGTAATACTCATTTTTATAACTTCTTTTAGCACTCTCTAACTCTTCTTCAGTTAAATCATATCTCTTACCTTCTCCATATAGTTTTTTTAATATTTTGCTATATAGTTTATCAACTTGAGCCATTTTATCATATGATTTTTCTGATGTTTCATTATCTTTTAATGCCTTTTTAAATTTATTTTTACCACCTAATTTTTTTATAAAACTTTGCTTTTCACTAGCTATTTCATCAAAATCTTTTTGATCAAGTTCTATATTATTATCATAGGCAAATTGTTTTATTGCAGCTGCTGTCTTTATTTCAGTAAGTGCAAGTCCCTTTAGATAATCTCCAACAGTAATATTGTTTTCAGAATCTAACACTACTTTCAAATTTTCATTTGATGCATTTGCATTCTCCATACCAAAATAGTCATATTTTACAGAATAAAAATAAACCATAAAATCACTTCTTGTGTAGTTTTCATTATTAATAGTTATTACCTTCTCATTAAGTTTAGATTTATTTAAATAAAACATTCCTAATAGAAGAGATAATAATACAATTAATATGCATATTACTGTTAATAAACCAGCCTTTTTATGAGTACATAAGAAACCTATAAATTTAGTAAAGATATTTTTCTTTGAAACACCCTTCTTTGTTTCTTTTACACTTATTACTTTATTTTTCTTAGTTGCCATATTGTTACACCCCCTAGCATAGTGATTCATACTACAACCTTAGTAATAATGTAATCTATTTTATTTGATTTTAAATTTTTTGTCAATATATATTAACAAATTTTTAATTTTTGTAAGATTTATTCATTTAGCAAAAGTCTAATAGTTTCTCCTTCATATACAAATTCTTTACTACTTGGTGATTGATATGTTACTACATTACCACTTCCGCTATATTCTACTTTAAAATTTTTTAAAAGTTTTGTAGCTTCACTTACACTCATTCCAACTACATTTGGTACCTCATAATATTGTTTATCTAAATACATATATTCCCTTTCTATTGCATTATCTCGTCTTTTTATATCTAGTATATCAATTGCACTTTGAAGCACACTTTTAGCTATAGGAGCAGCTATTGTTCCACCATATTGTGTTATACCTTTAGCATTATCAACAGCAACATATACAATTACTTCTGGATCATCTGCTGGTAAAAATCCTATAAAACTTGTAATATAATTTCCACTTAAATAAGATCCATTAACAGCTTTTTGAGCAGTACCTGTTTTACCTCCTACTCTATATCCTCCAATATATGCATTATGACCTGTTCCTCTTGCTACTACACTTTCTAAAGCATATCTTACTTTAGCACTTGTATCATCACTTAATACCTTTCTAACTATTGTAGGTTTATTTTCAAGTATTACACTATTGGTCTCTGGTTCATTTAAACTTTTAACTATAAATGGTTTATATAGTATACCACCATTAATAGCCGCACTAACAGCCGTTATTTGTTGTATAGGAGTCACACTTACTCCTTGACCAAATGCTGTCGTAGCAAGCTCTAGATCTCCTATTTTATCTCTAGAAAATAAAATACCACTAGCTTCACCATTTAAATCTACTCCTGTTTTTTTACCAAAGCCAAATAAATCTATATAATTAAATAATGTATCTTTTCCAAGTTTTAATCCTAAATTTACAAATCCAGGATTACAAGAGTTTTCTACTACCTCAAGGTATGTTTCTTGCCCATGACCTCCATGTTTCCAACAATGAAGTGTTGCTCCACCTACAGTAATTGATCCTCCATCAAAAAAGCTATCTTTATCTAAATCAACTATTTTTTCTTCTAAAGATGCTGAAAGTGTTATTATTTTAAATGTACTTCCTGGTTCATATGTCATCCAAATTGGAAGATTTCTATTTATTTCTTCTACTGTATAGTTTTGATATTTACTTGGACTAAAATTAGGTCTTGAAGAAAGAGCGAGTATTTCTCCAGTTTTTGGATTCATAACTATACCGAGTGCTTGATCTGGATTATATTTAGAAACTGCATTATCTAATTCTCTTTCAAGTGCTTCTTGTATTCCAAAATTAATTGTAAGAGTCATATTAACTCCACTTTGAGGTTGTTCATATATTTGAGACATAGATAAACTGTTTCCTTTAGCATCACTAAAATATTTTATTGAGCCATCACTACCAGTTAAATAATCATCATAAATAAGTTCTAATCCACTCAATCCTTGATTATCTATACCAACAAATCCTATAGTATGTGATAAAAGTGTATCATATTTATAAAATCTTTTTGCTTCTTTTACTAAATATACTCCATCATAACCTAAATCATTTATTTTATCAGCAATCTCATAACTTAAATTTCTACCTTCTGGATGTACTCTTTCTATAGATGTTTTTTTAGATACATGTCTATACATTTCTTTATAATCTACTTTAAGTATATCCGCTAAATCCTTTGCTACTGTCTCTTTGTCTGTTATTTGATTTGGTATAAGTACAAGTGATGTTGTTGTAATATTTCCAGCAAGTTCTACTCCATTCCTATCATAAATAATTCCTCTATTAGCAGCAAGTGGTAAATTTCTACTCCAAAGACTAGTTGCATAACCATTTAATTTTTTATAATCAATTACTTGTATATAGAATACTTTACCCATAATTACAATAAATAAGAAGATAGTAATTAATATTATTATTTTTATTCTAGTATGTATACTTTTAAAAAACATATTATCACCAATTAAATTTATGAGTATTAATGTTTATTAATTCAAAATAAAAAGAATTTGATTAAAACTTACAAATTCTTTTTTTACTTAACTATATATTTTCTACTTTTGATAAAAACTCTTTTAATCTATCATCTTTTGGGTGATTAAATATTTCTTCACTAGTACCTTGTTCTATTATTTTTCCATCTTCCATAAAAATTACCTTAGTTGTAAATTTTTTTATAAAACTCATTTCATGTGATACAACCATCATAGTCATTCCTTGATTAGCTATTTCCTTCATTAAATTTGTTACTTCGCCTATCATCTCAGGATCAAGAGCTGATGTAGGTTCATCAAATAACATTAAATCTGGATTCATAATAAGAGATCTTATAATAGCTATTCTCTGTTGTTGTCCTCCTGATAACTCATAAGGATAATAATCTTTTTTATCATATAAGTCTATTTTTTTTAATAGTCTTAAAGCTTCTTTTACCGCTTCATCACGTGTTAATATTTTTAGTTTTACAGGAGCTAAAATTATATTTTCAAGTACAGTCATATTACTAAATAAATTAAATTGTTGAAATACCATCCCTATTTTTCTTCTAACTAAAGTTAAATTATCTTTAAAATCTAAATTTTTACCTTCAAAATTAATTGTACCACTAGTTGGTAATTCAAGTAAATTAATAGTTCTTAAAAGTGTTGATTTACCACATCCACTAGGACCTATTATACCTACAATGTCTCCTTTATTTACTTCTAAATCTATACCTTTTAAAACTTTTTTAGTTCCGAAATTTTTCTTTAAAGACTTAATTTCTAACATTGTTTAACCTCTTTTCCATTAAGTTAACTATTTTACTTAAACCATAAGTAATAATTAAATAAATGATTGCAATTAAAATTAATGGGAAGAAATAATCATAAGTACGAGATGCGATGATATCACTTGCTTTAGTAAGTTCAACTATACCTATATAAGCACCTACTGAAGTTTCTTTTACAAGTGTTATAAATTCATTACCAAGTGCAGGAATAATATTCTTTATTGCTTGTGGTAAAACAATATACCTCATAACTTTTTTATAATCTAAACTAAGTGCATAGCCTGCTTCTATTTGACCTTTATTAACAGAGTTTAATCCAGCCCTTATAATTTCAGCTACATAAGCTGCACTATTAATCCCAAATGCAAGTATTCCAACAAATACTATGTTAACAGAAACTGATTTAAATATTACATAATATATAATCATAAGTTGTAATATACTAGGGGTTCCTCTTATAATTGTTATATATAATTTAGCTACTGCATTTAATATTTTAAGTTTTTTAGTATTATCATGATAATTTCTAATAATAGCAAGCAATGTACCTAAAAAAACTCCTAATACAACTGCACCGAGCGCTATTATTAATGTATTAAATAATCCTTTTAATATATATTTATATCTTCCATCTAATATAACACTGCTATAAAATCTATCAATAATTGTATTTTTATTTACTTTTTGTTCTATACCCATGTGAGTTAAAATAATATTATCTATCTCACCACTATTTTTCATACGCTCAATTACAGTATTACAAGCATCTAATAATTCTTTATTATCCTTTGATATTACCATACCATAACTATCTACTACAAGTGGATTTGGAAGTATAATCATATCATTAGTAATTAATTTTTGTGCTGGTAACTCATCCATTACAACTGCATCAACTTTATTATCTTTTAAATCTTGTATAGCTGCTAAAAATTTCTTTTCACGAATTAAAGTAACATTTGGATAGTTTTCTGTTAAATAAGAATCTGCTGTTGTTCCTAATTGAACTGCAACTTTACCTTGTAAATTAGTTGCATCTGTAATTAAACTATTTTTTTTAACTACAATTACTTGTTTACTTGATGCATAATTAACAGTAAAATCTACTTCCATAGCTCTTTCTTCTGTATAAGATATACCAGCTGCACCTATATCACTTTTTTTAGTTTTTACTTCATTTATTATTGAATCAAAAGCAACATCTTTAATTACTAATTCCTTATCTAAGTAATCAGCAATCTTACGAGCTATGTCTATATCCACGCCCTCAATTTTACCATTAGAATAATATTCGTATGGAGCAAAACCTGCTTCTGTTACTAATACCAACTCATCTTTTTTTTCTTTAGTACATCCTGTTAATATAATACACATAGCAAATATTAACGATATAATTCCAAACACTTTCTTTCTCATACTACCACCTATTATAATTTTAACACAAAAAAGAGTTCTTTTGAACTCTTTTAATATTTTTTTTATAAAACTAACATTGCAAGTGTTAATATAACTAAATTTGCAATCATTATACAAGCTAGTACTTTAAATACCCATTTTAACCAAGTTGTGTATTCTACTTTAGCAAGTGCTAAACCTCCCATTATAGCACCACAAGTTGGTGTAAATAGATTTACAAATCCGTTTGCAGCTACCATACCCATTATAGTTGCTTCAATATTATATCCTACTTGATGTGCAAGTGGGGCCATAATTGGTGTTGATAAAGTTGCAAGACCACTACTAGATGGAACTAATATAGAAAGTCCAACATGTATAATATAATTTAATGGAGCAAATGCTACCTTAGGTAAACTTTGTAGTAAATTTGCGGCATTATAAATTAAATAATTATCTAAGTGTGTTTCACTCATTAATACTGATGCTCCTCTTGCAAGTGCAATTATCAATATTACACCTACCATATCATCAGCACCATCAATTATTTTATCTACAATTTCTTTTTCTTTCATACGATTAACAAGTGCAATTACTATAGTCATAATTAAGAACCATAAAGTTGCTTCTTGGAAATACCATTGACCAATTGGTACACCAGCTAACCAAGATAGACCAAATACTTTAGCATCAGCAAATACTGTAATACCAAAATCTTCCCAAGGAATAAAACTCATAATCATAATAACAAAAGTTAATCCAAATAAAATTAAAGTAACTTTTTGTTTTCCAGTTAATTTAGCTTCAGTTCTTTCAATATCTTCACCATAAGTAGCTTCCATATTTCTTTGTTCTTGTAAACTTAATATTGTTGAACCTTTTTTCTTAATAACTCTTTTTGCATATAGCATTACGAATATTATAGAAATTGCTAAAGTTGACAACCATAATATTGTTCCAAGACCAATGATTGTTCCTTGATTAATAGCCACTCCTGCTGGTAATGTAGATTTTGCAGCATCAACTGCAACACCAACAGCAAATGGATTTACTGTTGAACCAAGAACTCCTGATCCTGCTCCTAAAAGTACAATTGCTGAAGATACAACTGTATCCATACCAGCAGCTACCATAGCAGCAGCAAGTAATGCATAGAAACCAACAGTTTCTTCAAGCATACCATAAGTAGTACCACCTATTGAGAATATTATCATAAGAATAGGAATTAATACTAACTCATGTCCATGAAGTTTTTTAATTAAAACTTGAATTCCTGTTTCAATAGCTTGTGTTGAATTTACTATTTTTAGGAATGAACCTAATATCAATATAAATACACAAATATCAATAGCATCTGCAAAACCTTGAATAGGCGCTAATAATGTTTGTGATAATGTAGCTCCTACTACTCCGCTACCATCTACAAGTTCATCACCAATAAATGATGCTCCTGGAAGTATATGTGTAATTATTGCAAGTACAAATATTAAAGCTAATATAATTGTAAATGCACTAAGTGAGAATGAAATTCTCTTTTTCTTTTCTTCTTTCTTTACTTCAGGTTTATAAATTACAGTACCTGTTTTGCCATCTAAAGCGTCTTTTGCTTTATATAAAGATGTAATAATTGCTTTATTTCCAGTAGCTTTAGCAAATTCAATAGAAGCCTCTATTTTTGGTAACATGCTTCCTTCTTTAAATTCATCATGTCTAATACCAACTCTTGCTTCAGCTATAGATAATTTACTTATTGCCTCTTCATTTTTTTGTTTATAATTATAAGATACTTTTTCAACATCAGTTAAAATTAATAAAGTATCTGCATTAATATCTTTAGCAAGTAATGCGCTTGTTTTATCTTTATCTATAACAGCATCTATACCTTCATAGCCATCTGTTTTTGTCATAACTACAGGTACACCACCCCCACCACAAGCAATTACTATAGTACCTTGATTAATTAAATTCTTAATTGTACCAAGTTCCAGTATTTTCTTAGGTTCTGGGGATGCTACTACTTTTCTATATCCTCTACCAGCATCTTCTTTATAAACAGCTTTATCTTGTTTTTGCTTTTCTAAAGCTTGTTCACGAGTTAAAAATTCCCCTATTGGTTTAGTTGGATTTTTAAATGCAGGATCCAAAGGATTTACTTCTACTTGTGTAACTACTGTTACAACATCTTTTTTTATATTTCTTTTATTCAACTCATCTTTTAAAGATTGTTGTAATTGATAACCAATATACCCTTGTGACATAGCTCCACTTTCAGCAAATGGAATCTTATCTTCTTTCATAGAATCATAAATCATTCCTACTTGTGGACCATTACCATGTGTTATTACAATTTGATTTCCAGCTTGTACTAAATCTATTAAATATTTTACTGTATTTTCAATTGTATCATGTTGCTCTTGAGGATTTTTACCTAACGCATTTCCTCCTAATGCAATAACAATTTTACTCATTTTTCATCGTCTCCAACATTACAGCTTTTATTGTATGAAGTCTATTTTCTGCTTCTTCAAATACTCTAGATTTACTAGACTCAAATACTTCATCTGTAACTTCCATTTCTTTTATTCTAAATTTTTCTTCTATTTCTTTACCTATTGTTGTTTCATTATTATGAAACGAAGGTAAACAATGTAAGAAAATAGCATTTTCTTTAGCATTATTCATAACACTCATATTTATTTGATATGGACTTAAAAGTTCAATTCTCTCTTTCCATAATTCCATTGGTTCACCCATTGAAACCCATACATCTGTATAAAGAGCATCTGCACCTTTTACACCTTCCATAATATCTTCAGTCATGCTTATTACAGAACCAGTCTTATAAGCAATTTCTTTACACTTATTAACTAATTCTTCTTCTGGCCAAAGTGTTCTTGGCGCACAACATGTAAAATTAACGCCTAATTTTGAACATACAACCATAAGTGAATTTGCTACATTATTTCTAGCATCTCCACAGAATACTAATTTTCTTCCCTTTAAAGAACCAAATTCTTCTTGTACAGTCATAAGGTCTGCAAGCATTTGTGTTGGATGAAATTCATTAGTAAGACCGTTCCAAACAGGTACTTTGCTATATTTAGCTAAAGCTTCTACTATTGTTTGATCAAACCCACGATATTCAATTCCATCATACATACTAGCTAAAACACGTGCTGTATCTTCTATTGTTTCCTTTTTTCCCATTTGAGAACCAGTTGGTCCTAAATAAGTTGCTGACATTCCAAGATCATGAGCACCAGCTTCAAAAGCACATCTAGTTCTTGTAGAGTCTTTTTCAAATATCATAGCTATTTGTTTGCCTTCCAAATATCTATGAGATATATTATTTCTTTTTTTGTTTTTTAAATCTATTGCTACATCTATTAAATGTCTAATTTCTTCAGGAGTATAATCTAATAGTTTTAAAAAATCTCTACCTCTTAAATCTACCATTCAACATCCTCCCTTACAAGTGGCATAGACATACATCTTGGACCTCCACGTCCACGTCCTAATTCAGCTCCACAAATCTCAATTACTTTAAGACCTGCTTTACGTAATTCTTTATTTGTAACATCATTTCTATCGTATACAACAACAACTCCTGGTGCTATACATAATGTATTAGAACCATCATTCCATTGTTCACGTTCACTTGCTACTTTATCTCCTCCAGCACATGGAATAAGAGTTACTGGATGATCTAAATATTTTTCCAATATTTCCTTTAATGACCCCTTAATTTCTTTTACATTTAAATCTTCATAAGTTGTAGGATCAAATCCTTCAGTTATTTCAAACACTTGTAGTGTATCCGAAATTGCAGGATGATATGTAAAAGTATACTTATCAATTTGAGTAAATACTGTATCAAGATGCATAAATGCTCTAGATACTGGAATATTAAATGCTAAAATTGTATCAATTTTACAAGATGGATCTTTAAAGAAATTTTTAGAAATTTGATCTATAGCTGCAGCTTCGGTTCTTTGTGAAATACCAATAGCTATAGTATGATCATTAATATTTAATAAATCTCCACCTTCAGTATGCCAATGATAACCCCTATTATAATATAAAGGTGTATCTTTAAAATCTGGATGATATTTAAATACATATTCAGCATAAATGCATTCCCTGTTTCTTGTAACAGAATACATATGATTTAAATTTGCTCCTTCACCAACACTTGCAAAATTATCTCTTGTAAAGTATAAATTTGGCATTGGAGCTGCTATAAACTTTTCAGGCTCATCAACTAAATCAACTAAAGTTTTTTCTACTTCTCTTTTTCTAAAAGGAAAATCTTTAATTTGAATACCTTCCATAGTTTGTAGTACTAATTTTTTAGGATCTTTTATTTTATCCAAAAAATTATAAGTTAAAATTTGGTACTTAATAGTATGAATTCCAGCTTCTATAATAAACTGACGAATAAATTTATCACGAATTCTTTCATTACTACCAATTACCTCTGCTACTAAATCTTCAAGGTAAATAACTTCTACACCATTTTCCATTAAAGCTTTAGCAAACATGTCATGTTCTCTTTGTGCTTCGGCTAAATAAGGAATATCATCAAAAAGTAACTCACCTAAAGTATCTGGAGTTAAGTTTAATAATTCATTACCAGGTCTATGAAGTAATACTTTTTTTAATTTTCCTATTTCACTTGTCACATGAATACTACTCATTTCTCTCCTACCTTTCTAAATAATAAACTCCTTTATTATCTATAATTATTATATCAAATTTAAAATTAAAGTAAAGAGATTTAAATGAGAAAATATAAAAATAAAAACTAATAAAAACAATTATTAGCTTCTACTCTATTTTTTAATCTAATTGTGATTTTAAAATTGTTATAACTGGGCGAATTCCATATCCACCACCACTTTGATCTACACGATTAACATCTATTATTCCAGTAGTTCGTATACCATAAGCACGCTCAAGAGTTTGCTCATGAATAGAAGATGTCCAATATCCCCATATTCCTTTGAACGGACTCTCTATTTCTTTCATATTGCTATCATATTTAGACAAATTACCATATAGCCATTCTGGCATAGTGTCTGTATATGAGTTTTCTATTTGTATTTTTGTTGGAATAATTACCTCTACAGTATCTCCAAATACATCTTGTATATGTTTTAATGGTGTTCCTTCTTCTTTTGAAGTTATATTTTTGCAAGCGGTATTATCAGAACTACCATCTGTACACCAAGTTAGTGTTGGTGATACCGTATTATTTGTTCCATCTCCATCCGTAAAGTTTCTATCCATTATTAAGCTTATATTATTATCTGTTGCTTCTAATACATAGAATGTTCTATCACTATCTAAATGACATGTATATTTTGATCCTATAGTTTTACTTGTTCCTTCACTAAGTTCACATATTAATGTTGATTTTTTTGAAGGTGTTAATTTCCCATTTGTATATGCATAATTTTTTCCATTTATTTCAAGTCCTTCTACATTTGTTAAGTCTCCAGTATCTCCTATTGTAATTGAACTTGGCATTATCTTTTCTCCTGATACTTGTACTCTTATTTCTATTCCATTACACTTATCGTTATCTATTGTTCCTTTACATAGATTTCCATTTTTCATTACTTTGTATACTCCACTTACTGATTGTTCTGGATTATTCATCTGATAATTTGTTATTGATTGTTTTGCTGCTGTTAAATAGTTTTCTGCACTCCTTAGATTCGCATTACTTTTACTATCCTCTATTATGCTTAATACTATTGGAGTAGCTATAAGTGCGATTATAGCTAATATTACTATGACTGCTAATAACTCTATTAAAGTAAAACCTTTTTTCATGTTATCCTCCTATTCTATGTAAATTATACTAAAAAAATATAGATTAATCAATAACCTATATTTTATATTTACTCTTCATAGTGTTTATTATAGACATTGAAAATTTTTTATCATTAAATGGAATTCTTTTATCCTTAACAATTATGGCTTCCTCATGTCCTTTTCCAAGTATAAGTAATATATCTTTTTCTTTTAATAACGATATTCCTCTTTTAATTGCTAAACCTCTATCAGGTATCACTTCAAAATTAGAATTATTATTATCAACAAGCATATCAGTTAATATACTACTAAACTCTTCATCATGTAAATCGTCACTAGTAATTATTGCATATTTACTATTATTACATGCATCTCTCATCATTATCGGTCTTTTTGTTCTATCCCTTGAACCAGTACATCCAAATACTGTGTAAATATCTCCTTGTTTTATTTCATTTACTGTATTATAAACATTTTCCATAGCATCTGGTGTATGTGCATAATCTATTATTATTAAATTATTATTATATTCTATTATATCCATTCTACCTGGAGGTGTAGTTAATTCACTTACAATATTTATTATATTATTAATATCTATTTTCATTTCACTTAAAAGTGATATTGTAGCAACTAAATTATATATATTATATTTACCTATTAATTTTGAATTAAAATTATAGTCTATACCATTTATTTTTAATTTAAAATTTGTTTTATATCCTAAAGAATAATTTTCTATTTTATAATCATTACAATTAAATCCATAATATTTAACATTTTTTATATTAAAATAATCTTTATTAGGATCATCACTATTAATTATACTAACACCATCATCTTTTAAATTATAAAATAATTTTTGTTTAGCTTTAGCATAATTTTCCATAGTCTTATGGTAATCTAAATGATCTTGCGTTAAATTAGTAAATATAGCATAATCAAACTTTATGCCATCAAATCTTTTCATATCAAGACCTTGACTACTAACTTCCATAACTACGCTTTTATAGCCCTTATCATAAGCTGTAATAATCATATCATATAAATCACATATATCTGGACTGGTATTTGGCAAATTACAAACTTTATCATCTAAGTAAAAGCCTATAGTACCTATATAGGCACATTTAATATTTAATTTATTTAAAGCTTGATATATTAAATATCCTGTAGTAGTTTTACCATTTGTACCTGTTATTCCAATTATATTCATTTCATCTAAATATTTATTATAATTATCATTTAAATACTTAGTTAAATAATCTCTTGTATTATCTACTTTAATAGTTTCAACACTATACTTTTTATCACTTTCAACGATTATTTTTGCAGCACCTTTTTCTATCGCACTTTCTATATAAGCATCACCATTACTATTAATACCTTTTAAAGCTACAAATATATCACCTTGTTTTATTTTTCTAGAATCAGATTTTATATTTATCATAAATACCTACTCTCTATATAAATAGTTTTCTTTATTAAATTCTAATCCAGTTATCTCATCAATATTACTATATTCTATGTTTATTTTATTAATATCTGTCATTAGATTTGTTAAATCAAAACTTATAGTTGTTATTTTCTTATTTATTTCTATTATACTTACTTTAACACGACTTTCATATGTTCCTTCTAAGTCATATAAATAATTATATATATAGTTTGAATCTATTGTGTAATTTTTTTCTATTTTTCCATCTTTATATGTAGTTTTAGACTCTTCTTCTAATTTATCAAGTATAAGAGATAAATTTGTATTAAAAATTTTAGCTACATTATATTGTATGTCACTTAAATAATATGAATCATTATCAATTAAATAATAATTACCTTCATAATAATAATTTAACAAATTATAATGTATTAAAGCTTTATTCTTATAATATGTACCTTCTACTATATCACTTGAATCTTGTTTATAATAATTAATTTTAAAATTATAACTAGTCATATTTTTAAATTGATCAAAAGCAGAAAGAGGTATTTCTTTTTCTATATTAGTATCTGTACTATTATAATTTAAAACTATAAATACAAATATAAAAAACAAAGCATAAAATCCAAGTAAGGTTAATGATCTTTTTTTAGGATCTTTCAAATTTTCTCTTATATCTTTTAAAAACTTCATAATATCACTTATCCTGCTATTCTGCCAACTAAATCTTCTTTTATACCATTTAGAAAATCTTTAGCCATCATTTTAGATTTTCCTTCTGGTTGCAATGAAGTAATTATTATAACTCCATTACTAGTTTTTATTCCAATACCTTCTTTATATATTTTAACAATTTCACCATCTAATTTTCCTGGATAATATTCATTACCTTCTATAGATGAAAATGCTTTAAATCTTCTACCTTCTAACATAAAATAAGCCCCAGGAAAACTATTTAATCCTCTTATTTTATTATATATCTCCCTAGTAGTTTTAGAAAAGTCTATACGTTCATCTACTGGTCTTATAATAGGCGCAAAAGTAACTAAATTTGAATCTTGTGGAATTCTTTTATTTGTTCCTTCAAATATACTAGGTAATGTTTCTATTAAAAGTTCACTTCCGAGTTTACTTAATTTATCATGAAGAGTACTTGCTGTATCAGTTTCTGTTATCTCTATTTCACTTTGAGTAATAATATCTCCATCATCCATACCAGGTGCCATATACATTATTGTAATTCCTGTAGTTCTATAACCTTCCATAATTGCTCTATGTATAGGAGCTCCACCTCTTAATTTTGGTAGTAATGATGCATGTACATTAATACATCCATATTTAGGATAATCTAGCAATTCTTTAGGTAAAATTTGTCCATAAGCACAAGTAACAATTAAATCTGGTTCTAAATCAATTATTTCTTGATATTGCTCCTTTATATTATTTAATTGTATACATAATATATTATTTTCCTCAGCTACTATTTTTATAGGTGGTTTTGCCACCCTACCATTTCTACCAACTTGTTTATCCGGCTGAGTTACTACTGCTTTTACTTTATAATTTTTTATAAGGGCTTCTAATATAGGAACACTAAATTCTGGTGTACCCATAAAAATTATTCTAGGATCTCTTTTTATCTCTATATCTTCTAAATTCATATAATCACCACTATAATTATACAATAAAAAAGATATTATTTAAATATCTTTCTTTAATTTATTTTAGATTTTATGTAATGATACAACTGCTTTATATCAAATATATTATTACAACAATTCTTAAAAACAATTTGTTACTTTGCATATTTTTTTTCAAAATATGATATAATTATATAGATTAAAAGTATAGGTGATTATATGTCTACAGAATTTAAATTATATGATGTTCAAGAACAAGATTTATATAAAAATAAAAGTAAAAAAGAAAAAGAAGCTGTATTATTTGATATGGTAAATTATGCTTTAAAATATGGTAATAAACCTGCAGCCAGATTTTATAAAACATACCCTTCTACTGTTAGAAGATGGGTAAAAAAATATAAAAATGAAGGAATAGATGGATTAAAATTTAAATAATCCATCTTTATTTTTTTAAATCTCTTTTTATTTTTGTTTTTATTCTTTGTATAGCATTATCTATAGATTTTTGATCCTTATCTAGTATTTCAGCTATTTCTTTATATTTAAATCCATTTATTAAAAGTGTAAATACTTGTTGTTCTAAATCAGTTAAAACTTCATTAATTCTATTTACTAAATCTTCTTCTATAGCTACATTAAGAACAGCTTCTTCTGGAGTTTGTTTTGTATCACTCATAAATTTTAATAATAGATTTTCTTCATTATCATAAGAAATTGATTCATTTAGTATTTTATTTTTATTTCTATTAGAACCTATTACAACACTTATTATCTTCCTTTCAATACAAGTTTTAGCATAAGTATAAAATAGTGTGTCTTTTTGTTCTTGATATCTATCTAGAGCATGACTTAATCCAATCATACCTTCTTGTATTAAATCATTTTTTTCAAGTCCATTATTTTTACAATAAGGTAACATCTTTGTAGCTATTTTAATTATTAATGGTTCATATTTTTTTATCAATATGTTATTAGCTTCTTCATTTCCTTCATTAATATATTCTATTAATTCATAATCATTATAGTCTTTATAATCCATATTAACCTCTTTGTTTTATTGCTTCAAAAACTACAATAGCAGTTGCAACAGAGGCATTTAAACTATTTACCTCACCTTTCATTGGAATGCTTGCTATAAAATCACAATTTTCTTTTACTAATTTAGACATACCATTACCTTCATTACCACATATTATACAAGTTTTACCTTTATAATTTAATTTAGTATAATCTTCTCCATTCATATCTGTACCAAATATCCAATATCCATTATCTTTTAAAAGTTTTATAGTATTAACTAAATTAGTAACACGTATTATTTTCATCTTTTCTGTAGTACCTACACTAGTCTTTATTACAGTTGAATTTACTTCAACACTTCTATCCTGAGGTATTATAATTCCATCTACTCCTGCTGCTTCACAAGATCTTATAATTGCTCCAAAATTATGTGGATCTTCTATATGATCTAACATTACTATTAATGAATCATCTAATCCAATTATATCATCTAAAGTATTATATTTATAATCAGGAACACTTAATATTATCCCTTGGTGCAACCCATTTACTTTCTTATCCATATCATATTTGGATAAAGCTTGTACTCTAACACCTTTATTTTTTAATTTGTTAAGTATTTCATATTCATTAAATTTATCTTGAATGAAAGCCTTTTCTATTTTTTTATTTCCATTTAAGTATTCTAAAGCAACATTTTTTCCATATACGTACATTTTATACCTCCTTTATATAATTAACTATTTCATTTATTCTATTTATATTTTTTGAATAATAAAGATATCCAATTAATGCTTCAAAAGCTGTTGCATGTTTATAAGTTATTATATCAGTATTTTTAGGCTTATGATTACTTTTATGATTTCTTGCATTCATAACTATTTTAATCTCATCTTCCTTTAAAAAATTGTTATCTTGCATACTCCTTAAAAACTTAGCTTGTGCTTTTGCACTCACATATTTTATAGATTCACTTTGTAATTCTTTTACCTTACATATACCTTTATCAATTAAGTATTCTCTTATCATAACCTCATATATAGCATCCCCTATATATGCAAGTACTAAAGCATTCTTATCCATTATTTACCTTCTTTATATATATTAATTAATTCAATATCTTTTTTATCTTTTTCTCTATTTAATGATTGTTTTAACAATAGTAAATTATCTATAGATTGAACTGGTATATCTTCTATAAATAACAAATTATTATCAAAATAATCTGTACTAAAATTTATTACATTATCAATAAAGTAAACTTTTACTTCATTGTCTTTTTCTTTCTCTAATATACAGTTATATTTATTTAATAAATATTCATAATAACTAGGTGTTACAGATATATCAATATCATTCGTTGTAGGTTTTATTCCTAATAAAACCATAGCTGCGCCAGATATAACAACATATTTATTTTTATCAAAGTTATATTGATTTAGTAATTTAATTATATCTTCTTTATTCATATCTATCAAATGTAATACCTTTTATTATACCATTTTTTATATCATTTATGACAATACTATATACTTTATCATAATCAACTATTCCACCCTTTACAAGGCATCCTCTTTTTCTTCCAATAGTTTCCAATGTTTCTTCTATATCATTATTATTAACATGTTCTATGCCATATCTATTTCTTATAATTTCATTATAATACTTATCTAATGTATTTAAAATATAAATAACAACACTTTCTATTGGAAGTATTTCTTCTTTAATAGCTGTTAAACTAGCTAAATTATAAGCTACTATATCATTATCTAATTTAGGCCATAATATTCCAGGAGTATCTAATAATTCTATGTCATTATTTACTCTTATCCAGTTTAAATTTTTAGTAACACCAGGTTTATTCCCTATATTAGCTACCTTCTTACCAACTAATCTATTTATTAAAGTACTTTTACCTACATTTGGTATACCTACAACTAGCGCTCTAGTTTTCTTTTTATTCATACCCATATTTTTTCTTTTTTCATTTATATCTTCCATAAGTTTATTAGTTAAATTAATTAAATTATTTAAACTAGTATTTTTTTCTAAATTAAGTCCTATTACATTATAACCTTTTTCTTTATAATAATCTATCCATTTATTAGTTTCATCCATATCACATAAATCTATTTTAGTCATTATAAGTATTTTTTTCTTATCTTTTAAAATACTATCTATATCTTTTATTTTTGATGAATATGGCATTCTTGCATCTATTACTTCATACACTATATCTATTAAATTTAAATTTTCACTTATCAATCTTTTTGTTTTGGCCATATGACCTGGATACCAGTTTATATTTGTTGATGGTAAACTTTTTGTATCTTCATTCATTTTTTTATTCTTTCTCATTTCTCTTTTTTGATACATATCCATTATTTATCACTTCCATTCTCTATCATTCTTGCTTCATTTAAAAAATTATCAAAGTCTGATTTATATAATTTATCTTGTTTAATTTTAAATTTATCATATTCTTTATAAGCTAATTCTTGTGCAACACTAGCCGATATTTTCCCTGCACTATGTAATATTTCTTTACCATTAAATTGCAAAAATGCATTCAATTTTTCTACCCAATCTTCCATAGTCATTGCGTTATGATTTTCTGCTTGTAATTCTGCATAATCTAAATACATAGTTACAATTCTATTCAAATCTTTTAATTCTTTTTCATTTAGATAATTTTTTGCAATGTCCACATCATATTTATAGATTGGTCCATCAGGAGAATTTTTCCAATTTGTTAGTCCCATATTTTCTTTTTCTGAATCAACTCTGTTATATATTATTTCAGATGCAGTATTACCTGTTATTGCATAATGTAATTTATTTTGAACTGTTTTAAAAAATTCTTTTGTTATTTCTGAATCTTTATCATAATCTACACTACAAGAAGAATATATATCTGTTATTTTTTGATAAAATCTTCTCTCGCTTGAACGAATATTTCTAATTCTTTCAAGTGTTTCTTCAAAATAATCATCACCAAATATGTAATTAGGATTTTTTAATCTTTCATCATCCATAACTACACCTTTTATCATATATTTTTTTAATATTTTAGTAGCCCAAATTCTAAAGTTTGTTGCTTTTTTTGAATTTACTCTATATCCAACTGCAATAATCATATCAAGGTTATATATCTTTACAGGTTTTTTAGAATTATCAATGTCGGTTTTTCCGACGGTGTTATTTTCATCAAGTTCACCACTATTTAATATATTATTAATATGTTCTGTTATTGTGCTTCTTCCTACGCCAAACAATTCTGCAATCAAATTTTGAGTAAGCCATATATCGTTATTTATTAACATTACACTAACCTTAACATCATTGTTCGAATCCCTATATATTAAAAAATCATGATTAGTTATTTGTAAGTTTTTATTGTCCATATGTTATTCTCCTTTCTATTAAATTTTTTTATTTAAAATCAATTTTAACATTTTTATCCTTATCAATATAAATACATTTTACTCTATTTTCTAATTCCAATCTAGTAATATTAATTAAATTTAATTTTTCATTTATAATTTCAATTAAGCTATTTTCACTAATAGATTTATTATTTTCACAAGTTTTATTTCTATAGTAACAATTTTACATATATAACCCTTCATTAATTTCACTTTTATTTTCATTTAGATATTTATTATAAAATTCATCCATTGAAGATATATATTTTTGATCTTGTATAACTCTAAATTTTTCAAATTATGTTAATGCCTTATCACAAGTAATTTCATGTGATATTTTTACAGCATCTTTTAGCACGTCTAAATCATCAGCTAGTAAAAATTTATCAATTATTGTTGCCCACCTTCTAAATTGTATAGTTCTATCTAAATTTGTTCTATAACCTATCGAAATAACCATATCTAGGTTATAATATAATACATTTCTAATAATCTCTATATTAACCTCTTTTTGAACTAGCTTAGTTAAATCATAAAACTATATCAATTATACCATATGTCACTTTACTTTGCCATATTTAATACATAACTACCAG
This sequence comes from uncultured Bacilli bacterium, assembly GCA_934167485.1. GTDB lineage: Bacteria > Bacillota_I > Bacilli_A > RF39 > UBA660 > UMGS1613. The sequence goes on from CAKPKL010000012.1 coordinate 19,894, forward strand.
AAGGATTAAAAGCACATTAGATATTTTTGACATTATATTATCTTTCTTTCATAAAAGATGCAAATTTTTAATTTATTATTTGTTAAAATTAAGATCAACTATACTATATCCTAATTCTCTTAATTTATTATATACTACACTTGGAGAAATACCTAATAATGTATTATAATCTCCTTCTATCTTATTTATAAACAATGCTGCTTTTCCTTCTGGAACAAAACCACAACATTTAAGTATTTTTTCTTCATTATTAACATACCACTTAATTTCTTCATCACTTATTTTATTAAAATAAACATCTACTTTAGAGCTTGTACTTATTATTTTATTTTTATATAAATCAATTATTGTTATACCTGTATATGCAGTACATTTGTTATTTGATAATTCTTTTAAATAAACAAATGCCTCTTCTTTACTTTTTGGTTTTTCATATATTTTATTATTACAAGTTATAATAGTATCTGCCGAAATAATCACTGCTTTTTCATTGATTTGACTCTCAACAGATTTAGCTTTATTTAATGAAAGTTCTTCAACATATTTATCTGGTTTTGTTTGTTTACTATCTTCAGGTACATTACTAGTAATAATATCATATTTAAATCCTACCATATTAAAAATATCTTGTCTTGGTTTTGAAGAGGTTGCTAATACTATTTTAATCATTCTATCACCTTTTCTATAATTGTTAAAATATATTTATTTGAAATATTTAATTATTAGAAACAATCTCAAAAATATTATATCACAAAAAGAGTAAATCTTTATTTACTCTCTAAAAATTAGTAGTTTTAGTTGTAATCTATTATAATAATTAAGAAATTCTAACTATATTTAAATATGCATTTGTTCCAGCTGATCGAGAGATTGTTGCTGCTGCAGTTGATGAGATTGATAATCCAATTTTATCACCGGTTGTAAAAGAATTTATTGTACTACCAACAAAATCAGTATCTACATTTGCAGTAAGATTTTTATTTATTGTAGTACTTCCAATAGCTGTATCATTTTGTTTTACATTTACTGTAACATCTGCGTTTGTACTTGCACTACCAGAAAAATAATAATCAACTTTATAAACTCCAGTAGTTGGAATTGTTAATTTATTTTGTGTTTCTAAAGTTATACCATTTGATGGACCATTACTTCCAATTGGTATTTCTTGTGGAATATTTGTCTCTAATGTCAATGTATTTTGTGTGGTATCATATTTACGTCCATAAGTAGTAGTTGGTACCACAGTAGATGGGCCTGCTGGACCGGTTGGTCCTTGTGGACCTTGTGGGCCTGCTGGACCAGCTATTCCTTGTAGACCTTGTTCACCTTGTAATCCTTGCTCTCCTTGTAGTCCTTGAGGTCCTGTTGGGCCGGTTGGACCCGTTGGACCATCAATACCTTGAATTCCCTGTAACCCTTGTGGTCCAATCGGACCAGGTAATCCTTCTGGTATTGTAAAATCTAAAATAACATTTTCTGCTGTTCCAGAATTCAATACAGTAGCATTTGTTCCAGGATCTCCAGTAGTTATTGTTCCAACAGTAATAGTTGCAGGGCCTTGTGGACCGGTTGGACCCGTTGGACCTATTACTGGGCCTAATCTTTTTTTACATTGTTCACCTTCTTGTAAAATTTTTTCAATTTTACGTGAATATCTATTATTCATATAATCCTCCTTCAATAATATTTTATGGAACCAGTAAAATTTTGAATATTATTATCAACTAAAAAAGAATACTTACTAGCATTCTTTATTTTTCTATTCTTTTTAATTTTTGTTTATTAATTTCATTTTCTTCTTCTAATTTATTATTCATCTTATTCATTTTTTGTTGTTGTAATAATATTTTATTTTCTAATTCATTTATATTATTTATTACATATTTATATTCAGGTAAAATATTATCATACTTGCTATAAGTATTTTTTATATTTTCTTTTATTTTTTTTATTTCATTTAATGAATCGGTTAATATTAAGTTAGTATATTCAAGTTTATCCTTAACTTCATATATTTTATTTGATATATCCTCATAATCATAATCTACTACAATTTTTTCTTTTTTAATAATACTTTTATTTATATTTTTTAAACCTTTATTTATCATAGTATGTCCAAGAGCAATTCCAAATAAACTCTTACCAGTTAAAGGAAGTGTTAATAAACCAATAGCTATTCTTGTAAACGAAGGAAATAAATTTCCTATTTTTTTATATTCAATTCTTTTTTTATATTTTTTATCAAAATATGACGCTTTAGAATACATCTCATCTATTATTTCTTTTTGCTTTTTCAATTCCAGATCTATATTATTTTTTATTGAATCTAATTCCTTTAGTTTTTCTTTTTGTTTATTAAATTTAATTTTTACAATACTTTGATTATTTTTAGTATTATTTATATTATGCTTTATTGTTTTTTCTTCTTTAGATATTATTGTTATACTTTCTATTTTCTTTATTTCTTTTTTGCAAACTTTTAACATCATATCAATTTCATTTAAAGTTGCTAAAGATTTGTAATTTTCTATATTATCAATAAGTTTAATACTTTCTAATATTCTAAATTCACTTAAATCATACTTATCCATAACTGAATCATATTGTAATTTTAATTTATTTATTTTATCCTTCAAACTTTTATATTTTTGTTCTAAATCTTCTGTAGGTTTATTTTGTTCTTTTGATTTCTCTTTTAATTCTTCTACTTCTTCTTTAATACTATCTATATTTTTTATACTATCTGAAACAAAATTACTTACTTCTTTTAATATTACTATTTCTTCTTCTGTTTTTTTTATTTCTTTTTTTAAATCTACTTTATTATCTAAAGATGAATTTTTATTTTCTTGTTGTTGTAATTCTATATCTACAATATCCAATTTTAATTCTTTGTTGTTTTTCTCTTGTAAAGAAACTTTTGCATTTAATTTTACTTTTTCTAATTCTTTTTTTTCACTATTCGATAAAATATCTATTTTTTCAGTTTCTTTAAATTCTTTTAAATGTCTTTGATAATTTATTTGTTTTTGTTTATTTTCAACAGTATAATCTTCTTCTTTTATTTTTTTATCTTGATATCTTAGTCTATATAATAAACTAATTATTCTATCTTTTATAGAGCCTTTAGCCCCTCTACCACTACTCATAAACTACCTTGTCTTTGAATCTTTTTCATACACTATAATAGCATCCTTTTTTAATGAAAAACTATTTAAAGATTCTATTGATTTCAAATTATAAATTTTAATATTATTTTTATCAAATATATCTAAAATTCCTTCTGTATTATAAATTGGTCTCATAGTTTCATTATATTTTTTCACTTTATATAAATAACAAATCTCTATCTTTCCTTCTTTTGTTAAGTGTTGTTCTAAATCTTTCACAAGTTTTTTTAAATTTTCTAAATAATCTTTTTTGTAAATTACCTCTAAATTTTGCATTATATTAGAAAGAAATATAATATCGTATTTTTCTTTAAGAACATTAGGCAAATCAACTACATTGCATTTTATAAATTTAACTTGTGTTTTATCTATTTCTTTACGTAGCTTATAATAATTTTCAGGTTTTAAATATCTATTTATTTGTTTTATAACCTTTTTTTTATATTCATCATTTGAAAATAATCCTGTTCTTATACTTAATTCATTAAAATGTCTATATAAATTATCCCAAAATTCCTTAGATTTAGGTGGCAAAATAATTGATATTTTTTCATATATTTTTTTATCAAAATTTTTTAATTCATAATAATATTTGTTTGTTGTATCTTTATATCCTAAAAAATCAACAAACTCTTCTGGAGTCAACATTTTTAGTGCAGCTACTTTTAAATCATAATAATAATTTATAAATAGATTAATATCAAAACATGTTATATTTCTACATCCCATACTCGCAAAATTTAATATTTGATCACAAGAACTACCTGTAGTAAGAATTTTTTTATTTTTAAAATCAAAATTATCTAAATATCCATCTATATTTTCTGTTGTAAACGGATATATATGATCATAATAATCAACATCTTCATATTCATTTTTTATTACATCGCAAGCTTTATTAATAATTTTTTTATCCATATTAACTCCTATTTAAAACTACCTATTTTAGTAAATGGAAATACTCTAAAAGAGGTAGTCCCTATGATATCACTTTTTTTTATTAAACCTACTCTATAATCTCTACTATCTAATGAATTACCTCTATTATCTCCCATTACAAAATAATAATTTTCAGGTATAGTATCTATATTATATAATTCTTTTAATTCAAAATCACTAGTACGAGCTATAGCTACATCTTCTATTGCTTTATTATTTATATATAAAACATTATTTTCATATCTTATAGATTCACCTGGCAACCCAATAATTCTTTTAACTAATTTAGATTTACCATATTTTATAACTACTATATTAAATCTATCATATGATTTATTTAATTTATTTAATATTAATATTTCATTGTTATGTAATGTATCTACCATGGATGACCCATCTACTCTAACAGGAGTAGCTATAAATGTTCTAAACAAAACAACTACTATTATAATTATAAAATAAGGATACAATTCTTTTATTATTTTTTTCATTTTATCACCTATATAACAAAAATAAGGCTAAATAAGCCTTATGCTCTTTCTGGAATTTTTGGAGTCTTAGAAGACTTTCTAATCCAAGTTGGTTTAGCTTTTCTAACTTTACCTTTTCTTACTACTGTAATTTTATCAATTCTAGGTGAATTAACAGGTAATGTTTTTTCAGTACCAACATTTCCAGACATTTTTCTTACTGTAAAAGTTTTGCTTATTCCAGAACCTTTGATAGCCATTACTATACCTTCAAAAGCTTGAATTCTAACTTTTTTATTACCAGAAGCATCTGTTTCATCAATTTTGATATCTACTCTAACAGTATCTCCAGCTCTAAATTCTGGTAAATCAGTTCTTATTTGTTTTTTTGTAATCTTATCGATTAAATTCACAATGTCACTCTCCTTTATCTAGTCTATGATCATGAACAATTTTTTATACAATCAGCGGATCACGTTAATAATAATATCATATTTTTTTAATATTTACAATACTTTTTATTAATTTATAAAGAAAACAATACATATTCAAAATATATATTGTTTATTTTATATTTATTTAGCTTCTTCTATAGCTCTAGTCTCTCTTATTACAGTAACTTTTATAGTACCTGGATATTGAAGTTTCTCTTCAATTTTATTTTTAATATCACGAGCTACTTTATGACTTTCTAAATCATTTATTTCTTCAGGTTTTACAATTACTCTTAATTCTCTTCCTGCTTGCATAGCAAATGAAGATTCTACACCTTTTTGTTCATTTGCTATATTCTCTAAATCTTGTAATCTTTGAACATAGTTTTCCAAAGAATCATTACGAGCTCCAGGACGCGTAGCTGATAGAGTATCTGCAATTGCAACTAATTCAGCAATAACACATTTTGCCTCTTTATCTCCATGATGAGATTCAATTGTATTTATAACTACCTCATTTTCTTTATATTTTTTAGCTATGGTTGAGCCTATTTCAACATGACTACCTTCCATTTCATGATCTATAGCTTTACCTATATCATGTAATAATCCTGCTCTTTTAGCAAGCATAGTATTCTCACCTAACTCACCTGCCATTATTCCAGCAAGTGAAGCTACCTCAATTGAATGTTTTAATGCATTTTGACCATAACTTGTTCTAAATTGTAATTTACCTATAAGTTCTATTAATTCTGGCTCTACCTTTGTTATACCTAACTCAAATAACGCATTTTGACCATATTCAACTATTTTATCTTTTATATCTTTACAAGTTTTATCATAAACCTCTTCGATACGTGCTGGATGAATTCTACCATCTTTTATAAGTGATTCTATTGTTACACGAGCTATTTCTCTTCTTAAAGGATCAAAAGATGATAATACTATAGCTTCTGGTGTATCGTCAATAATTAAATCAACGCCAGTAACAGACTCTATAGTACGTATATTTCTACCTTCTCTACCTATTATTCTACCCTTCATTTCATCTGATGGTAAATCTACAACTGTAACAGTTTGCTCTTCAACCACGTCGCTAGCATACTTCTGCATACTTTCAACAAGCATGTTTTTAGATTTCTTGTCTACTTCTAATTTAGCTTCAGCTTCTTTTTCTTTAATATATGAAGCTATTTCTAAAGTCATAGATTCCTCTACTTTCTTCATAACCAAATCTCTAGCTTTATCTTTAGTATATCCACTAATTTTTTCAAGTAAATCTAATTGTTCTTCCTTTATTTTCTCCACATTTGCTTCTTGTTCTTGAATATCATTTTGTTTATCTAATAATTTTTTTTCTTTTTCATCAAGCATACTTTCTCTCTTCTGTAAATTTTGATCTCTTCGTTCAATATTCTCTTCACGAGTATTAAGTCTACTTTCTGATTCCTTTACTTCTTGTTTTTTTTCTTTTATTTCTTCATCTGTTTTTAATTTTAATTCTTGAATTTCTTCTTTTGCTTCTGAAATATATTCTTTCTTTATTTTATCTGCTTCAATACGAGCATTTTCTAACATCTTATCAACTTTATCCCCAGCAGAATTTTTTTTGATAAGATTAAATATAAACATTGCGATTATTCCAACAATAAGTCCAACTAGGACTAGCAAAATGGAGATTATAACACTATTCATATTACTCCTCCATTTCTTAGAGTTATTCACTCTAATATAATTATATATTTTATTGTAAAATAAATCAAGAAAAAAGGTGAAAAAAATTTCACCTTTGTGAAATTATATATCTAAACTATATGGATTATTTGATGTACCATTGCCACTTGTTATATAAACGTTTTTTGATAATGTAATAACTGGACGAGAAGCTACCATCGCAGGTATATAGTAACCAAAACCAATTCCACGACCATCAACAAGAGATACATTGATAGATGAACTACTCCATCTATTTGTATGCCAGTAACCAATATTTAAGTCATTTCCTGTATACATTTCTCCCCAACTTGGTAAGACTACATTAAGTGTTACTTCTCCATCTTCAGATAAAGCGCTATAGTCTCTTGCATATCCACTCTGTTTTAATTTAACTGTTGTTGGAATTATCATATTCTTTGTTTTATTACTATACCAATTATAAAAACTATTCGTGGCATTATTTAAATAATAAGGTATGTTCTCTCCTGTGTTTGTCTCAAAGTTTCCATTACCTTCCATTAAGTCAAATCTATTATGATTTGTACATCCACCTGTATAATAATTATCAACATTAATGGTTTCTTCTCCATACTTCTTTTCTGATGAATATAGGCAGCTTGTTGATCCTTCTCCTGTATCTATACTATAAAATGGTATGTAAATATTACTTGATAATGATATTGTATTTGGTAAATTTCTTAATACATCTGCTCTTTCTATTTTTATACTTCCATCACTATTTATTTCTACTATTCTATATCGTACTTTTGATGTACTTGTCTTATTACTTACTTTATTTACATATAATTCTGTAAACTCTGTTACATATGGATTATTTGATTCATCTATGTATACATAATCTCCTACTTTTCCTAAATTAAGTTTGGTATTTTCTTTCAAATTTCTCTCACTGCTTAATATATATGGGTTATCTCTTGTTCCTTTTCCACTCTTTACTAAAACATTATCTTTTATACTTATTACTGGTCTTACTCCCAAGCCATATGTATTTGTATTATAGCTTATTGATAATTTACTTGGATTCTCATAATAAGTATGCCAGTTTTTATTTGATGATGTACTGTTTGGTGTTATAAGCCAAGATACTTCATCTTCATCTAGATATGATCCTCCATCTTGAATTGTCATTCCATCTAAAGCATATATATAATCTTCATATGTTAATAGCCCTACTTTTTCTGTTACTCTATTTGTACATGTTGTCATCTTTGTATATGAGTCTGGTGTTACATCTACTGGATCTATACAAAACTCTGTTTCTTTAATTAAGTCTGTTCTCTCTAATTTACTATAAAAATATTCGTTTAACCATTTCTTTACCCAGGATGAGTTCCAATCGTTTGTTGTTCCATAAGCTATTGATGTAAGTGATACTGGTGATACTAATTTAATTGTATTATTTGTATCATTTGTCTCTACTACTTCCCATAGTTGTCCTGAATATAGTACATAATTATTCATAGTAAGTTGTTCATCTTTTGTTCCATATATTTTATTTACTGTATTTCCATTTACTACTACATTTTTATTTATATGATTTGTATCACTTTCTATTAGACTCTTTAATGTTTTATAATCTTTTAAATTGTCTCTTCCTTCATAATAGAATATATAGTCTGTATCATTCATATATACAAATACTTTTTTGTTTTCATCTTCATCTGTATTTTGTATATATCCTTTACTTTTTAATTCTCCTATTGTTATTACACTCGGAGCTGATTCATTTTTTGTTTCATATTCTGATACTATGTAAAGTTTAGCTGCTCTTTCTATATTTTCTATACTTCTTTCCTTTGCTGAAGCTTTACTATCTGTTATTATATCTAATACTATTGGGGTTGCGATTAAAGCAATAATAGCTAGTATTACTATAACTGCTAAAAGTTCTATTAGGGTAAATCCTTTACTATAGGTTACCCCCCCCCCAGGCGTTATTTTTTCTCATTTTTATCCCTACTTTCTTATTTTTAACTATATTTATTATACTAAAAAAAGATTGAAATTTCAATCCTTATTCTTCTATTTCATTTTCTTTCTTACCTATTTCAAGTGAATCATTTTGATCATAATAATTTCTAACTTTTTTCTCGATTTCTTCTTTTAATTTAGGATTATTCTTTAACCATTCTTTTGCGTTTTCTTTTCCTTGTGCAATTTTTTCTCCATTATATGAATACCAAGCACCACTTTTTTCTAATATTCCTGTTTCAGCACCTAAATCGATTATTTCACCATTAATAGATACACCTTCTCCATAAACTATATCTACAGAGCAAGATTTAAATGGAGGAGCCATTTTATTTTTTACTACTTTAATATTTGTTCTATTTCCAATAGCATTTGCACCTTGTTTTATTTGTTCACCTTTTCTTATTTCTAATCTAACTGATGCATAAAATTTAAGAGCTCTTCCACCTGGCGTTACTTCAGGATTACCAAACATAATTCCTACTTTTTCACGTAATTGATTTATAAATATTACAACTGTATTAGTTTTATTTACAATACCAGATAGTTTTCTTAATGCTTGAGACATTAAACGAGCTTGAAGACCAACATGTGAATCGCCCATTTCGCCTTCTATTTCTGCTTGTGGAACTAAGGCTGCTACTGAATCTACTACAATTATACTAATTGCGCCACTTCTTACTAAGGCTTCACAAATTTCTAAAGCTTGTTCCCCGTTGTCTGGTTGTGATAATAATAAATCATTTATATTGACTCCTAATTTAGAGGCATATATTGGATCTAATGCATGTTCTGCATCTATAAAAGCTGCTCTTCCACCTTTTTTTTGTGCCTCAGCTATTGCATGTAATGCGAATGTAGTTTTACCACTTGATTCAGGACCAAATATCTCTATAATTCTTCCTTTAGGATATCCTCCTATTCCAAGTGCTATATCAAGAGAAATAGAACCACTTGATATTGTATCAATTTTTTGATGTTCGTGCTCTCCTAATTTCATTACAGCACCCTTACCAAATTGTTTTTCTATATCTAATAAAACTTGATCCAAAGTCTTATCAGTTGATGTTGATTTTGCCATCTGTTTTCCTCCTTTATAATTACAAACTCATTATACATTATAAAAAATACTTTGTCAATACTTTTTACGAACATTTGTACATATTTTCTGTATCTCTTTTTTCACAAGAATTAAAAAAGAGTAATTTTAATTACTCAATTTTTGTTCAAAAGCTTTTTCTATATTACTTATTAACCATTTATCATCTATTTTCTCAAAAGTTATTATATTAATTTGAGATAATTTTTCTAAATTACTACCGCTTATTATTTCTTCATTTTTTAATTTATAATCAAAACAATTAATACTAACTCTAAATTTCAACTTTTCTTTTTCAAACTCTATTATAGAATATCCCATTAAATCTATACCATCTATAACATGTTTTGTGTCTTTTTCCTGCATACTTGCTATTTTTGATGTATATAACTCACTCATATTGTGTGTTAATAAATCTTTTAAATTACTATCTAGATTATTTAGTCTATTTATTAATTCTATATAAGAATCATATAAACTAGACATAAGATTATCAACATCTACATCTTTATCTATTAAAGCAATATCTTCTTTACTTAATCCATTGCTTACTCCTACTGTAGTATTTTCTTTCTCTTTTATTAATTTTACACAATTAGAATACTTTTTCTTTTGTTTTTGTTGAAATTTAACTGAAAACATAAGTCCTAAAGTACAGAAAAATACACCTACTGTTATTATCATTATAAGCACTATTTGATACATAAAATCTCTCCTTACCTTGTTATATGTATATTGTAACACATTATTTTAATTTTTAAAAGAGAAAAAGAGCAATTATGCTCTTTTTATGACAAATATTTTAGATATCATATCTATTACTAAATATAATATTAGACCATATATGATGTTTAATATTAATGAACTTGATACACCACTTAATAGTATATTTTCATTAAATGTAGTATAACCTATTATACAAAGCAATAAATAACTTATTATCCTATAAAGTATTATTATTATTATATTTAAAATATTTGAACTATAGATACTATAATTAACATAACTATAACCTAATATTATAATTATACCTGCAAATGAAAAACTTAATGTATTTATAAATAAACTATCAGCAAATATTAAATCATATAAAAATCCTGATACCAAACAAACTAAAAAGAAATTAATATTTTTTTTACAAAAATATGGATATATTATAACTAAAGATGTTATTAGAAAGAGTGGTATTAATAAACTATTAAGTGATACTATATTTGAAAATATTGCTTCAAGTAATAAAGAAATAACAAGTACTAAATATTTCATTATTCTCTAGCCTTTCTATTTAACACAGTAACTATACTTATATTATTAAAATTAACAGATGGAGTTACTTCTACTACACTATTTAAATCATATTCATCTTTAACTATCTTTGATACTTTTCCTATTAATATACCACTTGGAAAATATCCAGTAAGACCTGTTGTAGTTACTAAATCTCCCTCTTTTATTTTATTAGATTCTGTTATACCTTCTACTTTATATACTTTTTTGTCTTTATCATAACCTGAAAGTAATCCATAATATTTATCTTCATCACTTTTTATTTTTAAAGATATTTTATTACTTATTTCATTAGTAGTAAGAAGTTTTACAGTACTAGAAAAATTACTTACATTAACTATTTTTCCTACTAAACCTTCACTTGTTACAACAGCATCACCTTCTTCTATACCATTTTTACTTCCTTTATCTATAACTAAAGTATTATACCAATATCCAACATTTCTATTTACAACAGTAGCATTTACATAAGTATATTCTGATAATGTAGCATTTAAATCCAATGTTGATTTTAACTCAGTTACTTCCTTTTGTAATTCCTGTATTTGAGCATAATACATATCAGTTTTTTCTACTTTTTCTTTTAATTCAGTATATTTTTTATAAAGATCTTTTTTTTCATTCATCATTTCTACTTTACTTTTTACATAACCTATTGGAGCATAAAACACTTTACCTGTAAAAGTGGCTGTATCTTTAATAGCTTTCTCAAAAAAATTAAGCTTTCTATCTTCACTTAATAATTTAGAAGAAATACCAAGTAAAAACAAAACAAGTATTATTGATCCTACTACTATGAATCTAATTTTATTATCATTATTCCTATTAATCAATCAAATCACCACCAATATTATATTACATATTAACGTATTTTAAAAGGTTATATCATTATTTTCTACAAAACTATAGTAATTATTTTTACTAATTATAATATGATCTAATAATTTTATACCTAGTAGTTGCCCTACTTTCATTAAATTATTTGTAACATCATAATCTTGTCTACTAGGAAGTACATTCCCACTAGGATGATTATGAATACATATTATAGCGCTTGCTCCAACTAAGTAAGCTTCTTTAAATACCTCTCTTGGATGTACAACACTATAATTTAGTGTACCTATAAAAAGCAATTTATCAGATATAATTTTTTTATTATTATCTAAATATACACAATAAAAATATTCTTGTTTTTTATTACCTATTTTATCTTTATAGAATTTATATACTAGTGAAGCACTATTTAATTTAGTATTTATTATATTATCTACTTCCCTATTAATCCTTTTACCAAGTTCTATAGAAGCAAGCAAATTACAAGCTTTGCTCATACCAATACCCTTAAAGTTTTTTAAATAATTATAGTCTATATCATTTAATTTTTTTATACTACCTAAACTACTTAATAAACTACTTCCAAGTTCTTTAGAAGATATCCCTCTAGTACCTGTTTTAAATATTATAGCAAGTAATTCTTCATTAGATAGACTTTCTACTCCATAAATAATTAGACGTTCAAAAGGTCTATCTAATTTAGGAATATCTTTAATTTTGACTCCCACTTATCACTACCTCCTCATATTTAATTAATACTTGATTAATTATAGAAGAAATAGCTACTTTATCAGTTGTTTCTTTTAACAGATTATCATAGTTCTTTAATTGTTCTAAAAATGATTTATTTGAAATATAATAATTCTTTACTATAGTATCATATCCAATATCATTAAAATAACTTTGTATTTTTGCTACATTATCACTATCTTTTGTTATACCTATATATACATAATATAAGTCATTTTCTATACTATATACATAATTTTCTAACGAAATAGTATTTTCTTCCATACTCTCTTTTGTAGAGAATACTCCATATTGTACAAAATACAATTCTTCACCTATATTAGATACTTTTATACTAGATGGACTAGTATATTGACTAATAAATAAATCTGCAAGAAAAAAACCAATTACTAAAGCTACTAAGAGTGTAAAAAAATATTTTTTCATACTATCACCATTTTTATTGTAGCTTAATAATTAGTTTATATTTGTCGAATTTTATTCTTCTTCATTTTCTTGTTTTACTAAAACTTCACGAGGTTTAGAACCATTCTGTGGGCCTACTATTCCTCTATCTTCTAATAAATCTATACATCTTGCTGCTCTATTATATCCAAGTCTAAATCTACGTTGTAAAAGAGATGCACTAGCTTTACCTTGAGATACAACAAAATCTACTATTTCATTATATAAAGGTTCTTCATAATCATCTTTTGATTCTACCATAGTAGTTGCACCTTTCTCTTCATCTGACATAAGAAGAGTTTCATCATAATGTGCTTTTTGTTGGTTACAAACATAATCTACTATAGCCTTTGTTTCATCTTCTGAAATAAATGTTCCTTGAATACGAAGTGGTGCATTTGTTCCTTGTGGTAGGAATAACATATCTCCTCTTCCAAGAAGTTTTTCAGCACCTACCATATCAAGTATAGTTCTTGAGTCTATACCACTTGACACAGCAAACGAAATACGAGATGGTATATTTGCTTTTACTACACCTGTGATTACATCTGTAGATGGTCTTTGAGTTGCAACAATTAAATGAATACCTGCAGCACGTGCCATTTGAGTTATTCTCATAATAGAATCTTCTACTTCTTTTGCGGCTACTAACATCAAATCTGCAAGTTCGTCTATTATTACAACTATATAAGGCATTCTTTTTTCTTTTGCATCTTCAGGTAATCCTTCATTCTTTTTATCTATATAAGCATTATAACTTTCTATATTTTTCGTTTTACTTTCTTCAAATACATCATAACGACGTTCCATTTCTGATACAATTCTTTTAAGCGCTACATTAGCCCTTTTTGGATCAGTTACAACTGGAGCAAGTAAATGAGGCACTCCATTATATATTGAAAGTTCTACTTTTTTAGGATCTACAAGTACTAATTTTACTTCTTCTGGTTTAGCTCTCATAAGAATTGAAGCTAATATACTATTTATACACACAGATTTACCACTACCAGTTGATCCAGCAACTAAAAGATGTGGGGTTTTATTAATTTCCATCCATTGTGGATTACCCATAATATCTCTTCCAAGTACAGCAAGTAATTTAGAATTTGATTTACTTGATGGAACGCTTGCTAAAACCTCTCTTACTGTTACCATTGATATACTTTTGTTAGGTAATTCTATACCTATTGTGTTTTTTCCAGGTATAGGTGCTTGAATACGAACATCTTTAGCAGCAAGCGCTAAAGCTATTTCTCTATTTAAACTAAGTATCTTACTAACTTTTGTTCCTGCTTTTATTTCTAATTCATATTGTGTTACTGCAGGACCAACATGTGAATCTACCACATGTGCTTCTATTCCAAAGTCTTTCAATACTTGAACTAATATAGGTATATTATTTTTAATAGCGATATCATTATCTTTATTATCGTTTTTTAATGGTTTATTTAACAATGTAATAGGTGGGAAAGAATATTTTCTATTACTTCTTTCTACTTGAGTATTAATATTCTCATGACTCTCTATTACAGGTTCTTCAACAGGCTCTTTAATTTCTTCAACCTCTTCAATTTCTTTCTTAGATTCTTTAGGTTTCTTTTCTCTTTTTGGCATATGTACTTTACCAGCAACTTTCTTAACCTCATCACCTGTTTTCTTAAATACTTCATATAAAGATAATCCTGTATAAATTATAATTCCACATAATATAAGTGCAATACATATAAACTTAGTACCATTAAGAGTTAAAAGAGCCATAAATATACTTATAAATACTGCACCAATTACTCCTCCACCAGTCTCAGGACAACCTATTTTTTCATTGATATATTTCATTACATTATCTATTGTAGACTTAACAACTTCTGTTCCATTTTTTAATATATCAAAATTATCAGGGTTAATCCCATCTGCTTTGATATAATTCATATGTAAAAGAGTTAATACCCCTATTAATATTACAAAAAGACCTATTGTTTTTCCAGTTAATATTTTAGGAAATTTTCTTTTAATAATAGTACATAATCCTATTATACCAATAGAAACTAAAAATGGAGCCCATAAAGTTCCTACTAAAAAGCAAGAAAAGCCTTTAATAAAATTAGCTACTATACCAAATGGGCATAAACCTATGATTGCTACTAAAATTAATAAAATACCCTTTAGTTCTATTATATATCCACTTTGTTCAACATTTTCTTCTTTTCTTTTCTTTTTCTTTGCCATAAAAACCTCCATAGCCTATATAAATATTATAACATATAAATCAAAATAAAAATAATATTTTTTAGTATTTCATAATAAAACTAGAGATTTTACAAACCCTAGTTTTTTAACTCTTCCCAATATTATTATACTATTATTTTTTCTAATTTCCTTTTTTTATGTCCTCTTCTATTCTCATAAGTTCATTATATTTACAAATTCTATCAGTACGTGACATAGATCCAGTTTTAATTTGACCTAAATCAAGACCAACAGCTAAAGATGCTATAGTAGTATCTTCAGTCTCACCACTTCTATGAGATATAATAGTTTTATAACCATTTTCCTTAGCTAACTTTATAGTTTCTATAGTTTCAGTAATAGTACCTATTTGATTAACTTTAAGTAAAATAGCATTTCCAGCTTTCATATCTATTCCTTTTTGTAAATATTCTCGATTAGTTACAAATAAATCATCCCCAACTAATTGAACCCTATCACCTATTTTTTGTGTTATAAGACTAAATCCTTCAAAATCATCTTCATCTACTGGATCTTCTATCGAAATAATAGGATATTTATTTATTAATTCTATATAAAAATCAACTAATTGTTCACGTGTTAATTTTTTATTTTCACCTTTTAAATTATAAATTCCATCTTCATAAAATTCAGAAGCAGCAACGTCAATTGCAATATTTACATCTACACCAGGTTTATATCCAGCAAATTCTATTGCTTGCATAATAAACTTAAATCCTTCTTCATTATTATTTAAATTAGGAGCAAATCCACCTTCATCACCTACACCTGTTGAATAACCATTCTCTTTTAATATTTTCTTTAATGCATGAAAAACCTCAGATCCAACCCTAACTCTTTCTTTAATAGTGTCTCTATTTGGAATTATCATATATTCTTGAAAATCTAAATTATTATCTGCATGAGCACCACCATTGATAATATTCATCATAGGTACTGGTAAAGTTTTACCTTCTCCAACAAACTTATATAAAGGTTTTCCTGCTGCTTTTGCATTAGCTACTAATACAGCCATAGATACTCCCAAAATAGCATTGGCACCAAGTCTTGCTTTATTTTTAGTTCCATCTAACTTAATCATAGCATAATCTATTTTTTCTTGATCATTTGAATCCATTCCAACTACAAGATTTTTTAATTCTGTGTTTACATTATTAACAGCTGTTAGTACGCCTAAACCATTATATCTAGTATAATCTTTATCTCTTAATTCAATAGCCTCTCTAATACCTGTAGAAGCACCACTTGGAACTGCAGCTCTTCCTATTATTCCATTTTCAAGAACCACATCAACTTCTACTGTAGGATTACCTCTAGAATCTAATATTTCTCTTCCTATTACATTTACTATTTTCATTTTAATCTCTCCTTTATTTCTTCATCGCTTAATTCATTTATATTTTTCTTCATATCGTAATTATATTCACTAGTTCTCTTTAATTTATTAGACTGTATTTCAAATATATCAAGTACTCTATACTCTTTTTTAGAAGATTCATTACATAACCTTGTAACATGCATATCAACAAATATTTTTTTATCATCCTTAAATATATCAGCATCTATACATCTAACTTCTCCATTAATTATAAGAGAACCTTGTGCATATATATCATTTTCATCATTCTTTTTTAAAGACATTTCAACTATTTCACACTTATCTTGATTATTTACTTTTTGCTCTGTTGAACAAATATCTTTACAATTTCTTAGTAGTTTTAAATAAAAATTTCTTTCTTCTAAAGTCATATTATAGTATGGAAAATATTGTTCATCTAAAATTAATTGTTTTCTATTCATGAATACTATTTATAACTTCCTTAAATAATTTACCCCTTGTCTCAAAATCAGGAAATTGATCCCAAGATGCACAAGCAGGACTTAAAAGGATTGTATCGCCTTCACTAGATAATTCGTATGCTAATAAAGTTGCATCTTTTAAAGTATCAACTACTTTACAATCAATGCCTTTACTATCAGCAAAATCCTTAATTCTATTTTTAGTTTCTCCATAACATATAATATATTTTACATGACTTAAATCATCACTTAAATCCTCAAAAGAATGTCCTCTATCTAATCCACCTAATAAAAGAATAGTTGGCGTATCAAATGAATTAAGTGCGATTTCTGTTGATTTTACATTGGTAGCTTTAGAATCATTATAAAAAGATCTATTATTTATAGTTTTAACAAATTCTATACGGTGTTCCACACCTGTAAATGTACTCAATACCTCTTTTATTTGTTCATTAGTTATTCCAAGAACTTTAGTAGCAATTATCGCACACATAATATTTTCATAATTATGTTTTCCTTTTACCTTAATATCTTTTATATCTATTATTTTTTCTTCATTATAATATATTGCATTATCTTTAATACAAGCATCTGCTTCCTCAATACTAGAGAAATATACTTTTTTAGATTTAATATTTTTAGTAGCTTCAAATTCATCTTTGTTTGATTTATTTAAAACTGCAATATTATTACTAGTATGATTCATAAATATTTTTAATTTATGATTTATATAATTTTCATAGCTTCCAAAGAAATCTATATGAACAGGAGTTAAATTAGTAAGTATACTTACATTAGGATTAAAATCATAACAATCATGTAATTGTTGAGCAGATATCTCAAGAACAACTACATCCCCATCATTAACATCTGATACTATTTGAGAAAGTGGATAACCTATATTTCCACCTAAATGAACATTTTTACCTGTTTTCTTAGCAAATTCATAACACAACGTTGTAGTAGTTGTTTTTCCATTAGAACCTGTTACTGCAATTATAAAAGCATCTTTAGGTAGGAAATGGTATGATACCTCAACTTCATTTTCAACCTTAATACCTAATTTATTTGCTTTTAGTATTAAAGGATGATCATATCTAATTCCAGGATTTTTTATAACTAAATCAAAACTAGAATCTAATAATTCAATAGGATCTTCACTTTTAATAAATTCAACACCTAAATTTTTTAATTCATTTATATGTTCTTCATTTTGATCTTTCTTATCTGTAATTATTATTTTATTATTATATTTACTAAGTAATTTAGATACCTCATAACCACTACGAGCCATACCTAAAACTAATATTTTTTTATCATTATACATATTAAAACCTCCTATTAATTATATGTCACAAGTAAACCCTTTAGCTTCATAAAAATATTTAGCGCCTGTTAAAGTCAATCTATCTGAACTTACATAATCATAATCTAAATAATCATTTACTTTTAATTTATCTATATCAACTTTACTCATATCTATTATAGCTTGTATTTTTATATTATTTTCATCAAGTGCGACATTATATTCTAAACCACCATAAACATCAGAAAAATCAGCTAACTCTAATTTTTTAGACTGAACTAAATAATCTAAAGTAACATCATTAT
This sequence comes from uncultured Bacilli bacterium, assembly GCA_934167485.1. Taxonomy (GTDB): domain Bacteria; phylum Bacillota_I; class Bacilli_A; order RF39; family UBA660; genus UMGS1613. Next base: position 38,687 of record CAKPKL010000012.1, read on the forward strand.
CAGTCATATAATTATCATACTTAACTATTTTCGTTACATACTTACCTCTATAATATACTTTATAATTAGAATTTTGTGTATACTCTTGTGATTTATTAGTAATATTCATATTACAAGTTTTATATTTATCCCTACCACATCCAACCAAGAAAAGTATAGATATTAAACAAAAAATTTTTAATAACACCTTCATAGTATCACCTATTTAATTATATCACTAATTTTATTTTATTTAAAGAAAAAAAGGACAAAGTCCTTTTAGTTTACATAATCTAAATTAGTTTAAAGCGTCTTTTAATTTAGATCCTGCTTTAACTGTTACAGCAATACGTGCTGGAATTTTAACAGTTTCACCAGTTCTTGGGTTACGTCCTTCTTTTGCTTCTTTCTTTTTAGCAACGAAAGTACAGAAACCTGTTAAAGCTACTTTTCCTTCTTCTTTTAATCCTTTAGTCACTCCACCCATAAATGCATCAAGAGCACGAGTAGCATCTGCTTTTGTTAATCCAGCTTCTTCAGCTATATAATTTACTAAATCTGTTTTAGTCATATTGACTACCTCCCTATCTAATTAAATAAGCTACCTTGCTTACAATTTAATATTACCATATTAGAGTATTGATTGCAACAATTTTTTAACTTTTTTTACAAATTTTTACCTATTTTTCATTGATTTTACTAAGAAAAACAAAACAATAGCACTATTTATATATATTTATTTATAATATCCATAATTTTATTATATTCATTCATTAACTCTTCAAAATGTTCATTTATATAA
>CAKPKL010000013.1 GCA_934167485.1 uncultured Bacilli bacterium
CCAGAGTTTGTTAGATATATGAGTGATGAAGATGAAGCTAGACTTCTTAAGAATACATTAAAGACTGATGCTTATGAGGAAGGTGTTGAATATCAAAAAAAGCTTAATGAACAAAAACTCAAATCTACAGTTAAAACATTAAAAGAAAACAATGTTTCTATAGATATAATAGTTAAATCAACAGGACTTACAGAAGACGAAATAAACAGCATATAAAAAGGATTGAATTTTCAATTCTTTTTATTAACTCTAATATATTAATCTATATTTTCGTAATCTAATAATATTATATTTTTTAGTTTATTGCTTTCATTATGTGTTAAATCAGTACTTAGATATTTTTTTGAATCATCTGGGAATATTGTTACTACATTATCATATCCTAATTCACGTAATTTTATTGCTGCAAGCATATTTGCCCCACTTGATATTCCAACACCTATACCAAGTTCCTTAGACAATTTTTGTGTCATTTCTAAAGCTTCTTCATCACTTATTAGAATAATATCGTCTATTATATCTAAATTAACTAATGATGGTATAAATTCATCTCCTATACCTTCTATTTTATGTTCTCCCTTTGTATTATTTTTTATAAGTGACATATTACTTGGTTCTAGAGCATATATTTTTACATTTTTATTTTTTTCTTTTAATTTTTTAGCTACTCCTATAAGTGTACCTCCAGTACCTATTCCTGATATAAATGCATCTACTTTTATTTTATCTGTTATTTCTTTTCCAGTAGTATTATAATGTGCTTCTACATTGTCTAAATTATCAAATTGGTGTGTTAAAAATCCATTATTATTTTTAGTAAATTTTTCTGCCTCCTCTATGCATTTTATAAATCCACCATCTTCTTTAGAAATAAGTGTTACATCAGCACCATATAATTTCATTAATTTTAATCTTTCTTCACTAACCCAATCAGGCATGTATATATATACTTTATGTTTTAAATATGCACCTATCGCACTTATAGATATTCCTGTATTTCCACTTGTTGCTTCTACTATAGGCATATTATCTTTTAGATCGCCTTGTTCTATTGCTTTATCTAAAATATAATATATAATTCTATCTTTTATACTTCCTGTTAAATTATAGTATTCTAATTTAACATATACATAATTTTCTTTTCCATTATTTAAATAATTAATTTTAATTAATGGAGTATTTCCTATTAAACTCATAAAAATCTATGTTTAATTTTTTACTTTTTCTTGATTTATACTTTTAATAATAATATTAACATTACTATCTAGTATCTCATTTATTATAATGTCTTCTATTTTATTTTTTATTATTTTATCTATTTTACGAGCACCAAATTCTTCATAATTAGATAAATCTATTACCTCGTCTATAACATTCTTATTTATTTTAATATTTATATTTTTATTTTTATATTTATTTTTTAATTTTGACAATTTATTTTTTACTATTTTTCTTATATCATCACTCTTTAATGTATTAAATGTTATAACATTATCTATTCTATTTATAAAAGGTATACCAAAATATTCTTTTAATTCATTTTTTATTTTTCCACATGTATTGAAACCTATTTCTTTATTATTAAAACCTATATTAGATGTCATAATTATCATAGCATTATTAAAATATATATCTTCTCCCTTAGAATCTTTTAATTTACCTTCATCTAATATTTGATATAAAAGATTTATTATATTAGAGTGTGCTTTTTCAATTTCGTCTAATATAATTATTGAAAATGGATTATCTTTTACTTGCTCTAAAATATTTTTATTATCATTATATCCTACATAACCTGCAGGAGATCCAATTAATTTACTTATTGTATGAGCTTCACTATATTCACTCATATCTAATTTTATTACATTGTTTGATATCCTTTTAGAAAATAATTTAGCAAGTTCTGTTTTACCCACTCCACTAGGTCCTGTAAACATCATTGAATAACAAGTATTATCATCTCTAAAACCTAATTTTAATGTTTTATATATTTTTATTAATTCACATATTATATTATCATGACCTATTATATTATTTTTTAATATATATTCAAATTCTTTTATATCTTTATTATTAAAATCTTTTAACTCATATATAGGAACATTACTTTTTCTTTCTACTATTTTTATTACATCTTCTTTTGTAACTATATTATTTTTTTCTATAGAAAGAAATAATTCTAATTTATTTATTTTAGACATTAAATTATTTTCTAATTCTTTATAAAATGAAGCTTTATTATAATCTTTTTGAAGTAAACATTTCTTTTTTTCTTTTAATATATTAGAAAGTTTTTTATTTAATTCATTATACTTTTTTATCTTGTTATTCTCTTTTAATGATACATGTGCACATACTTCATCTAATATATCTATAGCTTTATCTGGTTGATATCTTGTTTTTATATATTTATTTGAAAGCTCTATTATAAAGTCTATTATATTATCTTCTATTATAGTTTTATGATAATTAGAATAAGTATCTCTTAATTTTAATAATATATTTTTTACTACTGAATCACTAGGTTCTTTTATTTCTACCTTTTGAAATCTTCTATCAAGGGCTTTATCATTTTCTATAAATTGTTTATATTCTTTAGTGGTAGTTGCACCTATACACCTCATCTTATTTCGAGCAAGCGCTGGCTTAAAAATATTAGATGCATCTATTGCTCCTTCTGCTCCACCAGCTCCAACTAACGTATGTATTTCGTCTATAAAAAGAATTATATCACTATTATCCTCTAATTCTTTAAGTATTTTATTTACCCTTTCCTCAAATTCGCCTCTATATTTAGTTCCAGCTACTGTTGTTGCCATATCTAAGCCTATTATTCTTTTATTTTTTAATGTATTAGGTACTTCGCCTATACTGATAAGTCTAGATAATTCTTCTACTATAGCAGTCTTACCTACTCCAGCTTCTCCTATCAATATTGGATTATTTTTCTTTCTTCTACATAGTATTTCTATTACTCTTTTAATTTCTTCATCTCTTCCTACTACAGGATCTAATTTATTTTGTTTTGCTTGTTCTGTTAAATCTACACCTAAATCATCTATAAGTAATTTTTTACTTTTAGAACGTTTAACAGGTACTTTATAAGCAAAATCATGATATAATTCATCTAAATCAATATCCATACCTATTAGTATTCTAACAGCTATTCCCTCACCTTCTTCTAAAAGGGCAGATATTAAATGAGAAACAGTTACATTACCATTATTATTTTCTTTACTATCATATATAGCATTTTCTAGCACTCTTTTAAGTAAAGGTGTATATAAGAAACATTCACTTTGTTTACTACCAACACCTACTATGTTTATTATTTCACTTTTAAATCTATCATAATCTAAATCATAACTTTTTAATCGTTCACTTATTTCATTATCACTTTTAAGTATACTAAGTAATAAATGTTCACTTCCTACATAAGGATGTTTTAACTCTTTCATTTCTTCTTTTGCTTGCATTAATACTTTTCTTGCTTCTTCTGTAAAATTATTAAACATTTTATTCCCTCCTCTATTATTCTATGTATATAATGATTAAAAATTTTATACTTTAAACAAAATTATTTATCTTCATAAATAATAAGAGCACTGTAACAATAGATTTGATCCTCTCCTGAGGTTGCTATAGCTATTGAATATTTAATATCAATTACTTCCAAATCTTTTGAATTTAAAAACGTATTAATACTTTTTTCTAAATCTAATTCATGAGACTCATCAAATAGTTTTACTTTCATAAAAAAATCACCACTATTATTGTAATAGCAGTGATATCTTTTTTTTGTCGATTATTATCTTGAGTAGAAAGGAACGTCAGTATCTGGGAAATTAATAACATCTCTAGGATTAAATGTTTGAGACATAAATCTCGAATAAGCAAGATAATCTATCATATATATTTGATTAGACATTTGAAAATGCAAATGTGGTCCTGTTGAACATGCATCCCAAGTCTCTATCCAAGGTGCTCCTCCAGTATAACCTATTAAAGTATTATAAGTTACTTGCTGTCCTACTGAAACATTAATGCTTGCTAAATGAGCATATAATGATGTGTATCTTTTACCATTTACATCATGTCCTATAAACACCATGTTTCCTCCACACCAATATCTCTCCCAAACGGAAACAACAACACCATTTGCAACAGAATAAACAGGAGTTCCATGTCCAATTGAAAAATCTATTCCCTCATGGTTAGCACCATATTTTTGTGTATATCCATATTCATAATTTAGAGCTCCACTTGCAAGAGGTCTATAAAACCCTGCAGCAGATGGTAAATAAGTTTTACCTCCACCATTATTTTGATTATACCTATTCATACAAGCAGTTAATTCTTCATTATCTTTACATTTATATGTGTTTTGATATAAATTAATTTGTTTTTTTAAAGCTGCAATTTCGTCTTTAAGACTAATAGCTTCTTCTGTAATTGCTGATAAGTTATTACCTAACTTACTTAATTGTTGAGATAATTGATTTTGAACCTTATTTAATTCAACCTGTTTATCAGCTAACTCTTGTACCTTTTTCTTATTTTCATCTATCAATTTATTAAACTCATCTATTTTTTTAGTTCTATACTCACTTAATTGTTCTGTTATTGCAAGTCTATAAATAAAATCTGTTAAACTGGATGCATTAAACACATATTCTAAATATAATGACTCAGAATTAGATAATTGATAATAATTTACTATAGCTTTAATTTCTTTTCTCATCTTATCTATATCTTCATTAAGACGCGTTAACTCTTCATTTAAAGATTTTATTTCATCTTGTATTTTATACTTTTCCATATTTAAACTTGAAATTTTATTTTTTATAGCATTTATCTCTGCTTGTGTTTGTTCTTTATTTTCTTGATTCTTTTTATAATCTGATTCCATTTTACTAAATTCACTTTTTAACTGTCCAAAAGTTTTAGCACTCACTCCACTAATAAAGCAAAAAGAAAATAAAAATACTGTTAATAATTTTAATACCTTTACTCGCATACTTACTCCTTTAATTCTCTACGTATTTTTTTATAATCTTTACAATACTTACCAACCAATTCCCAAAAATTTTTAGAATGATTAAAATGAATTATATGAGATAGTTCATGTACAATTACATAATCTATCTTATCGTAATCATATTCTATTAATTTAGAATTTAAGGTTATTGTATGGTTCTTTCTATTATATACTCCCCAACGAGTTTTCATAGTTCTTATCTTTAATATTGGTGATGTTATATTTTCATTAAAATGATTAAATACATAAACATATCTATCATCAAAAATTCTTATTATTTCATCTTTATACCACTTATTTAACATATTTTGATCTTTAGTTAAAATTGTATCACCAATTATTTTAATGTGATCCACATCACTAAAACAAATATTATATTCATGCCCCAAATACAAAAATTTATCTTTTCTACTATTATTAACGCTCATTCTATTTATCATTTTTCTTAAAGCATTCTCATTATTCTTTAGAATATTTATTATAGAATTTTTTGTAGTTAAATAGTTACATGTAACATAAATTTTCATATCTTCTTTAACTCTAATATATAAATTTTTATTATTTTTCTTTTCTATTATTACATCATAATCTTTATCGTCTAAAGTATATTTCATATTATTTATTCTTATAAATCTTTAACATATAAATAACTTGTAATACTATAATAATAGTAAATAAACTTTTAAAAATTACTTCAGGCATATAACTATTTATATTAATTAAACCTAATATAAGAGTTACTAATAGAACTACATTTTTTATTATATTTATTATATCTTTATAATACTTCTTATTCTTTTTAAATATCAGTAAAAATAAAGTTAATAATTCAAATACTAATAATATTATATAAGTAAAACTATTATTTACTATATTTATTATATCTAATATAATTATACCTACAAAAAATATAATACATAATATATCTATAACTTTTTTCTTCATTTGACATAACCTACCTTTACCACAACCATTATAGCAAATTTTAATATTTTTGTAAATTAAAAACCAGTATTATCTGGATTTACTTTACTATTTATCATAATAATCTAAAAATGAATGTTTGGATCCATCTTTCGTATAACTTAATATACAATTAAAATTAACATTATCAGCACTTTTAAATATATTATGATCTACATTAGGATTTATTTTTTTCATATCACTTATTAACTGTTTTATTTCTTTCCTTTTACTTGTATTCTCAGTAGCATTTTTTTCTGTAAACTTACAAGCACAATTTAAAAATTCTAATTTATTTGAATTTTTCCATGATATTATATCAGATTCTTTTATTAAATAAAGAGGTCTAATAAGCTCTAATCCTACAAAATTAGTACTATGAAGTTTAGGCATCATAGTTTTAAATTCGGCACCATAAAGCATAGACAAAAGAGTTGTTTCAATAACATCATTAAAATGATGTCCAAGAGCTATTTTATTACACCCTAATTCTTTTGCTTTGTTATATAAGAAGCCTCTTCTCATTCTTGCACATAAATAACAAGGACTATCTTCTGATATACTATCTACAACAGAAAATATATCACTATTAAAAACTTCAATTGGAATATTTAATATTTCAGCATTCTTAATTATTAAATCTATATTAATATCTTTATAACCAGGATTCATAACCACATAATGAGCATTAAATTTAAATTTACCATGTCGTATTAACTCTTGTATACATTTAGCAAGCAAAAATGAATCTTTACCACCACTAATACATACCATTATATTATCATTTTCATTTATTAATTCATATTCTTTAACAGCCTTTACAAATTTACTCCATATTTCTTTTCTATATTTTTTTATTATATTTTTTTCTATTATTTCATATTTTTCCATACATACACCTACTTATCAAATTCCCATACATAATATCATAATTACTATTTTTTTACAATAATTATTACATCCTTTTTAATAAAAATTTATAATTGTGTGATAAAATAATTATAGAAAGGTAGGAAGATTTATGGATAACCAAAACTTAAATATCTATATTCCAGAGTACAATCCATCAAAATACAAAAAATCTGTAAAAATTTCAAAAATAATTTCAATTATATCTTTAATTGCAATGATATTAGGAATTGTAATAATATTGTTGAAAGCTTACTTAGACAGCAATTCTTTTCTTGTAAATGTAAATGGTGTTCTTCAAAAAGATTGGAATTGGATAATAATTCTTTTAGGAATAGTAATTGCTGTTTTTGGACTTATTTCTTTACTTGTTTATGTTTTACATATTAGGTTAAAACAAGCAAACGCTATATTTTCTGAACCAGATGAAAACAAACGGTTAGCAATGCATTCGAAATTTGATGTTCAAGCAAAAAAAGCAGCTAAAATACAAGCAGCTTGTGCATCAATAAATATTACAAGTAATTTAAAAAAATAATTTTTGTTGGCTTTATACCTTGCTAAAATTATGTTATATGGTTTTAAAAGGAACTTTCTCTTTGTAGCTGTTACTAAAATGTCATTTTAGTTAATTACTTTGTAAAAGCACTTGCGCAGAGAACAAATGTTTGATATAATTACATATAGGAACACTTGATAGTTGGGTGGAGCTAAACTTCTTGAAAGAAGGGAGGCGAGAATATGAACAAGAAGGATTTTTTAATTCTATCTCTAGTAATAATTATCTTCCTTTTACTATTCTTACTATTTATAGTATTAATATAAAAGAAATCCACCTAACTCAGCAATGATTTAGGTGGAAACCAAATTTATGGCAACACTCAACATGCGATATTAAGTGTTCCTTTAATATTTTATGAAGATTTCTTCATCTATATACATAATAACATAAAAACGACTTTTTAGCAAGTCGTTTTATTTTTTACTCGAAAAGTTCGAGTAATTATCAATCTGGTGTCCCAGATGGGAATCGAACCCATAACTAGGCTTTAGGAGAGCCTTGTTATATCCATTTAACTACCAGGACAAAAACCTCTTTAAGAGGATAAAATAGAATAGACTTATATTATAAGTCTATTTTACTATATTTATTATAAATAATAAGTATAAACCAAAATTATAGCTTAACTTACGACTAAATTTACTTGAAAATTCACCAATACTTAAAAATTTATCAACTAAACTTACAATCCAACTTTCAGCATACTTAGGAATCCTATAGTCTACTGGAAACATATGGGTTTTAATTATATTTATTTCTTTTTCTGTTAATTCGAAATTTGAAGAAGCATTCTCTACTGCTACACTAGGATGTTTAGTAGAAAATAATAATATTTTATCTTTTATTTTACTACATTCACTTATTTCTTCATCATAAAAGTCATGAAGTAATCCACCACGAGCTACATCCTTATAATCCAATTTTAAAGAACGAGCTATTTTATATGAATAATATGAAACTTTTAATGAATGATTTAATCTTGTTGTATTATGATGTTTGATATTAGCCATTTTTTTAAATTCTTCATTTTCCATTATATTATCTATTATTAACAGGTATTCGTCATCTTTTTTGTATTTATTCATACCTTTAATTCACCTCAAGTACTACTACATTATATCACATATTTAAAAAAATTATAATGTTATTTGTTACCAAATATGGAAATTTTAATAATAATACTATTCTATTACTAGATCTCTACCTATTGGTTGTATTTCTATATATGTATTTCCATCATTTATTTTTATTTCAGTTCCATCTAAATACTTATATTTTGTTTTACTTTCTCTTGATGTTTTTTCCCAAGTAATTGGAACTGCATTTCCTTCTGTTACATACCATCCAGTACCACTTCCAATATTATCTAAAGTTTGTCTGCCTTTATCATCACCAGATATTGAATAATTGCTTACTTGATATGTAATTATATTTTTAGCAGTATATATTTGACCTGTCATATAATCAGTGTGCTCTATATCATTTTGATATCTTTTATAAACCTTAGATTCTCCATCATATACAAATGTTGTAGATCTACTATTTGAATAGTTTATATATATTTTATTTGCAGGTATAACACCTTCTATATTTGATAAATCGATTGATTTTACACTATAGTTAAATAAGGGCTTTATATCTGTGGTTGTTCTATATCCATAATAAGATGCTCCACTCATAATCTTATCAGTTGATGTAAATGCAGTGTGTTCTATAGCAAGAGGTAATGATGTATCTCTTATATATCCGTTATAACTCATAAAATTTATATTGTTAATGCCCATACTTGATATATCATTTTGAGCTTGAGGACTCCATCCAAAATGAACGTATATTGCATCATTTTCAAGAGCATAGTCTAAAAAATAATGTCTAGAAGATCTAACAGATCCAATCCTATCTAATGTTTTATCTTTAAATAAAGCCATTAATCTTGTATAACCACCTTCTACTATTATTTCATAAACCAAATATGCATCCTGTAGTCCACATTGATATCCCCATACTGTGGATATATTATTTATCATAACAGCATATGGTCTAGTATTAGAATCTAAATCAAATATTTTTAATTTTTCTTCTTGTTTTACTTCTTTTTTTATTTCTTTTTTATCTTCTACTTTAACTTTTATATTTTTTTCTTTAGTAAACATAAAAATTAATACTGTTACTATAAGAAACAAAACTACTATACTAAATAAAACTATCTTACCCTTTTTGTTTAATTTTCTTTTTACCATAGTATCACCATAATAAGTATATCAAAAATTCTTTTATTTATAAATAAAAAGAGAAAATTATTTTAATTTTCCCTTTAGTCCTTTAGCTCCCTTTATTCCATAGTTACTTAAAATATTACTTTCAAAAGAATAAGTTTTACGAGCTCTATTTTTATAATCTTTTATACATAATGTAATCATTTCATCTAATAAATCTTCATACTTTTTACCAACAGGCTCCCATAGATAAAATGATAAACTACCAGGTATAGTATTAGGTTCGTTAATATAATATTTATTTGTTTTTTTATCAATTAAATAATCTATTCTACATACTCCACCTAAGTTAAGAGCAACAAAAGCTTCTTTAGAAGTTTTTCTTATTTTTTCTTCTAATTCTTTACTAATACGAGCAGGTATAATTCTACTAGCACTTGCCATTCCTTTACTTGCACCTTTAGTTTTAGATTTTGATCCTCCTATATACTTATCTTTATAAGTTAAGAATTCATCATCACTAGTAACTTCTTCTATTGCACTTGTTTCTTGATTAATATAGTTTCCAAGCACACTACAATTTACTTCTACTAAATTTTGTACTGCCTTTTCTACTATTATTTTAGTATCATAAGTCATAGCTTCTTCTATTGCACTTGCTAAAGATTTTTCATCCTTTACATATGTTATACCAACACTACTACCAAGAGTTGCAGGTTTAACTATTACAGGATATCCTAAATGTTTTACTTTATCAAATATAGCTTCACAATCATCAGCATATTCATTATCAAAAAACCAAACATAATCTACTATAGGTAATCCACAATTTTTAAATATTTGCTTCATTATAACTTTATCTTGACCAAGAGCACTTCCTATAACTCTACTTCCTACATAAGGAATACCTACACTATCAAGATATCCTTGAAGTGTTCCATCTTCAGCATTATTTCCATGTACTATTGGAAAAGCTATATCAATATCAGCTATATTTCTTCTAAATAATCCTGTAGTATTTTGTAAATAAAATCCATCTTTACCTTTTGTAAGAACTACTCTTTTAGCATATTTTTTTAACTCTTCAAAATCTTGATAAACATCGATTTCCATAAGCATCTTGCCTGTATACCAATATCTATCTTTACTTATATATATAGGAACTATTTCATATTTATCTTTATTCATATGTTCCATAGCTTGTACTGCAGATATAATACTTACCTCGTGCTCTACAGTTTCACCACCAAATATTACTCCAACTTTTATCTTCATTAAACATCTCTCCTATTCATTAAATAAATCTGGTAAATCATTTTCTAAAAGTACATAAGTACTAGGTTCAGCTAATCTATTCATTAATGGAAAAGCTTCTCTAACATCATTTAATATAAATATCTTTTTATCACTAAATTTATTTTTTATCAAACCATCATATATTGGTTTAGTTTGATTTTTACCAATAAGAATTACATAATCACAACATTTACTTATATATTCGCCAAATTTATAATTAAGTTCGTATTGCTTATCACCTAACTCTATCATACCAGGAGTTACTATTATTTTTAAACCTGGCATAAGACCTAATACTTCAACAGCCATACGAGAACCTACTGGATTTGAATTATAAGCATCATCTATTATATTAATATTCCCATATTTTTTTAATTCTAAACGATGTTCTATAGTTTTTACACTACTTACACCTCTTTGTAATTCACTTATACTAAGGCCTAATTCATGTCCAAGTAATATACCAGCTAAAATATTATAAACATTATGTTTACCTAATAATTTTGTTGTAAATCTATATTTATTTTTATCACCTTTAAATACACAATCAAAAGTAGTACCTTTATTTGATAAGTTAATATTTGTAGCATGTAAATCTACATCCTTATTATCTATACCTATCCATTTAACATTACAATTATTTTTAATTTGATACTTTAATTGATAAGGATCATCCCCGTTTAATATAGCAAGTCCATCACTAGGTAATGATTCAACAAGCTCAAATTTACCCTTCATAATGTTATCCCTAGAACCAAAACTTTCTAAATGTGCCTCTCCGATTGTGGTTATAACTCCATATTTAGGCTTTACTATTTTACAAATTTGTTTAATATCACCTATTTTGAAAGCACCCATTTCTGCTATAAAAATGTCATTAAATTTATCTAAATAATTATTTACTGTATTAATCAATCCATAAGGAGTATTAAAACTCTTAGGACTAGCAAATGAATTAATTTTAACATTTAAAATATCATTAATTATATTTTTACTACTAGTTTTTCCGTAACTACCTGTTATACCAATAACTGGTATATTCATCTTCTTTAACTTAGATTTAGCCATACGTTTATAATGTAGATAAACACATTTTTCAATTGGTTTATTTATTACATTAGCAGCCATTACTACAAAATAATTTAAATATGTAAATAAACCTAAAATAACATATTCATAAACTAAATTATCATAATCAAAATGAACTATAACTGGAATTATCATAACAAAATACATTAAAAAAATTGTAAAAAATAATCTTTTAATTCTAGCTGTGATAACTAATGGTTTTTTAGCAACCACTTTTTTCTTTCTATATGTCATATATATTATTCCATATAATATTATAAATACACCAATTTCTACTCCAATATCAAAAAATAATGTACATATAAGTAATAAAAATAATATATCACTTTCAAACATAACTTTACTAATATTACTTAATATCCATTTAAAATATCTACTATCTAAATCATAATAATTTTGTTGTAACATATGAAATGATTTCTTAGTTTTTGCTATAGTAAATATAAAATATGGTATTAATGAAATTAAAAATAGACTCATATTAACCTCCTATAAAACTTTTTAAAACACTTATTGTTTGATTTAATCTTTCTAAATAGGCATAATGTGTACAACCATCATAAACAACTACTCCAGCATCTTTTATTAATTTTTCAAGTTCATATGCCTCTTCTATTGGCACTTCACTATCAAGTGTTCCCCAAACTATTAATGTTGGACATTTAATTTTTTTCACATCATTTGTTATATCTAAGTTTACATGTTCTACAAGTATTTTTCTCATAAATTCTGATGCATTTCTATAATCCCTAGAACCTATATGTTTTTTAGCAAACCCTTCTAATTTATTTAAAACAGGTACTTTCTTTAATAATTTCAATATCTTTGTTTTAGTACTTAATTTTTGTATTTCTTTTTTAAAAGGACTACCAAATAAAACTAATTTATTTGTTTTATACTTACTTGCATATATTAAACTTATCTTTCCACCAAAAGAATGGCCAATCAAAATAGGATTCTCTACATCTATAGATTTTAAAAACTCATGTATACAATCTGCATAATCATACATAGTCCAAATCGTATCAGGTTCTTTTGATAATCCAAAACCAGGTAAATCAACAATAATTATTCTATTATTCTTTTTAAGTCCATCACCAACTGGTTTCATCATTTCAATATTTTGTCCCCAGCCATGAAGAAGTACTATTACATTATCTCCTTCACCATAGTCAACATAATTTATATCAACGTCTTTAACATTTTTTATCACTTTATCACCTATAAATAATTATAACACTTTTTTGTATAAAAAAAAAGAATATAAAATATAAACTCTTGTTATTTACACTCTTTTTTTATTTTATTTTTATTTCATCATTTATATTAACTTCCCTATCTTTATATAAATTGAAATATTTTTTTGTTATCATCATAATCATAATGTTTTTTATTATTTCTTTTTCATAAATATCCCAAGCATTTCCAAACCCAATAGGTTTATCAGCTCTTATTTCATCCTTGTTATCAGTTTTATATATAGCATTAGTTAAAAAATTATGATGTATTAAATTATTTGGGTCAAAAAGCGCTACAGAACCTGTCCAACCTTGATGTGAAAAGCTACCTGTTGAAAATAATGATGGAGTAAATGTTTTTTCATATCCTAATGGATGTTTTACATATATTCCTAAATTTCCTTTTTGAGGCTCTCTTCCATCCTTAAATGTAACTTCGCCTAATCTATCTAAATGTTCTTTGTTGATTAACTTTGGATTAATATAATTTACACTATATAAATTTTTAGCTAATTTATTTAAATCATCACTAGTTGTAAATATTCCAGCACTTCCTGCTGCTCCACCAAGTATTCTTGCTTTTGGATCATGAACTAAAGTATCATAACCTCCATTACCTGATATATTTAATCCTTTTGGATTAAACAACGTATTATTCATATTAGATTCACTAAATATATATTTATGCATCAATTTTTCTAAAGTAACATCTTTATTATATTTTTTACTTAAAATATGTTCTATAGTTTTTCCTATTATAATAGCCCCAAAATCTGTATATTTATTAGTTTCTCTTGTATTACTTTTTAAATATGCTGTTTTTAATATTTGATAAGCCTCTTTTTCATTATGAGCTAAAGTTATGTTCCCATCCGTTAATATCTCACCATGCAATCTTATTAAATCATTAAATGTAAAATCTTCCATACCATTAAAATCTGGATCAAGATCCTTTATCTTATCATTTAAATCAATTAGTCCTAATTCTTCTAACTTAAATACAAGTATTAAAGTAAACAACTTAGTAATACTAGCTGTATCAAATAATGTATCTTTATTAACCTCTATTTTATTAGAAACTCTACTAGTTTCACCACCATTTAATAATATTTTAATTTCACCAGAAGAATCAAATGATGGTATATATATAGAACTTGTAAACCCTGTCATATATTTAATACCAAAGTTATTTTCTCCATTATAAAATTTAGATGTAATATCCTTAATATTTTCTTTTAATTCAAACATTATAGTATCTAAATCTTTATTTGCATCACTATTTCTTTTAACAGTTTCCCTTATTTCTTTTAATTCTTCAATATTTGATCCAGTTAGTTCTAAATCTTTGATTAACTTTTCATAATTTTCCATAAATACCTCGCTTCACCTATATAGTAGCACAAAATAAAGAGCTAATCAAATTAGCTCTCTACTATATGTCAATATTATTATTGACATTATTATAATACGTATATTTTTTCATTTTATTCATATTTTATTAATTGTTTTAATATTAATACTGTGATTATACTTATAACAAATAAATATAAATTAAATGCAATAAAATTCATTTTTATAAGTGGCAACATAAGAATAGTTGTAAGATTTAAACTAATATGCATAATTATTGGTGCTTTTAAATTTTTATACTTTTCATACAAATATATTAATATAAAACTTACTCCAAAACCATATACAGCATTTATTATATTATCATGAAATATTCCAAATATAATAGAGCACAATATAATTGATACTAACTGTTTATTAAAACTTTTTAGTTTGTTATATACAATACCTCTAAATAAAAACTCTTCTAATATTGGTCCACATATACCTGTACATATAATTTGAGATATCAAAGTTATAGGACTATCATTATATTGAGAAGTAAAATTAAATACATTATTTAAACTATAAACTATTATATTAAATATAAGTGATATAGACATACCATATACTAAAGGTTCTATAGAATCACTTAACTTAAATCTAGTATTTTGTCTATACTTTTTAAATACTAGATAAAATATAGGTATAAATATTGCCATAGTAAGTATAATTATTGGCACACACTGACTATTAATAAAATCTACTAATTTTTCTCTATAACCATCTGTCTTCATATATTCTAAAAAATTCTCATATGAAGTATCACCTTTTGTTTTAATATTAAATATAAGTGTAAAAATGCCAGTTATAAGTATTTCACCTATTACAAATATAATTGGCCAAATAAGAACTTTCAACAAGTTTAATATATATTTAAATTTATCCTTCATAACAACACCCTATCTACAATTATTTCTTTTTTGTTAATTTATTTTTTTCCAAAAACTTAACCAAATAAGGTTTAGTTGTAAAAAGTAAAATAGTTCCAAGTATTATAAAAACTAAAAATTCTACAAAATAATTATTTATAAACATTGATAAAATCATTGATACAATAGCACTTGCTACATACCAAATTGTTACCAACTTTGTAGTTGCTAACTCTATTAATAAAAGAGCAATTACTAATCCAAACCAAATCCAAGTCATGTTATCACCTAAATAAAATTATACTAGTTTTTTTCATTTTATTCAAGACAATATTTGTTATATTTAAAATTTATCAAATTGAGAAGCTTTATTTATAATATTTTTTCCATATGTTTCTTTTAACTTATCTATAACTTTATCTAATTCATTATTCTCTTCTACATCACTTAAATCTTCAAACATTGACATTTGATGATTTAAAGATGAAGAAAATTTAGAAATAGAAACTCCTACTAACCTAATACCTTCTTCATTCCAAAGTTCACGAGTTAGTTCTTTTGCAATATTATAAACTTGATTTGTGCTACTAGTTGGATTTTTTAATTTTTTTTGATGAGATGAAACCTTAAAGTTTTTATCTTTTAATATTACTCCTACAAGAGAAGTATATTTATTCTTTTTTCTAAGTTGCAGACAAACATCTTCTACTAATGGATATATACATTTATTTATTTGTTCTAGTGATGTTAAATTATAACTTAAAGTAGTAGATCTACTTATACATTCAACATCAGGTCTTTTAGTGACTATTACACTATCATCTATACCTTTAGCACTGTCTACTAACTTATAAGCCTGATTTTTAAAGTATTTATATAGATAATTTGGATCAATTATAGCTAAATCACCTATTGTATTAATATTTAATTCTCTTAATTTTTTACTAGAACTTTTACCGCAACCATATAAAGATTCTATAGGAAGTGGATACATTTTCTCTTTTATTTCATTTTTAAATAAAGTATGAACTCTATCAGGTTTTGTAAAATCGCTTGCCATTTTTGCACATAATTTATTATTTGCTATACCAATATTTACTGTAAAGCCTAATTTATTTTTTATTTCATTTTTTAATTTGTAAGCAAATTTTATAGGATCACCATATAAATTTTTTACCTTTGTATAATCAATAAAACATTCATCTATACTTAATTTTTCTATATCGGGTGTATAACTTTTTATTAGTTCAAAAAATCTATGTGACATACTAGAATATAGTTTATAATTTGGTGGATATATGTGTAAATCATTGCATTTTCTTTTAGCATCCCTAATTGTTTCTGCAGTCTTTACACCTTCCTTTTTAGCAGGAATACTTTTAGCCAACACAATACCATGTCTTGCACTCTCATCCCCACCTATAATTGCTTCTATATTTCTTATATCTATATTATAACCTTGTTTTAGTAAATCTACTGCAGTCCAAGAAAGAAAAGCGTTATTAACATCTATATGCATAAAAATATTATCCATACTATCACCTATTTAATTATATAAAACTTAGTATTTAAAGTCAATAAAAAACAACGAACATAAATTCGTCATTTTAATTTTTTTACTTTTGGTTCTTCTATTTTTTCTTTTTCTAATAATGCTTCTTTTGTTTTTTTTAAATCTTTTAATAATTTCTTTTTATCAGATTCTTTTACTATTTCTTTATCATTTTCACTTACTTCTTGATCAGCATTAACTTTAATTTCATCCAACATACTTTCAAAAGTTTTAAGGTGACTCATTAAAATAAAATTTAATTGTTTATCCCTACTTAAATTAGCAACATCACCAGAAGCATCTAATATAACTATTTTATCATTCAATGTATAATATGAAATTTTATTTAGTTCATCTTCTACTATCACAGGATTGGACTTTAAATCATCAGTCTTAACCCATGTTTTTAAAGCATTAAAACCAGTTCTTTTTTTATTATATTCCTCTAATTCAATTTCATCCATTAAATATACAGAATCTAACTTATCTAATGTTTCTAATACTTGATTTCTAGTTTTAAAATATGTTATAAGTGCTTGAGTTGATAGTATTATATTTAATATAGGACACACTGTATATAAAATTAAATTGTTGTTACTATTATTATTGTTAAATTTACTTTGTAATTCTCTAATCCTTTTTAAATCCAATCTATAATCCAGATTAGCTATATCTTTTATAGTATTATTAACTAATGATAAATTATTATAAACACTTAAAATTATTGTTAAAAGATAAAGTAAAACTAATTCCATAAAACCTCCCTAATGAATCATGTGTTCTAATAAAACACTTATAAATAATAAAACTACTCCTATACTAATTCCAATTATTGAAACTCGTTTATTTTTCATATGATATATTTGGTGTAACAACTCAAATATAGATATATATATAAGCATACCAAGAGTAAATCCTAATAGTACACCTTTTACCATTTCATTTACTCCACCTAATACAAACATAATAAATCCACCTATAAATGTAGAAATAGATACAATACTACTAATTTTCATTATTTTATTTCTTTTATAATTTGAATTTACTAATGTCGTCGTAATAACTAATCCCATTGGAATATTATGAAGTCCTATACCAATACAAAGTAACATTCCTGATATTAAATTGTTAGTAGCAACCAAATATAAACTCATACCTTCTATTACATTATGTACAATAACTGTAATAGATGAAATAAGTCCTATATGAGACAAATGTTCATTATGACATTTATCACTCTTATGTAGATGATTGTGGTGTGTCTCATGTTCATGATGTGGTACAAATAAATCAAGTATTTTTAATGTAAATATACCAATTAAAACTAATAATATGATTGCAATAATACTTCTTATTATTCCAACTTCATGACTTAATGTATTGAAAGTTTCTGGTAATATCTCAAATAGTATTAAACTTATAATTACTCCAAAAGCCATTGATATACTAAAATCTGTTAATTTTTTATTATTTTTTGATGATAGACCTAAAGCACTTCCAACTAATATAAACAAACCAACAAATAAAGTAAGTAATAGTGATATAAAATTCATAAATTTGAACCTCCTATTTTAATATTTTATCTTTATACTTAAATAATTTTTTTTCAAATAAATTTGATAAAACATCAAATAATCCAATATCAAGTACAAATAAAAGCGCTATATATATTATGTATATTGGTTTTAATATCACAAGTTCAAATAAACTTGGTAAACCTATAATACAACTTAAAAACAAAATAATCAAGGTTATAAATAGAATTAATCTTAATTTATTAAACTTATAACAAATTCTATATAACAATATAAAACCTGTCATAGCAACCAAAATAACAGCCATAGTAGATACTATAGTTGAATCTATATTAAATATAGACGAGATAATAACTACACTAATTATATTTATTACTATTGTAATACCACCTGGTAATGATTTTTTTAATACATTAAGAAAGAAGTTATCTTTTATTCTATCGTAATTTGGTTCAAGTGCGAGTACAAATGCTGGAATTCCAATTGTTATAGAACTTATTAAACTAAGTTGTATTGGATCAAATGGATAACTAAAATTTAAAAATAAAAATATCATAGCAAGTAAAGTCGAATATGTTGTTTTAGTTAAAAATAATGACGCTGATCTTTCTATATTGTTAATAGTTCTTCTTCCTTCTTCAATTATTTTTGGAATAGCCTCAAAATCTGAGTTAAGTAATACAATCTCAGATACATTACGTGCTGCATCTGATCCACTAGCCATAGCTATACTACAATCAGATTCTTTAAGCGCTAAAACATCATTTACTCCATCACCTGTCATAGCAACTGTATGTCCATTACCCTTTAATGCCTTAATTAATTCTTTCTTTTGACTTGGACTAACTCTTGAAAAAACATTATATTCCTCAACTAATTGATGATTCATATTAGTCTTGTTTTGTGACATATCAATACATTTGATATCCTTAAAATTTAATCTTTTAGCTATTCTAGTAATAACTTTCTCATTATCACCACTTATTATTTTTATATCAACGTCCTGATTTCTTAAGTAATTTAAAGTACTAGAAGCTTTAAATCTAATTTTATCTTTTAATAGTATCAAAGCTATATTATCTTTCTTATTTTTTAATAAAACAATTCTATAGTCAGAATATTTATCTAAAAGTTTTTTCATATCATCACTTTTATCTAATATATCTGGCGCGCCTAATATATATTTACCTTCCTTAAAAGTAACACTTGAATATTTTTTTTCTGAAGAAAATGATTCTTTCTCTAAACAAGTAAAATTAACTTTTTTATTAAATTTTCTACATATTGC
Source organism: uncultured Bacilli bacterium (assembly GCA_934167485.1). Classification (GTDB taxonomy): domain Bacteria; phylum Bacillota_I; class Bacilli_A; order RF39; family UBA660; genus UMGS1613. The sequence continues at coordinate 19,948 of CAKPKL010000013.1, forward strand.
TTCCATTGTAGGATTATCATCTGAAAGTTCACGTGCTATAGCAGATAAAATTTCTTCATAATCGTATTTTTTATTAAGAGAAATTACATCTTCAATTTCCATAACACCTTCGGTAAGAGTACCTGTTTTATCTAAACAAATCGTATCTACTCTAGCTAATGTTTCAATACAATAAAGTTGTTGAACAAGAACTTTTCTTTTTGATAATCGAATAACACTTACAGCAAGAACAGTACTTGTCAAAAGAACTAATCCCTCTGGTATCATACCAATAATTGCAGCAGAAGAACTTACAATAGAATCAACTAAATCATGTTCTATACTATATTGTCTCAAAAATAGAATAAAGCCTAAAGGTACAATAATTAAAGATATTACCTTAATTATCGTTTTTAAAGTTTTCATTACTAAAGAATTTACTTCTTTTGTATATTTTGCTTCAAAAGTTATTTTGGATGCATAAGAATCCATACCAACCCTCTCCACTTTAGCAATACATTTACCACTTATTATAAAACTACCAGAATATAAAGTATCACCAGCATGTTTTGTAATCGAGTTTTCTTCACCACTTAATAATGATTCATTAACTTCTACTATGCCTTCTTTTATTATAGAATCGGCAATTACTTGATTACCTCTTTTAAATATAATTATATCATCCAATACAACTTCGTCTATATTTACTATTTTATTCTTAGAATCTCTTATTACACAAGCTTTACTACTTGATATAATTGATAATTTATCAATAGCTCTCTTAGATCTAATTTCTTGTATAATACTAATTAATGTATTACAAAATACAACACCCAAAAACAATAAATTTTTATAAGACCCAACTAAAAATATTAAGGCACCTATCCCTAAATTTAACATATTAAAAAGAGTAAAAACATTATAAAAAATAATTTGACCAATTGTCTTAGTTTTTACATCACTATTATAATTAAATTGACCTTTTTTTATTCTATACTTAACTTGATCATCATTAAGACCTTGTTCTATATTTGGATTGTATCTTATCATTCTATCACTCTCTATTATAATAATTATATCATTTATTAATGAAAGAAAAAAGAGTTATTTATATTTTTATACTCTTTTCCTTCTCTACAGGTACTAATCCCTGCATAAACTCTACTTCTATATAACTTCTAAATACATATCTTTGAGCAGTGCCTAACATCAAATTTATTTTATTTATTTTGGTATAATCCAAATCTAACTCTCCACAAGTTTTACCTACACTCTTTTCTCTTACAAAATCTCTAATAAAAACCCTAATTGTTCTACCATTACCTTCTCTAAATGGATGAATAGATATAAGTTCAAAATAGAAAGGAGCAAGTTTAAAGGCAAATTCATTTATAGAATTTATATCTTTAGAAAATTCAGAATTCATAGTTTTCAAAATTTCTATTAATCTCAACCTTATTTCATTAGGATAGCAAAATATATGGTCATCTTTTTGTAGCGAGCAATTTCTTAATTCTCCAGCAAAAGCATAAATATCGTTAAATATAAACTTGTGAATTTTTTGTAAGTGCTCAATATCAAAATTACCCTTCATAGGTTGTAAATATAAATAAGCTAATTTTCTTTTTACTATAGCTTTTTCTTTCACCTTTAATTCTTCTTCATTTGTTATGCCTAATTTATTTTTAAGCACATTTGTACCACTAATTAGGTAATTATTCCAATTTATTAAATCTAATTCATCTCGAGTCATTTTTATTTTCCTTTCTTAGAACTTTAGACTTACCTTTCTCTAATTCGTTAATATCAACCTCTTCAAAACTAATATTAGCATCTGCTTGTTCTAAAGCTTTTTTTATCTCTTCTTTTGTATACTTATTTTCCATAAAACTAACACCTAATTACATTGTAACATTTTAAAAGTAAAAAAACAATTCTTATGAATTGTTAATTACATGTAGCACCCAATGATTTATACAAACTTTCTACACCTGATATTAATAACTTATTATTAGGATCTAAATAATCTTTTATATCTTGATTGTCATTTATATATTTATTAAAATCCATACTAGTATAATCTATTTCAGCATTAGAGATAACTCTCCCTGTTTCTTTTGTAATATTAAATGTATATCCGCCATATGTATCATTCATATTTTTATAAGTAGTATTTAAAGTTGTTTCAAAATTATTTAATATTTCATCACTTTCTGATGTTACTATCTCATTTGAAATAACTTTTTCTACAACTTTTCCTCTCCCATAAATTTCATAAGTAGACTCTACTTTATAACCAGCTGTTGAATTATTAACTTCTAAGGTACAGGTTTTTAATACTTCTTTTTCTTTATTTCCGCATGCTGTAACTAATAATATTGAAATCATAACAACAAATAACATTAAAATTTTTTTCATTCTATTCTCCTTCCTATTTTAATTGTATCAAATTTATTATAATTTGTAAAATATAAATTTACTAAAAAAAATTGGAATAATCCAATTCTTTTATATGCTGTTTATTTCGTCTTCTGTAAGTCCTGTTGATTTAATAATTATGTCTATAGAAACATTGTTCTCTTTTAATGTTTTAACTGTAGATTTGAGTTTTTGATCATTAAGTTCTTGTTGTTGTTTTAATTCTTTCTTACTTATTTCTTTTTGCTGTTTTATTCCTTTTTGAATACCATCCTCAACACCTTCTTCATAAGCATCAGTCTTTAATGTATTCTTAAGAAGTCTAGCTTCATCTTCATCACTCATATATCTAACAAACTCTGGATCTTCATTTAAATATTTAATCTCTTCCTTTATTCTTTCCACTTTATCGTCTCCCTTTAAGGCATTAAGTTCTTCTAAGTCACAATCAAGTAAACTAAGTAACTTATACCTGCTAGGTTTATTATAACACATCTCTTTAATTTTAGTAATATTATATTCATATATTTCTAGATTATCTATATATGTTTTATTATTAGTTTTATCATATAAACTATATTTATAACATATCTCTTTATTATTTAAATCACTTAAATTAATTTGAATAACCATAGGCATAGAATTATAAGAGTCACCCATACGAGTAAGTTCACTATATTTTTTAAATATGTATCCAGCATTCCTTCTTCTTAAAGAATTAGAAACATAAGTATTAATTTCAACATTAATAAGCATATTATCAGATCTAATTAAAACATCTAAAGTTCTACCTTTTTCATAGATATTATTTTTTAAAATCTCAGGAGTATTAATACTAATAATATTAACCTTACGATTTAAAGTTTCTACAAGTAAATCTTGTAATAAATCTCTATTATGTTCTTTACAGAAAACAGCTTTAAAAACAGCATCATTTTTTAATTTATAAAATTTAACTATAACATCACCTCCATATATATCATTCTATTTTTTTTCGTGATTTCCTTTTTTTCATGAAAAAAAGAATTATTTTTTTAATAATTCTTCCAATTCTTTACATCTAGCTTTATCCATATCAGGCATTCCAGCTAATCTATACTTTATTCCTAATTTTTTATACTTATCTACACCCATTGTGTGATATGGCAGAAGTTCTATTACATCTACATTTTTAAATTGTTTTATATATTCTTTTAATTTTAATATATATTCCACATTATCATTTATAGTAGGTACTATTACCTGTCTTAACCACAATTTTTTATCTTTCTTTATTACCAAATCCTTAAAGTAATTAAATTCATCTATAGGTCTTCCAGTAATTTTTTTATAACCTTCTTCATCTAGGTCCTTTATATCTAAAAGTATAAGATCAGTATATTTTAAAATATCATTTAGTAATTCTTTATTATAACCAGTACCTGATGTATCTAAGCAAGTATGTATTCCAGCTTTTTTACACAACTTTAACATTTCCAATAAAAATTCAGATTGAACTAATGGTTCCCCGCCAGAAAAAGTTACTCCACCACCTTGTTCTATATAAGGTCTATATTTTCTTACCATGTCTACTATTTCTTTAGAAGTAACCTTTAAATTTGAAATTTTATCCCAAGTATCTGGATTATGACAAAAACTACATCTAAGATTACATCCTTGCATAAAAACTACAACTCTAATATTTGGACCATCCCTAAGGCCCATAGTTTCTATTGAATGTATATAACCTTGTTTAAATTCTTTCATGGAATGTCCTACTTATTACTTCTTCTTGTTGTTCACGAGTTAAATGATTAAAGTTTACAGCATATCCAGATACTCTTATTGTAAGATTTGGATATTTTGTAGGATTGTTCATAGCTTCAATTAGCATATTTTTATCTAAAACATTTACATTTAAATGATGCGCGCCTTGTTTAAAATATCCATCTAATATTTGAATTAAATTATTTACTCTTGCATCATTATCTGCTCCTAATGTAGTAGGTGTTATTGAGAAAGTATTAGATATACCATCTTGGCAGCATCCTAAATATGGAAGTTTAGCAACTGATGAAAGGGATGCTAAAGCTCCTGATTTATCTGCTCCTTGTGTTGGATTTGCTCCTGGTGCGAATGGTACTCCAGCTTTTCTTCCATCTGGTGTTGCACCTGTATTTTTACCGTATACTACATTCGATGTGATTGTAAGAAGCGATAATGTTGGATATGCATTTTTATACAATGGATATTTTTTTAATTCTCTATATACCCTTTTTACTAAATTGACTGCAATACTATCTACTTTATCATCGTTATTACCATATCTTGGAAAATCAAATTCTACATCAAATGCATTTGTAAGTCCTCTTGAATCTCTTCTAACTCTTACATGTCCTAATTCTATAGCTGAAAATGAATCAACTACTATTGAAAGTCCAGCAAGTCCAAATGCCATTAAATATTCTGGTTTAGTATCTAGAAAAGCCATTTGACTACTTTCGTATGCATATTTATCATGCATATAGTGTATTATGTTTAATGCGTCTACATATATTTTTGCGGTTTTTTTCAACACTTTATCAAATTGTTTAAATACTTCTTCTAAGTTTAAATATTCTCCCTCTAACTCATCTATACCATCTATTACAAGTTCACCAGTTACTTCATCTCTACCACCATTTAAAGCATATAACAATACTTTAACAAAATTAATTCTGGCTCCAAAAAATTGTGTTTGATGTCCTAAACTCATAGCAGACACGCAGCATGCTATAGCATAGTCATTACCATATATAGGTTTCATTAAATCATCATTTTCAAATTGTAATGTATGTGTTTTTATTGACATTCTACTAGCAAACTCTTTAAAACTTAAAGGAAGTTTTCTACTCCATAAAATAGTTAAATTAGGTTCTGCTGATTCACCTATATTATTAAGAGTATTTAATATACGGAATGATGTTTTAGTTACAAAAGAATGTTCATCATCCATCATACCACCAATAGATTCTGTAACCCAAGTAGGATCACCAGCAAATAACTCATTATATTCTGGAGTTCTTAAATGTCTTACAAGTCTTAACTTAATTACGAATTGATCTATTAATTCTTGTGCTTCTTCTTCTGTAAGTATCCCTTTATTTATATCTCTTTCAATATAAATATCAAAGAATGCAGTATTTCTTCCAATACTAGTTGCTGCTCCATTATTTTGCTTAACAGCGGCTAAGTATGCAAAATATGTCCATTGTATTGCTTCACGTGCATTACTAGCAGGTTTAGATACATCAAAATCATATCTTAAAGCCATTTTTTTAATAAGTTCTAAAGCTTTAATTTGTTCTGATACATCCTCTCTTAATTGAATAATTGAAACATCAGTAATTTCATTTAATTTATTTAAGTCGGATTTTTTTTGTTCAATTAAAGCATCTGCTCCATAAAGCGCTAAACGTCTATAATCACCTATAATTCTTCCTCTACCATAAGCATCTGGTAATCCAGTAATTAAATGATTATGACGAGCACGTCTTATTTCTGGTGTATATGCATCAAATACTCCATCGTTATGTGTTTTTCTAAATTCTATAAACTTATTTTCTAAATCTTTATCTAAATGAAACCCATAAGCTTCTAAAGATTGTTTAACCATTCTAAATCCACCATATGGATTAACAATTCTCTTTAATGGTTCATCAGTTTGTAATCCAACTATGACTTCGTTTGATCTATCTATATATCCTGGATTAAAATTATCAATACCACTCATTATATAAGTCTCAACATCAAGTACTCCACTTATAGCTTCTTTACTAAGTAATTTCTTACATTTATTCCATACTTTACTAGTCTTTTTACTTATACCTGTTAAAAATGTATCATTACCTGTATATTCTTTATAATTACATTCTATAAAATTAGAAACATCTATGCTTTTTTGCCATTTAGTTCCTTTAAATCCTTCCCATTCATTCATATTAAATCCTCCTACTTTTTTCTATAAATTCATCTTCATTCCAAATAGTAATACCAAGTTTTACTGCATCATCATATTTACTACCTGGAGATTGTCCTACTATTACAACATCTGTTTTTTTGCTAACAGAACTTGTATTTTTCCCACCTAATCTTTCAATTAATTCTTTAGCATCATTTCTTGACATACTATTAAGTGTTCCTGTAAGGACAAAAGTACGATTATTAAATAATTCATTTATATTTTTTTCTTTACTTATAAAATTCATATTTAAATCATAACTCTTTAATTTATTTATTAATTCAATATTTTTATTATCACTAAAATAATTTACTATACTAGTTGCAATACCAGTCCCTACATCCGGTATATTTGATAGATTTTCTACATCACTTTCTATTAATTTATCAATACTACCAAAATACTCACTAAGTATATAAGCTGTTTTTTTACCAACAAGCTTTATACCTAATCCAAATATTAATTTTTCTAAAGAATTTTTCTTACTATTCTCTATGTTAATTAAAAGATTATTTATACTTTTTTCTCCAAATCCTTCTAATTCCATTAAATCTTCTTTATAATTTTTTAAATTATAATATGCATCAATAGATTTTAAGAATCCCATATTATAAAAATCTTCTACTATTCTTTCTCCAAATCCTTCTATATTCATAGCATCCCTAGAAGAAAAATGTATAAGTCCCTCTATGTTTCTAGCATCACAATTAGGATTTGTACAAAAATAAGCAACTTCATCTTCTTTCTTTGAAAGTTTAGTACCACATATAGGGCAGTTTTCTATCATTTCAAAAGGTAATTCACTACCAGATCTTCTTTCTTTTTTTACCTCTACTACTTCAGGAATAATTTCTCCTGCTTTTCTAATAGATACAATATCCCCAATTCTAACATCTTTTTCTTTTATGTAATCTTGATTATTCAGTGTAGCACTCCTAACTATACTACCCGCAAGTCTTACTGGATCTAAATCTGCTCTTGGAGTAATTTTACCAGTTCTTCCTACACAAAATTCAATATCTTTTACCTTAGTTAGTACTTCTTCAGCAGGAAATTTGTACGCAATTGCCCACTTTGGAACTTTAGCAGTTACTCCAAGTTTTCTTTGATCATTATAATTATTTACTTTTATTACAATACCATCTATTTCATATGGTAATTCTTTTCTTTGTTTATCCCAATAATTTATATATTCCATTACAGCATCAATAGAATCTACTAAAACTATATTAGGATTTACTGTAAAAGTTAACTTTTTCATAAATTCTAAAGAATCGTATTGATTTGATAAATTATACTTATCTGGTTCTGGTATGTAATACATAAATGTTGATAAATTTCTTGAAGAAGCTATTTTACTGTCTAGTTGTCTTACTGATCCAGCTGCTGCATTTCTAGGATTAGCAAATTCTTTTTCATTTTTTTCTCTTCTTTCTTTATTTAAACTTTCGAAAGAAGATTTAGGCATATATATTTCCCCTCTTACTTCAATATCTATATCCTCCGGAAGAGATAATGGAACATTCTTTATTGTTCTTACATTATGCGTTATATCTTCTCCAACAGTTCCATCTCCTCTGGTAGCTCCTCTTACAAGACGTCCATTTTTATATAACAAAGAAACACTTAATCCATCTATTTTAAGTTCACATACATACTTAGGATTAGGTACTATTTTTCTTACTTTTTCATCAAAGGCAATAACCTCTTCTTCATTAAAAATATCACCTAAACTCATCATAGGTATTTCATGAGTAACTTTTTTAAATTCACTTATAACTTCAGTCCCTATCTTAACTGTAGGAGAATCACTTCTTACAAGTGAAGGATTTTGAGTTTCAAGACGAATTAATTCATCCATTAATGAATCATATTCTTGATCTGTAATAGTTGGATTATCTAATGCATAATATTCATAACTTGCTTTATTTAAAAGTTTTACTAATTCATCAATTCGTTTCTCTATCATAATCTCACCTATTTTTATTATATCATATTTAAGAACACTTTACACTAAAAAACCAATTAAAATTACTTTAATTGGTATTTATTACACTTTAAATTTTTATACATTTTTTGATTTGCGTTACTAATGTTCTTGCATTATCCTTAAAAATATAAACATCTAAGATTGCTGATAAGCAATTAGCAGTTAAAAATAAACCTAATACTACCATAGGAGAAAATGCTCCAATTTCAGTTTTAACAATTAACATAATTCCACATATAATAGATAAAATAGACATTATACTTACATAAAACCATTCTTTTACTTTACCTTTTTTAAGTAATAAAGAATATTTAAAATCAACAGTTGATTTTAATATCATCCAAACACCTATACAAATTGGTACAAGCGTTGTTAATATATTTGGATAAACAAGCATTATAAAACCTATTATAATTTGTAAAACTCCAAAAGATAAAAAATTCATAAACAATATTTCTTTAGATGAGTAAAATACTAAAATTGCCCCAAGTGTTATAAAGCAAAAACTCATGACATGTGATATTGAAGTCATAGTTACTTGTGGGAAAAATATAAGAACTATACCTATTATAAAAAATAAAATTGTTAAAATTAACGAATAATCAATGATACTATCAAAATTTTTTTCCATAAAATCCTCCTACTATACTACAATAATTATAACATAATTTTTTTATTTTTAAATAATATCTTATATTTTTTTATAAATAAGTGTAAAGAAAAAGACTATCAAAATAGTCTTAATTATTTAATATAGTTTCTATCTCTTAACCAAGTTATTACAAATTCCATTTTTTGTTTATCAGTTAATCCAGAATTTGTTTGCCAATTATTTACATAAGCACGTGTTAAATCATCTACTATAGCATCATTTATTTGAGCAAGATCATTTTGAGCTAAAATTGAATCTAACTTTGTAGTAATATTTGTATTAGCTGTTCTTTGTTCAGTTATTAAAGTATTAACCATATTTCCTACATTTGATACTTTTTCAAATATTAAATTTGTTCTTCCAAATAATGTAGTTTCAGTAGTGGCATCACTATATCCACCTATTTTACTAGATAAAGAACTTACATCTACTTTAATACTTGAAACATCACTTGATAATGTACTTAAATTATTTGATACATTTGTCATTAAAGTTGATAAATCTGTTTGAATATCATTTACTTTTGAAAGTGCCGCTTTAGCTATTCCAAATAAAGTATTGTTAGTTGTATCTGCATTTGTTCCTATTTTATTTGTATTTATAGCATCTATTAATATTTGTATTCCATCTACCTTATTAGTTAATGTAACTGATTTTCTTTCAATTAAATTAGCTAAATTTGTTTGAATATTTACTGCTACATTTGCTAAATTTGTTTGAATACTTTCTGCTACAATTGTTAAATTTGTTTCAAGTTCACTTGCTTTTGTTCCAACTGCACTTATTATTGTGTTTTTGTTAGACTCTAAATCATTTGATAATTGTGTTAAAGTGTCATCTACAGTATCAAATCTTCTTGTCATTAAATTTGAAATTGAATTTCTTGTCGTATTTATATTTGAATTAATTGAGTTTCTTGTTGCATTTATATTTGAATTAATTGAGTTTCTTGTTGTATTTATGTTTGAATTAATTGAATTTCTTGTTGTATTTATATTTGAGTTAATTGAGTTTCTTGTTGTATTTATGTTTGAGTTAATTGAATCTCTTGTTGTATTTATGTTTGAGTTAATTGAGTTTCTTGTTGTATTTATGTTTGAGTTAATTGAATTTCTTGTTGTAT
>CAKPKL010000014.1 GCA_934167485.1 uncultured Bacilli bacterium
AGAAAACAATGTTTCTATAGATATAATTATTAAATCAACAGGACTTACAGAAGATGAAATAAACAGCATATAAAAAGAATTGGATTGTTGTTCCAATTCTTTTGTTTATATATTTTATTCATTACCTTTTAAACTACTAACCATATCTATTTTATTTATCTTTCTAGATAAAAACTTAGATACTAAGTAAGATACTAAGAATGTACCTACAGTAGCAATTATATAAGTACTAATATTAATATATACTCCAAAATCAAAATTATCATCTAGACAAGCTTTAAATAACCATGAAGTTAAATAATATCCTGAAGGAAGTCCTATTATAACTGATAAAAATGTAATCCAAATATTTTGTTCTATAAATATTTGTTTTATCTTTTTATCTTTAAAACCTAATACTTTTAATGTTGAAAATTGATATTGTTTTTCACTATATGAAAGTATTCCCATATTGTATATTATAACTGCCCCTAAGAATATTGCAAAAAATATTATTAAGATAATCATTTTTCTCATCATTGACAACATAGATTCCATACTTGTCTTTAAAGAATCTTTATCTTGAACAAGTTCAACTCCATCTATTTCTTTAACACCTTTCAAATTATAATTAGTATATAAAGAATCTGGATTATATTTTAAACCTAAACTTTCAATATATTCTCTTGTCATTGTTATATTTTGATTTTGAGGATCTTTATTAAATCCTACAATTTTAGATTCATAGTATTTAGAATTACCATATATGTGCCATTTTATTGTATCGCCTATTTTATAATTTTCATTTTGAGCTAATTTACTTGTTATATATACTCCATTATTTTTATCTATTTTTATAAATTCATCTTTTTTATTTTGAAATCTAACCAATTTATCTACATCAACTACAGTAGCTGTATTTGTTGTTCTAATACCTTTACTATCTTTAATTTCTATGTTTAGAGTTTGACTAGTTTCAGCTCCATAGATTTTTTCTAACTCTTTTAATTGTGTATCTGATATATTTTCTCTTAAATTTAATTTATAACCAAAATTGTACAAATCTTTAAACTGTAATTTTATAAAATGGTTCATACTATTTAACATACCAAATGCACATACTATCAAAGTACAACATCCAACAATACCTACCACTCCAGTAATTGTTCTAAATTTATTTCTAATTATATCCCTTAAATTCCATTTGCTAGAAAATCTTAATTTTTTAAATATTCCTTTTGTAGTTATATTCAAACTACCATTCTTTACTTTAGGAAGTTCATTTCTAAGTGATTCTGCAGGGATTTTTCTAAGTTCTTTTCTACAAGTTAAATATGTAATAAATGATGTAACAAGTATTACGATTAGAGCTACTATATAACTTTTATTATTTATTACAGGTACTCCATTTGGTACTTCGAAAAATGACATTTCAATTCCTAAAAATACACTTCCAATAAAATATCTACCTAAAATAATTCCTGCTATGGAAGCAAATAATGAAACCCAAAATCCATAACCGACATAATGAAATAATATTCTATAATTTTTTATTCCTAAAGCTTTTAATGTACCTATTTGTAGTTTTTGTTTTTTAACTACTCTTGTCATTGTAGTTATTACTGATAAAAGAGCTATAAAAAGAAACAATCCAGAAAATATTCCTACATATGATTTTCCTTCATCTATTTCACCTTGATACATTAAGTATGAAGCTGTGTCTTCTATTTTTACAATACCTAAAGCATTTTTAACTTCATCTTCAATATCATTTTTTACACTATCTACATTTTCTTTTTTATTTACATCAACCATTATGTAATTATATGGAATATATTCTTCGTAATTAAATTGTTTTAAATATGATTCATCAGTAATTTTTAAATTTTTCATTACTAATTCTTTAATATAATTCTCTGGTATTTCTTTATAAGACATATAAATAAATCCAAATATATCTCTGTTAGGAACTATTTCAGATTCATCTTTAACATCATATATATGATCTGGTACATTTATAAATCCTAATATTTTTTCTTTTAATACAAAAGTATCATATTTAATATTTAACGTATCCCCTATTTTTAAATTATTATTTTTTGCATAGAAATTATCTACCCAAACACCTTTTTTATTTACATCAAATTTTTCACCTTCTAATACATAAAATTTAGAAATATTATTTGATTCTATAAAACTTATCAAATATGTTTTATCATTATCATCATTATCTATCCCAGTTACTACTAATTTTCTTTCTGCATCTTCTACATTTTTTAATGATTTAATTTTTTCTAAATCGGAACGTGTTAGTGATGTTCCTATAACATTTAAATCCTGTAAATTGTTTTTTTCATAGAAGCTAGAAGCAGCATTTATCATACCATCCATATATGATTCTATACCTGTATAAACCATAACTCCTATTAAAATCATTAAAAAGATTGTTATAAATTGTGATTTATTCTGTAAAATGTCTCGAATCATTTTTTTCTTTAACATATTACCACACAACCTCATCAATATCTTTAGGATGTTTATTTACTTGATTACTTTCAACTTTACCATTTTTTAATTTTATAACTCTATCAGCAATATCAGAAATAAGTGAATTATGGGTTACTACAACTACTGTATTTTCTCCATTGTTATGACTACATTGTGAGTGTAATAACTTTAATACCTCTACACCAGTCTTAGAATCTAAGGCACCTGTTGGTTCATCACATAAAAGAAGTAATGGATCTTTAGCTATAGCACGCGCTATAGAAACCCTTTGTTGCTCTCCACCTGACAATTGGTTTGGAAATTTATTATAATGTTTATCAAGTCCTACCTCTCTTAATATTTTTTTAGCATCCTTAGGTTTTTTTACTATATCATTTACAATTTTTACATTTTCTAATACTGTAAGAGTTGGTAAAATATTATAAAATTGAAATACAAATCCAACATTTTCAGCACGATAATTAGTAAGTTCTTTGTCATTCATACTAGATACTACTCCTTCACCTACTTTAATCTTACCACTTGTTACTTTATCCATACCACCTAGTAAATTTAAAAGAGTTGATTTTCCTGCTCCACTAGGACCTAAAATAACCACAAACTCACCTTTGTTTATTGTAAAATCTACTCCATCTAAAGCATTAAATTTTTTCTCTCCTACTATATAAGTCTTTTTTACATTTTTAAAACTAATTAATTCTTTCATAAAACTCCTTTCTAATGTGATATAAATATCACATTTCAATACAATTATACTTATATAATAGTAATAAGTCAATAAAATATGATATTTTTTTCACATTTGTTGTAAAAAATTTAAATTAAGTATATAATATCTATTAAGGAAGTGATTTTATGTCTAATACTAGAATACCTACTCAAAAAAGATCTATTGAAAAAAGAAATAGAATTATAAATGTTGGTTTTAAACTTATGTGTGATAAAGGTTATTATAATATAAATACCAATGATATAGCTAAAGAAGCTCTAGTATCAACTGGAATTATATATCAATATTTTAATGACAAAAAAGAAATATTTATAGAAGGAATAAAGGCTTATTCTAGTGATATTATGTTCCCTATTTTAGAAATATTAGAAAACAATGAAATAAAATTTAATAATTTAGAAAATTTATTAAATGAAATGTTAGATGTTTTTATAAAGAAACATACATTATCTAAAAAGGCTCATGAAGAAATGATTGCCTTATCACATTTAGATGATGATATTGCAAATATTTTTCATGATAAAGAAATTAAATCAACAGAAAAAATTGTTGAAGTATTACATAATAATGGTATCAATACACCTAATTTATTTGAAAAAGTTCACATTATTATTGGTATAGTTGATAATTATTGTCATGAAATTGTATATCATAAGCACAGTAAAATTAACTATGAAATTATGAAAAAAGAAGTTATATCAACTATTTGTTATTTATTAAAATAAAAACTATAAAGTTTATGCTTTATAGTTTTTATTTACTTAATCTTTCTTTTATAGTTTTTGATACAAAACTCATATCAGCTTTACCTTTTAATTTAGGTGTTACAAAACCCATAAGTTTTCCCATATCTGATTGGGCAGTTGGATTTATTGCAAGAAAAGCTTCATCTATTACTTTTAATACTTCTTCTTCACTTAATTGTTCAGGCATATATTTACTTAATATTTCTATTTCTTGTTTTGTTTGATCAATTAAATCTGTTCTACCAGCTTTCTCAAATTCAGTAATAGATTCTTTTCTTGTTTTAATTTGTTTGCTTATTACTGCAACAACATCTTCGTCTGTTAATTCCTTTTTTACTTTAATTTCTTCTAATTGTATAGCACCTTTAACCATTCTAAGAACACTTAATGTCTCCTTATCTTGACTTTTCATAGCGCTTACTAAATCTTTTAATATTTTATCTTTCATATAACCCTTTCTAAAATTAAAGAGCCTTACAGCTCTTAATAATTATTTCTTTCTCTTCTTCTAGTATTTTTAATACCTTCGTCTTTTTTCTCTCTGCGTCTTACTCCTGGTTTTTTATAACCTTCTTGTCTTTCTCTAGCTTTTTTTAGGAGGCCGTCTCTTGCATTTTTTTGTTTCATAGTACGAAGTGCACCATCAACATTTCCGTTTCTTACTACTACCTTTGACATGTAATCCCTCCTTTCACAAATCTACCAGTATTATAACACTATCCTATAAATTATACAAGAAAAACTTTTATATTTAATACAAAATTCAACAATTTTAGCGATTTCTTTACAAAAAAGAGAGAAAATCTCTCTTACATTGGACAAATATAACTACTATTTATAAGTCTTGTCATTGTTCCTACATATCTTCCTGCATTTAATATTGTAGTAAATGTATAACTTACAAGAGACAACCAAAGTGGTATTGTTATTATAATGAGCGCTGATAACAATATTTTTTTATTTTTAAATTGGGCAAAAAGTTCCATTAAAAGCTCTTCTTATTGCAGATCCAAGACTTCTTCCCATATCCATAAGTGTTGAAGCAATTCTTGCTGCAGCATTGAAGAATGCAGCTGAATACCAAGCTCCACCTTCAATTTTTAATAATTCATCTTTTTTTAATTCTATCATAATACCTCCTAATTACATTTTAATGGTCTCATAATACCATCAACAAGTCCTATTAAAAATGTTATACCAGCTGCTACTCCTACAAATATACCTATCTTAAATGCCCCTCCATCTATATTTGCCAATTCTTTGTCAGTTAAATTTTTCATTTTTTTACTCCCTTCTTTATTTTTTCTTTCAGTATTTTAAATACTGTTGTCCTATCACTTTGTGTGTGCATTAAAATTATGTTATTATTTAATTTTAGTGAATCATCTAAATCTAATTTAAGTAATATATTACTATCTTTTTTGATTATCTTATATCTATAACATTTATCTTTAATATATAATTTTTTATTTAATGGAAAATCACTTGAATCTACAAGGACATAATAATCATTATCTACTAGAGTTACTTGTCCTATTACACTATTATATATATTAAATGGTATAGAAAATAATATAAAACAAATTATAAATAATAATATTAAAATAGTTATCCAAGATATAATACATTTAGGAGTTTTTCTATTTAGTATTATTGCCGAATCATTATAAATATCAATTTTATCCATTCCTATATACATCCTTCTGCACTCCATTTTCTATCTTAATTAATCTATCAAATAGATCCAAATTATCTAATCTATGAGATATAACTATTATTTGTTTATCTTTAAAGTATTTAAAAATACTTTTCAAAATTTTTCTTTCCATATTTGTATCTACTTCACTTAATCCTTCATCTATAATAATTGTATCAAAATTTTTTAAAAGAGCTCGTGCGAGTATTATTCGTTGCTTCTCTCCTCCAGATAAATTAAATCCATTTTCTTCTATTAAAATATTAAAACCTAAATTATGATCTTTTATTTCATCTACGTAGCACATTTTTGAAACATCTAAAAGTTTAGAACTATCACTATTATCAAATATCAAATTATTATAAAGTGTATCATTAAATAATATTTCATTTTGACTTACATAAATAATTTTATTGTTTATAGATTCTTTAGTATAATTATTTATATCTATACCGTTTATAAATACTTTATTATTATCTACATTATAATATTTCATAAGTATTTTAAATAAAGTACTTTTACCACTACCACTTTTACCTACTACCATTATTTTAGAATTTTTTTCTATATTTAAATTTATATCTTTTAAAATATAATCTCTATCATTAAATGAATAACTTAAATTTTTAAATTCTATATTATCTACTCTTTCTAATTTAACTATTCCATCTTTTGATTTTTCTACATCAAGCAAATTCAAGATTCTTTTAATTGAATTCTTTGCTTCTTTTATTGTTGTATCTAAATCAATTATATTTTTGATAGGTTCTAAAAAATATACTAAAAGTGATGTAAATGTAAAAAGTGTTCCAATTGTAAGTTTACCATTTATAACCAATAATCCACCTATGAGTGTTATTGTTATAAAGCCTATATCGTTTATTAATTGTTTTAATAAATTTTCTAAAAAATATATATTTTGATAATTAAATATCTTTTTTAAATATTTTACATATTTCTTTTCGAATTTATTCATTATACTTTCTTCTATATGACTTCCCTTTATAGTTTCAAAACCATTTATAGATTCTATCATATATGTGGTTACTTCACTCTTTTGTCTTTGTATTTTCTTTATATAACTTTCAAATACTCCTCTAAATAAAATAATTATAATAAAATAAAAAACAAGTATTAAAATTCCAATGGTAAACAAAGTTTTATTAATTATAAATAATACAATGAGAGAAATTATAGTGAGTGGTAAATCTACAAATATAGAAAGAGCTACTTTACTTATAACATCTCTTATACTATTTAAATCATTTATTCTAGATATTATATCTCCAGTAGTTCTATTCTTATAATAGTGATAAGGAAGATATATAATATTATTAAAAATATCTATTGTAAGAGTAAGATCTATTTTAGTATTAATAAACACTAATAATTTATTTCTGAAATAATCTGATATAATTTTTAGTATATATATAGAAAAGAAGATACAAAAAATATAAGTTAAATAATTAGTTGAGTAAAAATTTATACCATTAATTATGTATTCAGTATAGAATGTAGTTAATATAGAAAAAAGCGTTATAAATAGGGATAAAATAAAGATATTTAAAAATGAAGTTTTATGTGATTTTAATAGATAAGTAATAAATTTAATGCTGGATATATTTTTATCTATTGGTAAAGTTTTTGTTGGGAAAAAAGTTATTATGACTTTATTGTATATTTTATCGAATTCTTTATATGAAATTTTCTTTATTTTATCTGCAGGATCACCTATTATTAAATATTTTTTATTAAAATTAATTTCATATATTACTACAAAGTGTTTATAGGACTCATTTATTGTAACGCTTGCTATACAAGGTAGTATTATATTATCTTTATTTATGTCTTCTAATGTACAACTAATACCTTTCGATTCAAATCCCAATGTCTTTAATGCTTCCTTTATATGATAAGCAGTTGTCCCCTTTATAGTTGTTTTTGTCAAATCTAATAAATTATTCTTTTTAACAAATCCTCCATAATAAGATAATACCATGCTTATACAAGAGACTCCACAGTCCTTAATTTCTTCCTGTAATACTAATGGATATTTTTTAATATTATCACCTCCTCATATATATCATTCTATTTTTTTTCGCGATTTCCTTTTTTTTTGCAAAAAAAATGTAAATTTTTTCAAATTTACACATTTTAGTATAGTTTTACAAACACAGTTGTATCTTTTATTTTAAAATTTTTACTCTTATAAAAGTAATGAGCACTTCTTCTTTGATTACCTGAAGTAAGTTCTATATACTTTATTTCATTCTTTTGAACTAGTTCTTCTACTTTTTCAAATAACCTAGAAGCATATCCCATTCTTCTATATTTTTTGGATACACCCAAATAACTTAGAAAATAATATTTTTGGTTCTTAACAAATTCAAATCTTTGTTCTATTGTTACAGAACCTATTATTTTATCATCTTCTTTAATTACTAGTATTTTATTTTTCTTTAAAAATTTCTTTACTACTTCTTCATTTATTTCATAATCAAATACTTCTTTTATGAAATCCTTATATAAACTAATATCACTTGTATTTAAATACTCTACCATTTTACTTCCCCTCAATAAATATTTTTCTAGTTATGAAATTATATACCATAACTACTGCTGTAGCAACTATTTTTGATGCCATATAATAGACATTCATTAAATCTACCATTATATACATTATTAAAGAATTTATTCCAAGTCCAATAATACTTAATACTATAAATACTATAAATTCTTTAACATCCTGCTTTTTATTTACATCAAATACCCATTTAATACTTAATATATAATTAAATATAACAGATACTGAAAATGATATTATTGATGATACTAAATAATGTATATTTAAAAACTCTGTAAGTAGATAAAGTAATGCATAATCTATTACAAAGGCAAGTCCACCTACTACTCCAAATTTTAATATTTGTTTAATTATCTTTTTTTCTAGTATCTTTTTCATCTTTGTTCCTTAATAAATTTAGATATAATTCATACATTTGGTGTTGATGTTTAACAGTTACTTGTAATATTATTCCTGTTATCCAAAGTAACATAGCAAGTGTTAAAGCTACTCCTGATACTATTAAACTTGGAAATTTAGGCACTAAACCCGTTTTAAAATACTCTACAAATACTGGTACTCCTAGTATTAATGAAATAATTAAGAAAATAGTTGCTACAATATTAAAGAATGTTGCAGGTTTATATTCTTTAAATAACGTAGCTATTGTTTTTAATACTTTAAATCCATCACTATAAGTATTTAATTTAGAAACAGAACCCTCTGGTCTATCTCTATATGTAACTGGTATTTCCACTAATTTATAATTTTTATCTACAGCATGAATTGTCATTTCTGTTTCTATTTCAAAACCTTTAGATAAAACTGGAAAACCTTTTACAAAATCATAACTAAAAGCTCTATAACCTGTCATTATATCCCTTACATTATTTTTAAATAGTTTGTTTATTAAAAATCTAACTAACCTATTTCCAAAATTATGAAATGGTCTTTTATTTTCTGTAAAATATGTGCTTGATAATCTATCTCCTATTACCATGTCAGCTTTACCACTAAGAATTAAATCACACATTTCACGAGCATTTTCTTTAGGATATGTATCATCACCATCTATCATAAGATAACAATCTGCATCTATATCTCTAAACATGCTTCTAATTACATTACCTTTTCCTTGTTTATACTCATATCTTACTATAGCTCCTGCAGCGCGTGCTATTTTATCTGTATTATCACTAGAATTATTATCATATACGTATATATCAGCATCTTTTAATACACTTTTATAATCTTTTACTACCTTTTCTATTGTTTTAGATTCATTGTAGCATGGTATTAAAACTGCTATTTTACTTTTTTTCATTTTTTACACTTCCTTTTATCACATCTAAGAATATTCCAATTGTAAGTGGCATTGCGAATACATATGGCATAGCATACCTAAAATATGCATTAACAGGTGATGCCATACACACTAAAAGTGCCACATAACTTGGTAATAAATATATTATATCATAATACTTTTTTTTATGAAACATATAAGCTGTTATAAAGAATAATATCCATGTATTAAATCCAATATTAGATACAAGTCCAATTATTGGTATGTATGGATAATAGATTGCAAATGTACTTAAAATATCTCTACTTGTATTTAAATTATTATAGTGATAATTAAATCCATCACTAACTATTCTAGTATCATACTTATAATAAACATACCAATTTAATTTAAATGGATAAAAATATCCATATATATTATTTGTTGTAGCATCCACATATGTTACTGGATCTTTTATAAGATCCTTTAACCATGTACTAAAATATTCTTTTAATTCCTTATCTGTTGTATATTTATTAAATTTATTCTTAACAGGATCACTTATTTCTGGTTTATATCTTTTAGCTAAATCACTCATATCAAGTACTTTATCATATATTTCATACTCTTCTTTTGTTAATTTATTATATTTAACATACCTAGCGGTTTGTTGAAATGGTATAGATAATATTTCTCGTACACTTGATGGAGTTATTTTAAAATGTGGTAATATTACCTTATTATAACAAGTATTAAATGATAAAAATATTATAAATATAAGTAATAACTTTTTAAAATTTTTTCTATTTATTAAAAGTACAAATGGAAAACTTAAAAGAATTATATGAAATCCATTATTTCTAAATAACATAATAAATATAAGTAATAATATAATCAATATAACATTTTTAATACTTAAAGTATCTTTTTTATTTTTTATTAAATAATATATAAGCATTACATATAAAATTATTAAAGAAGTAAATATTACATCTTTTACTCCACTCATAGCATACAATGGAAACATTGGTACTAAAGAATATATTAATAATACAATTAATCTATACTTATAGCTAATTTTTAACTTAGTCATGTAACTAATAGTTAATGAAAGTACACTAGATAATATTGTTATTTGTATAATACTGTAAAGAAATAAACCTAGATTATCACAATTTATTAAATTACCAAATTTTAGACAAGTACCAAGTAATAATGTGTGTATTACTGGATGGTGATTAGTTATAGTAACACTTTTATCTAACATAATAGAATAATCTGAATACTTATTTGGTATACCAAAAAATTGTTTTATTTGAAAACTAGGATCTGGTGATAATATTATAGGATAAAAAGATATTATATAAGGTAACCATAAAATTAATATTATTATCATACTTACAATAAATGGATGCTTATCTAATAAATTATTAAATTTACTCTTTTTCTTATTTTTTATTTTGTAATTATCTAAATATTTATATAAAAATAATATAAGAGTTCTTGATAAAAAGAATAGTACTATAAATATTAATATACTTAAAAATATATTATCAAAAACTAAAGTTGCATTTCCTACTTTTTTATAGCTTGTACCAAATACTAATAAAATACTATATATTAAACTTAAAATAGTTACAGACACTTTTTTTCTTATATCTAAAATTTCTTTCATAGCACACTTCCATCCATATTATATCTAATATAGTTTACACCTATATCATAATAATTTTCTTTATCATTTCTCATTTTATAATTATAAATATACATTAAATTGTTTCTTACTATTAACTTATATTTATTATTAAATCTATCTATTAAATAGCCACTATTAACTTTAAATTTTTTTAACATATTATATTTACATACCATAGTTTCTTCATATCCACTAACTATTACTTCTAAGTTAGGATGTTTATTATACCTTGCCTCATACTCATCTATTAAATTTTTTATTTGTTTATAAGTTAATTCTAAAGATAGAGTTATTTTATTTACCCCACAAGAATGTAGGTAAGCAACTGAATATGAATTAAAAACATTAAGAGAAAAATCTGTATCAATATTTTTATATTTATAAACACTACCTAATTCACCAACTAATAATTTATCATCATACTCATTTAAATGTTCTAAAACTCTATCCATTTTATAGATAATATGTGGATAACTTTTTACAAGAGCTAAATTATCTGAATAATACACATCAAACTTATCTAAATTATCTAAATATTGTTGATAAGTACTTAATAATACACTTTTTTTATTTACTTTAGGATAATCTTTAACACTTATCTCGTATTTTTCTTTTAAGTATTTTATTTTATATAATCTTTTTTTATTTAATGCATCTATTGCTTCTCTTCTTATTTCATTTAATTTATCTATTCTTACAAAAGCATTTGAATCTTTTATTATTTCTAAATTATTAAATTGATATATGGTATTTCCTAATTTTTTTAATTGATCTATTATTCTATCTTCTCTAGTTTCAATGTTTTTAGATTGTTCTATTAAATAATCACTAGTAATCTCTACTATATTTTTACCATCAGTTATTTTTAGACTTAATGGTTCGTTTATCTTTACTTTACATATACCATCTATTGTTATTTTTTTATTGTTTTTTATTTTTTCTTTTATACTATTTAGTTCTTTATAATCAGTTGTTTTAAGAATTTTTTTATAATTACCTTTTATTTTTACTGGTAATACTATTATATCACCAATATTTGCTTCTTTAACGCTTACACCATTCTTTATTATTTTTGTAACAACCATTCCATAATCATTTTCACCTATTAATCTTATACCATCATTAATACTTAAATTATCACTTAGTTTTACTTTGATAGAGTTATTAACTTCTAATAACTTACCTAATTCTATACCTAAATGATTTGGTCTATATGTGTTTACATAGTTTTCATTTTCTTCATTAAATAAAAAACCTTTTGTAAATTCTCTATTAAATATTTTTTTTATATCTATTATATCTTTATTTGTTATTTTTGTATTTTTATATTTTATATAATTATCAATAGCTTTTCTATAAATAGCGGTTACTAAATATACATATTCAGGTCTTTTCATTCTTCCTTCTATTTTAAAACTTTCTACTCCACTATCTATTAATTTACCAATGTTTGTTAATGTACATAAATCTTTAGTACTAAGTAGATATTCATTTTTCTTTACTTTTGTGCCATTGATTTCTAAACTATATGGTTGTCTACAACATTGAGCACACGTACCTCTATTACCACTTCTATTTCCTATTAAAGCGCTCATTAAACATTGTCCTGAATAACTCATGCAAAGTGCGCCATGAACAAAAACTTCAAGCTCTATATTAGTATTTTTCCTTATTTCATTTATTAAACTTATTGGAGTTTCACGAGCTAAAACAACTCTTTTAAGACCTAATTTGCAGGCAAACTTTACACCTTCTAAATTATGTATATGAAGTTGTGTTGATGCATGTATTGATAAATTAGGATAAGTTTTTCTTATTAAATCTATCATGCCTATATCTTGCATAATTAAAGCATCTACATTATTTGAATGTAAGAAATCTACATATTTTAAAAGTCTTTCTACTTCATGATCATAAATAAGTGTATTTACTGTAACATATACCTTAACACCATAAAGATGTGAAATTTCTATCGCTTTTTTTATTTCTTCATTTGTAAAATTTCCAGCAAAACTTCTAGCTCCGAAGTTTATTCCAGATAAATAAACAGCATCACAACCACCGTTAATAGCAGCCATAAGAGAATCCATATTTCCTACTGGAGATAATAATTCTGGCATATACATCACCTTTTCAATTATATCAAAAAAACAGATATTAATATACCTGTTATTCATTCTTTGTTGCAAAAGTCATTAAAAATACACTTTTACAATTTTCTCCATTATTATCACATACTTGTTCAAAACTATCTAAAGCATGATTTTTATTATACTCTCTTATATCTTTTATTGTTTTATAATTCAAATCTATTGTATACTTTGGAATTGCCTTTGTACCATCTGGATTTATACCTGAACCATTTGGTTTATTTATAATAGTTTCTTCAATTTTTTGTAAAGCACTATAATTTTCTATTCCAGCACTTGTACAAGTACTATCTCCAGTACACCAATTACTTCCTATTGTTCTACCATTTCCTGCTTTTCCTGGAAAAGGATTTTTGGTATCTATTATTCTAAATTCTAAATTTGGTTTATCATTTTTTATAATTTGTTTATTAAAATTATATTCACAAGCATCATTATTTGTTAAAGAGTCTATACTTAATTCAGAAGAATAAGAATCTGTTAAATCTAATTTAGGGTTAAATTTTAATATATAGTTTGAATCTTCATTAATTTTATTTTCAAGTTCAAATCGAGTTATTAATCCATTAACAGTTATACAATCATTACCACATTTTTCATTACTTAATAGACCAGATACTTTTTTTATATAATTTAATTTTGAATATGTAAGATTATATCTACCTATAAACTCATTACTTGTATTGTGAATATATGTTATAGCACTTATATTAGTATCTAAATTTTGATCTAAGATACTTAAATTCTTTACATAATTACTGTATTTGAATTCACCACTAAAATTAACACTACTTACATCTCCTAAAGTTATATTAGTATCAAAAGCATAACATCTTTTTTGTAAATAACCTGTTCCTAAATTATCTAAATCTTGAAATATTATTCTTCCTGCATTTATAAATGTTGACTTATTATATGTACTTAAAAATGAACTATCATAATTATATTCAACAATACAATATGCATTTTTATCATTAATTTTTTCTATACTACTATAACAAGATAAATCTTTTTCATTAAATAGATTATAGTTTATATTTGTATTAGTACAACTAGAATTTGTATTTGGTTTACCACTTATATCTGTGCCACAATTTCTGGCAGTACTACAAGGATTATCTACTTCATTAAAATTTAATAATTGATACTTTTTATATTTTTCAAATAATCTTATTCTAGAAGCTATATCATACTGTAAACCATCTTGTTTTAGTGCGGCAAATTCAGAATCACAAGTTTGGGTATTTTCTACATAAACTGGTTCTGTTTTATCAGCTTTTATTTCAAACTTTTTACATTCATTACTTTTATTATAACCTTTTGGAGCACTTATTTCTTTTAAATAATACTTACCTGCACTAAGTTCAATAGTAGCATTACCAGCTGTATTTGTATAAATAAGCCCACTTACTGGAATTTTACAACTAGAATCACTAAATACTTGAAATGATGCTGAATTATTTATTATAGGCTCTTTTGAACTATTTCTTTTTTCTATATATAATTTTCCATTTTTAAAAATATCATCATAACTTACTACAGTAAGTCCATATCCAAGATATGAATTTTTTGGCACACCACATCTTTTTTTATTTTGATATTGAGCTTTATTGCAAGTACCATTAGGAGCTGTATACTTATTTCCACCTACTGTTATATCATGTCCTACCTTTGCAGCATTGGCAAGTATTAGAGCTGGTGCTTCATACCAATACGCAAATTGATCTGTATTATTAATTATACTTCTAAAAGTCATCTCTCCACCTATATTAGTAAATGGTTCAACTATGATATAGTCTCCTTTTTGAAGTGTCACACTCATACTATTTATTATTTCTAGAAGAGTAGAATAATTATTGTTATTACCACTATATGGTATCTTTAAGTAATCATATAATTTAGTTGGATGCGCTGTATAAACATTATTTTTCTCTGTAACCCAACCACTTATTACATTATATTTACTTTGATAGATTTTACCTTTTTGATTATTATTGCTATCATAAACACCTATATAAAAACCAAAATAATCTTTACCCTTCCATTTTCCACCTCCAGTTACACCGGATGATCCACCTTCACCCGTTCCACCAGAACCTCCGGGTCCTGCATAAATACTTATAGTGCCCAAAAAGAAAACAAACAATAAAAGAGCAACATACAAACTTTTCTTCATATTATCACCTATCTTACTATAAAAATTATAACATATTTAAAAAAAAAGAAAAAGTACTTTTACTTTATCTTTTATATTTATATAATACTGAAGGTCTGTGTCCTTCACCTTTTTTTATTTTATTTGTCTTTACAACTTTATTTTTTATTATTCTTCTAAATGCCGGATCTAAAAGTTTTTTACCTAATATAACCTCATATACTTGTTGTAATTCACCTAAAGTAAATAACTCAGGCATCATATTAAATACTATATCTGTATACTCCAATTTATTTTTTAATCTTTCTAATCCACTTAATATGATTAAAGCATGATCGAATGCTATACTATCATTCTTTTCTATTTTAAATTTATATCTATCAGTAGTTTTTTCTTTTAATTCTTTTTTTATTGTAATATCTATTGTTTCAATTCCATTATTTAATAATATTTCAACTAAATTATTTTTATCTTGATATGAAATTATATCAAACCAAGATGCGTTTTTATTTATTGTTGTATCTAATTTATTTTTATCTATTAATGCCATATATGAAGTAGATATTACTCTCATTCTTGGATCTCTATTAACACCACCATATGTATATAATTGTTCTAAATATATATTATCTACATTTGTTTCTGATTTTAATATTCTAACAGGAGCATCATCTAATTCTTCTTTTATACCTACAAAACCACCAGGTAAACACCATTTATCTTTAAATGGATAATTTTCTCTTTTGACAAGTAATATGCTCATTTTCTTTTTATCTGTTTTTCTATAATTTTCTACACCTTCACTAGACACACTAAATACAAGTATATCTGTCGTAAGAGATAGTGTATCAAAAGCACTAGAATCATAACTTTCTAAAAACTCTTTTTCTGAATTATATTTTACTTCCATAAAAACTCCTAATCTCTTAATAAATTTAACATCATTTTTTCTATTTCTTTTATTATTAATTCTTTATTTTCTTCTCTTGATGTTAAATTAACTTTTATAATTTTATGTTCAAAAACATCTCTACTTTTATCGTAAATACTTATAAAAACTTTATTATCATCACCAAATAAATTATTTGGATCACATCTATTTAATTTACCTGTTATTCCAATTCCATAATCAGATTCTGTAAATAAACTTATATTTTTACTCATCTCATCAGCAGTTTCAATACTATAAACAGAATAAGTATCAATAATATTTTTATTAACTCCCATTTTTATTTTATACTCATTTGAATAAGTAACAGCACTAAATTTAATTATCTCACTAGCACCCTCTATATTTGTTATAGCATTTACAACAGCACCACCTGTACATGATTCCATTGTACTTATAGTTTTTTTTAATTTAATTAATTTTTTTACTAGTTCCTCCATAAGTATTCCCCTTTACTAATTTTTTTACATTTTCTTTTTTATAAAATTTATCTATGACTTCCTTTATATAATCTGGAATGTATTTATTTGCCTCTTCTATTATATTATTTGGTATACCATAATAAGCTTCACTAATAGATCCTGTAATAGCAGCTATTGTATCACTATCACCACCTATTGATATAGCAGTTCTAATAGAGTCTTCAAAATCATTACTAATCAAAAAACAATAAATTGCTTGTGGTACTGAATTAGAAGCAACTGCACTAAATTTATAATTTTTTTGCAAATTTTCTAGATTAAAATTAATATTATAAATTTTCTCTATAACTTGTTTTATTGCTTCTTTTGAATAATTATTACGAGCTAAAAATATACAAATTGAAACTGTTATTGTAGATATAACTGCTTCAATTGTATTATGACTTACTATAGTAGATTCTGTTGTTTTTTTTATTATAGTATTTAAGTCATTATAATAATTAGCTATAGGGCTTACTCTCATGGCAGCTCCATTTCCTATGCTATTATTATCTTGGTTACCATTAACCCATCCTATAAATCTACTACCAAATCTACTTCTTCCATACTTATCTAAACCTAAATTTATTTCACGTGTAGCATATTCTTTTATATATTTATAAAAATCGCCATCATTCATAATTGCATCTGCTACAGCACTAGTTAATATTGTATCATCTGTACATGAAGAATTAGATTCAAATAATGGTATATCCTTATTCAATATTTTAATTCTATCTTCATAACTTACTTTTAGTCCTTTTTTTAATGCATTTACTTCCTTAACTTCATAAGTTGATCCTGCTATATCTCCAATTATTGCTCCTAACATACATCATTCTCCCTATATAAATTATTTTCATTTATATATTTTATTATATCATTATCTAAATATCCAACAACACTCTTTTGATCTTTAATCTTATTTCTTATAATTGTAGATGATATATTACTCTTTTTGATATTAGCTACTTTGATATTATAATTATTATATTTATTTAATAATTCTTTTATGTTATCTTTGTTTCTTTTTATTACTAATAACTTATAGTTAGTTAATATATAATTAAAACATTTCCAATGTTCAAAATCTCTTAGATTATCACTACCACATATAAAATATATTTGATCTTTTTCATATTTATTTTTAAAATAATCTAAAACTTGATATGTATAATAATATCCATTATTCGCTATATCAGATACTTCTACATTATCTAAATCTTTTACCATAAGATCTAACATATTATATCTATCTATAAATTTTATTAAATCTTTTTTATTATAATTAGACTCTGTTGGAACATATATTATCTTATCTAAATATTTATTATTTATTAAGTATTTAGATATTTCTTTATGCATTTTATGTGGAGGATTAAAACAACCACCAAATATTCCTATTTTCATTTTATCTTCTATAGGTTGCTATTTCAAATTTATGTAAATTTCCAAAATGAAGATCTTGTATCTTACGTTCTATCTTTTTATCTAATGGTATATTTTTCATATATTTTGTTATTTCATCATATGTAACCCCTAATTTTTCTTCATCTGTCTGATCAGATAATCCATCTGCTGGAGCTCTATATAATACTTCTTTTGGTACATTTAAATACTCTCCTATTTTTATTACTTCCTCTACAGTATAGTCTGCTATAGGAGCTATATCATGTACTGAGTCTCCTCCTTTTG
This sequence comes from uncultured Bacilli bacterium, assembly GCA_934167485.1. Classification (GTDB taxonomy): domain Bacteria; phylum Bacillota_I; class Bacilli_A; order RF39; family UBA660; genus UMGS1613. The sequence continues at coordinate 18,611 of CAKPKL010000014.1, forward strand.
TTAAATATCCGACAAATTTTTCACACCTATTAGAAGTTCCAACTACAAGGTATGTTTTTCCTTTTATTGCACTATAAAGTGCGGCTAAATAATATAGTGCTGACATTCTAAGTCTTGGTTTTAAATTAATATCACTATTTTTTAATTCCTCAGTATTAAAATTTCCTAATTCATTAATTTCTTCTTTAAAAGTATTATATATTTTTGTTATATCAAAATTAATAAGTTCAAATCCATAACAGTCACTTACTAATTTAGCATATTCTTTATCTTCTTCACTAGAATAACATGGAAGTGTTACTCCAATTACATTTTCTTTTCCTAAAGCTTTAGTAAAAATTCCAGCTGCTACTGCAGAATCTTTACCACCACTTATGCCTATAATAGCACCCCCTAATTTGTTATACATATAATACTCCCTAATAAAACCAATGATGTCTTTTACCTCTTTTTTCGCATCAAATTCTTTCATTCTATCTTCCTTTCTCAAAATTTTGATTGTCCAAAATGTATAGGCAAGTACTACACCTCTCATCTTGTTAGAGAAAATATTAACATCCTCCCTATTTATAATTTTACCATTATTTACTATATAAGAACAAGTCTCTTTCATTAAAAATCTATATTTTTAGTAATTATTTTTAATTCTTCACACTTTTTTATGTCTAATCCTTCAAAGTTAATTTTTTTACTTTATTTATTAAATCATATTTAAAATTAACATATTCTTTAGTTCCATCTACATAATACTTATGTGGCATTATAGTTCTTCTAACTTCAGGATATAATTTATTCATCTCACTATTACAATAATTTTTTATATTCTCTATATCCAAATCTTCATATACTTGTTTTCCATTTATAAATATTTTTTGTTGTAATTCCTTTAACTTGAAGTCATCAATTACTTTATTTTTTAATATATCAGTGGGACTTACTATAAGTAAATTATTTTGATCGATACTCATACCATTTGTTGTCATTACATCGGCAAGTGCATAACCAGTTTTAGTATCATATGCTCTATATAATTTTTTAAAACCTGGATTTATTATTTTTTGTGTATCATCACTTATTTTTATTTTGGGAATATATTCTCCATTTTGAAATAAAGCAACTTCTTTGTAAACACAACCAACATTTCCCTCTGGTTTTGAAATATTATCACCTACACCAATTGTATCAAAGCATGCGCCTTGATTTATTAATGCTTCAATAGTTTCAGCTTTTAATCCATTGCTTAAACAAATTTTAGCTTGTGGAAAACCTGCTTCATCTAACATTTTGCGTGCTTCTTTTGATAAATAAGCTAAATCTCCTGAATCTATTCTTATTCCTATATGATCTAAACACATATTATTATTTTTCATATACTCAAAAGTTTTTATAGCATTTGGAATACCACTTTTTAATGTATTAAATGTATCTACAAGTAAAATACAATTTTTAGGATAAGCTTTAGCAAACTCTATAAAAGCATCTAATTCTGTATCAAATGATGAAACCCAACTATGAGCCATAGTACCCATAGCTTTAATATTTAGCATATGAGCTGCTTCTACATTACTAGTACCATTACATCCAACCATCATAGCATAAAGTGAAGAATCTATTGCTGCTTCAAGTCCATCTGCTCTACGTGCGCCAAATTCCATAATTCCAACATTATCTGGAGTAGCTTCTACTATTCTTCTTGCTGCTGTTGCATGAGATATTGCTCCATTTAGTATAGAAAGTATTGCAGTTTCTATTAATTGTGCTTCACTAATTTTTGCTTTTACAGTTAGTATTGGTTCATTAGAAAATATAGGAGTCCCATCTGGTATAGCATATATATCTCCTGTAAATTTAAAATTCTTTAGATAATTTATAAAGTTATTATCATAACCGTTTTTTCTAAAATATTCTAATTCTTTTTCATCAAAGTGTAATCCATTAATAAAGCAAATTATTTTATCGAGTCCAGCCATAATAGCATATCCACCATTATTAGGTATTTTTCTAAAAAATACATCAAAAATTGCTTCTTGTTCTTCTTTCTTGGAATTTAAATAACCCGAAGCCATCTTATATTCATAATCATCTGTCATTAAAACATAATTATGCGTTAATCTTTTATATCCATTATAAATTTTCATATTACTCCCCTCCAATTTTTTTAAAATTTATACCTTGTTGTTTCATTAATACTTTTGCACACTTAGAATAAATGTCTTTTGGATGCTCTATAGAATTATAAGTTTCAATACAATCTTCATATACATATAAATCTACATCCTTATTATTTTGATCTAAATAATTAGCAAGCCCAATTGTTCCATTAGCAATACAAATATCTGTACAACAACCAACAACTATTGCTTCTTTTAAATTTTTTAATTTTTTTATCATCTTCCTAAAATCAGGTGCTTCCATAAAACTAGTAGAATTTTTTTCAATTGATACTGTATTTTTAACACTTTCATATATTTTTAATTCATCAACAAGTTGTGACTCAGAAGTATCTTTAATACAATGTGGAATCTTTCCAAATCTTTTTAATTCAGTAGAATTTTTTTCATGTGCATCACGTAAAAATATTGTTATAGTATCTGAAGATGCAATTGCTTGTTTTATTAGAACAACTTGTTTAGATAAAATATTTTTAATATTTTTATCATGCAAAACACCTTCATTTACAAAACCATTTACCATATCAACTACTATTAATGCTTTAGTATACTTATTAAATTTATTCATTTTATCACTCTTTCTAACATTATGTTAATAACAAAAATGTTTTTTAAACAGAATTTTTTCTTCTGCTAAACTAATTGTAATACTATTATATTCATTTGTCAATATGTTTTTAACATTTTTTTAAGAACATATATTCCCTATTTGATTTTTCTAAAGGATGTGTTATTATATTAATAGGAAGTGATATATTGAAATATAATAGAATTTTACTTAAATTAAGTGGTGAAACGCTATCTGGTAAAGATGGTAAAGGAATTGATTTTGATTCAGTTCTAAGTATTTGTAAAGAAATTGGTGAGTGTAGAGAACTTGGATGTGAAATTGCGATTGTTGTTGGTGGTGGCAACTTCTGGAGAGGTAGAAGCAATAAACACATGGATAGATGTACAGCAGATCACATTGGTATGCTTGCAACCACTATGAATGCTTTAGCTCTTCAAGATGGATTTAAACAACTTGGTATTGAATCAAGAGTTCAAACAGGAATTGAAATGAGACAAATAGCTGAATTTTATATAAAAAATAGAGCTACCAGACATTTAGATAAAAATCGTATCGTAATATTTGGATGTGGTACAGGTAATCCTTTCTTTTCTACTGATACAGCAGCTGCACTTAGAGCCGCTGAAATAGATGCTAATATAATTTTTAAAGCTACAAATGTAGATGGAATTTATAATAAAGATCCAAAAAAGGATAAAAATGCAACTAAATTTGATAATATAACTTATATAGATGTACTAAATAAAAAATTAAATGTAATGGATTCAACAGCTACATCACTTTGTATGGATAATAACATTCCTATACTTGTATTTGATATAAACAAAAAAGGAAATTTGCTTCTAGCTTGTAAAGGTAAAAAAATAGGCACTTTAGTAAAATAAAGTGTCTTTTCTATTCTAATACATTTTCTTCTAAATTAGTTATTATATAATTTTTTGATTTAATATAAATTAATATTGATGGCAGTTCTTTTTTTAAAGTAGAATTTATACTCAAAGAAAGTAAAGACCCTGAATCTAATTTTTCTTTTATATCCACCATAGGCATTCTATCAGATATAACTACTGGTCTTATTGTATAATTATTTTTTAACTCACACTCTTTTAAATTAACATCATTATCCTCTACTCCATAACAAAAGCCAATACTTTGTTTGTTAATTTTCTTTATTACCATATCCATCCATTCAAAATCAACATTAGTATAATCATCTAATAATAGTCCTATATTATGTCCTTTGTTTATTATTTTTTCTATATAATTACCGTTATTATAAAACCAATTATTATCTACAAAAAATGTTGACTTGATATTATAATTGTTTACTATATTTAAAACATCACTCATATCAGTATCACCTTTTACAACAAATATTAAACTAACCATTCTTTTATTTGGATTACCCTTAATAATATATTTGCTTTTATTATCTTCTATACTTACTTTAGGTTTTGTATAATCATATATATATAATTTATCACTATAAAATCCATTAGTTCTCATATTTTTATAACTTTTTTTAATATTTACTTCTCTACCCTTAATACCTGGAATAGCAGTATTATCTATTATAGTAGCATCTACACTATCCATTTTATATTTTTGTTCATTTTCTTTTATTTCAATCATTATATCATCCAAATCATTTACTACAGTTGCTGTTTTTTCTGTAATAAAAAAACTAAAGCATGTTAAACTAATTAGTCCTATCATTTGAAATACTTTTTTCAAATCAACCACCTAATTAATTATATGTTTAGTTTTATTTTACTTTACTAATTTAATTTAGATTTTAAAACCTCTATTACTGGGCGTATACCATGACTATCATTAACATACCTAATATCTAATAAACTAGTATAATATATAATCCATGCGCGATCATTTATATTGGATCTTGGTGAAATGGTCCAATATCCATATATTTCAATATCTGAATTATTCAAACAACCATATGTTGTACAACTTGGATTTGTCCTATCATACAACCATCCATATGCACATCCACTTATATCACCTATACCTGTAGAAGAATCAAACGTACAATTTTTACTTGCATCTTTTGAATTTGAATCAAAATAATAATAAATTACTTTTTCTCTTTCATCCCAAGTTGTATTATTTGTAATTTGTGCGACTTCATTTGCTGTGATTAGTCTTGCTTTATAATTACTATAATCTATTGTATAGTTTGCTTTTTCTTCACCTAAATCTATTGAATAGTTTGTTGGCATCTCTGTTCCTTGCCAGTCTTTTGTATCTTCATTTAATTTATTTAAAAAATTTTCGCTTGGTCCATTTATATTACTTCCACTTGAATTCCATGCTTTAGTTGCTGTTGTATTATGATCCAATATTAAATTTACCTTATCACTTCCAAAATCATTAAATGCATAAAATTTTAAACATCCATTTTGATTTTCTGTTCCACCTATTCCATTATATCCTGTATTACTATTTTCTTCTGTATAATTATCACAAGTCTTACCTGTTTTTACATCAAAATATACTACTTCTCCATTTTCATATATTTTATTTCCATATGTATATTCTATTGTCTTATCACTTACATTACATTTTTTAAGTGATACAGTACCGTCATTTGATATATATACATCACATACTGTTTTAGCTCCATCATAATCTACTTTTATTGTTGTATTTCCCTGAGTTAATGTTTTTCCATCAGTAGTCGTATACTTTCCACTTGGTATAGCATTTCCATTTAATTGTGCTTTTGCTACTGCATTCTCTACTGCATTACCATATAATTCTATACTTCTTTTTATACTAGAATCTTTACTATCCTCTATTATATCTAAAACTATTGGCGTTGCGATTAATGCGATTATAGCGAGTATTACTATAACTGCTAAAAGTTCTATTAATGTAAATCCTTTTTTCATATTATTCTTCTTTCTTATCTTAACTATCTTAATTATACTAATTTTTATTATTTTTGTAAATATTTTAAATAAAAAAAGGAAATCAAGAAAAAAAATAGAATGATATATATGGAGGTGATGTTATAGTTAAATTT
>CAKPKL010000015.1 GCA_934167485.1 uncultured Bacilli bacterium
TTTGATTGTGCTTTTCTAAATGAAAGTAGCTATAGTAATATCGTAAAAGAAACAGGTAAATTAACAGTAACACCAATAACAACACCAATTGTTGTAACAGCTGATTCAGATACTAAGGTATATGATGGTACTGAATTAACAAAAAATACTTATACATATACAGATAATGTATTAGTATCTGGTGATAAGTTAGAAGCTACAATTACTGGTAGCCAAAAATATGTAGGAACTAAAAATAATGTTGTAAGCGATGTTAAAGTAATGAGAAATGGTATGGATATTACATCTAACTATACAATGGGAACACATGAAGATGGTACTTTAAAAGTAACTGAAGCAACACAAACATTTAATGTTAATGAAAATGTTAATGTATTAGTAAATGGAATTCTTACTGTTGATGAAATAAAAGCTCAATTAGGTTCTAATATTGCAGATTATAATATTGAATATGTAAGTGGAGGTGCTGGTTCATTTGATTCAACTACTGGATTTACTGCTGGTGCAACTAGCGGACAAGTAGAAATGAAAGCTATTGCTCCTGCAATAGATGAAAATCGTGATGGAACAAATGAATATGCTGAAGCAAAGAAAACATTCTATATCAATGTTGTTGATAAAGAAACAGTAACAATCAGTGGTTTAGAAGATAATCAAGTATTTACTTTTGATAATACTACTAAAACTCCATGGGGAACAGGCACAATTACAGTTGAAGGTAATAAAGTTGATGTAAATGAATTAGAGATATTTTACAATGGAACTGGTAGTACAACATATAGTAGTAAGTTTGCTCCAGTAGATGCTGGTACTTATACAATAACTTATAAAGTTAAAGATAGTAACCCTAACTATGTAGGAAGTGTAACTTATGCTTTCACAATTAAGAAAGCACAATTAAATAAACCAACTGCTAGTACAACATCATTTGTATATGATGGTACAAGTAAAGGATATAGTTCATTCCATGATAGCGATGTATTTGAATTTACAGGTACTAATTCTGCTACAAATGTAGGTAATTATAGTCTTACAATATCTTTAAAAGATAAAAATAATTATGAGTGGAAAGATGACGGTACAACTACTGATGTAGTTATTAACTGGTCTATCACTCAAGCAACACCTGATTATACAGTACCAACTGGATTAACTGGTGTTAAAGGTAATTTCTTAAGTAGTATTGAACTTCCTTATGGATTTACTTGGAATAATGCTAGTGAACTTTTAGCTGCTGGAACTCATACTTATAAAGCTACTTATACACCTGAAGATACAACAAACTATAAAGTTATTGATAATATTGATATAACTGTTGTTGTAAAAAATAAATTTGTATTAAGTGGAATTGTTAATGGTGGAAATGGTACAATAAGCGTTTCTAGTCTAGAAGTATTAGAAGGAGAAAAAGCAGAAGTTGTATTTACACCAGATACTGGTTATATGATTGACAAAGTTCTTGTTGAAGAAACAGAAGTTGAAGTAACTGGTAATAAATTAGAACTTACTATGGATGGAAATAAATTAGTTACAGTAAGTTATAAGAAAATACCATTCACAGTAACTGTTAAAGATGTAGATGGTGCTACTATTACTCCAAATGGTGCTGTTTCAGTTAATTATGGTGAAGATAAGGAATTTACTATAACTGCTAATAGTGGATATAAGTTAGTTAAAGTTCTAGTTGATGGAACTGATAAAACTTCTGATATGGTTGGTAATATTTTAAAACTTACAAATATAACAACTAATATCAATTTAGAAGTTGTAGTAGAAAAAATAGTTTATGCAGTAATTGAAGGAGCTAATCAAAAATATACAATCTCTAAAAATGAAGAAGCTAAATTTAGAATCAATGCTGACTTTAGATTGTTTGATGATGGTAAAGTGTATGTTGATAATAAATTAGTTGATCCTAAAAATTATACAGCAGAATCAGGAAGCACAATAATTACATTAAAGAAAGACTTTGTTGATACATTATCTGTTGGAGAACATACTTTAAAAGTGTTATTCAATGATGGTGGGGAAGCAACAGCAATATTCAATGTAGTAAAAGTAACAGTGCCTACTGATAATCCAAATACTGGAGATAATATTGCATTCTATATAATAAGTGGAATCTTATCTATAATAGGATTAGCAGTAGCTTTAATTAGTTATAGAAGAAAACAAACAAATTAAACTGTGAGTTAGAGTTTTCTCTAACTCCTTTTTTAATATAAAAATTGAGGGATGATAATGTGAAAAAGGCAAAATTAAAGATAAAGAAATTATCTAAAAAACAAATTTTCATTATTTCAAGTATTCTTCTAATTGTTATACTTATTTTTGTTTTAATATCATCAAGAGGACCATATGTAGGTAAAATAAAAGATGGAAAAGCTATATACATTGATAGAGTTAAAAATGTAACAGTGTATCCTGAAAAAAACAAGACATTAATAGAATTTGAGAATAATCAAGAACTGATTGACAATTGTATAATATCAAATGAAATATATGATAAATTTAAGAATAATGATCCACTTTATAATATAACAGTTAAAGACTATTCTAAACTATCTAACTTATCAGCTAAAGAGAATTATAATATAAATAAATCTTTACAATTAAAGTTAGTTAAAGAAACTGATAGTTATGCTGATTATTATGCAATGACTTGTGGATTCAAAAACAAACAAGAACTTATGAAATATACTAAAGCAGTTATAAAACTTGCTAATAAAGTTAAATAAGTTTGATAAGCAGTATCACCACTGCTTATTTTTTTCTAACTTTTTTTTTATTTGTTATAGTATTTGTTTGTAATTTTTTACTTTTCAAGGTATTCTTTTCTAAAGAAGTGATATTACTAACTATAGCAAAATTATATACAACTAAATTTGTAAGGTTTAAATATGGAGTAGAAGGACTTAAAACTGGATATACAAAAGAAGTTGGTTTTTGTCTTACAGCAACCATGAAAAAGATGGCATGAGAGTAATTTATTAGACTTTATATAAAAAACATATTAGTTGATAATATAAAATTTAATTAATCAATACTTAGAATACTAATTTTAAGTATTTTTTTAAATATTATGAAATTTATTAATAATAAAGAAGAATAAAATAATTATTAACAATAAAAAAAGAAGTAAGAATTATTTTATTACTTCATAAGAACTATTTTACTTCTTTTTTTATAAGTTTAGCATGAACTACCATCTTATCACTATTATTATAACAAGTTGATAAAGTAAGTATATTGTCAGTGGATGTAACATTTGTATTAAAGTTATGATTACTTCTATTTTTAATCATATCTAAAAAGTTTTGATATGATGTATCATCACTAAAATCTGTTTGTAAGTAATCACTGGTAGTAGGTATGTGATAAACACTAAATACTTGCCATAAACTATTTTCTGTTTCTGTAGAAATTTTAATAACGTAATTATTTGTATTATTAAGCCATCCGTTATTTAAAATTTTTCTTAATGTTCCAAACATAGTCTTATCAGTTCTTCCGTGAGCATAGATAATAGTATTTTTATTATTAGTGTCATTGTTTCTATAATCTAAAAATACCCATCCAGCTGAATTATATGATTTATTAAAACTATGAGTAAGATAGTATTTATTATTACTACCTTGAACAAAAGGATAATTGATATTTGTACCATTTACTTTTAACCAGCCAATAACATCTGGATTAGTTCTTTTTAATTCACTAAAATTAACATTTATCATATTCATATTTATATAGTCCCAATAAGGATTTTCTTCAGGAACTTCTTCTACTGGTTCTATTATTTCAGTATTTTCTGTATCTTTTACTTCTTCAACATCTACATTTTCTTGAATATTAGTTATTTCATTATTAGTTTTATTTGAATCCATTTTCCATTTTATTATATTAATTATAGATATTGTTAAAGTTATAATAAATGTAATACTTACTAAAGTAAGTATTATATTTTTCCATTTGAGCTTTCTTTTTTTCATATGTTTATTCCCTTACAAGAGGATTAAAATTTTCAATGGATTCAATTAATTTAGGGTGCTCAATGATAAAATGTATAGTTGGATTAGAATTTTTTGAGATAATTATATAATTATTTTTTACGGTTGTTATAGTTATATTTTTAAACGTTTGATCATATATGTAATTTATTTCATAGTTGTTTTCTTCTTTAGAATAATTTTTTGTAAGATTTAGATGCTCTATATATTCTTTATAAGTATAATTAATTCTTTTATCAAAAAATAAATTATCTAATAAAAGTGATGGCTCATTGGCTTTAAAATCATTTTCCTTAATTTTATAAATATAATCATTTACTATGTTCTTTTTCATTATATTTTTCATATATTTTAATTCATCATTTTTGTATTTAATTATTTTATCAGTATCTATTTTTGAAATATTATTTCTTTTTAAAATTTTCATTAATAATTTATCTGAAATTGTAAATAAAGGTAATGATGAAAGCAATCTTTTTCTATCACTAAATATATTTTCATCTTTTCTTAAAAACATTTCATATTCGTTTATATTATTTTCTCTAAAAATTTCCATTAATGGTTTAGCTTTTTTTAACATAAAATTAGCTTTTTCTTTATAAGCATTTATTTCCTTTTTGTTCGTAGTTAAATAATATATTCCTTTGTTATGAAAGCCTTTAATACATTCTCCTGTTAAAGCTGTAACGCCTGAAACATAATTAAGATGATTATATATACTGTTTTTCAAATCTTTTAAATAGTAAGGTGATATTTGACCTGTCATATAAATTGGAATCCAACTTTCAAGTCCTAACATCATTTCATTAAATGGTCTATCTAAATTATGGATAATGTTTAGATGATGTCCTTTTTTTAAACACATTGCTATTGCAAACATCCACTTTTTACCAAATTCAATATCTTCTGCCATATCTTCCATTGGCATATCGCTACACATAAAAATATCTTCTGTTGATTTAGATAAAACTGTTGATTTAAAGAAATTTAGTTCTCCTTCTTTCATTTCCTCTAAACCATAATAGTGTCTTGTTTTTGTTCTGTAAAAAGGTATCGTTGGAACTTTTAATTTATCAAATTTTATTACTTTGATGTAATCATCTAAATTGAAAGAATCAAGATTATATAAAAAATCCGATATTTGATTTTTAGTTGATACAGTTTCACTTGTTAGCCATGAAAATAAAGTGTTATAGAATTTATTATTTGCTAAATCACTTTTTTTACATCCGATAATTATAGATAATTTATTTATATCTTCTGAACTTTTGTATTTAGAATAAATATAGGAACATATTTTATTTGAAAAATCTATTGGATTTGAAGGCTTTGCTTTGCCATATCTAATTCTTGAAATATGTGAAGCATCAAAAATAATAAATTTTGACATTTCATTGGTATTTATATTTAATGAAGTTATTAAGATATTTAGATTATTACTAAACGTAGTATAATCAAAGTCATCACTCGGTAAAGTAGAATTAAAATCATTTATTATTTTGTCAAATGTATATTTATTTTTACCATTTTTCTGCGCAATATTAAAAATAGCTGTCGTTAGTTTTTTCATTTGTTCACTATTCTTAATTGGAGTTCTATCACCACTTCGGTATCTGCTGATAACTGTTTCGGACAGATTGGAAACATCCGATAATTTTTTTTGAGAACAATTTAATTCTTGTAAATACTTATTTAAAACATCTTTAAAATTCATAACATATCATCCCTTAAAATATATTATACTATAAATTAAAAGGATAATAAACTTCTTACCATCAAAAACAATGTTTTTAGTGGTAAAACTGTTGTTTTTTAGATTGCTTCAAATTATAATAATATAGAGAGGAATAATCCTTCATAAAAAAATAGTACAGAAAGTGAGTAAGTGAATTTCAAAAAAAGAGTTTGCAAGACAAATTATAAGAGGAGAGTGATTTTATGGAAATTAGAAAGTTAAAAGGTTCACACAAAAAATTATTAATAATTGGCATAGCTGTATTTACTATTGTGTTAGGCTCTGCTTTATTTGCTAAAGATGGCAGTAAAGGAATATTTTATAATCCTGATAAAAACATAAAAATAGTTAAGTCAGAAGCTAGTAAAATAGAACTAGAAGATTATTCAACCAATGAGTTTTCTATTAAGAAACCTAAAGGATGGGAAGTTGAAACATTAGGAGATTATATACATTATACAATTAAAGTATATAATCCAAATAATCCCCTATATCAATTTTTCTTTAATATGAAAACAGAAGGATATAATAAATCAGAAGATGCAAAAAGATGGCAACAAAAATATTATCCAAATAATCCATTTGCAAAAACTAGTGTAATAGCTACTAAAGATACCGAAGGCTTTTATAAAATATTTAATGATTTAGGTACTTTAAATAATACAGCTTCATTTACGTTTCCAACCTTAACTGATTTTACAGTAAGTGAAAATTTAGGTAAAGGCAGTTTAGGTGGGGATATGCTTAGAGCAACATTTAAAGATTCTAGCGGTAAAGAGGGAGAAGGAATATTTACGGCTTATGTATATGATGCTGGGTCATATTATGTCACTGAAAATATAATCTCAGGAAAACAAATTGATATATATTTCTTAAATGTATATGACACAATTTTTATTACAGCACCAAAAGATGAATTTATTGATTGGGAAGATATTTTAAATACTATTTGTTCTTCATTAAATTTTACTGATTCTTTTATAAACGGGTTTAATAATCAACAAGATGCGACTATGAAGAACTTCCAACAAATTAGAGCGATAGGTAATCAAATAAGTGATGGAATAATGGATTCTTGGAATAAGAGAAATACATCTTTTGATATAATGAGCCAAAAACAGAGTGATGCAACACTTGGTTATGAAAGAGTATATGATACTGAGACTAATGAAATATATAAAGCATATAATGGATTTACTGATGATTATGATGGCGAAAGATATAAAACTATAACGGATGATATGTATTCAAAAAAGACAAGTGGATTTATAGAAAAGTAGGTACAAAATGAAGAAGAAAAAAAAGATATATGCTGTTATAGGGCTTGCCATATTGATAGTTGTTATAATTGCTATAGTTGCTATTAAAAGCAATAAACCAATGCCAATAAATCATACTTCATCAGATAATTCAACACTAGCAAAATCAATACAGGAAGAATTAAAACAAAAGGATTCCAATAAAGAATATTTAAAATTAAAAGGTGGAGAATTTCTAACAGAAGATACTTCTTTTAGTAAATATTCTTTTATAAATAATAATTCTATATATATTTTCAATCCAGAAAAATTAGATAGTGGTGAATTTGTTTATAAAAAAGTATATGATATAGATAAAAATATTAAGGTTATGAATATTGCTCCTAACGATGGAGCAGATATAAAGTTTTATGATTATAATGACAATATATACACATTACACGATGATAATACAGATAATAAAGTTAGAGATAGTTATGATATGTATTTAAATGCTAATTATAGTCTAAGTGATTATCTTAAATGGAAATATTCACCAGAGTTTCTTGGTAAAAAGATAGATTATGATTTTATGTCTAATTATGTATATGTAAAGGATAATGTTTTATATAGTAAAAACTATGGCAATGAAAAGTATCCTATTATTGAAAAAGCAAGTGGTAATTATGAAGGTGAGAAAATAATCAGAATTTACAATGAAAGAATACTTAAAACTGACAAAGCTTATTATGAATTGATGAGTTATTTTGATACTGATTTAAATAAAACAGTTACTACTACAGTTAAAATTAATTTGTTAACTAAATATTATGATGAAGTATTAACATTTACATATAAATATGTAATATTAAAAGATTATACGCTTATACCTATAAATGATATTATGGAAAATAGGGTAAGAGATTATCAATATGATTATTATTTAGGTGGATTTAACTATATGAATGAGGTTAGATATGAGGAATAATGAGAGGAGTATGATATAGAGAAAAATATAAAATAATATGTGATGCATCTATAAAAATTGCTACGACTATAAAGATTAATGATAAAAAAACAAAGAAAGTTAGGAGAAGAAAGAATATGAAAAATAAAAAGAAAAAATTATTTATCACAACTGTGTTAGTGTTTCTATTCACTCTTTGTATTGCACCAATAACAGCATTTGCAGAGGATTTAGATTTGAGCACAGCAAATATAGATATTGAGGGTGTAAAATTTAATTATAATCCTGGTGAAAAACCTGAAGCAAAAGCTTATAAATGTGATCCCTGGGATGAACTATATGATATAGAGTATGAATACTGGGAAGAGATGGAAACTAATGCAAATGGTGAATCTGTTCCAGTTAAGTTTTGGTATTCTGATGAAGCGAAAAATAATGAGTTAGCACAAGATAAAAAAATAACTACTTTTGAAGAAGGAAAAACTTATATGTATAGTATTTCTCTTAAAGCAAAAGATGAGAATAGATTTGGAAATAATACTTCAGTAAGAGTAAATAGCATAGAAATAAATAGTGCAAATGTGAAAAGTTTTGAAACAACCCTTTTTGTAACTGCTGTGAAAACAATAAAACCAACAAAGCCTGTTCAATTAAAACGCATCGATGTCATAGAATTAAATAGTGCAACAATCAATTTTAATGTAAATGATAAACCTATATTTACTGGAAAAACACCTGATGAATCACCATACATATATCAGTTTGAAGGTTGGGAGGCTAAAGATGGAGTAGGTATAACTTCTGCTGAGTTCTTTAATAAAGGTTATGAAAAACAAATCACAACTTTTGAAAGTGGAACAGAATATCAATACATTTTATATTTTAAAGCTGAAGAAGGATACACTTTTACAAGAGATACTAAATTAAAAATAAATGGTAAATATTATAATTATAGAGTATCCGATTGGGAAACAGAAACAAATATTAATGAATTTCCAACAACATGGAGAATGTACCCAGATCTAACAATGACACCTATATCTTCTGAACAACCTGCACAAGAAGCTATAAAGGAAATTAAAAGTACAGGAGTAATAAATGGTAGTATTATATTTGAAAAAGAAGTAAGTAAAAACTATACTTTGGATATTAAGAAAGTTGAAATAAGCAAAAACTTATCTGCTAAAAATGTTAAATATGTAGTTGATATTAATGTGCTAGAAAATGAACAAATAGTTAAAATTAATGCTACTAAAATGAAAATAAGAATAGCTTTACCAGAAGATTTAAAAGGATATAAAAAATACGAAGTAGTTTATATTTTAAATAATGAAATAAAAGAAACTATACCAGCAACAATAGAAGATGGATGCATAGTATTTGAAACAACACATTTAAGTGAATACGGAATAGTTGCAACAGAAAAATCATCTAATACAAATGTAGAAAATCCTAAAACTGTAGATAATGTAGGACTTTATATTGCAACATCAATTATTTCAATGATTGGAATAGTTGGACTTGGATTATATGGTTATAAAAGAAAACAAACAAATTAAATATATTTTTATCTAATGTGTTTTTATGTTTTCATTTTTCGGTGGTGAAAAATTTCAAAAAATAGTATAATTTTATATGTAAAACGATTGTCTTTCAAAGAAAAGGCGTAAATCCAGTTTATAGATTTCGTCTTTTTTTTCTTGCAAAGATAGGAGGATAGAATGAAAGAAGAAAAACAAAATAAAACGGATATAGCTACAATTAATAAACTTATTTTAAGAATGGGATTGTCAATGATTATATCTATTTTTACAAGCAACTGGTAAGACAATGTTATTTACCTTTTCTCAAATATCTGGTGCTATTACAAATATAGTATTGGAATATAAAATTAAAAATGTAATGAATAATTATGGTGATACTGAAAAACAAGCAAAAAATAATATACTAAATTCGAATAAATCCAGATTAAATTATTATAGCGTTATAGCTGGGGAGATAAAAATAATTATGATTTATGTATGGATGCTAAAATAGAAAATGAAAATGCTGTTAAAATCATTTGCGCTTAGCTTATGTAAAAAAACAAATAGTTTAAAAAATAATTTACTATTTAAGTTTTCAAACTTTTTTATAAATGCTCAAAGTATTAACTTATATAGTGTTATTTAAAAAATATGTTTAACTTTATTGATTAAACTATAATAAAATGATACAATGATATAGGCGATATTATGAAAAAAGATAAAATATTAGTTGTATTATTTTTAGTTGTTATTTTTGGAGTGTTTATAAGTTTACCTATAAAACTTGTTTTAGTAGAACTAGGTTTATTAGAAACTAGTAATGATAATTGGGTTACATATCAAGAGATTACTGAAAATAATGCATTAGATAAGTTAGAAAATATTATTGGAAAAGTAAAAAATGGAGTGGAGAATAGAGTTACTAATTATTTTCCTTTTTATAGTAATTTCAATAAAATGTATCAAGATTTTAATTATAATTCTAATAAATTGGTTTATAATGATATACCATTAAAAACTAATAGTGATGGTGAATATATATTTTTAGATAAAAATAATGGATTTTATTATTTAACAACAAAATATAAAAAGCCAGAATTAGATAAAAGAATGAAAAAACAAATTAAATTTTTTAATGAATTAGATAATGAAGGAATAGATATAAGTATTTATATTCCAACTAGATATGAACTTACTAAATTAAAGAAGAATAATTTGAATAGTTATATAGATACTTTTAAAAATAATTTAAATAAAGATATTAAAGTAAGTGTTATGAATATAGATAGCATTTCTAAGTATAAAGAGTACTTTTATTTAACAGATCATCATTGGACTATTAAAGGCGCTTTAGACGGATATTATTCAATAGCTAAAATGCTTAATGTACCTGTTATAGAAAATTTAGAAGTATTTAATAATGAAGAAAGAAAATATTATGGTTCTATGGCTAAAATGATTTTAAATGATAGTATATATGACTATATAAGCGATGTAAAAATAGATTTGAATTATAAAGTTTTAGTAAATGGTAAATCTTCTGATAATATTTTTAAACCTAGAAAAATAAGGCTAGATAGGGATTATAAATTTTATGACTATTATGTTCAATATTTTAATGGACAATATGGGAATGTGATTTATTATTATAATCAAAAAGATAAAGATAATTTATTAATATTATCAGATTCATATGCCTGGCAAATAGATTATTTAATCGCATCACATTTTAATAAAACACATGTTATTAATTTAAGATATGATGAATATCAAAATAATACATTTGATATTAAATCTTATATGAAAGAAAATAATATAGATAAGGTTTTATTCCTTTATGAAGGTGGATCAATTTTATTTGATCAATATGATTATGATTTTGAGGGGAGAGTAAAATAATGGTTTTTTCAAGTTTAATTTTCTTATTTTGTTTTTTACCTCTTTTTCTAATATGTTATTTTATACCTAAAAAAAGAAAATTTAGGAACATAGTATTATTACTGTTTTCTTTAGCTTTTTATGGATATGGAGAACCTATATATTTAATACTTATGATTCTTTCAATAGTTATTAATTACTTTATTGCTTTATGGATGAATAAATCTAAGCATAAGAAAAATTGGTTAATAATTGATATAGTATTTAATATAGGATTATTACTTATATTCAAATATTCTAATTTCTTTATAGATAATATTAATAATATATTTAATTTTAATATTAAGTTTTTAGAAATAAGTTTACCTATAGGTATTAGTTTTTATACATTCCAAATACTTACTTATGTAATAGATGTATATAAAGGTGAGGTTAATGTACAAGAAAGCCTTATTAATTTAGGTTGTTATGTAAGTTCATTTCCTCAGTTAATAGCAGGACCAATAGTTAGATATTCAACAGTAAATGATGAACTTAACAATAGACATGAGACTATTAAAGATTTCTCAAGTGGTATTAGAAGATTTTCATTAGGGCTTGCTAAAAAGGCAATTATCGCAAATGAAATGGCTTATGTTGCTGATACGTTATATGCATCTTGTATTAAAGATTTAGGATTTATAGGTGTTTTAGTGGCTGCTATTGCATTCACATTCCAAATATACTTTGATTTTTCAGGATATAGTGATATGGCAATAGGACTTGGAAGAATGTTAGGCTTTCATTACTTAGAAAACTTTAACTTTCCATATATAGCTCGAACTATTACTGATTTTTGGAGAAGGTGGCATATATCACTATCTACATTTTTTAGAGATTATGTATATATACCAATGGGTGGTAATAGATGTAGTAAAGTAAGACATATATTTAATTTATTTGTAGTATGGTTTTTAACAGGCTTTTGGCATGGTGCTAGTTGGAATTTTATTTTATGGGGATTATACTATTTTATATTTTTAATACTAGAAAAATTTGTATTTAAAGATATAATAAATAAAATACCTAAAATAATAGGACATATTTATACTATTATAGTAGTAATAATTGGTTTTATAATATTCTACTTTACAGATATAAATCTGTTAGGTGAGGCTTTTAAATCATTATTTGGATTAAATGGATTTGGTAATATAAGTATATTTAATGAATTACAAATATTTAAAGTAAGAACAATTATAGTATTTATAATAGCTATATTAGCAAGCACCCCTTTACTTAAAAATCTTATTTATAAAAATAAAACTATAGGAGATATAATAGTAGTAGTGTTACTATTATTAAGCATTGTAAGCATAATAGCTTCAAGTTATAATCCATTTATATATTTTAGATTTTAGTATAATGTATACGAGAAAAAATGAATAAAGGATTTACATTAATAGAACTTTTAGCAGTCATAGTAATACTAGCTATAATTGCTCTAATAGCTACCCCAATAGCATTAGATATAATAGATGATATTAAAAAATCTAGTATAAAGAGAAGTTCAGAATTATATATGGATGGAGTATAACAAGCAGTCGCAAGATATCAATTAAATGGAAAAGTATTAAGTAATGGAACATATTATATAATGGAGAATGGAAATTTATGTTCAAGTGAGATAACAGATAATAAATGTATAGAAACAGAAATAAAAGTAACAGTAGAAGGAAATAAACCAACAAGTGGAAATACAGTAGCATGGGTATCAAAAGAAGATTATTTAGCTGTTGGTGGAGAAGATTTATCTAATGATGGTGGAAGTTGTCAATATGTAAATGTTTGCACGACAAATGAATATGGTCCAATAACAGCTTTAGAATACTTAAAAAACAGCACAAAAAATTGGACAAAATTAACAGAATTTCAAATAAATTTACCAACAGAACAACAAATAGCAATCGCAGGTAGGGATAATGCTTAGACTGATAGTAATGTTACATATTCAAAATTATCAACATGGTTAATTGGAAACATTAGTGGACTTCCAACATCATATGGATATTGGACATCAACTCCAAATACAACAAACTATTCCAATTACGTTTGGTTTGTATCATTTGAATCTAAAGGTACTTTAATCTACAACAGTGAATTATTTGTTATAGGTGTTGATAATGGTGACAATGTTGGCATTCGCCCAGTAATCACAATATCAAAATCACAGATAAATTAAATTAATCATGAATAAAAATTCATGATTTTTTTCATGAAAAAAGGAAATAAGAAAGTTATGTAGTATATTAAAAGTAGGAGGTGATATTTATAAATTATTATAGAGAAATAAAAGAAGAATTAGTAAATAATGAGATAACAAAGAGAGTAAAAGATTATAGTAAAAATAGAAGTGATTTAAATACATATTATAATGTAGGTAAATTACTTTCTGAGGCAGGTAAACATTATGGAGAAGGTATTATTAAAGAGTATTCTAAGAGATTAACTAATGAATTGGGTAAAGGATATACACAAACTAATTTGAAATATATGAGAAAGTTTTATTACCTTTTTAAAAAAAGTCACTCATTAAGTGACCAATTGACATGGACTCATTATAGAGAAATGCTATCTATAAAAGATACAAATGAAATAAATTACTATATAAGAATAACAGAACAACAAAATCTATCAGTAAGAGAGTTAAGAGAAAGAATAAAAAATAAAGAATATGAAAGATTAGATGATAAAACAAAAGAAAAATTAATAAAAAAAGAAGAGGAAAAAGTAAATGATTTTGTAAAGAATCCAATATTAATAAAGAATAGTTATGATTATAAAGAAATATCAGAGAAAGTATTACAAAAGTTAATACTTGAAGATATATCTAGTTTTATGAAAGAATTAGGAGATGGGTTTAGTTTTATAGATAATGAATATAAAATAAAAATAGGAAATAGATATAATTATATAGATTTATTGTTATATAATATAAATTATAATTGTTATGTAGTAGTAGAACTTAAAGTAACAGAATTAAAGAAAGAACATATAGGACAAATAGAAACATATATGAATTATATAGATAAAAATATAAAGAGAATAGAACAAGATAAGACAATAGGAATAATAATATGTAAGAAAGATAATCATTTTATAATGGAATATTGTAGTGATGAAAGAATACTTTCAAGAATGTATAAACTGGTGTAAAATACTCATTTAATGATACTCATTAAGTTATTGACTATAAGTAAAAAATAATATATAATTTAGATAGTAAAATATAGGAGGATAAAATGAAAAGAAATGGTTTTACGTTAATAGAACTTTTAGCAGTAATAGTAATACTTGCAATAATCGCATTAATAGCAACTCCAATAGTATTAGATATAATAGAAGATAGTAAAAATTCTAGTATAAAGAGAAGTATAGAACTGTATGGAGGTGCAGTAGAGAATGCAGTAGCAAAAGCTCAACTAAATGGACAGGCAATACCAAGTGGAAAATATACAACAGAAGATGGTAAAACATTAACCCAAGGAGATACAACATTAAAAGTAGATTATAATGGAGCTAAAGTAGTATGTGAAGTAAATATAACAACACAAGGGGAAATATCATTAAAAGGTTGTAAAGTAAATGGAAAAGAAACAGAATATACATATGGAAAAATTGAAGATGCAAATAATAAAACTTATGCAAATGGAGAAGTAGTATATTTTGATGTAACAACAGGTAAGAGTTGTGATAATTATAATGAAGAAAATAGTAAAACAGGATATAATGGAATAAATGGGACAGAAAATCAAAATGGATGTATGAAATTTTATGCATTTAATGATGATGGAAGTGATACATTAAACTTATTATTAGATCATAATACAACAGCACTTATTGCATGGAATTCAAGTAGGAGTAATGCAAGTGGTCCAAGTGAAGAATTTTTAAATAAATTAAATGAAGATACAAAAGATTGGATTGGTACAGAAGTTCCAACAAATTATTCAATAGATCAAACAGGCCAAACAAGTAAAGCAAAATATACAATAGATTATAGTAGTTATAAAGCAAGACTAATAACAGCGCAAGAAGTAGCTCAAATCACAGGAAATACAACATTTGATGAAAAAACATCAGGTTCAACATTTTATTTTGATACAAACACAGATACTGCAAGTCCAACATGTAAAAGTGGAAATACAAGTGGATGTAAATATGGATGGTTATATGATAGAACACATATATCATGTGAAAAATGGGGATGTTTAAATAATTCAGATGTAGAAACATCTGGATATTGGACAATATCCCCTCGTGCATCTTATTCTAACTACGCGTGGAATGTGAGCTATGCTGGCCTCTTGGGGGGCTTCGTCGGCCGCGACGTCTATGGCGTTCGTCCAGTTATAACTGTCTCAAAATCTAATCTCTTATGAATGGTAATAGAGAAATAACAGAGAATAAAAAAATAAAGATGTAGAAAAAATATTGATAGATGAACAGGCAAGGCGAACTTGTTCGGATTGTAATAGGCAAAAATCTTTAGTTTTTGCCGTTAGGTAGGGCCAATTTGAGAATTCAAATTGGCTGGCTATCATTAAATTTGGTTATAAATATTTAAAAATATTTTATAATTGGGATAATGCTACAAAAGTTTGTGTAGTCTTTGATTGGTTCCCCTAATGCGTCTAATTCTAACAACGCGTGGAATGTGAACTATGATGGCAGCTTGAGCTACTACGGCGTCGGCCGCGGCATCTTCTTTGGCGTTCGCCCAGTTATAACTGTCTTAAAATCTAAGCTAAATTAATAAATTCGAAAAACTAATAATTATGTTAGTTTTTTTATGATTTACAATATTAAAGAATAATGTTATAATTTATACATATGATAGGAGGAATAATATGAAGTGTGTTGCACTTAAAGGGGTAAGAGAATTTGAAATAAAAGAAATAGAAGAACCAAAGAGTGATGGAGTAAATGTTATAATAGATGTTAAAACTGCAGGTATATGTGGTTCGGATATACATTATTGGGTATCTGGTGAACCTAAGGGACTTGTTTTAGGTCATGAGTACTGTGGTGTTGTAAAAGATCCAGGAAATAGAATAGATTTAAAGGCAGGAGATAGAGTTACAGCTTTACCAATATCTCCATGTGGTAAATGTCATGCTTGTTTATCTGGTAATCCACAATATTGCATAGAAACTTGGACTAGAGCTACTGGACTTTCTTTAACTAATCCGGGTGCTTTAGCGCCTCAAATGGCTATTAGACCTGATATGGTAATTAAGGTACCTGACAATGTCAGTAATGAGGAAGCTGCTATGGTTGAACCTACTGCTGTTGGATTACATGCTATAAGACTTGCTGATATTAAGGTAGGAGATAAGGTTTTAGTAATTGGTGGAGGTATTATTGGTTTAGTATCTGCTATGTTTGCTAAAATGGAAGGTGCAAGTTATGTAGCAATATCTGAGACAAATGAATCTCGTGGAAAGAAAGCAGTTTCACTTGGTGTAGCTGATGAATATTTAAATGCATTAGATCCTAAGTTTTTAGAAAATGTTATGTCTAAAACTATATGTGGATTTGATAAAGTTATAGATTGTTCTGGTAATTCAGGAGCAGTTACAAGTGCATTTATGGCATCTAAGACAGGTGGAGTAGTAGTTCTTGTTGGAGTTTCTTTGGAACCTATTACTATTCCAACAGTAATAGCAGTTATGCATGAATTAAAAGTTCAGGGAGCTATTGCATATACTAAAGAAGAATTTAAAACTTGTATAGATTTAATATCTAATAAACAAATAAATGTTCTTAAATTCTTAGATAGTGTTGTTGGATTAAAAGATGTACAAGCATCTTATGAAAAACTTACAAATGGTACTACAGATGCAGTAAAAATAATTGTAGATCCAAATAAATAATAAAGGAGAATTTATGAAAGTCACAATACTTGGTACAGGAGCATATGGTCTTGCTTTATCATCAATATTAGTTGAGAATAATAATGAAGTTGTTTTATGGACTAGTTTTGAAGAAGAGAAAAGTGAACTTATAAATACTAAGACTAGTTCAAAATTAAAAGGTTTTAAGTTAAATAAAAATATTAATGTAACTACTAATTTAGAAGAAGCAATTAATTTAAGTACTTTAATAGTACTAGCAATACCAACTGCTTTTATAACTGATGTATGTAAAAGATTAAAAAAATATATTAAACCAAATCAACATATTTGTATAGCAAGTAAAGGTATTGAACAAGGAACTTGTTTATTTATACATGATATGGTAAAAAAACAAATTCAAACAAAAAATATTGGAGCTATATCTGGGCCTAGTTTTGCGATTGATTTAATAAAGAAGGTTCCTGTAGGATTATCTTTAGCATCCAAAAATAAGAAAACAATAAATATAATAGAAACTGCATTTTGCAATGATCATTTTAAGTTATATCCAACTGATGATATAATTGGAATAGAAGTATGTGGTTCTGTTAAAAATATAATCGCACTTGCATCTGGTATGGTGGATGGTATGGGATACCCCATATCAACACAGGCTTTATTAATAACTGAATCACTCCATGATATAAAAGCTTTAATACATGCTTTGGGTGGTTCTAAAAAAACTGTTTTATCTTTTGCTGGTTTTGGAGATATTTTACTTACTTGTACTAGTGAAAAAAGTAGAAATTATTGTTATGGTAAATTAATAGGACAGGGTGTAAGTAATAAAGAATTAGAGCATTTTAAAAGTTCTAATACAGTAGAAGGGTTATATACTTTAAAGAGTATATATAAATTGATTAAAAACAAAAAAATTAGTATACCTACAATAGATATTATTTATGATATAGTTTTTAATGAAGAAAAAATTGATAGATTAATTGAATATTTAATGATTTGACAAAGTATTGTTTTTGAACTAAAATAAAGGTGTATTAAAAACACAAAGAGGTTTATATGAAAATAGAAGTAAAGAGTGTTATAGGTATTATCACTATTATAGATGGTATTGTTAATGTATTAACAAAAAATAATAAATTAATAATAATAGATTGTGATAATGACATAGATTATATTAATAGTACTTATATTAAAAATGAGATAAATAATAATATAAATTTAAAGCAATGTTATACCTTTTGTAATAAAGAAAAAGATAAATTAGTTGTTTCAATAATATATTTAGATATAGTTAATATAAATGATTTTAAATTAAGTAATGAGGATTATAAATTTATATCAATAAATAATTTGAAAAATAAGTATACAGATAAAATGTTAGAACAATTAAAACAGGAATTGGTGCTTTTTAGTACTATTAAGAAATTATATCCTGGTGAATTTGTATTACCGGAACTTCAAAAATTGTATGAAAATATTTTAAATACTAAGTATGATCGTAGAAATTTTAGAAAAAAATTTATAAGATTAGGTATTATAGAAGAACTTGATAGATATACTGAGAGTAGGTGTGGTAGACCTGCAAAGTTATATAAGTTTAAAGAAATAGAAGAAGATAAAGTGTTACTTTAGGAGGTAGTTATGGCTAAATGGGGAGTAAGATCAATGTTTTGGTATGTATTAATACTTATAGTAGCATTTTGTATTTCTTTAGTTTATTATTCTAATTTTATGAATGATCCTGCTATACAAAGAATATTTTTTGAATAGTGTGTAAAAATTTAATTATTTTATTATAAAAGTGTTGACTTTAATATGATTAAATGATATATTATTTAAGGTTTTAATTGAGATTTGCTCTTTTGCAAATCTTTAATTAGGATAAATTTGAAACACCTGGAAGTGTGTAAAGAAAGGAGATATTTATGCCAACAATAAATCAATTAGTTAGAAAGAATAGATCTAAGAAGACTAAAAAGAGTAAATCACCTGTTTTAAATATTGGATATAACAGTAAAGATAAAGTACAAACAAATAAAACAGCTCCACAAAAACGTGGTGTATGTACTCGTGTTGGAACAATGACACCAAAGAAACCAAACTCAGCATTAAGAAAGTATGCCCGTGTTAGACTTTCAAATAATATGGAGGTTACAGCATACATACCTGGGGAAGGACATAATTTACAAGAGCACAGTGTTGTTTTAATACGTGGTGGACGTGTTAAAGACTTAATCGGTGTTCGTTATCACATTGTTCGTGGAACACTTGATACAGCTGGTATTGAAAAACGTCGTAAAGGACGTAGT
The DNA here is from genome assembly GCA_934167485.1 of uncultured Bacilli bacterium. Lineage (GTDB taxonomy): Bacteria > Bacillota_I > Bacilli_A > RF39 > UBA660 > UMGS1613. Next base: position 19,558 of record CAKPKL010000015.1, read on the forward strand.
AAATACGGAACTAAAAAACCAAAAACTAAATAATAAATAAGGAGGAAAAGAATATGCGTAAGAGACGTGCAGTAAAAAGAGACGTTTTAGCAGATCCTATATATAATTCTAAATTAGTTACTAAAATCATAAATTCAATTATGTATGATGGTAAAAAAGGAATTGCTCAAACAATTTTCTATGATGCTATGGAAATAGTAAAAGAAAAAACTAATCAAGAACCAATGGACGTTTTAAATAAAGCTTTAGAGAATATAATGCCTCAATTAGAAGTTAAATCTCGTCGTGTAGGTGGAGCTAACTATCAAGTGCCTATTGAAGTTAAAGCTGACCGTAAACAAGCTTTAGGAATTCGTTGGTTAATAAATTATGCAAGATTACGTGGTGGTCATTCTATGGCTGAAAATCTTGCTAATGAAATAATTGATGCATCTAATGGAACTGGTGCAGCAGTTAAAAAACGTGAAGAAACTCACAGAATGGCAGAAGCTAATAAAGCATTCGCTCATTATAGATGGTAATAAGAAAGGAAATAAAGTATGGCTCGTGAATATAGTCTAGAAAATACACGTAACATAGGAATAATGGCTCACATTGATGCTGGTAAAACAACATTTACTGAGCGTGTATTATTCCATACTGGTAAAATCCATAAAATTGGTGAAACTCATGATGGTGAATCACAAATGGACTGGATGGCACAAGAACAAGAACGTGGTATTACAATAACTTCAGCTGCCACTACTGCTTACTGGAATAAGCATAGATTAAATATAATCGATACTCCAGGGCACGTAGATTTTACAGTTGAAGTATCAAGAAGTCTTCGTGTACTTGATGGTGCAATTGCACTTTTGGATGCACAAGCAGGAGTTGAACCTCAAACTGAAACAGTATGGCGTCAGGCTACTGAATTTAAGGTTCCAAGAATGATTTTCTGTAATAAAATGGACAAAATGGGTGCTAGTTTTGAATATAGTTTATCTACTATAGATTCAAGACTTGGTGTTAATGCTAAGCCTATACAATGGCCAATTGGAGCAGAAAATGAATTTGATGGAATTATAGATTTAGTTACTAAAAAAGCTTATCATTATGATCACGATCAACATGAAAATCCAACTGAAATTGATATTCCTGAGGATTTAGTAGATGTTGTAGAAGAGAAACGTAATGATTTAATTGAAGCTGTTGCTGAATTTGATGATGAATTAATGGAAAAATACTTAGAAGGAGAAGAAGTTAGTGTAGATTTAATTAAACGTGCAATTCGTAAAGGTACACTTGCTGTTGAATTCTTCCCAGTATTATGTGGTACTGCATTAGGAAATACTGGTGTTAAATTAGCACTTGATGCAGTAATTGATTACTTACCAAGCCCAATTGATGTAGAATCTATTAAGGGTGTAGATTTAGATGGTAATGAAATAGAAAGACATCCAAAAGATTCTGAACCATTCTCAGCTTTAGCATTCAAAATAATGACAGATCCATTTGTAGGAAGACTTTCTTTCTTCAGAGTTTATTCTGGACATTTAACAAGTGGTTCTTATGTATTAAATGCTACTAAGAATGTAAAAGAAAGAATAGGACGTATATTACTTATGCATGCTAATAACCGTACAGAAATAACTGAAGTATGGACTGGTGATATAGCTGCAGCAGTAGGTCTTAAAAATACAACAACTGGAGATACTTTATGTGATGAAAAGAAACCTTGTATTCTAGAATCTATGGTATTCCCAGAACCAGTTATTGAACTTGCAGTTGAACCAAAATCAAAAGCAGATCAAGATAAAATGGCTATAGCTCTTCAAAAATTATCTGAAGAAGATCCAACATTTAGAGCTTCAACAAACCATGAAACTGGTCAAACTATTATAGCTGGAATGGGTGAGTTACACCTTGACATCATTGTAGACCGTATGAAAAGAGAATTTAATGTAGAGGCTAATATTGGTCAACCTCAAGTTGCTTATCGTGAAACAATTACACAAGCTGCTGAATGTGAAGGTAAATACATTAAACAATCAGGTGGTCGTGGACAATACGGACATGTTAAGATTAAATTCGAACCAAATCCAGGAAAAGGATATGAATTCGTTGATGCTATCGTTGGTGGTGTAGTTCCTCGTGAATATATACCTGTAACTGATAAAGGATTACAAGATGCACTTAAAACTGGTGTTCTTGCTGGATTCCCAATGATAGATGTTAAAGCTACATTATTTGATGGATCATACCATGAGGTAGACTCATCAGAAATGGCATTTAAAGTTGCTGCTTCTTTAGCTCTTAAAGATGCTAAAACTAAATGTAAAGCAGTTCTTCTTGAACCAATCATGAAAGTACAAGTTGTTGTACCAGATGAGTATTTAGGAAATGTTATGGGAGATATTACATCTCGTCGTGGACGTCCTATGGGTCAAGAATCTCGTGGTAATGCACTTGCAATTGATGCAATGGTACCACTTTCAGAAATGTTTGGATATGCTACATCACTTCGTAGTAATACTCAAGGTCGTGGAAATTTCGTTATGGAATTTGATCACTATGAAGAGGTTCCAAGAAACATTGCTGAAGAAGTAATTAAGAAAAATGGAAATTAGTAATTTATGAAGAAGTACTTTACTTCTTCATAAATAAATTTCAAAAAAGTATTGATATTTTTTGCTAATTGATATAAAATATTATTGTATTTAAATAAAGGAGGAAATAAATATGGCAAAAGCAAAATATGATCGTTCAAAACCACATGTTAACATTGGTACAATTGGACACGTAGATCACGGTAAAACAACTTTAACAGCTGCTATTACTAGTGTTCTATCTAAAAAAGGTTTAGCTAAATTCGAAGGATATGCTGATATCGATAAAGCACCTGAAGAAAGAGAACGTGGTATTACTATAAATACTGCACACGTTGAGTATGAAACTGACAAACGTCATTATGCTCACGTTGACTGCCCAGGACATGCTGACTATGTTAAAAACATGATTACTGGTGCTGCTCAAATGGACGGAGCTATTCTTGTTATAGCTGCTACAGATGGACCTATGGCTCAAACTCGTGAACATATCTTATTATCACGTCAAGTAGGAGTACCTCGTATGGTTGTATTCTTAAATAAATGTGATATGGTTGATGACGAAGAGTTATTAGACTTAGTTGAAATGGAAGTTCGTGAATTATTAAGCGAATATGGATACGATGGAGATAATACTCCAATAATTCGTGGTTCTGCTTTAAAAGCTCTTGAAGGAGATGCTAAATATGAAGAAAAAATTCTTGAACTTATGGATGCAGTTGATAACTGGATAGAAACTCCAGCTAGAGATACTGATAAACCATTCTTAATGCCAATTGAAGACGTTTTCACAATTACTGGACGTGGAACAGTTGTTACTGGACGTGTTGAACGTGGACAATTAAGATTAAATGACGAAGTTGAAATCGTTGGTTTAAAAGAAACTAAGAAAACTGTTGTTACAGGAATAGAAATGTTTAGAAAATCACTTGATTATGCTGAATGTGGAGATAATGCTGGTGTATTATTACGTGGTATTTCTCGTGAAGATGTTGAACGTGGTCAAGTATTAGCTAAACCAGGAAGTGTTACACCTCATACTAAGTTTAAAGCACAAGTTTATGTTTTAACTAAAGAAGAAGGTGGAAGACATACTCCATTCTTCAGTAACTATCGTCCACAATTCTATTTCAGAACTACAGACGTTACTGGTGTTATTGAATTACCAGAAGGTGTTGAAATGGTTATGCCTGGAGACAATGTTGAAATGACAGTTGAATTAATAGCTCCAATCGCTATTGAAAACGGAACTAAATTCTCAATCCGTGAAGGTGGTAGAACAGTTGGTTCTGGATCAATTTCAGAAATTATTAAATAATTAAAAGTAAGTTTATCTTACTTTCCTAAATTGAAATTTCAACCGCACCAGTAGGTGTGGTTTTTTGATACAATAAAAAGAGCCCACCAGGCCAGGAG